>DASPMI010000206.1:0-4647 GCA_035627135.1 Anaeromyxobacter sp. | reverse complement strand
ACGAGGGCAAGCTCCGCACGGTGATCGACCGGACGCTCCCGCTCTCGGAGGTCCGGCGCGCACACGAGCTCCTTGCGGAGCGGGCGCAGTTCGGGAAGATCGTGCTCACGATCTGATGGAGGGAACGACGTTGAAGCTCGTCCGCCGCAGCACCGCCGTCGTCGCCGCGCTCGCCGCCGGCGCGCTGTTCGCGTCTGGTTGCAGCTCGGAGCCGTCGTGCGCGATCACTCCGCCGATTCACGACTACCCGACGTCGTGCACGCTTCCATCGCAGACCACCGTGGACGTCAACATCAGGTGGTGTAACTGCGGCTCGCGCGTCGTCTGTGACGTCACGAGGGAAGGCAACTCCTACTTCCTCGAGCCGCGTGTCACAGCGTGCGACGCGGAGTGCCCGGGCAACCCGGAGTCCTGCGACATCGACAGTCTCGTGACCTGTGCTTTCACGACGCCCGAGCCCGGCACGTACTTCGTCACCATTGCCGACGGTCTCGAGGTCAGGAGCTCGACGTTCACGGTCGTCGCCTCTGGCGGCGATGATCGTTGTGATCCGCCGTCGGCCGGACTTCGTTGAGCGCCGAGCGGCAACCAGCCCCCGCAGCCGCCGGAGCGCCGGAGCCCGGCCCCCGCGGAGCGGTACACCGAGGGCGCGCAGCCTCGCTGAGCGCGATCCGCGCGCGGACCGCGCCAGCCGCAGCGGGCGCGCGACTGTCCGAAGCCGGCCATCCGCGCGAAGCGCGGAAGTGGCCGGCAAGTTTCGCGCGCCTCGCCCAGATGCGCTGAACCTCTTCGCGCGCGTACCGATCCCCCCGCCGCGCGCCCGAGGTAGCGAGCGGGGGCCGGGGCGGAGGCGCGGAGGCGGCGTACGGATCCCGCACGGATCCGCTCCCGTTCACCCTTCGACTCCGGGCCCGCTGCGCGGGCCCTACGCTCAGGGTGAACGGACTGGCGGGCGAGGCCGAGATCAGGTGATGCGAATGCCGCCGCGCAGGACGCTGCGGAGCTCGCGGAGCCGCTGGACGCGGTCCTCGGTCGAGGGGTGCGTCGAGAACAGGTTCATGATCCGCTGCGCGCCGCCCTGGAACGGGTTGACGATGAACAGGTGCGCCGTGGCCGGGCCGCCGTGCTCGTAGGGGATGACCTGGTTGCCCTTCTCGAGCGTGAGCAGCGCCTCCGCGAGCGGCTCGGGATCGCCGATCAGCTCCGCGCCGGAGGCGTCCGCCCCGAACTCGCGCGACCGCGAGACCGCGAGCTGGATGATCATCGCGATGATCGGCGCGAGGATCGCCCAGGCGAGCGCGCCGAAGATGTTGCTGCCGCCGCCCTCCTCGTCGTCGCTCGACCGGCCGAACCCGCCGAGCATCGCGCCCCACTGGATCATGTGGCCGAGCGAGGCCACGAGGCCCGCGACGGCGGCGGCGATCGTGGCGATGAGGATGTCGCGGTTCTTCACGTGCGCGAGCTCGTGGGCGATCACGCCCTCGAGCTGCCGCGGGGTGAGGAGCTGGACGATGCCGTCGGTGACCGCGACCGCCGCGTGCCTCGGACTGCGGCCCGTCGCGAACGCGTTCGGGGTCGGCGACGGGATCCGGTAGAGGCTCGGCATCGGCAGCCCGGCGCGGCGCGTGAGCCGCTCGACCATCTCGTAGAGCTGCGGGGCCTGCTCGCGGGTCACCGGCTCGGCGCGGTGGGCGCGGAGCGCGATCTTGTCCGAGAACCAGTAGGACACGAAGTTGAAGACGAGCCCGATGCCGCCGAACAGCAGGAGGCCGGCCGTGCCCCCCCACATCTGGCCGCCGATGGCCAGGACGGCGATGAGGAACGCCATCAGCATGGCGGTCTTGAGGTAGTTGCGGCCGACGCCGGGCCGGTACGACGAGGTCATTCCGCGCGGCTGCGCCGCTTCGCTCCAGGACATTTCTTCCAAGTAACCACCGGGAGAGACGGGTCAATCCGGCCGAGCGGAGCGGCGCTCGGCCGCGCCGCTTTCTCGCGCCCATGTCCGGCTCGTGTTAAGTGGGGCGATGGCAGGAGATATCGCGAGGTTACGCTGATGGCGGGCCGAAAGGTCGCGGTGGCGAAGGTCGGGAGAGGCAAGGCGAAGCCGGAGGCGGAGGCCGACGGCCAGCTCGAGCTCGTGTCGGCGGCGCCGGCGCGGCGGGGCTCGGCCGGGGCGAGGTCCCGGAGCGCGGCAGCCGCGCCCGCGGCGCCGGCGCGTGGCAAGCGGGCGCCGAAGGCGGCGCCGCCCGGGCGTGCGAAGGGGAAGCAGCCCGCCCCCGACGAGGCCTCCGCGGCGGCCCCCGCGCGAGCCGAGGAGGTCGAGGCGGCGCCGGCCCCCGAGCCCGCGGCCCGGGCGCCGAAGCGCCGCGCCACCGCCGAGCAGATGGCGGCGAAGCAGCGCGAGATCTCCATCTCCGAGTTCTTCACCAAGAACCGCCACCTGCTCGGGTTCGACAACGCCTCGAAGGCGCTCCTCACGACGATCAAGGAGGCGGTGGACAACTCGCTCGACGCCTGCGAGGAGGCGGGCATCCTCCCGGAGATCACGATCGAGGTCCGCGACCTCGCCCTGAACGCGAAGGGTGAGGGGGATCTGACCAAAGGTGAAGGCCGGTTCGTGGTCGTGGTCGAGGACAACGGCCCCGGCATCGTGAAGGCGCAGGCGCCGAAGATCTTCGGCAAGCTCCTCTACGGCTCGAAGTTCCACCGGCTCAAGCAGAGCCGCGGCCAGCAGGGTATCGGCATCAGCGCCGCCGCCATGTACGGCCAGCTCACCACCGGCCAGCCCATCCGCGTCACCTCGCGCATCGGCAAGGCCAAGCCGGCGCACTGGTTCGAGATCCAGATCGACACCCGGAAGAACAACCCGGTGGTCACCGAGGACCGCGAGCTCGCCGAGTGGCACCAGGAGCACGGCACCCGCGTCGAGCTGGAGATCGTCGCCAACTGGCAGCAGGGGCAGCGGTTCGTGAACCGCTACGTCGAGCACACCGCGCTCTCGAACCCCCACGCCACGTTCCACTACGTCCGCCCGCGGCAGGAGAAGCTCACCTTCCCGCGCGCGACCGAGGAGCTGCCCAAGGAGGCGCAGGAGATCAAGCCCCACCCGCACGGCGTCGAGCTCGGCGCCCTGATGGTGATGGCGTCGGACTCCAAGAGCCACGACGTGAAGGGCTTCCTCCAGACGGCCTTCTCGCGCGTGTCGTCGAGCGTCGCCGAGGAGATCGTCAAGAACGCCGGGTTCAAGGGGAAGGTCCGGCCGCGGGACCTCGCCGAGGACCGCGATCTCGCCGCCCGCCTCCACAAGGCCATCTCCGAGACGAAGATCATGGCCCCACCCACGCAGGTGCTCTCGCCCATCGGCGACGAGCTCATGCGCAAGGGCCTCGTCTCGTTCCTCAACGTCATCGAGTCCGAGGGGCCCGAGCAGGAGGAGCAGCTCGACCTCGACTCCGCGGCCAAGAAGAAGACGACCAAGAAGGAGAAGGAGGCCAAGGCCGAGGCGCCGGTCGTCCCCGACGCGCCGCCCGAGGAGGGCGTCGAGAAGATCAAGGGGCACAACTACTTCATCGCCACCGTCACCCGTCCGCCGAAGGTGTACCGCGGCAACCCGTTCCAGGTGGAGGTGGGGCTCGCGTACGGCGGCTCGTGGCCGGCGGACAAGCCGATCGAGCTCTTCCGCTTCGCCAATCGCGTCCCGCTCCTCTTCCAGCGCGGCGCGTGCGGCATGACGGAGGCGATCGTCAAGACCGACTGGCGGAACTACCTCCTCAGCCAGCCCAAGGGCTCGCTCCCGGTCGGCCCCATGGCGCTCCTCGTGCACATCGCGAGCGTCTGGGTGCCGTTCACGAGCGAGGCCAAGGAGGCGGTCGCCCACTACCCGGAGATCATGCGGGAGATCCAGCTCGCCGCGCAGGAGTGCGGCCGCAAGCTCGCCGCGCACATCCGGAAGAAGAAGCACCTCGACTACCAGGCGCAGCGCCGGAGCCTGTTCGAGCTCTACATCCAGGAGGTCGCCCAGTCGATCGGCAAGATCACCGGCCGGAGCCCGGACCCGATCAAGCGCGAGTTCCTCAAGCTCGCCGACAAGGTGACGGAGCAGGAGCTCGACGACGCGGCGCTCGAGGAGCAGTCGGAGAAGACCGCGAAGAACCCGCGCCGGCCGGACGCCGCCGCGCGCAGGCCGAAGGCCAAGGCCGAGGCCCAGGAAGACGAGCAGGAGTAACGGATGCCCAGGCTCGACCAGGTCGACAAGAAGACCGTCCAGAAGATCGAGAAGCTCGCCGCCTCGGTCCTGCAGGCGACGAAGGGCGGCAAGAACCCCTTCGTCGAGATCCCCATTCGCTCGCTCGCGAACGTGAAGTTCAACGAGCGCAAGCGGCTCATCGAGCTCGGCTCGCAGAAGCAGAAGCGCTACTTCTTCAACGTCAGCATGGCCAAGAAGTTCATGCAGACGTTCCTCGTCTCCGAGGCCTGCAAGGAGCTCATCGACGCCGGGAAGACGACGAGCATCCGCGACCTCTACTACATGACGAAGCACGGCCTCGGGGACACGAAGCAGAACACCTTCGAGGAGCAGGAGGAGTCGGACCCGATCATCGAGGACCTCGAGGTCGCGATCGACGCGCTCCGCGAGGAGCTCCACCT
>DASPMI010000205.1:0-26155 GCA_035627135.1 Anaeromyxobacter sp. | reverse complement strand
TACCCCACGAGCCGCGTCGTCTCGCAGGTGACCGGCCTCCACGTGCAGCGGAACAAGGCGATCGTCGGCCAGAACGCCTTCGCCCACGAGTCGGGCATCCACCAGCACGGGATGCTGACGAACCGCGAGACGTACGAGGTGATGCGCCCGGAGGAGGTCGGCTTCACCCACAGCGCGCTCGTGCTCGGGAAGCACTCCGGCCGCCACGGCTTCAAGGAGCGGCTCGTCGCCCTCGGGTACCAGCTCGACGACGCGGCGATCGACAAGCTCTTCGCCGAGTTCAAGCTGCTCGCCGACAAGAAGAAGGAGATCTACGACGCCGACGTCGAGGCGCTGGTGGTGCACGGCCAGCTCCTCCAGACGGGCGGCCGGGCCTGGGAGCTCGAGGCGCTCTCGACGACCTCGGGGACCGGGACGCTGCCGTGCGCGTCGGTCGCCCTGCGGAACCAGGCCGGCGAGCGGTTCCAGGCGGCCGAGGCCGGGGACGGCCCGGTCGACGCGGTGTACCGGGCCATCGAGAAGGTGACCGGCGTCTCCGTGAAGCTGCGCAACTACGAGATCGCCAGCGTCTCGACCGGCGAGGACGCGCTGGGCGAGGTGACGATCGAGGTGGAGCACCCCACCGGCGTGTACCGGGGCCGGGCGCTCTCCACCGACATCATCGAGGGCAGCGCGCGGGCCTTCCTCGATGTCGTGAACCGCATCGCGCTCAAGCTGTCGCCGCGGATGAGCGAGGCCCGCGCCGAGATGGGGACTCCATAGGATGGCCCGAGATTCGAAGGACGGGAAGGCGAAGACGTTGTTCGAGAAGGTGTGGGACGCGCACCTGGTCCGCGCGGAGACGCCGGAGACCCCGGCGATCCTCTACATTGACCTCCACCTCGTGCACGAGGTGACGAGCCCGCAGGCGTTCTCGACCCTGCGCGAGCGCGGGCTGCGCGTGCGCCGCCCGGAGCGGACGCTCGCGACGATGGATCACTCCACGCCGACGCTGCCGCGCCTGCCCAACGGGAAGTTCCCGTTCATCGACGCGCAGGCCGAGGCCCAGGTCCGGCAGCTCGAGAAGAACGCCGCCGACTTCGGGGTCGAGCTGCACGGCCTCGGCGACGACGCCCAGGGCGTCGTCCACGTCTTCGGCCCGGAGATGGGGGCCACGCAGCCGGGCATGACCGTGGTCTGCGGCGACAGCCACACCGCCACGCACGGCGCGTTCGGCGCGCTCGCCTTCGGCATCGGCACGTCCGAGGTGAGCCACGTGCTCGCCACGCAGTGCCTCCTGCAGCGCAGGGCGAAGAGCCTCGCGGTCCGCGTCGAGGGCGCGCTCGCGAAGGGCGTCTCCGGCAAGGATCTCATCCTCGCCATCATCGCCAAGCTCGGCGTGGGCGGCGGCACCGGCCACGTCCTCGAGTACACGGGCTCGGCCATCCGGGCGCTCACGATGGAAGGCCGGATGACGGTCTGCAACATGTCCATCGAGGCGGGCGCGCGGGCGGGCCTCATCGCCCCCGACGACACGACCTTCCAGTGGCTCGCCGGCCGGCCGCGCGCGCCCAAGGGCAAGGACTTCGACGCCGCGGTCGCCCGCTGGCGGACGCTCGCCACCGACGCCGGCGCGACGTACGACCGAGAGGTCGTCATCGACGCCGCGGCGGTCGCGCCCTGGATCACGTTCGGGACCAACCCGGGGCAGGGGATCCCGGTGAACGGGGTCGTGCCCGATCCGTCCCGCGAGGCCGACGCCTCGAGCCGCTCCACGCTCGAGTCCGCGCTCCGGTACATGGGCCTCACCCCCGGCCAGAAGCTGCTCGGCCAGAAGATCGACGCGGTCTTCATCGGCTCCTGCACCAACGGCCGGCTCGAGGACATGCGCGAGGCGGCCCGGGTGATGAAGGGCAACCGGGTGAAGGTCCGGACGCTCGTCGTCCCGGGCTCCCACAAGGTGAAGAAGGCGGCGGAGTCGGAGGGCCTCGACCGGATCTTCCGGGATGCCGGGGCGGAGTGGCGCGAACCGGGCTGCTCCATGTGCATCGCCATGAACGGCGACAACATCACCGCCGGCCAGTACTGCGTCTCCACCTCCAACCGCAACTTCGAGGGCCGCCAGGGCGCCGGCGGGCGCACGCTGCTCGCGAGCCCGCTCACGGCCGCCGCCGCGGCGGTCTCGGGCGCGGTGGCCGATCCCCGCCAGATGGAGGTGGGGTGACCATGGAACCGATCCGCCTCATCCAGTCGAAGACGGTGGTGCTCCCGCGCGAGAACGTGGACACCGACCAGATCATCCCCGCTCGCTTCCTGAAGGTGACCGACAAGAAGGGCCTCGGGAAGGCGCTCTTCAGCGACTGGCGGTACGACGCGTCCGGCGCGCCGCGTCCGGACTTCGTGCTCAACCAACCGGTCGCGGCAGGTTGCCGCATTCTCGTCGCCGGCGACAACTTCGGGTGTGGCTCCTCTCGCGAGCATGCGCCGTGGGCGCTGGCCGACTACGGAATCCAGGCCGTGGTCTCGACCCGCATCGCCGACATCTTCCGGTCCAACTGCCTGAAGAACGGGCTCGTGCCCGTCGTGCTCGATCGGGAGAGCCACGCGCGCCTGCTCGGCGCGCCCGGCGCCGAGGTCACGATCGACCTCGAGGCCTGCACCATCTCGCTGCCCGGCGGCGGGACGGCCACGTTCCCGATCGACGCGTTCGCCCGCTACTGCCTGATGAACGGCGTGGACGAGCTGGGCTTCCTGCTCTCGCAGGGCGCGGCGATCTCCGCGTTCGAGGGGGCGAGATGACGGTCCGCCTCGTCCCGTCGATCCTGCTGGAGGGCCGGTGAAGCGCTGCTTCCCTGGCCCCCGGCTCGCTCCGGCCCAGCCGCCTCCGGCCGGGCGCACGCTCGCGCGCGTATGACGGCGGGTCTCCGCGCCCGCGCGGGCCGACTCCGGTCGGCCCTGCGCGCGCGGATGGGCCCGCGTCCGAGCGAGCGAACCCTGGAACGAGTGAAGAAACCAGAGAGACGGATTCGAGGTACGACATGGCAAAGCAGAAAGTGACGGGCGCGGTGGCGGTCCTGCGCGCCCTGCAGGCCGAGGGCGTCGAGGTCATCTTCGGCATCCCCGGCGGCGCGATCCTGCCGCTCTACGACGCGCTCCACGGCGCGAAGTCGCCGCGGCACATCCTGGTCCGGCACGAGCAGGTGGGCGGCCACGCGGCCGAGGGCTACGCCCTCGCCACGGGCAAGGTCGGGGTGTGCATGGGGACGTCGGGTCCCGGCGCGACGAACCTCGTCACCCCGATCGCCGACGCGTACATGGACTCGGTCCCGCTCGTCGCGATCACCGCCAACGTCTCGAAGGCGCTCATCGGCACCGACGCCTTCCAGGAGGCGGACATCGCCGGCATCACGGTCCCGATCACGAAGCACAACTGGCTGGTGACCGAGGTCGAGGAGCTGCCCGAGGTCCTGAAGCAGGCGTTCTACATCGCCCGGACCGGCCGTCCGGGCCCGGTGCTCGTCGACATCCCGAAGGACGTCCTCAACGCGACCTTCGAGTTCGAGTACCCGGAGACGGTGGACATCCCGGGCTACCACCCGCCGGTGCGCGAGGAGCCGCGCCTCAAGGACGCGGCGCAGCTCATCCGCTCGTCGACGCGCCCGGTGGTCTACCTCGGCGGCGGCGTCCGCACGGCCGCGGCGCACGCCGAGGTGTTCGCCTTCGCCGAGTTCCTCGACGCGCCGGTGGTCACCACCGTGCACGGGAAGGGCGCCTTCCCGGAGACGCACCCGCTCTGCCTCGGCATGTTCGGCATGCACGGCAGCCGGTACGCCAACTACACGGTCCAGGGCTCCGACCTCATCATCGCGCTCGGCGCGCGGTTCGACGACCGGGTGACCGGGAAGCTCTCGACCTTCGCGCCGGAGGCGAAGATCGTCCACCTCGACATCGATCCGGCGGAGATCTCGAAGCTCGTCACCGCCACGGTGCCGCTCGTCGGCGACCTCAAGGCCCTCCTCCCCAAACTGCACGCGGAGGTCCGCAAGGCGTTCGAGGCGCACGCCCGGCCCGACATCTCGGCGTGGAAGAAGAAGGTGGCCGAGTGGCGCGAGAAGCACCCGATGCGCTACCAGCAGAAGGAGGACGGCCCGCTCCTCCCGCAGTACGTCATCGAGCAGATCTGGAAGAAGACCGGCGGGAAGGCGCTCGTCACCACCGGCGTCGGCGAGCACCAGATGTTCGCCGCCCAGTGGTGGAAGACGAGCGAGCCCCGGCAGTTCATCACGTCCGGCGGCCTGGGGACGATGGGCTTCTGCCTGCCCGCGGCGATCGGCATGCAGCTCGGCCGGCCCGACGCGCTCGTCGTCGGCATCGACGGCGACGGGTCGTTCCAGATGACGCTGCAGGACCTCGCCACCGCGTCCGAGCACAAGCTGCCGATCAAGATCTTCGTCCTCAACAACCTGTTCCTGGGGATGGTCCGGCAGTGGCAGGAGCTCTTCTACTCGGAGCGGTACGCCGAGACGCCGCTCGCCGACCTGCCGGACCTCGTGAAGCTCGCCGACGCCTACGGCTGCCTGGGCCTGCGCGCCCGGACCGTCCCGGAGCTCGACAAGGTCATCGACCAGGCGCTCGCGTACAAGGACGGCCCGGCCATCGTGGACGTGCGCATCCGCCCCGAGGCCAAGGTGTACCCGATGGTCCCGGCCGGCGCCCCCCTCAACGACATGATCGACGGTGAGTGACATGGAACAGACCGAGACCCGCCCCAACGGCCAGACGCACACCGTCAGCCTGCTCGTCGAGAACAAGCCCGGCGTGCTGTACCGGATCACCGGCCTGTTCTCCCGCCGGCACTACAACATCGCGAGCCTCACCGTCGGCCCGACCGAGGTGGAGAACTACTCGCGCATCACCATCGTGGTCCGCCTCGGCTCGAAGTCGGTCGAGCAGGTGGTCCGGCAGGTCCAGAAGCTCGTCCCCGTGGTCGAGGTGCGCGAGCTCAAGCCCGAGGACCTCATCGAGCGCGAGCTCATGCTGGTGAAGATCAAGACCCCGGAGACGAACTACGCCGAGCTCCGCTCGCTCGCGGAGACGTACGGCGCGACCATCGTGGACGTCTCGCCCGACGCGCTGGTCGTCGAGGCGAGCGGCCCCGCCGGCAAGCTCGACGCCCTCGAGGAGCGGCTCCGCCGGTTCGGCATCCAGGAGCTCTGCCGCTCGGGGCGCATCGCGCTCGAGCGGGGGTTCAAGACGCTCGCGCCCCCGGCCCTCAAGGCCGAGCCGCCGCCGCCCCAGATCTCCTCCCCGTGAACGGAGACCGAATGCCGGTCACGATCTACTACGAGAAGGACGCGAGCCTCGATCTCCTCCAGCGGCGCAAGGTGGCGGTGATCGGGTACGGCTCGCAGGGGCACGCCCACGCGCTCAACCTGCGCGACTCGGGCGTGGACGTCCGGGTGGGGCTCGCCGCGGGCTCGAAGTCCCGCGCCAAGGCCGAGGGCGCCGGCCTGCGGGTGCTCTCGGTGGCGGAGGCCTCGCGGGAGGCCGACGTCATCATGAACCTCGCCCCGGACCAGACCCAGAAGCAGATCCACGAGGAGTCCATCGCCCCGCACCTGGCGAAGGGCAAGGCGCTCTTCTACGGCCACGGGTTCAACATCCACTTCGGCCAGATCCGCCCGCCCCCCGAGGTGGACGTGATCCTCGTCGCGCCCAAGGGCCCCGGCCACATGCTCCGCCGGCAGTACCAGGACGGCCGCGGCCTGCCGTGCCTCCTCGCCGTCCACCAGGACGCGACGGGGCAGGCCAAGGCGCTCGGCCTCGCGTACGCCCGCGGCATCGGCGGGACCCGCGCCGGCGTCCTCGAGACGACGTTCAAGGAGGAGACCGAGACCGACCTCTTCGGCGAGCAGGCCGTGCTGTGCGGCGGCGCCGCGGCGCTGGTGAAGGCCGGGTTCGAGGTGCTCGTCGAGGCGGGCTACCAGCCCGAGAGCGCGTACTTCGAGTGCCTCCACGAGCTGAAGCTCATCGCCGACCTCATGTACGAGGGAGGCCTCGCCTGGATGCGTCAGTCGATCTCCGACACCGCGGAGTACGGCGACTACACGCGTGGGCCGCGGGTGGTGAACGCGCAGACCAAGGACGAGATGCGGAAGATCCTCGCGGAGATCCAGTCCGGCCAGTTCGCGAAGGAGTTCATCCACGAGAACCAGGTCGGTCGGCCGGTGTTCGAGCGGATCCGCGAGGCCGAGAAGGCGCACCCGATCGAGGAGGTGGGCAAGCGCCTGCGCGAGATGATGAGCTGGATCCGGGAGTCGAAGAAGGACTCGTCGGAGCCCGGAGGAAGGTGAGGCCAGGCTTCAGGCTCCGGGCTTCGAGCTCCAGGCGGACGGAAACCGCCGTCTTTCCTGGAGCCTGCAGCCTGTCGCCCGTAACCCCACCCAGGCCCCGCTCAGGTTGACAAACGACTTGAAATCCTTATTCTACGGCGTCTTTTTCCGCATTTCGGAGGCCCATGGCCATCCCGCAGAGAGATCCCCGAGGCGGTTCCGGTAACCGTGACGCTCGCACCAACCGGCGCATCAAGGCGCGCGAGGTGCGTGTCGTCGGCCCCGAGGGCGATCAGCTTGGAGTGCTTCCCATCGAGCAGGCCCTGGCGCGCGCCCAGGAGCTGGGGATGGACCTCGTCGAGGTCAGCCCCATGGCCAAGCCGCCGGTCTGCAAGATCATGGATTACGGGAAGTTCAAGTACCTCGAGAAGAAGAAGCAGAACGAGGCGAAGAAGAAGCAGGTCGTGGTCCAGCTCAAGGAGGTGAAGCTCCGCCCCCGGACCGAGGAGCACGACTACGACGTGAAGATCAAGAAGGTGCGCGAGTTCCTCGCCGAGGCCAACAAGGCCCGCATCACCGTGATGTTCCGCGGCCGTGAGATGTCGCACAAGGAACTCGGCCAGAAGGTCCTCCAGCGCGTGATCGAGGACCTCCGCGACGTCGCGGTGATCGAGTCCGCGCCGCGGGTGGAAGGGCGGCAGATGTTCATGATCCTCGCCCCCAACCCGCGCATGCTGCAGGCGCAGCGCGACCGCGCCCGCGCCCAGGCGGCGACGCAGCCCGCCGGCGCCCCTGCGCCGGGCGCCCCGGCGGCCGCCGCTGCCGCGCCGGCCCCGCAGGCCGCCCCGCCTCCGTCCGCTCCATCCCCCGCGCCGGCGCCCCAGAGCCCCGGGCCGCGGTAGGGCCCACCGCACCAACCAGGAAGAACGAAGATGCCCAAGCTGAAGACGAAGAGCGGCGCCAAGAAGCGGTTCGACGTGAAGAAGTCCGGCAAGGTGAAGTTCCGCCGCGCTGGCGTCCGCCACCTGGCGACGTTCGGGAAGACCAAGAAGCAGAAGCGCCACCTCAAGGGCACGGATCACCTCGCCCCGGTGGACCAGAAGAAGATCATGGAGTGCTTCCCGTACGCCCGGTAGGGCCCGGAAGCCTCGAGAGCCGCACGGAGCAGGAACGCCCAAGCGGGGCTCCGAAGCGCGTGCGCGCAGTCACCATGAGTGACGAGCGCGGCGCCTCCCGCCGGCAAGGAGAACGAAGATGCGCGTCAAGAAGGGGTTCAAGGCCCGCCGCCGTCGCAACCGCGTCCTGAAGCTCGCCAAGGGTTTCCGCGGCCGCAGGAAGAATTGCTACAAGCGCGCCAATCAGGCGGTGGAGCGCGCCCTCAACTACTCGACCCGCGACCGCCGGCTGAAGCGCCGCAACTTCCGCGCGCTCTGGATCGCCCGCATCAACGCGGCCGCGCGGCTCAACGGCACGACCTACTCGCGGCTCACGGCGGCCATGAAGAAGGCCGGCGTGGCGCTCGACCGGAAGATCCTGGCCGACCTGGCGCTCTCGGTCCCCGGCGACTTCGCCGCGGTCGTGAAGGCCGCGCAGGCGTAGGGCGGGCCCGTGGCGGATCTGCTCTCGCAGCTGGAGGCGCTCGCCCGGAGCGCCCGCGACGCCATCGGTGCGGCCGCGGACGAGAAGGGTCTCGAGGAGCTCCGGGTCCGCTTCCTCGGCAAGAAGGGCGAGCTCTCCCAGGTGCTCCGCGGCATGGGGCAGCTCGCGGCGGACCTGCGCCCGAAGGTGGGCGAGGTCGCGAACCGGGTCCGCGACGAGGTCGAGAAGCTGCTCGACCAGGGGCGGGGCAAGCTCGAGGAGCTGGCGCTCCAGGCCGAGCTCGCCGGCCGTCCGATCGACGTGACCGCGCCGGCGCGGGCCCTCCTCCCGCGCGGCCACCGCCACCCGATCACCCGCGCCACCGAGGAGATCACCGCCATCTTCGCCCGCCTCGGCTACGAGGTCGCGAGCGGCCCGGAGATCGAGCTCGACGCCTACAACTTCGAGGCGCTCAACATCCCCGCCGACCACCCGGCCAGGGACATGCAGGACACGTTCTACGTCCAGGAGTCCACGCTCCGGGACGGGGTGAAGCCGGGGAGCGTGCTCCTGCGCACCCACACCTCGCCGGTGCAGATCCGGGCGATGCTCCGCCTCGGCAAGCCGCCGGTCCGGATCATCTGCCCCGGCCGCGTCTACCGCTCGGACTACGACCAGACCCACTCGCCGATGTTCCACCAGGTCGAGGGGCTGTGCGTCGCCGAGGGGATCACCTTCGCGGATCTCAAGGGCACGCTCGCCGCCTTCGCCCGCGCCTACTTCGGGCCGGGCACGCGGACGCGGTTCCGCCCGAGCTACTTCCCGTTCGTCGAGCCGGGCGCCGAGGTCGACGTCTCCTGCTCCATCTGCGGGGGCAAGGGTCGTCTGCCGGACGGCAACGGGACGAAACGCTGCGGGACGTGCAAGGAGACCGGCTGGCTCGAGGTCCTCGGGGCCGGCATGGTCCACCCGAAGGTCCTCGAGAACGGCGGCATCGACCCGAAGAAGAACACCGGCTTCGCGTTCGGCATGGGCGTCGAGCGCCTGGCCATGCTGCGGTACGGCATCGACGATCTCCGGCTCTACTTCGAGAACGACCTCCGCTTCCTCGAGCAGTTCTAGGCACCCATGCGCGTCTCCCTGAATTGGCTCTCCGAGCTCCTGGGCGAGCTCCCGGCGCCGGAAGAAGTGGCTCGCCGCCTCACCGCCGTCGGCCTCGAGGTCGAGGCCGTCGAGCGGCTCGGGAAGGGGCTCGAGGGCGTCGTCGCCGCGCGGATCGTCGCGTCGGAGAAGCACCCGAACGCCGAGAAGCTCTCCGTCACCCGCGTCGAGACGGGCAAGGGCGAGCCGCTGCAGATCGTCTGCGGCGCGAAGAACTACCAGGTCGGCGACGTCGTGCCGCTCGCCACGGTGGGCGCGGTCCTCCCGGGCGGCGTGAAGATCGAGAAGGCGAAGCTCCGCGGCGTGGAGTCCTCGGGGATGCTCTGCAGCGCGCGCGAGCTCGGGATCGCCGAGGACGCGAGCGGGCTGCTCATCCTGCCGCGCGAGGTCGCGCCCGGGACGCCCATCGCGGCGGCGCTCGGCCTCGACGACGTGCTGCTCGAGGTCAACGTCACCCCGAACCGCCCCGACGCGCTCTCGCACCTCGGCATCGCGCGGGAGCTGGCCGCCCTGCTCGGCCGGACCGTCCGCGCGCCCGACCCGAAGCTCGCGGAGGCGGGCCCGCCCGCCGGCGAGGCCATCAAGGTCCGGGTCGAGGCCCCCGACAAGTGCGCCCGCTACGCGGCGCGCGTCGTCGAGGGCGTGAAGATCGGGCCGTCCCCGCTCTGGCTCACCCGCCGGCTCGAGTCGCTCGGGATCCGCTCGATCTCCAACGTGGTGGACGCGACCAACCTCGTCCTCCTCGAGCTCGGCCACCCGCTCCATGCCTTCGACCTCGAGAAGGTCGCCGGCCGCGAGATCGTGGTCCGCACGGCCCGGGCCGGCGAGCACCTCACCACGCTCGACGGGAAGGACCGCGCGCTCGATCCGGACGATCTCCTCATCGCCGACCGCGATCGCGGGAGCGCGCTGGCCGGCGTGATGGGGGGAGGGGACTCCGAGATCTCCGCGGGCACGACCCGCGTCCTCCTCGAGTCCGCCTGGTTCCAGCCCTCGCCGGTGCGCCGCACCTCGCGCCGCCACGGGCTCAAGACCGAGGCCTCCTACCGCTTCGAGCGCGGCGCCGATCCCGGGATGGTGATCCCGGCGCTCGACCGCTGTGCGGCGCTCATCGCCGAGCTCGCCGGCGGGAAGGTCCGGCCGGGGATCGTCGACGCGCACCCGCGCCCGGTCCGGGCCCCGGAGGTCCGGCTCCGCTGGCACAGGCCGGCCGAGGTCCTCGGCATGGACGTCTCGCGCGGCGAGACCGAGCAGATCCTCCGGGGGCTCGGGTTCGAGCCGCGCGGCGCCGACGCCGAGGGCGCGACCTGGGCGGTACCGAGCTGGCGCGTGGACGTGTCGATCGAGGAGGACCTCGTCGAGGAGCTCGTCCGCACGAAGGGCTACGACGCCATCCCCGAGACCCTTCCGCCCAACGCCGTGGACACGCCCGCTGAGCCGGACGAGGCCCGCGCCGTCGGCCGGATCCGCGCCGCCCTCGAGGCCGCGGGCTTCAGCGAGGCGGTCAACTTCAGCTTCGTGGCGACGCGCGAGCTCGAGCCGTTCGCGTCCACGGTCGTCACGGGCGACGGGAGGGGCAGGGCCCTCGGGGTCGCGCTCAAGAACCCGATCAGCGCCGACCTCGCGGTGATGCGGACGAAGCTCGTCCCCTCGCTCCTCAAGAACGCGGCCCTCAACCGCCGGCAGCGCGTGGACGACGTGCGGCTCTACGAGCTGGCGCGCACCTACCACCCGCACCCGTCGCCGGAGCAGCAGCCGTCGTCCGAGTCCCTCCAGGTCTCGGGCGTCCTCCTCGGCCGCCGCCACCCGGTCGGCTGGGCGGTCGGCGGCGACCCGGTGGACTTCTACGACGCCAAGGCGGCGGTCCAGGGCGTGCTCGACGCGCTCGGGATCCGCGGCGCCTCGTGGCAGGCGCCCGGCGACGCGTGGCTCCACCCGCGCCAGTCGGCGAGCCTCGTCCTCCCTGCTCCGTCGAAGGGTGGCGTGGACGAGGTGCTGGGCGACGTCGGCGAGCTCCACCCGAAGGTCGCGGCCGCGTTCGAGCTCCCGCGGGGCGTCTACGCGTTCGAGCTCCACCTCGACGCGCTCCTGCGCGCGGCGAAGCTCGTCCCGGAGTACCGCCCGATCCCGCACCTCCCTGCGGTCCTCCGGGATCTCGCGGTGGTCGTGGAGGAGGGCGTGACCGCAGCTTCGGTCGAGGCGGTCGTCCGCGAGGAGCCGCTGGTGGAGGACGTGGCGGTGTTCGACGTCTACCGCGGCGCGCCGCTCGCCGCGGGCAAGAAGAACCTCGCCCTCGCCATCCGCTATCGCGCGCCGGACCGCACCCTCACCGACTCGGACGCCGACGCCGCCCACAAGCGCATCCTGGAGCGGCTGGCGAAGCGGGTCGGCGCGGAGCTGCGAGGGTAGGGCGTGGCCGCGCAAGGCAAGCTGGCCGGCAGGCTTGCCTTCCCGGCGGTCGGCTTCGCGCTCGCGGCGGCGCTCTCCTCCTGGAACCCCATCGCGGCCCCGTTCGGGCTCGCCGTCGGCCTCGCGTCCGCCGTGCTCTCCATCCGCGCCGTGCGGAGCGGGACGAAGCGGGCGCTCTCGATCGCCGCGCTCTGCGTGTCGGTCCTCGCCGTCGCCGCCAGCACGTTCGTCCTCGCGCGGACCGCAGGGGTCGGACGGGAGCCCACCGGGGCCGTCGTGTCGGCGCCTGAGCCGCCCGAGGCGGAGCGGATCCTCGACGAAGCCGCCGAGCGGACCCGCGCTGCGCGCGAGCGCGCGCGAGAGGAGCTCGGAAAGGTGGACGAGGAAGACGGCCCGCGCCGCTGAGGCCTCGGGCTCGTTGACCGGTCTGGCCCGCCGACGGGGCGAGGACGAGGCCCGAGCAATTGACAGCACCGGAGAATTACGCTACGGAATTCAACACTTAGCCGCGCCGATCGGAGAGCGACCGTGACCAAGGCCGACATCATCGAGAGCGTCTACGAGAAGGTGGGCTTCTCCAAGAAGGAGGCGGCCGAGGTCGTCGAGATGGTGTTCGACACCATCAAGGAGACCCTCGAGCGCGGGGAGAAGATCAAGATCAGCGGTTTCGGGAACTTCATCATCCGCGACAAGAAGTCTCGGGTGGGGCGAAACCCGCAGACGGGCGAGGAGATCGAGATCAGCGCTCGCCGCGTCCTGACGTTCCGCCCCAGCCAGGTCCTGAAGAACGCGCTCAACACCGCGGCCGCAGCCGCGGCGACGCCGCAGCCGGGCAACCCCGGCGAGTGACGCGGTACGTGTGGCTCGCGCTGGTCGCGGCCGGAGCCGCGACTGCGTCACCCCGGAGTGAGCCCCGCCGTCAGGCGTTCCGCGAGCTCGTCTCCATCGGAGCCGCGCCGTTGTCGGGCGCCGCGGTCTCGTGCCGGTGCGCCGGCCCCTCGCCGATGAGCCGGTAGAGCGTCTTCCGGTCGATGGCGAGGATCTCCGCCGCCCGCGTCTTGTTCCCGCCCGTCTGCTGCAGGATCTCGCGCGCGTAGCGGCGATCCAGCTCGGCCAGGCTCGGGCGCCCCCGCTTGCCCGAGGCGCGGAGCTCCTCACCCGCGAGCGCCTCGAGATACGCTCCCGCCAGATCCGGCACGAGCGCGACGGAGTGGCCGGCCGCTTCCAGGATGCGCCCCAGCTCCGCCCGGCGCTGGGGATCCGACTCCACGAGTACGGTGCGCATGGTCACACCCTTCCCCCGATCGAAATGACGCGCACGTCCACGAAGAGTTACGGTCCCGGGTGGTCCGCAGTGCCCCAATGGGCCCCCGCGGGGTGGGGAACCCGAATGACACGCCGCGTCGCGGTCGGCGCGGCCTTGGCTCCGCTTAGAAGCGCGGCATGAGGCATCGGCTGGCACGCCTGGACGAGCTCCCGCGCGAGGGAGGATCGCTGTTCGAGCTCCCGGACGGGCGCGAGGTCGCCGTCTTCCGGGACGGCGACCGCGTGCGCGTGCTCGACGCCGTGTGCCCGCACCGCGGCGCGAGCCTGGCGTTCGGCGAGGTGCGGGCCGGGATCGTCTGGTGCCCCCTCCACGCGTGGCCGTTCCGGCTCTGCGACGGGAGCTGCCCCGAGTTCCCCGGGGTCTCGGTCCGCACCTACGACGTCAGCGTCGACGGCGGAGAGGTCTTCCTGGAGCTATAAGGGGCGCATGGCCGCCATCGACTACACCGACCGCCGGCGCATGCGCCTGGACGTCGAGTTCTACTTCGCCGCCGCGCACCGGCTGCCCCGCTACGACGGCCCCTGCTTCCGCCAGCACGGGCACAACTACCGGTTCTTCATCGGCCTCGAGGGCGAGGTCGATCCGCGGACCGGCATGATCATCGACTTCGGCCTGGTGAAGCAGGCGGTCCAGGAGCACGTCCTCGCGCGCGCGGACCACCGCGACCTGAACGACGTCCTCGAGAACCCCACCGCCGAGAACATCGCCCGCTGGATCTGGGAGGTCCTCGAGCCGCACGTGCCGGGGCTGTGCGAGGTGCGGCTGTACGAGATCCCCGACTCCTGCGTGACGTACCGAGGGCCCGGTGGCCGCTCGGCCTAGGGCGCGGCCCCGCCCGCTGGGCGTCCCTCAGGAGCGGCCGGCCGCGCTCGCCGCCGCGGTCTCGGAGTTCCTCGACGCGCTCGGCCTCCCCGCCGAGGCGCGCAGCTCGGGCGAGCTGGCGGGGACGCCCGCGCGCGTCGCGCAGGCGTGGCTCGAGGAGCTGCTCGACGGCTACGGCGCCGACCCCGCCGCGATCCTCGCGCAGGCTTCCCGGAGCGAGGCGCGCGCGCTCGTCGCGCTCACCGGGATCGAGTACCACTCCGTCTGCCCGCACCACCTCTTGCCGTCGCGCGGCGTGGCGCACGTCGGTTACCTGCCGGGCGGCAGGCTCGTCGGGTTCGGCCAGCTCGTGCAGCTCGTGGACGCGCTCGCGCACCGGCTCGTGTTGCAGGAGGACCTCGCGCAGCAGATCGCCGCGGCGCTGGTCGAGCACCTCGGGGCGCGCGGCGCCGGGTGCGTGCTCGACGCGGAGCACCTCTGCCTGACGGTTCGCGGCGAGCGGCGGACGCAGGCGCGCGCGCACGCGGAGGGGTGGGCGGGGGTGATGGCGCGCGACCCGGCGAGCCGCCGGGGGCTGCTGGCTGCGATGGAGCGGGCTGGGGCGGGTCGGGCTCGGGGGAAGGGGAAGGGGAAGCGGCGATGAGGGAAGGGCGGACCGCGATCGTGACCGGCGGGGGCCGGGGGATCGGGGCGGCGGTCGCGCGCGCGCTCACCGCGCGCGGCGTGCGGGTGACGGCGTTCGCGCGGACCGCGGCGGAGGTGGAGCGGGTGGCGCGCGAGGGCGGCGCCGCGCTCGCCGTGGCGGGCGACGTGCGGCGCGAGGCGGACGTGCGGCGGCTCCGCGAGGAGCACGAGCGCGCGCTCGGGCCGGTCGACGTCCTCGTGAACGGCGCCGGGATCCTGCTCCGCGGGCCGGCCGAGGATCTCGGCGTCGAGGCGTTCCGCGAGGTGCTCGACGTGAACCTGGTCGGCCCGTTCCTCTGCGCGCGGGAGGTCATCCCCGGGATGAAGGCGCGGGGGCGTGGCCGGATCGTGAACGTGGCGTCGATCTCGGCGACGCTCGGCACGCCGCTCGCGAGCCCGTACAACGCGTCGAAGTGGGGGCTCGTCGGCCTGACGAAGTGCCTGGCCGAGGAGCTCCGCGCGGCCGGCGTGCAGTGCCTGGCGGTGTCCCCCGGCAGCACCGACACGGCGATGCTCGCCCAGACGCCGTTCCCGCCGCAGATGACGCCCGAGGACGTCGCGCGGGTCGTGGTGTTCGCCGCGCTCGACGCGCCGGACGCGATGACCGGCGCGAACGTCGAGGTGTTCGGGTGAGCGCGGGCCGGGCGGACGTCGTCGCCGAGCTCCGGCGCCTGTTCCCGGCGGACCGGCTCCTGCTCGACCCCGAGCGGCGCGAGGCGTACGGCCGCGACGAGTCCGATCTCGGGCCGCGCCCGCCGGACGCGGTGGTCCTCGCCGAGCGCGCCGAGGACGTCCAGGCGGTCTTCGCGATCGCCACCCGCCACCGCGCCCCCGTGATCCCGGTCGGCGCGCGCAGCGGGAAGTCGGGCGGGATCATGGCGCTCGAGGGCGGCATCGCCGTCTCCCTCGAGCGCATGAACCGGATCCTGGAGATCGCCCCCGGCGACGGCCTCTGCCGGGTGGAGCCGGGCGTCGTCACGGGCCAGCTCCAGGCCGAGGTCGAGCGGCGAGGGCTGTTCTACCCGCCCGATCCCAACTCGCTCGACCTCTGCTCGATCGGCGGCAACGTGGCCGAGAACGCGGGCGGGCCGCGCGCCCTCAAGTACGGGGTGACCCGCGACTACGTGCTCGGGCTCACGGCCGTCGTCCCCACGGGCGAGGTCCTCCGGGTCGGCAAGCGGAGCATCAAGGGCGTCGCCGGCTACGACCTGACCGGCCTCTTCGTGGGGAGCGAGGGCACGCTCGGCGTGGTGACCGAGGTGACGCTCGAGCTCCTCCCGCTCCCCCGCCACGTCGCCACGGGGCTCGTCGCGTTCGCGACCGTCGCGGGCGCGGCCCGGGCCGTCACGCGGCTCCTCACGAGCGGCGTCCTGCCCCGGTGCCTCGAGCTGTTCGACGACGTCTCGCTCGAGGCGGCCGCGCGGACCTCGCCGTACCGGTTCCCGCCCGGCGCGGGGGCGGCGCTCCTCGTCGAGGTGGACGGCAACGACGAGGACGGCGTGCTCGCGGAGCTCGCGCGGGCGGCCGCGGCGCTCGCCGCCGACGCGCAGGGCGAGATGGTCATGGCGCGGGACGAGGCGCAGCGGCGCAGCCTCTGGGAGACGCGCCGGCTGCTCTCCGTGAACCTGAAGACCGTCCATCCGCGCAAGCTCTCCGAGGACGTGGCCGTCCCGCGCTCCCGCATCCCCGAGCTCGTCGCGCAGGCGAAGGAGATCGGCCGCCGGCACGGGCTCACCGTCGCGACCTACGGCCACGCGGGCGACGGCAACCTCCACGTCAACATCCTCTTCGACCGCGAGGACGAGCGCGGACGCGCCGAGGCGGCGGCGGCCGACGTGCTCCGGGCCTCCGTCGACCTGGGCGGCACGATCACCGGCGAGCACGGGGTGGGGTACACGAAGCGCGAGTTCCTCGAGTACGAGCAGGGCCCGGAGGTCGTCGCGCTCCAGCGGCGGCTCAAGGCAGTGTTCGATCCGCTGGGCATCCTCAACCCCGGAAAGATCTTCTTCGCTCCCCCGTGAACGAGCCCGAGCCCGCGCCCGAGCCCGTGCGCTGCTCGGGAGGCTCGCGACGCTCCCTGCACCTCCCCCGGGAGCGGGCTCGGGCTCGGGCGCGGGCTCGGGATTGACGCACCCGCTGCGCGCTCCTTGACTCTCACGGCGGAAGCCTGCTTAGAGTGCCTTTCCGCACGCTTGGGGCCCCTCCGACGAAGGAACCGAGGACGGGCCCTCGCTCGGTTTTCGACGGAGGCCCATCCGCTCATGGCGACGCAGACAACGCCGTCCCGGCTCAAGGTGGCAGAGGTCGAGGCGGTCACGATCCGGTTCGTCGGTGATTCCGGCGACGGCATGCAGCTCACCGGCGCCGAGTTCACGCGCGCCAGCGCGCTGGCCGGCAACGACGTGGCCACGTTCCCCGACTTCCCGGCGGAGATCCGGGCGCCCGCCGGCTCGCTCGCCGGGGTCTCGGGCTTCCAGGTGAACGTCGGCGCGAAGGACGTGCACACGCCCGGCGACACGCCCGACGTGCTCGTGGCCATGAACCCGGCGGCGCTCAAGACGAACCTCGCCGACCTGAAGCCGGGCGGGCTCCTGCTCGTGAACACCGGCGCCTTCACGCCGGGCAACCTCGAGAAGGCCGGGTACGCGGCCAATCCGCTCGAGGACCCGTCGCTCCGGAGCAAGTACCGGCTCATCGGCGTGGACATGAACGGCCTCACCGACGCGGCCCTGGCGGGCTCGGGCCTGTCGGCGAAGGAGGTCGCGCGCTGCAAGAACTACTTCGCGCTCGGGCTCCTCCAGTGGCTCTACAGCCGCCCGGCGGATCAGGAGGCCGAGTCCATCCGCCGCAAGTTCGCGAAGAAGCCGGAGCTGGCGGCGGCCAACCTCAAGGTCTTCGAGGCCGGCTACTCCTACGGCGAGACCTCGGAGATCTTCTTCGAGCGGTACGCCATCCCGGCGACGAAGCTCGCGCCCGGCACCTACCGCACGGTCACCGGGAACCACGCCGCCGCGCTCGGGTTCGCCGCGGTCGCGAAGACGAGCGGGAAGCAGGTCTTCTTCGGCGGCTACCCCATCACGCCCTCCACGGAGATCGTGCAGGAGCTCTCCAAGTGGAAGGAGCACGGGGTCGTCACCTTCCAGGCGGAGGACGAGATCGCCGGCATCGGGTCCGCCATCGGCGCCGCGTACGCCGGCGCGCTCGCGGTGACCGCCACCTCCGGCCCGGGCCTCGCGCTCAAGGTCGAGATGATGGGCCTCGCGGTGATCGCCGAGCTGCCGATCGTGATCGTGGACGTGCAGCGCGGCGGGCCCTCCACGGGCATGCCGACCAAGACGGAGCAGGCCGACCTGCTCATGGCGCTCTTCGGCCGGCACGGCGAGGCGCCCATGCCCGTGCTGGCGGCGCAGAGCCCCGCGGATTGCTTCTGGGGGGCGATCGAGGCGATGCGGATCGCGGTGAAGTGGATGACCCCGGTCCTCCTCCTGACCGACGGGTACCTCGCGAACGGCTCCGAGCCGTTTCGGATCCCGGACGCCTCCGAGCTGCCGAAGATCGAGCCGCGCTACGCGACCGCGCCCAACCGCGACGGCAAGTACATGCCGTACCTGCGCGACGAGAAGCTCGTCCGCCCCTGGGCCATCCCGGGGACGCCCGGGCTCGAGCACCGCGTCGGCGGCCTGGAGAAGGACTCGCTCACCGGCATGGTCTCGTACGACGGCGCGAACCACGAGCTCATGGTCCGCACCCGGGCGCAGAAGATCCGGAACGTCATCGAGGACGTGCCGGACGTCGCGATCGACGGCCCGGAGCAGGGCGACGTCCTGCTCGTCTCCTGGGGCGGGACGTACGGCTCGGTCCGGACCGCGGCCGAGCGGCTGCGCGCCGAGGGGAAGGCCGTCTCCCACGTCCACCTCCGCTGGCTCAACCCGCTCCCGAAGAACCTGGGCGCGATCCTGCGGCGGTTCCCGAAGGTGCTCGTCCCGGAGGTCAACGACGGGCAGCTCGCGTTCTACCTGCGCGGCATGTTCCCGGGCGTCGATCCCGTCTCGCACACCCGCATCAACGGCAAGCCGCTCCGCGTCTCGGAGCTGGTCGAGAAGGTCCACCAGATCCTGTAGCCGCGCGAGGAACGACCATGAGCACGACCCAGGACGCCCCGGCCCCCGCCTACACCAAGAAGGACTTCGAGTCCGGCGTCGATCCGCGCTGGTGCCCCGGCTGCGGCGACTACTCGATCATCAACCAGGTGCAGCGCACGCTGCCCGCGGCCGGCGTGCCGCGCGAGAACATCGTCTTCGTCTCGGGCATCGGCTGCTCGTCGCGCTTCCCGTACTACATGCGCAACTACGGGATGCACACGATCCACGGGCGCGCGCCGTCGTTCGCGACCGGCATCAAGCTCTCCCGGCCCGAACTTCAAGTCTGGGTCGTCACCGGCGACGGCGACGCGCTCGCCATCGGCGGGAACCACTTCATCCACGCCTGCCGCCGGAACGTGGACCTCAAGATCCTGATGTTCAACAACCGGATTTACGGGCTCACGAAGGGCCAGGTCTCGCCGACCTCCGAGTTCGGCAAGAAGACCAAGACGACGCCCCACGGCTCGCCCGACTACCCGTTCAACCCCCCCGCGCTCGCGCTCGGCGCCGGCGCGACGTTCGTCGCCCGGTCGATCGACGTCGAGGGCCCGCACCTCGGCGGCGTGCTCAAGGCCGCGCAGGATCACGAGGGGACGGCGTTCGTCGAGGTCTTCCAGAACTGCCCGGTCTTCAACGACGGCGCCTACGAGTTCCTCGCGGACAAGGCGTCGAAGGCCGACACGCAGCTCCGGATGGAGCACGGCAAGCCCCTCCTCTTCGGGAAGGATGGCAAGAAGGGCATCCGCTTCAATCCGCGGACCGTGACGCTCGAGGTCGTGACGGTCGGGGAGGGCGGGATCACCGAGGCCGACATCCTCGTCCACGACGTGCAGCGCGAGGATCCGACGCTCGCCTTCATGCTCGCGAACATGGGCGCGACGCCGGGGTTCCCGACGCCGATCGGCGTGTTCCGCGACGTGCGCCTCCCGACGGGCGACGAGATCACCTGGAACCTGATCGACCAGGCGAAGGCGGCGGCGAAGAAGCCCGCCTCGCTCACCGAGTTCCTGTCGCAGGGAGAGACCTGGACGGTGAAGTAGGCGCTCGCGCCGAGGACGCGGGGAAGAGGACCGCGGCCGCACACCCGCGCGCTGCCTCCAGGCTCTGAAGGCAGCGCCCCTCGCCGGGTCGAAGCTCGAGGCAGGTCTGGCAGGCCCGCACGGCGTCGCCGCAGCGGTCGAGCCGGACGAGCGAGATGCACAGCCCGTGCTGCGCCTCGACGGAGCCGGGCTCGAGCTCGACGGCCCGCCGGTACGAGGCCTCGGCGGCGCTCCAGTTCTTGCCGAGGTACGAGACGAGCCCGAGATCGTGGTGGGCGGCGGCGCGGCCCGGATCCGCCTCGATGAGGTGGAGGAGCTCGCGGCGCGAGGCCGCGAAGGCCGCGGAGCGGTCCGCGCCCGCCTCGAGCCCCTTCCACAGGAGCGCGCGCGCCAGGTTCTGGCGCGCGTCCGCCAGGTCCGGGTCGATCTCGAGCGCGTGCCGGAGGCGCTCCTCGGCCTGGCGGGTCTTCCCCTCGGCCAGGAGAAGCTCGCCCAGGTTCGCGTGCGCCTCGGCGAAGTCGGGCCGGAGCGAGATCGCCCGCTCGAACGAGCGCCGGGCCTGCTTGAGCTCGGAGCGGGTCCGCGCGACGACGCCGAGCCCGTTCTCACCCTCGGGGAAGTCCGGATCGAAGGCGAGCGCGTGGCGGAACGCCACCTCCGCGCGCTCCGGGTCGCCGGCGGACAGGTACTCGTAGCCGCGCGAGACCTCCTCGGCGGCCCGCGGGTGGAGCCGCGGGGGGACGGGGCATGCGGCGAGCGCGGCGGCGAGGGCGGGGCAGGCGACGCGGAGCAGTGGGCGCATGCCCGCGCCGAATGCGCGCGGCGTGCCGTGAAGCGGCCGTCTCGCCTCGGGGTTCGGCCTCAGGAAAGACGCGTGCTTTCGTGCGAGGGCCGCAGGGCCACCCCGGCGAGATGGGGTCGCGCTTCGGCCGCAGGTCCGCGGCGCGGCCCGCTGCTACTTCGCCGGCGGCGCATCCGCCGCGGCGGCGGGCGCGCTCGCCGCGGGCGCCTCGCCCGGCGCGGCGGCGCCCCGCTTGTCCCACCGGTCCACCTGCCCGTCGCCGTCGAGGTCGCTGCCGATCCGGTCGAGCTCGCCGCCTTCCCAGTACTCCCAGGTGTCGACCTTGCCCGCGCCTTTCTTGTCGCGCTCCTTCCGCACGAGCTTGCCGTTCTCGTAGAAGGCCACCGTCCGGGACATTCCGTCGAACCCGGGCGCGTACTCCTTCTTGACGAGCTGACCCTTCTCGTAGGTGACGACGAGGTCGGCCTTCCCGTCGAAGTCCATGTCGTAGACGACCTTCGCGGAGCGGCCCTCCTCGTCGAAGGTCTCCCAGGTGTCCACTCGCCGGTCGCGGTTCAGGTCCCGCTCCTTGCGGACGACCCGCTCCTGGCCCTCGGCGATCACCACTGCGTAGCGCCAGAGGTCCGGCGCGCCGTCGCCGTCCTGGTCGACGGCGACCACCGCCTCGCCGGGCACCGGCTGCAGCCCCTCGATCGAGGACACCGCCGCCTGGGCGGAGTCGTCCGGCTTCGCGGCCGTGGCGGGCGCGCGGGACTTGTGGGAGCAGGAGGCGGCGAGCAGGCCGGCGGTGAGGAGCAGCGCTCTGCGCATCGATCGACCTCGGGTGTACGGAGTCACGAGCGTACCAGACACCCCCCGGGGGCGGCACCGACCGGGCAGGCGCGGTTTGACACTACATCAGCAGTCACATAGCTTCCAGCGAGCCCCTGGGACGAGGTCGCCTTGGCCCGCCGCAAGATCTCGACGACCATCTACATCACGCCCGAGCAGAACGAGCGCCTCAAGCTCCTCCACGAGCGGACCAAGGTCCCCGTCGCGGAGTACATCCGCCAGGGCATCGACATGGTCCTGGATCACTACCGGGGCGCCATGCCCGGCCAGCTCACCCTCGAGGACATGGCGGCGAAGAAGTAGGGGGCTGCGGCGACGGAGGCCTCCGCGCGCCCGCGGGCGCGACTACATTGGCTCGGACCCGAGAGACCCTGCGAGGCGGAGATCGACATGGCGAGGCGAGTGCTCATCACCGGGGGTGCCGGCTTCATCGGATCCACCGCGGCGGACCAGTTCCTGGCTGCCGGGTGGGACGTCGCGATCCTGGACGACCTCTCGAGCGGGAAGCGCGGGAACGTGCCCCCGGGCGCGCGGTTCTACCCGGTGGACGTGCGCAGCGAGGCCGCGCTCGAGGCGGTGAAGAAGGAGCGGCCCGAGGTGATCTGCCACCAGGCCGCCCAGATCGACGTCCGGCGCTCGATGACCGACCCGCGCTTCGACGCGGACGTCAACGTCGGCGGCCTGCTCAACCTCATGCAGGCCGCGGTCGCGGCCGGCTCGGTCGAGCACGTCGTCTTCGCGTCCTCGGGCGGCGCCACCTACGGCGACACCGACGTCATCCCCACCCCGGAGTCGCACCCGCAGCGGCCGGTCTCCTGCTACGGAGCGGCCAAGGCGGCGAGCGAGATCTACCTGGGCGTGTACCGCGCCAACCACGGCATCAAGGTCACGTCCCTGCGCTACGCGAACGTCTACGGGCCCCGGCAGGACCCGCACGGCGAGGCCGGCGTGGTCGCGATCTTCTGCGGACGCCTGCTCGACGGGAAGCCGTGCACGATCTACGGGGACGGCACCCAGACGCGCGACTACGTGTTCGTCGGGGACGTCGCGCGGGCCAACGTGCTCGCCGCCGAGAAGCGGTTCGACGGGCCGCTCAACGTCGGCACCGGGATCGAGACCGACGTGAACCAGATCTACGCGCACCTCGCCCGCGCCGCCGGCGTGAGCCGCGCGCCCGAGCACGCGCCGGGCCGGATGGGCGAGCAGAAGCGCTCGTGCGTCGACCCGGCCGCGGCGGCGAAGGCCATCGGTTGGAAGCCCGAGGTCGCCATCGAGGACGGCCTCGCGCGGACGCTGGAGTTCTTCCGCAAGCAGCGGAGCTGAGCCCGCTCACCCCTGGTCCGGCGCCGTCGCCTCCACCATCGGCCTCGGCGGCTCCTCCTCGGGCGGCTCCTCCTCGTCCGCCTCGGGGCGGGGGCCGGCGAGGATCCGCTCGAGCTCCGCGCTCGCGCGCTGGTGCTCCGCGGCGTCGATCCGGCCGGCCTGGAGCATCCGGTCGAGCAGCCGGCGCGAGCGGCGCTGGAGCCAGGTCGAGGGCGCTTCCAGGTTCGCCTTCCGCGGCGCGGGGAGCATGGACGCCAGGACCACGCCCTGCGCGATCGAGAGCTCCGAGGCGCTCACGCCGAACCGGGACCGAGCGCCCGCCTCGAAGCCGAAGACGCCGTGTCCCAGCTCGACCACGTTGAAGTAGAGCGCCAGGATGCGCGGCTTGGAGAGGGCGCGCTCCAGCTTCCAGGCGAGCACCGCCTCCTTCGCCTTGCGCCACAGGCTCCGCTCCGTGCCGAGCCAGAGGTTCTTCGCGAGCTGCTGGGTGATGGTCGAGCCGCCGCGGGCCAGCCGGCCGCGGGCGAGGTCGTGCTCCGCCGCGGCGCGGGTCGCGTCCCAGTCGATCCCCTCGTGCCCGAAGAAGCGCGCGTCCTCGGAGAGGATCACCGCGTCGCGCACGTGCCGCGGGATCTGCTCGAGGCTCACCCAGGTCCGCTGGACGTGCAGCGCGCGCTTCTTCGCGCGGGCCTCCGCGCGGCGCTGCTCGATGAGGGCGGTCGTCTTCGGCGCCTTGCGGGCGAGCGGCGCCGGATCCGGGAGGACGACCCAGAGGGCGGCGACGCCGCCGACCGTCAGCGCGAGGGCGGCGCCGGCCGCGAGCGCGGCGCGCCGGAGTGGGGAGCTCCGCCGCTTCATCCCGAGACCATACCAGGGCTTCCGCCCCGGCTCCCGCGTCGAGGCCCTGAGGTCTGATGCCCGAGGCCCGAGGCCCGCTGCTGCCCCCCACGTGCACCTTGACACGTCTGGGGTGCGGCCCTAACTCGGGTCGCACACCAACCGACCACGAGGGCCGCGAGGCCCGACGGAGGGAAAAGATGGCTGACCCGAAGAAGTACTCCCCGCGCGACTTCTCGAAGGTTCGCGGCCTCACCGGGATCTCCGACAAGCAGGTCGAGGAGCACCTCAAGCTGTACGAGGGCTACGTCAAGCGGACCAACACGCTCACCGAGAAGCTCTTCGCGCTCGCGAACGAGGGCAAGGCGGCGGGCGCCGATCCGGTGTACGCCGAGCTCACGCGCCGGCTCGGGTTCGAGTACTCGGGCATGGTGAACCACGAGTACTACTTCGACAACCTGACCGCGGGCGCGCAGGCAGAGCCGCCGTCGGGCGGGAAGCTCCGCAAGGCGATCGAGGCGTCGTTCGGCAAGTACGACACCTGGCTCGCCGACTTCCGCGCCATCGCGACGATGCCGGGCATCGGCTGGGCGATGCTGTTCCAGGATCCGAACACCGGCTGGCTCTCGAACCACTGGATCACGCTCCACCAGGACAACGTGCCCGTCGGGTTCAAGCCGATCCTCGTCCTCGACGGCTGGGAGCACGCGTTCATGCGCGACTACCAGGCGACGGAGCGGGCCAAGTACCTGGACGCGTTCTTCAAGAACGTGAACTGGGAGGCGGCGGAGAAGCGGGTGGGCTGATCGCCCTTCCTCCCGAGCCCGTGAACGAGCCCGAGCCCGAGCCCGAGCGGCGTCGGGCCGGGCTCTTTCCTTTTCCGGCCCGCTCGTGGCATCTCCCCCCCCGTGCCCCGCCCGCTGGTCGCCCCCGCCCGCCGCGCCGCGCTCCGGCGCCGGCTCCTCGCGTGGTGGGACGCGGGCCACCGCGACCTGCCGTGGCGCTTCCCGCAGCACGCCGCGGATCCGTACCGCGTGTGGCTGTCCGAGGTGATGCTCCAGCAGACGCGGGTCGCCGTGGTGCGCCCCTACTACGAGCGGTTCGTCGAGGCCTGGCCCACGCTCGAGCGGCTCGCCGCGGCCCGCGACGAGGACGTCCTCGCCGCCTGGAGCGGCCTCGGCTACTACGCGCGGTGCCGGAACCTGCTCGCCGCGGCGCGGGCGGCGCTCGCGCGCCACGGCGGGCTGCCGGCCTCGCTCGCCGCGCTCCACGAGCTCCCGGGCTTCGGCCCGTACACCGCGGGCGCGGTCGCGTCGATCGCCTTCGCCATCCCCGCTGCGGCGGTGGACGGGAATGTCGCCCGCGTGCTCGCGCGCCTGTTCGCCGTGCGAGGAGCCGCGGCGGGCGCCGGGCGCGAGCGGATCTGGGCGATCGCGCGGGAGCTGGTGGGGGAGCGGAGCGCGGGCTCGGGCTCGGGAGGGCGCCCAGGAGACTGGAACCAGGCGCTCATCGAGCTGGGCGCGACCGTGTGCGGGCCGGCGCCCGCGTGCGGGCGGTGTCCCGTCGAGCGCCTCTGCGCCGCCCGCGCCGCCGGGGCCGAGCGCGACATCCCTGCGAAGCGGCGGCGCCCGGCCGCGCGCGCGATGGAGCTCGCCTGCGCGGTGATCGAGCGGGAGGGCAGGGTGCTCCTCTTCCGGCGCCCCGCGGGAGGGCTCTTCGCGGGGCTGCTCGGGTTCCCGGCCACGGAGGTCCGTCCTGGCGTGTCGGCGCGGCAGGCGCTCGCGCGGGCGCTGCGGGCCGCGGGCGTGCCGGCGCGCGCGGGGGAGGAGCTCGGGGCGGTGGACCGGAAGCTCACCCATCGCGACCTCCGGCTGGTCGCCTTCGCCTTTCACCCCGCGGGCGCCGTGGGCGAGGGCGAGGGCGGGGGCGAGTGGGTACCGTGGTCCGAGCTCGAGCGCGCCGGGATGCCGACCGCGATGAAAGCGCTTCTCCCGCTCGCGTTCTCGCGCAGGGTGGTGTAAGAACTGCCCCGCTCGTGGCCGGTCGGGTGGGTCGCGAACGCCCAGAACGCGATTTTCAAGACGGCCTTGACACACGAGGGTCGAAACGTATAATTCGCCGCCCTCAAGACGGGTTTCTTTGTGAACGCCCCCGCGCCGCACCGAAGGGGCGTTTTCGTTGGGAAAAGAGAAGAGCTCGCACACGATGCCGACGATCAGCCAGCTGGTGCGCCAAGGGCGCGAGAAGCTCGAGGTGAAGAAGAAGGCGCCCGCGCTGCGGGAGTCGCCGCAGAAGCGCGGCGTCTGCACGCGCGTGTACACGACCACTCCGAAGAAGCCGAACTCGGCCCTCCGGAAGGTCGCCCGCGTCCGTCTCACCAACGGCTTCGAGGTGACGAGCTACATCCCGGGGGTGGGGCACAACCTCCAGGAGCACTCGGTGGTGCTCATCCGCGGGGGCCGCGTGAAGGACCTCCCGGGCGTCCGCTACCACATCATCCGCGGGACCCTCGACGCCGTCGGCGTCCAGGGCCGCAAGCAGGGCCGCTCGAAGTACGGCGCGAAGCGCCCGAGCTAGCTCGATAAGGACACGGTTCGATGCCTCGTCGTCGCGAAGTCGAGAAGCGGAAGATCCTCCCCGATCCGAAGTTCCAGGACCGGGTGGTGGCGAAGTTCGTCAACAACCTGATGCGCAAGGGCAAGAAGTCGACCGGCGAGAAGATCATCTACGGCGCCTTCGATCAGGTGGAGCAGAAGCTCAAGGACGATCCGCTCAAGATCTTCAAGAAGGCGCTCGACAACGTGAAGCCGGTGGTCGAGGTGAAGAGCCGCCGGGTCGGCGGCGCGACCTACCAGGTTCCGGTCGAGGTCCGGCAGGATCGGCGGACC
>DASPMI010000204.1:0-51871 GCA_035627135.1 Anaeromyxobacter sp. | reverse complement strand
CCGGGCCGCCGACGCGGTGGCGGCGCTCGCGCCCGCGCTGGCCGCCCGCCCGCGCTCGTCCGGGCTCCGCCTGGCGCTCGCCCGCGCCGCCGAGGAGGCGGGCGCCCCGGACCGCGCCGAGGCCGAGCTCCGCGTGCTGCTCGCGCTCGAGCCCGAGCGCGCCGACGCGCTGGCGCGGCTCGCGCGGCTGCGCCTCCGGCGCGACCCGTCGCCCGGAGACCCGCCCGTCCGGGACGAAGCGCTCCGCGAGGCCGAGCGGCTCGCGCGCAGGGCGCTGGAGCTCGATCCGCGCCTGCCCGAGGCGCTCGAGGCGATGGGCCGCGCCCTCTCGCTTCGCGGCGACGACACCGGCGCGGCGGCGGCCCTCGCGCGCGCCGTCGCCGTGTCGGGGGGCGCGGCGCGGTTCGAGGAGGCGCTCGGGGACGCGTTCCTCGCGGGGGGCCGCCCGCGGGAGGCGGCGGCGGCGTTCGAGCGGGCGGTGGCGCGGGCAGCGGACGAGGTCCCGGCGGTCGCCGCCCGGATGCGGGTTGCGCTCGCCGTCAAGCTGCGGGAGGCGGAGCGGCGCGCCGGCGCGAACGGGCCCGCGCTTGACCGGGCCCAGCGCCGTCGCTAGCGTCCCCGCCGATGCCCGTCCCATCCTTCCCGAGCGAGTCCGAGGCGCGGCACGACGAGGGCTTCCTGAACTCCGCCGATCACCTCCGGCTCTACTGGCAGCGCTACACCCCGCCGAAGCCGCGCGCGACCGTCGCCGTGCTCCACGGGGGCGGGGATCACTCGGGGCGGTATCCGGGGATCACCTCCGCGCTCGTCCGCGGCGGGTTCCAGGTGGCGCTCGTCGACTTCCGCGGCCACGGGCAGTCCGACGGCCGGCGGTGGCACGTCGATGCCTTCAGCGACTACCTCGCCGACCTCGACGCGTTCGTGGCGAAGCTCTCGCAGGACGGCGTCGCGAACGAACAGCTCTTCGTGGTCGCGCACAGCATGGGCGCGCTCATCGCGACGGAGTGGGGACTCTCCCGCGGCCGGCACCTGTCCGGCTTCGTCTTCTCCTCGCCGTTCTACGCGCCCGCCGGGCGGCCCCCGCTGCTCAAGCGCCTCGCGGCCAAGACGGTCGGCAGGGCGCTCCCCTGGCTGCCGGTCCGGGTGCCCTTCGGCGAGGCCGACCTCACGACCGATCCCGATCACGTGCGCTGGACCGAGCGCGATCCGCTGTACGCGCACGCGACCACGCCGCGCTGGTACGAGGAGGCGACGCGCGCGCAGGAGGACGTGCGGCGCCGCGCCCGCGACTGGCGCGCGCCGCTGCTCGTGCTCGCCGCCGGAGACGATCGCCTCGCGAGCCCCGCGGCCGCGCGCGCGTTCGTCGAGCGCGCGGCGGCCGAGGACAAGGGGTTCCGCGTGTACGAGGGCTTCCGACACGAGATCTTCAACGAGGCCGGCAGAGACCGACCTGTCGGTGAAGCCGTGGCGTGGCTCTCGCAGCGGTGCCGCGCATCCGCAGGTTGACGCCCCCCGGAAGGCCCCTCTATCCTGCCGGTGAGATTTCTTCACTCCACGCAGCGTTCGGCGGCGCGGAATCCCGGTCGGGAGGAGAGAAGCACATGGCTGGCATCGAGAAAGCCCCGGCGCCACGCGCCGGTGCACACACGGTCATCGGAAGCTCGATCGTGATCGACGGTGAGATCTCGGGCGACGAGGATCTGGTGATCCAGGGCACGGTCAAGGGCAGGATCAGCCTGCGCGAGAGCCTCTTCGTCGAGTCCTCGGGCGTCATCGAGGCGGACATCGAGACGGCGAACGTCGAGGTGTCCGGTCAGGTGACCGGGAACATGAACGCCTCGGACAAGGTCGAGCTCAAGGCCGATTGCAAGGTCGTGGGCGACATCCGCGCGCCGCGCATCCTCATCGCGGACGGCGCGCTGTTCAAGGGCAACGTGGACATGGACGTCAAGGAAATGAAGGGGAAGTGATCGATGGCCACCTCTGACGGCAGCACGATCATCGGCGAATCGATCCTCATCAGCGGCTCCCTCAACGGCGACGAGGACCTCACCGTCCGCGGCCAGGTGGAGGGGACGCTCACCCTGACCAAGACCCTGCTGGTCGAGCCGACCGGCCGCGTGAAGGCCGAGGTCCAGGTCCGCAACTGCGTGATCGCGGGCGTGGTCGTCGGCAACGTGACCGCCACGGAGTCGGTGGAGATCACGAACCAGGGCCGCATGGTCGGCGACATCACCGCCCCGCGCGTGATCATCGTCGACGGCGCCAGCTTCCGCGGCCGCATCGACATGGGCGAGGTGGACGTGGAGGGCGACGCCGCCCGGCCCGCCGCCCGCGTCGCCGCCCCCGCGCCGGTCCGCTCGAGCCCCGCGCTCCGCGGCCCGGCTCCGCGCCCCGCCGCGCCTCCGCCGCCCAAGGCCGAGGTCCGCAGCGCGCAGGAGCCCACGGTCGCCGCCAAGCCGCCCGCGCCCCCCGCGCCCGTGGCGATGGGCGCCGTGAAGCGGAAGGTCATCGTCAAGCGGAAGTGAGGACGCTCCTCGGGCGAGCGGAGTCGAAGCACGAGCGGTGACGTTCCGGACGGGCTCGCGAGGCCGGTTTGCTCGGCAATCGCGAGCCCGTTCTCGTTTCGGGAGGAACCATGGAGCTCGAGCCGCGCACCCACGCGCCTGTGCACGCGACGGGCGCAGTGGAGTTCGTTCCGCTGTCCGCCATCGCCGACGACGCCACCTTCCGGCTCCGGGAGGAGGGCGACGTCTCGGCGCTCGCGGCGTCGATGGGGCGCCTCGGGCAGCTCGTGCCGCTCGAGCTCCGCCCGCTCCCGGGCGCCGCGGGGGCGATCCCGCGGTACCAGGTGGTCTCCGGCTTCCGCCGCATCGCCGCGCTCCGGCTCCTGCGCCGCGAGCGGGCGCTGGCCCGCGTCCATCCCGCGTTCTCGGACGAGGACGCCTGGGGGCTCGCCCTCTCGCAGGCGCTCCTCACCGAGCCGCTCGACCGCGCGGCCGTCGAGAAGCTGCGCGAGCGGCTCGAGCCCAGCGGCGCGGCGCGGGTCGCGCCGTGGGCCGCGGAGCTGCTCGACGAGGCCGTGGTGCGCGCGCCGGTGGAGCCCGAGCTGCGCGAGAGGTTCTTCGACTTCCTGACCACGCCCGAGGTGTCGTCCGGCGATGCCGCGCTCGACGGCGAGGCCGCGCAGGAGGAGGCGTCCGAGCTCGCCGCGCTGGACGCGGGTCAGGAGGGAGCCGTGGCCGAGGAGCACCTGGGACCGGACGGGGTCGAGACGCGAGCGGACGAGGACCAGGCCGGCGTCGAGCCGGCGGTGGCGGAGGCCGAGGCCGCCGAGGACGCGTCCGGCGAAGAAGTCGAGGTGACCCCCGAGGAACTCGCGACGGATCTCGCCCGGAGGATGTATGAAGTGAACGCGGATCTGGCCGTCGCCTGGGAGGCTTGGGCGGACATCCCGCCGGAGGGGCGGGCCGCCATCGTGGAGCAGGCGCGGTGGATCGCGGAGCTCCTGCCGTCGATGGAGCAGGAGCCAGAGGAGTGAAGGTTGACGAACGGTGACGATCGGGAACGGCTGCTCGACCTGCTCCGCACGCTCTCGTTCGAGCGGCGGAAGGTGGTGCTCTCCTCCGGCAAGGAGAGCGACTTCTACATCGACTGCAAGCGCACGGCGCTCACCGCCGAGGGCCACGCGCGCATCGGCCGGCTGGTGGTCGAGCGCATCCGCCGGCTGCCGGCGCCGATCCACGGCGTGGGCGGCCTGACGCTCGGCGCGGACCCCATCGCCAGCGCCGCCGCCGCCGCGAGCTGGATCGAGCTCGAGCGCTGGCGCGCCGCCGGCGGGGCGGGCGTCGCCCCGGCCACCTACGACGCGTTCGTCGTGCGCAAGGAGCCGAAGGGCCACGGCACCGGCCAGTGGATCGAGGGCCGGCGGACGCTGCCCGACGGGAGCCGCGTCGTCGTGATCGAGGACGTGGTGACGAGCGGCGCGAGCGCGCTCCACGCCATCGAGCGCTGCCGGCTGGAGAAGCTCGTGCCGGTCGCCTGCATCGCCCTCGTCGACCGGCAGGAGGGCGGGCGCGAGGCCATCGAGGCGAGCGGCGTTCCGCTCGAGCCCCTCTTCACGCGCAAGGACTTCCTCGGATGAGCCGGTCCGCGGCCACGCGCCTCCTCGCCGTCGCGCTCGCCGCCGCCGGCGCGCTCGCCTGCAGCTCGGTCGAGACCGTGCGGACCCGGGCGCCCGTCCCGGCCGTGCGCGAGGGGGAGTGGGCGGCGATCCGCTCCCAGGCGACCCGCCGCGCCTACCTCTACGACCGCCTCTCGCACCGCGCGACCGCCACCGCGACGTTCCTCTCGCTCCCGGTCCGCGAGGCCCGGGTCCGCCGCCTCGCGGCGTGGCTCGGCTGGACCGAGGAGGAGAAGGCGGCCCGCCTCGCGGCCGAGCGCGCCGAGGCGGAGAAGTACGAGGAGTTCGTCCTCGCGCTCTACACGAGCGACTCGAGGTCCAACGACCTCGACGCGCCGACCAGCGTCTGGCGCCTCGCCCTGAAGCTCGACGACGGCGACCTCGTCACCCGCGACGCGACGGCGATCGACGCGGATGCGACGGTGATGGGCCTCTTCCCGTACGTGGGCCCGTTCGACGTCGTCTACCGGGTGCGCTTCCCGAAGGCCCCCGGCGCGCCGCTCGACTACCGCGCGTTCCGGATGGAGCTCACGAGCGCGCTGGGCAAGGTCGAGCTCCCGTTCAACGACGGGACGTTCGGCCCGGACCGGCCGGAGGGGACGCCGCTGCCGGGGAGGTAGCTGCCGCTACTCCAGATCCCCTCGCGTCAGCACCGTGTCCCGGACCTTCTCGTCCATGCCCGGGTAGTCGAGCGTGTAGTGGAGCCCGCGCGACTCCTTCCGCATCCGCGCCGACTCGACGATCAGCATCGCGACGTCGGCGAGGTTGCGCAGCTCGACCAGGTCGCTCGTCAGCCGGTACCGCCAGTAGTACTCGCGGATCTCGCCGCGGAGGATGCCGAGCCGCGTCTTCGCGCGCTCGAGCCGCTTCCCCGTCCGGACGATGCCGACGTAGTTCCACATGAGCCGGCGCACCTCGTCCCAGTTGTGCGCGACCACGACGCCCTCCTCGGGCGCGAGCGCGTCGCCGGGGTTCCAGTCCGGCACCTCGCCCGGCGGCGGCGCGTCGCGCAGCTCGTCCGCGGCCTGCAGCGCCGCGCGCCGGCCGAAGACGAGCCCCTCGAGGAGCGAGTTGGAGGCGAGCCGGTTCGCGCCGTGGAGGCCGGTGCAGGCCACCTCGCCGACCGCGTACAGGCGCGGGAGCGAGGTCCGGCCGAGGAGGTCGGTCACCACGCCGCCGCACAGGTAGTGCGCCGCCGGCACCACCGGGATCGGCTGCACCGCCATGTCGATGCCGTACTCGCGGCAGGTCGCGAAGATGTGCGGGAAGTGCTCGAGCAGGAACGCCCGCGGCAGGTGCGTCATGTCGAGGAAGGCGCAGTCGTCGCCGCGGCGCTTCATCTCGGCGTCGATGGAGCGGGCGACGATGTCGCGCGGCGCGAGCTCCTTGCGCGCGTCGTAGCGCGCCATGAACCGCTCGCCCGCGCCGTTCCGGAGGATGCCGCCCTCGCCGCGGCACGCCTCGGAGATGAGGAAGCTCTTCGCCTGAGGGTGAAAGAGGCAGGTGGGGTGGAACTGGAAGAACTCGAGGTTCGCGACCGCGGCCCCCGCACGGTAGGCCATGGCGACGCCGTCGCCCGTCGAGACGTCCGGGTTGCTCGTGTAGAGGTAGACCTTCCCCGCGCCGCCCGTGGCGAGCACGACCGCGCGCGCCGTGACGGCCGCCACCTCGCCCGTGGAGCGATCGAGCAGGTAGGCGCCCAGCACCTGGTTCGGGCCGCCCATCCCGAGCTTGCCGGTGGTGACGAGGTCCACCGCGACCTGGTCCTCGACGATGGTGACGCCCTTCGCGTCGCAGGCGGCGAGCAGGGCGCGCTCCACCTCGCGGCCCGTCGTGTCCTTCACGTGCGCGACGCGGCGCCGGGAGTGTCCGCCCTCGCGCGTCAGGTGGAGCCGCTCGCCCTCGCGGTCGAACTCGACGCCGAGCGCCTGGAGCCAGCGGATGCGGTCCGGCCCCTCCCGGACCGTGACCTCGACCGCCTCGCGCTTGCAGAGCCCCGCGCCCGCGACCAGCGTGTCCTCGACGTGCAGCGCCGGGTCGTCGTCGGGGCCGAGGACCCCGGCGATGCCGCCCTGCGCGTAATGGGTCGAGCCCTCGTTGCGCTGGCGCTTCGTGACGACGAGGACCGTGCCGCGCTCGGCCGCCTCGAGGGCGAACGTCAGTCCGGCGACGCCGCTGCCCAGGACGAGGAAGTCGACGCGGGTCCGCGCCGGAAGGGCACTCATGCCCTCCATGTAGCACACGCCCGGGAATAAAGTTGTCCGGCCGAGCGTGCTGCTGGTAGCTTTTCCTGGGAAATGCGCGTGCTTCGCTCCGTCATCGCCTGCGCCCTGCTGGGGGTCCTCGCCGCTGCGCAGGCGCGCGCCGGCGAGATCTACTCGTACGTGGACGACGACGGGGTGATGCACTTCTCGAACGTCCCCACCGACAAGCGCTACAAGAAGCTGCGCGTCAAGCCGAGCGGCGGGGGCGTCTACCGGAGCGACGCGCGCACCGAGGCCGCCGTCGCGTCGCCCGCGAAGGCGAAGCGGCTCACGAAGTCGGCCGCGCTCGAGAAGTACCGCGACCACATCCAGGCCGCCGCCCAGAAGTACTCGCTCCCCGAGGAGCTCCTGCTCGCGGTGATGGCCGTCGAGTCCGCGTTCCGGGAGACCGCGCTCTCGGAGAAGGGGGCGATGGGGCTCATGCAGCTCATGCCCGGCACCGCGCGGGACATGTACGTCTCCGACGCCTGGTCGCCCGAGCAGAACATCGACGGCGGCGCTCGCTACCTCCGGATCCTCGCGAACCAGTACGAGGGTGACCTCATCCGGACCCTCGCGGCATACAACGCCGGACCCGAGGCCGTCCGCCGCGCGGGCGGCAAGGTGCCCAACATCCCCGAGACGCAGGCGTACGTGCGCAAGGTGCTGGCGCTCTACCAGGCGTTCCGGGCAGGGAAGTAGCCGTGGCCCGCGGCGCCGACGCCGATCAGGTCGAGGGGAGCGACGAGGAGTTCGTCTTCCACCTCGAGCGGGGCTCCGACCTCCTCGCGCGCGGCGACACGGAGGGCGCGCGCGACGCCCTGGAGCGCGCGCTCGAGCTCCGCTCGCGCGATCCCAAGGTGCTGGGCCTCCTCGGCCAGGCGTACTACCGGCTGGGCAAGTACGACGCCGCCATCGTCGCGTGGCAGCGGCTCGTGGACGAGAGCCCGGCCGAGCCCGCGGCGCGCGTGAACCTCGGCCTCGCCTTCCTGCGCGCGAAGCGGCAGTCGCAGGCGGTCCGGCAGCTCGAGATCGCGCTCGACCTCAACCCCGACCACAAGAAGGCCATGGGCTACCTCGGCCTCGCGCTCCTCGAGTCGGGCGATCCGCTGCGCGCGCGCGACTGGTTCCGGAAGGCCGGCAGCGACCAGATGGTCGCGCGGTGCGACGAGCTCCTCGGCGACGCCGCGGGCGCAGAGCACGCTCCGCCCGCGGACGGTGGGGCGGTCGAGCTCGACGTGGACGTCGAGGGTGAGGCGCCGTCGCCCGAGCCGTTCCCGGACGCGTCCCAGCGAGCCTCGCAGCAAGCGTCCGCTCGCCCGGACGCCACCGACAACCTGCCTGAGCCTGCGCCTGAGACTCCCGCTCGCCCTGACCCTTCGACAGGCTCAGGGGAAGGGCGAGCGATGCAGGTCGTGACCGCCCAGGACCTCGTCTCCTTCGCCGTCGCGCAGACGCTGGCGGTGCCCGAGGACGAGCCGTTCGCGCTCGTGGAGGGGTATCTCGCCGTGCGCGTCCGGTCCGACCTGCGGACGCGCCTCGCCGGCGTGTTCGCCGTGCGCGGCGTCGTGGACTCCGAGCCCGAGGTGAAGCGGTTCCGCGGGCGGCCGACCGAGAAGCCGTTCGGCGAGGGCGTCGCGCGGCTCCACCGGCTCCGCGGCGACGCGCTCCTGCTCTTCACGCCCGGCAAGCGCCGCTTCACGCCGCTGCGGCTCGGCGACTCGGCGTTCCTGCGCGAGGAGGCGCTCTTCGCGCTGGAGGAGCCGATCGTGTTCGAGAACGGCCGGGTGCCGTCGGCGAGCGGGGCCGAGCTGAACCTCGTGCACCTGCGCGGCCGGGGCGCCGTGCTCGTCGTCGGGGTCGGGGCGCCGCGCGCGCTCGAGGTGGTGAGCGGGGCGCCGCTCCGGCTGCCGGTGGAGGCGCTGCTCGGCTGGGTCGGCGCGCTCACGCCGCGGCTCGTGCCGCTCGTCGAGGGCGCCGGGGAGGCCAGCGCCGTGGAGCTCGCCGGCGACGGCACGGTGCTGGTCGATCCCGCGGCCGCCGGCGGGGAGGGGACATGACGACGCGCTCGGTCCGCCGCGAGGCCCTAAACCTCCCGAACCTGATCACGCTCACGCGGATCGCGCTCATCCCCGTGTTCCTGTGGTTCACGTTCTACGAGTCGCGGGTCGACAGCTTCATCGCCGCGATGGTCTACGCCGTGACGAGCGCCACCGACTTCCTCGACGGGTACGTCGCGCGGAAGAAGAACCTGGTGACCGTGATCGGCAAGTTCCTCGACCCGCTCGCCGACAAGCTCATCGTCATGGCCGCGCTCGTGATGCTCGTGCACCTCGGGCGCGTCCAGGCGTGGATGGTGATCACGGTGATGGCCCGGGAGTTCATCGTCACCGGGCTGCGGACCATCGCGATGAGCGAGGGCATCGTCATCGCCGCCGGACAGGAGGGGAAGTACAAGACCGCCCTCCAGCTCATCGCGATCACGTTCCTCCTGCTCCACTACACGTACCCGATCGACGCCTGGCTCTTCACGTTCGACCTCGACGCGAACCGGGTCGGGACGTGGATCCTGTACCTCTCGCTCTTCTTCTCGGTGCTCTCGGCCGTGCTGTACTTCCGCGCCTTCGTCCGGGCCGTGTACCGCGACGACGGTGCATCCGCCCCGAGCGGCTCGCCCGCCCCGCCGCCCTCGGAAACCGCAGCCGCATCCGGGACTTCCAGCCCCCGCCGCGGCGCCCCGTGAGCCTAGAGGGCGCGCTCCGAAGACCCTTGACACCCCCCCGCCGCGCCTTCTATAAAGCCCGCCTTCGCAGGAAGTTCTCAGGCAGTTCTGCGGGAATAGCTCAGTGGTAGAGCATCGCCTTGCCAAGGCGAGGGTCGAGGGTTCAAATCCCTTTTCCCGCTCATCGAAGGCCCCGGACCTCCGGGGCCTTTTTCTTTTCAACCTTCGCTGCCCCCGTCCCGCGTCCGCGCCCCGCCCGCCATCTGAAACGGCGGCCATTCGAGTAGAAACAGCAGGACGCGAGCGGGAGAACGGTGCGGCGGACCCACGAGATCCTCATCGGTTCGCGCACTGGTTCTGTGCGCCCGCACCAGCGTGAGGGCTCAGCTTGGACTACCCGAACGACGCTGACGGAGACGCGTTGCGCAGAGTCGCCAGCGACGGGTCGGACATGTCGAAACCGATGGAGATCGACTTCGTCGTGTCGGCACCGAGCGAAGACGCTGCGAATGCCATCGCGTATGTCGCTCAGGCGCGTGGATTTCGGACGAAGGTGTGCCGCGATGCGGACGAGGAGGACGAGGACATCGTCACGACGTGGTCCTGCTACTGCACCCGCACCATGGTCGCCACGTACCGCGGAGTCATTCGCGTCCAGGCCGAGCTGGACGCCATCAGTCGTCCGCTCGGCGGCCATGCGGACGGGTGGGGTACGTTCGGGAACGCCCCCGATTCGCGAGCGGGATAGCTCCCGCGGCATCGAGGAGTCTTCGTCGAGGCAGCGCTGTTATGCTCCGCGGCGTGGAGTACTCGGACGAGGAATACGTCGTACCTCTCGTGGCCAGCATGGACGAGGCGCGGCTGGCGTTGCAGCTCGGCCCGGCCGGGCTGCGGGCGATCGACGCCAACCTCGTGCGCCACGTCGAACACCGGGCGCAGAAGGTCCTGCGGGTCGTCGCAGCCGCGATCAGTGCGGGCGCCTTCTCGATGGGCGATGAGCCCTGCTTCGAGCTGCACGTCCGGCGCTTGATCGGCCTCGCCGAGCGCGGCGTGGTCGTTGGGCTCGGGAATCTGCGCAGACCGGGATTCAGCGAGGTCTGCTTGCCGGGGTAGCGCGCGCCTCGAATCCCCTGGGCGCGCTCACTGCTCCACCTTGAGCACGACCTTCGCGCCGTCCGGCACATCCCGGAGCTGGCGCTCGGTCTCGACCGCCAACGTCCAGAGCTCCTCCACGGGCACCGGGGAGCGCCTCGGATCGCCGAGCGCCGGTCCCCCCGCCCAGAGCGGCGGGATCACGAGGAGCCCGCTGGCGGGATCGACTCCTTCGACCTCGGGCTGCCAGCCTTCCCAGCGGAGATCGGCGGCGAACCGGGTGAACCGTTCCGTCAGGCAGAACCCGAGCCACTGGCGGTGGCCGAGGCCGGTGTCGAACCACCGGGCGGTGTCCGGCGCGAGGTAGTGGACCGTGCGCGGCTCCTGGAACCAGGCGAAGAACCCGCCCAGCACGTCGTCGCCGACGAGGAGCCCCTCGGCGCAGCGCCGCTCGCCGGGGAGGCCGTTCCAGAGGTCGAGGGCGCGCGGCAGGCGCGGGCAGCCGGCGCCGAGGATCCGGAGCCAGCCGTGGTCGACGAGGAGGCCGCCGGTGTGGAAGGCGAGGGCCCCGAGCGGCGAGCGGGTCGTGATCTGGAGCGCCTCGAGGGCCCGCGCGCCGGCGCCCTCGGGCGCGGGCAGGACCTCGACCAGAAACGGCGCGGCCGCGATCCACTCGCGGAGGGTGGGAAGAGCGTCCTCGGAGCTGACCAGCTCGGACCAGGAGCGGCGTTCGGCTCCACGGGGGTCGGCTTCGTCTGCCATGCGTGCCGATGCTACCAGCGACGCCCGCGCCTCGGCGACGCCTCAGCTCGCGCCGGCGTCGCGGCGGGCGCACTCCCGCACGCCGCTCTCCCACGCGGCCGCCTGCGTCTCGAACTGGGTCGACATCCTCATGCCATCCACCGCGCAGGACCACGCCCAGTTACTCGCCAGCGCGACCTCGATCACGTGCGCTCCGACCTGATAGCGGGTGGGGAGGCGTGCCAGCGCGTCGGGTTCCTGTCGGCGGTCCATACCAGGAGTGTAGCGGCTTCGCCCGGCCGGCGACAGCGGGGCACCCCGGGCGGTCGGAGTCCACCCGCACCCCGGGCGCAGGGCCGGCCGTCGGGCTGCTCGCCGTGACTCCTCGACGCTCAAGACTCCGCATCGTGCAGGGCGACGCTGCCGTCCTTAAGGCCTCCGACGAGGAGAGCCGATCCATGCAACCGTCCATCCCCGCGCAGATGAAGGCCGCCGCGTTCGATCGCTACGGGGGACCCGAGGTCCTCCACGCCGCGACGCTCCCGGTGCCGCGGCCGGAGCGGACGCAGGTCCTGGTCCGCCTGGACACGGCCGGGATCGGGGTCTGGGATCCGTACGTACGCTCGGGCGAGGTGAAGCTCGGGGCGGAGCGGTTCCCGCAGATCATCGGCAACGACGGCGCCGGCGAGGTGGTCGCGGTCGGCGACGAGGTGCGGCGGTTCCGCCCGGGCGATCGCGTGTACGCCTACTCGTTCTCCGGCGGGTTCTACGCCGAGTACGCCGCGCTGGAGGAGGAGGAGATCGCCCCCGTCCCCCCGGGGCTCGGCACCGCGGAGGCGGGCGTGCTCGGCGCGGACGGTGTGACGGCGCTGCGCGGCCTGGAGGAGCACCTGCGCCTCTCGGCCGGCCAGACGTTGATGGTGTACGGCGCGAGCGGCGGCATCGGGCACCTGGCCGTGCAGCTCGCGAAGCGGATGGGCGCCAGGGTCTTGGCGGTGGCGTCCGGCCGCGACGGCGTCGAGCTGGTGCAGCGGCTCGGCGCGGACGCCGCCGTCGACGGCAAGCGCGAGGACGTGGCGCGCGCGGCCCGAGCGTTCGCGCCGGACGGCCTGGACGCAGCGCTCGTGGTCGTGCACGGCGAGAGCCTCGGGCCGGCCCTGGCGACGATCCGCCAGGGCGGTCGCGTCGCGTATCCCAACGGCGTCGAGCCCGCGCCGGAGGCGCCCTCGGGCGTCTCCCTCCACGCCTACGACGGCGAGCCGGGTCGAGACGCGCTCGAGCGGCTGAACGAGCTCATCGCCGCCGGTCCCTTCCACGTCGAGGTCGCCCGGGAGTACCCGCTCGAGGAGGCGGCCCGCGCGCACCAGGAGATCGCGCAGCATCACCTGGGGAAGCTGGCGCTGCGGCTCCACTGATCTGCAGCACCGCCGCCCCGCCGCTCACGCGCTCGCCGGGAGCACGTACGCGCCGGAGGTCTTCTGGAGCGTCGTCGAGAGCTCGTGGGCTCTCCTGGACATCTCGCCCAGCAGCCGGGTCCCGTCCCGGATCGACTCCGAGGCCTTCTGCATGTTGGTGAGGGCCTGCGAGACCTGCACCACTCCGGTCTGATGCTGCCGCGCCGATCCCTCCACCTGCCGCATCAGCCCCACGGCGTCGTGGACGGTGACCCCGAGCTGTCCGACCACCTCGCCGAGGCGAGCGACGAGGGCGTTCCCGTCGGCGACCGTCCGAGCCCCGGTCCCGACCGAGTCGTCGACCTGGGCGGTACGCGCCCGGATCTCTGCGAGCAGCTCCCGGATCTGCGCGGCCGCCTTGCGAGAGTCCGCGGCGAGCGTGCGGATCTCGCGGGCGACGACGGTGAACCCCCGGCCCGCCTCTCCGGCGCGCGCCGCCTCGATGGCGGCGTTGATGGCGAGGGTGGAGGACTGGTCCGCCAGGAACGAGACCGTCTCCGTGATGTCGTCGATCTTCCGGATCCGGTCCGCGAGCGCAGCGGACGCGGCGCTCACCTTGTCGAGCGAGCTGGAGATGGCGCCCATGGCCTGGACGGCGGACTCGGCGGCATCCCTCCCGTCCTCCACCACCGCGGTGGCGGCCTCGCCCTGGCGGATGAGCTCCGCGGCCCGGTCGGCCGCGACCGCCGACGTCTGCGCCATCTCGGTCGTGGTGTTGGCGGTCTCGGTGACCGCCGAGACCTGCTCGGTCGTGGCCGAGGAGAGCTGATTCACCGCCGCCTGCAGGCTCACCACGATGGTGCCGATGTCCGCCGACACGGTCTGTGTCTGCCCGGCCATCGTTCTCAGGTTCGCCGTCATCTGGTGGATGGCCTCTCCCAGCGCGCCCGGCACCTCCACGTCCTTGCGCAGGTCTCCCCGCGCGATCGTCTGGGCCTGGTCCACGGTGGCGCGGAACGCAGACAGGAGCTGCTCGAAGTGCGCGCCCAGATCACCCGGGATGGAGGCCGTTCCCGAGACGTCGCCCCTGGAGAGGGCGACCATGAGGCGCGCGAGCTGCAACATCGCCGCCTGCGACTCGCGGAACGCCTCGATGAGGCCGCTCGTGCCGCGCAGCTCCTGGCTCAGGTCGCCGCTCGCCATGGCGCGGAGCTGCACGAACATCTGCTGCACCTCGCTCGAGACCCTGGCGGTGGCGCGCGCCAGATCGCCCGTCTCGTCCGTGGCGATCCAGCGCGGCAGCTCCGGGGCGCCGGCGGCGATGGTCTGGAGCGCGTGCTCCACCGAGGCAGCGGCCATCGACTGGCGCCGCGCCAGCATGGTCCCGAGGACGCAGAAGGCCACGAGGAGGATGGCGGCGAGGACGGCCACGGGGATCCCCGCCGACCACGCCAGCGCGTTCAGCTTCCCCGCGATCGCTTCCGGCGTGGTGGCCAGCGCGCCGCCCTGGAACGACTCCGCGATCTGGCGGGCGAGGGTCCGGAGCTGCGCGGCCAGGACGATGCCGCAGAAGACGAAGAGGCTGACCAGGGCCAGCGAGAAGGCGTAGGGCAGGTACCAGCGCTGTCGGATCCAGAAGAAGCCGCCGGAGGAGGGCATCGCCACGGTCGTGTCGCGCTGGTACTCGCGCACCGCCAGGGCTCGCACGTCGGCCTCGACCTGGTGGCTCAGGATCGGTCCGAGGAACATCCCGCTGAAGACGCCCGCGACGAGCCCGATGAGCAGGGAGCTGGGGCTCCGGCCGAAGCGCAGGCAGCAGTAGAGCGTGAACGCCGTGCCCGCGACCGCCCACGTGCACGTGTACAGGTAGATCTCGATCTTGCGGGGCAGCTCGAGCATGCGCCGGAGCCGCGTGCCGGCCTCCGCGTCGGGTGGATAGAGCGCGCGGTGCGTGAGCTGGGAGACCATCCAGAACGCGAACACCACCGCGAGCGCGACGTAGACCAGCGGGGCCGCGACCAGCACGGCCTCGAGGATCTCGGCCTTCGAGAGGTCCAGCGCGATGGCGAGGATGATGGCGACCACGACGGCGGCGGGCGCGGTGATCGCCCAGACCCGGCGGAAGAGGCGGTTGCGAAGCTGGACGTACTCCGAACGCGGAATCGTGGGCTGGGTCATGGCGGGCTCACCGCGGCGAAGAATGCGACTTCACGTGCCGAGGGCCGACATGGACGCAGCCTGCGCTGATCCGGCCTCGGGCGCTCATCCTCTCGTCTCTCCGATTTCACGAGCGGCGAAGCGGAGTCAGCTACGCGTTTCGTGCACTCCGGCGCTCCGCCTCGCCGCTCCGCCATCATGACGCAAATGCGCGACTTCGCGCATCCGGGTGCGCGGCCCGCGTCAGCATGCACCCATGGTGCGTGCCCGAACCCACCACGGAGTGGGCATCACTTCGCCCCGCCGACACCGCACAATGCGCCGGACTCTTGACGGTGCGTATGTCGGGCCCACGGCGACCGTGGGATCCAGGGAGCGCACCCCGCGTACGGGAGGGCGAATGGACGGGCAGGTTTCTGGGCGGATTGCTGTCGTCGGGCTGGGCTGCTGGTATCCGGGGGCGGACTCGCCCCGCAAGCTCTGGGAGAACGTGCTGGCGCGGCGCCGCGAATTCCGGCGGCTCCCCGGGGTGCGTCTTCCTGCGGCGGAATACCACCACCCCGATCCCGCCACCCCGGATCTCTGCTACGTCGATCGCGCCGCGGTCATCGACGGGTTCCGGTTCGACTGGGCCCACCGGCGCATCCCGCGCAGCGCCGCCGAGAGCACCGACGTCGTGCACTGGCTGGCGCTCGAGGTGGCCGACCAGGCGCTGCGGGACGCGGGATACTCGGGCCAGCCGGCGCTGCGGGATCGCACCGGCGTGGTTGTAGGGAACAGTCTCACCGGCGAGCAGTCGCGCGCCAGCATGATGCGCCTGCGCTGGCCGTTCGTCCGGCGCGTGCTCGAGGCCGCCGCGGCCGACGCCGGCCTGGACGGCGCCGAGCTGGAGCGGCTCGAGGTCCTCATGGAGGGCCGCTACAAGTCGGTGTTCGCGCCCGTGACCGAGGACACGCTGGCGGGCGGCCTCTCCAACACCATCGCCGGCCGGATCTGCAACTACTTCGATCTCCACGGCGGCGGCTACACCGTCGACGGCGCGTGCTCCTCGTCGCTGCTGGCGGTCTACACCGCCGCCGAGCAGCTCACCCACGGCGTGCTCGACGTCGCGGTGGCCGGCGGCGTCGACGTGAGCCTGGATCCGTTCGAGCTGGTGGGGTTCGCCAAGGCGGGCGCGCTGGCGCGGACGGACATGCGCGTCTACGACCGCGAGGCCAACGGCTTCCTCCCGGGTGAAGGCTGCGGGTTCGTGGTGCTGAAGCGGCTCGCGGACGCCGAGCGGGATGGCGACGTGATCTACGCCGTCCTCCGGGGATGGGGCATCTCGTCCGACGGCAAGGGCGGCATCACCGCTCCCAGCGTGCCGGGGCAGGCCCAGGCGCTCTGCCGCGCCTACGAGCGCGCCGGCTACGGCATGGCCAGCATCTCCTTCATCGAGGGCCACGGCACGGGCACCCCCGTCGGCGACGTCACCGAGCTGCGCGCGGCGGCCGCCGCCCTGCGCACCGACCCGCAGGCCGCCCCCCGCCAGATCGGCATGACCTCCCTGAAGTCGATCGTCGGCCACACCAAGGCCGCGGCCGGGGTCGGCGGGTTCATCAAGGCGGTCATGGCGGTGAACCGCCGGGTGCTCCCGCCGACGGCCGGCTGCGCCGCTCCGAACCCGGTCTTCGACGCGGAGTGCAGCGGCCTGTTCCCGCTCACCGCGGGTGAGATCCGATCGGCCGAGGACTCGATCCGCGCCGGCGTCTCCGCCATGGGGTTCGGCGGGATCAACTGCCACGTCACGCTGGAGTCGGGACCCGTCCAGACGACGAGGCTCGCCCCCTCCGTCCCCGAGGCGGCGCTGCTCGTCTCGAACCAGACCTCGGAGCTGTTCCTCGCCAGCGCCGCCACCGCAGCCGACCTGCAGCGGGAGCTCTCGCAGCTGAGCAAGGAGGCGGAGAAGCTCAGCCTCGGAGATCTCACGGATCTCGCGTGCCACCTGGCCAGCCAGGTGCGGCCCGAGCACGCGGCCCGCTTCGCCGCGGTGGCCTCGACGCCTGCCGGGCTCGCGAGCGCGCTGCGTGAGGCCGCCGAGTCCCTCGCCGCCGGAGGGCTCGACGAGGGCCGCGCCCCGCGCGGACGGAAGCCGTCGCAGGCGTTCTGGCTGGGACAGGGCGCCCGCCCGCCCCGGATCGGCTACCTCATGCCGGGCCAGGGATCGCAGCAGCTGGGGATGGGGCGCGTGCTGGTCCAGCGGTTCGAGTGGGCGCAGGAGCTCCTGCAGCAGGCCGACCGCTGGACCCGCGACGACTCCCCCGAGCCGCTCTCGACGTTGATCTATCGCCCGCTGCATCGCCTCCCCGACGCGGCCACCCTCGAGCAATGGAAGCGGGCGCTGGCCGGCGCCGCCCAGCCGGCCATCTGCTTCGCCTCGATGCTCGAGGCGGAGCTCCTCCGGCGTCTCGGGATCGCCCCGGTCGCGGTCACCGGCCACAGCCTGGGCGAGCTCACCGCCTGCTGGGTCGCCGGCGCGTTCGACGCCGAGGCCCTGCTCCGGCTCGCCGCGCTCCGCGGCAGGGCGATGACCGCGGTGAGCGGTCCCGCCGGCCGGATGGCGAGCCTCGGCTGCGACGAGGAGCGCGCGTCGGCGCTCTGCGCCCGCGTCTCCGGGCACCTCGTGGTGGCCAACATCAACGGCCCGCAGCAGGTGGTGGTGGCGGGCGATCCCGAGTCCGTCGAGGCAGCCTGCGCGCTGGCTGCGGGCGAGGGCATCTCGTGCCGTCCGCTCCCGGTCGCCAACGCCTTCCACTCGAGGTACGTCCAGCGGGCGGCCGAGGTGCTGCTCCGCGAGGCGCGGGTCCCCGAGACGCTGGCTCCGTCGGCGGTGGAGATCGTCTCCTCGACCGACGGCCGGCTGCTGGCGCCGGGCACCCCGCTGCGGCGGCACTTCAGCGAGCAGGCCGTCCAGCAGGTCCACTTCTCGAAGGCCGTGCGCGCGATCGCCTCGCGGTGCGACGTGCTCGTGGAGTGCGGCCCGGGCCGCGTGCTCACGGGGCTGGCGCGCGACAACCTGGGCGAGGCCGGACCGATGGTCGGCTCCGTGGCGGCGCGAGTGGACGATCAGGACGATCTCCACGCGACGCTGGCGCACCTCTTCGTGTCCGGCTGCAACCTGCGCTGGGAGCTGCTCCACGAGAACCGGCTGGTCCGCCCGTTCGTCCGCGCGTCGGAGCGGATCTTCATCGAGAACCCCGTCGAGCGTCCGCTCGGAATGGGAGACGCGAGCGCGCCCCGCGCGGCGCCGGCGCGCGCCGGCCGCGGGCTCGTCGATCTGGACCTCGGCGCCCGGGCCGGCATCGCGCCCGCGGAGCTGGAGGCGTACCTCCGCGAGCGCGGCGAGTTCCTCGCTCAGGTCGTGGCCGCCGACGTCGCGTCGCGCCGCAACGGGGCCCGCAACGGAGCCCAGGCGGAACGGCGGGCCCAGCCCGCAGCCGCGCCGCCTCGCCCCGGTCCCGCGCCCGCAGCGGCCCCGCGGGTGTCCGCCACGAGCATCGAGGAGCGGCTCGTCGAGCTCGTGGCGGCGCGGACGGGATATGCCAGGGAGAGCATCACCCTCGAGGCCCGCCTCCTCGACGACCTGAACCTCGACTCGATCAAGGCCGGCGAGCTCGTGGCCACCGTGGCGCGAGAGTTCGGCGCCGCGGGCAAGGTGGAGGCGGCGAAGCTGGCCACGGCGAGCCTCGCCGAGGTCGTCCGAGCGGTGAAGGCGGCCGGGGGCGGCGTCGCGGCGCCTGCGCCGGCCCAGCCGATGGCGGCGGCGGCGCCGCCGTCCCGCACGGTGGAGGAGCGGCTGGTCGAGCTGGTGGCGGCGCGGACGGGATACTCGAAGGAGAGCATCACCCTCGAGGCCCGCCTCCTCGACGATCTCAATTTGGACTCGATCAAGGCCGCGGAGGTCGTGGCCGCCCTGGCGCGAGAGTTCGGCGCCGCCGGAAAGGTCGAGGCGGCGAAGCTGGCGACGGCGAGCCTCGCCGAGGTGGCCCGCGCGGTGCGGGTGGCCGGCCCGACCGAAGAGGCTCCTGCGCAGGTCGAGCCGGGGCCGGCGCCCCTCGCGGCTCGCAGCGAGGCGCAGGCCGCGCCGAGCTGGGTGCGCAACTTCGCGGTGGCGCTCGCGGAGCGCGCGCCGGTCGAGGGACCCGCGCTGCTGTCGCCGGGCGGACGGGCGCTCCTCGTGTGCGAGGCGGAGGATGCCGAGCTGGCCTCGGCGCTCCAGCGTGAGCTGAGCCGGGCCGGGGCCGCCGTCGTGGTGCGCGCGTTCTCGGACGTCGCCGAGCCGCCCGCGGCGGAGCCGGACGCGGCGATCACCGTGGCCGTGCTGCCGAGGCCTGCGGTCGATCGCGGCGCGCCCGCCGCTCGCCTGCGCAGGGGTGTCGAGCGCCTCCGTCGGGCGGTCGCGTCCTGGGCCGGCGCCGACTCCGGCGCGCGGGGAGCGTTCGCGCTCGTCACCCGCTCCGACGGCGGGTTCGGAGGCCTCGGGCCGCCGTCGCCCGCGCCCGAGCAGTGGGCCGCGCTCGGGCTCGCGCAGAGCCTCCACCTCGAGAACCCGCAGGAGCGCGTGCGCGTGGTGGACCTCGCGGACGAGCTGGCCCCGGACCGCGCCGCCGAGCTCCTCGTCCAGGAGCTCACGGGGACGGAGTCCTTCCGCGCCGCGGGGTACGACGGCGCCGGCCGGCGCCGCACGCCGGAGTTCCAGCTCCAGGATCCGGCGGCGTATCGGCCGCGCGCCGTCGAATGGGGGCCGGGCGACGTCATCCTGGTGACCGGCGGCGCGAAGGGGATCACCGCCCGCTGCGTCCTCGAGCTGGCCCGCGTCCTCCCCTGCAAGCTCGCGCTCGTGGGGAGCACGCCTCCCGAGAAGCTCGCGGGCGGCGAGGCCAGGGAGAACCTGGCGAGGCTCGCCGCGCTGGGCGCGCAGGTGCGCTACTTCGCCTGCGACCTGTGCGACGCGGGGGCCGTGAAGGAGCTCTTCCGGAGCGTCGAGGCGGAGCTCGGGCCCGTGACCGGCGTCGTCCACGGCGCCGGCACCAACGTCCCGCGTCGGCTCTCGCAGGTGACCGCGGAGCAGGCGTTCCACGAGGTGGGACCGAAGCTCCTGGGAGCGATGCACCTGCTCGACGAGGTGCGTGAGCGGCCGGTGAAGATGTTCGCGGCCCTGTCGTCCATCATCGGCGCGACCGGGATGCCGGGGAACGGCTGGTACGCGTACTCCAACGAGACGCTCGATCTGCTGCTGCGGGAGCTCTCCGCCAGCCGCCCGGGGGTCCACGCCGTCGGCATCGCCTTCGGCGTCTGGTCCGAGATCGGGATGGGCGCCCGGCTGGGCAGCGTCGAGCGGCTGGGGCGCATGGGGATCGGCGCCATCGCGCCGGACGAGGGCGCGCGGCGGTTCGCCGAGCTGTTCCTCCGGGATCCGGGCTGCACCCGGATCGTGGTCACCGGGTCGATGGGAGCGGTCCTCGACACCTGGCGCCGGCCGCCGCCTCCTCCCGGCCCCGCGCGCCACTTCGTCGAGCAGGCTTCGTCGCTCGAGCCCGGCGTCGAGCTGCGCTGCCGCACGCGCCTCACGCTGCAGCGCGATCCCTACCTCGCCGACCACTCCTTCCGCGACAACCTCCTGCTCCCGACCGTGTTCGGGCTGGAGGCGATGGCCGAGGCGGTGGCGCACACCCTGGGGACGGAGTTCCCGGGCGTGAGAGGGTTCGAGTCGGTCTCGCTCGCGCGTCCGATCGTCGTCTCTCCCGAGCGCGGCACGGAGATCGAGCTGCACGTGCGGGTCGCTGAGACCGACGCGCAGGGCCGGAGAACGGCCGAGGTCGGCATCCGCAGCGAGCAGGACGACTTCCGCGCCGATTGCTTCTCGGCGACGGTCGTCCTGGGCGCCTGCGAGGACTCCCGCGAGACGGCGCCGGAGCTCCCGCCGGCCCTCGAGCTCGAGCCGAGGCGCGACCTGTACGGCGGGCTCCTCTTCCAGGGACCGCGCTTCCAGCGGCTCGAGCGCCTGCACCGCCTGGCGAGCGACGGCGCGGTGCTGGTCGCTGGCGGGAAGGACGCGGCTTCGATGAAGCGCGACTGCTTCGGCCGGGACGATCGGGAGCTGCTGCTCGGGGATCCGTTCGTGCGCGACGTGCTCCTGCAGTCCCTGCAGCTCGCCGCGCCGGAGCGGGTCTGGCTGCCGGTCGCGATCGGCCGGATCGAGCGGTTCGCCGAGGCGGCTCCGGAAGGCGAGCAGCGGATCGAGCTCCGCCTCCTCTCCAGGGACGAACGGGAGCTGGTGGCCGACGTCCGCCGCTTCGACGCGCGGGGTCGGCTCGTGGAGCGCATCTCCGGTTATCGGGCCGCCTCGGTCGAGGCGACGCCGGGCCGCGCCACCCCGGAGCAGATGCTGGAGCGGGCTCGCTTCGACGAGGACGCGTTCCGGACGGCGTGGTCTCGCGCCGAGCGGGAGCTGGGCGTCGTGTCGCCCGCGCTCGAGCTCCGCTGGGCGCCGGAGCTGGTCACCGCGGGGAGAGACCGCCGGGCGCGGACGCGGGAGGTGGCCTTGCCGGCCATCCGGACCCGGGCCGGCGCCGAGGCGGAGCTGGAGTGGCTGACGAGCGGCAAGCCGGTGCTGCGGCGCGCCGCGCCCGAGGCCTCGGAGCTGTCCCTCAGCCACGACGGCCCGTACCTGCTCCTCGCGCTCGGCAGGGGCTCGCAGGGCTGCGATCTCGAGGCGATCGCGCGGCGGGCGCGGCGCGAGTGGATCGGGCTGCTCGGGGAGCGCAGCACGGCCGCGCTCGACGAGCTGACCCGGAGTGGCATGACCCTCGACGTCGCCGGGACGCTGCTGTGGTGCGCCCGCGAGGCCGGCTTCAAGGCCTTGCAGGCCGACGTCACCGACGTCGTGCTCTCCCGGAAGGCAGGCGAGAGCGTCCTCCTCGAGGTGCGGACCGCGTCCTCGCGGGCGATCGTCGCCGCGACGCGGCTCTCCCTGGCCCGCGGTGCGGAGCGGGTGCTGGCGTTCCGCGTCGAGGAGCGGATCGCCGCGTCGACCGCGGCGGAGGTGGCACCCGCCACGCGGGCGCCGTCCCACGCCCCCGCCCCGGAGTTCACCCGGGAGGGCGACCGGGTCGTGCACCGGATGACGGTCCCGGTCTCCTTCCGCGAGGCGTCCACGCTCGCACGGCGCGTCCACCACACGCACTTCCTGCTCTGGCTGGGGAAGGCCCGCGAGCTGGCCATGGGCGAGTGCTTCGGCGAGATGGTCCCGGAGTTCAGCTCCGGCCGGCGGGGGGCCGTGACCAACTCCGCGTCGGTCGTCATCCACGGCGAGCTCCTCGCCGGCGACGTGGTCGAGGTGAAGATGCACGTGTCGGAGCGGACGCGGTCACGCGTCGTCGCCCGGTTCGAGTTCTCCAAGCTCTCGCCGGACGAGCAGCCGAGCCTCGTGGCGTCCGGTGAGATGGCGGCGACCTGGGTGCGCATGCTCGGCCCCGACACCGTGGAGCCGATCGACTTCCCGCCGTACATGGAGCGGTTCCTCGGCAGGATGTTGCCCGTCCCGCACGTGCCGGCGACGTCGTCGCCGCCTGCGCCGGCCGGGAGCCTGTCGACGATCGACCGGGGGATGGTCCTCTACGCCACGGACGAGGTCGACGCGCCGTCGGACGTCCTGACCGAGGCCACGTTCCCGACGAGCCTCGTGGACGCGAACCTGGTGGGCAACATCTACTTCGCCAACTATCCCGTCTGGCAGAGCCGCGTCCTGGACCGCTTCCTCCATCGGGCGGTCCCGGGGCTGCTCGACGGGACGAGGCTGGAAGGCGACCTGGTCTGCACCGGAGCGTCGATGACCTTCCTCCGCGAGGCGATGCCGTTCGACGACATTCGCGTCAAGCTCCGCGTCCGGCGCATCCACGAGGCCGGGGTGGACCTCGAGTCCTCGTTCTACCGGAGCACCGCCGACAGCGCGGAGACGAAGATCGCCGTCGGGCGGCTCGGCGGCGTCTGGCTGCAGCGGAGGGGTGAACGCGCCGTCCCGGCGGCCATGCCCGAGCCGCTCCTCAACGCCCTGTTCCGGCGCCCGGAGGCCGCGCTGCGGCTCGGTTCCGGTGCGGTGAGCGCGCACGCGCGATCCGCGGGCGTGAAGCCCGACTAGAGAACCCGCTCGCCCTGAGCCTGTCGAAGGGCGAGCGGGAACGGTCACGGCTTCCGGTTCACCTCGCGGCGGCGCTGCTGGGACCCGCAGCGCCGCGCGCGGGCACGCCGGCGGCGATCCGCTTCGACTCCTGCCCGAGCCGCCGCATGAGCGACGGCCCGGCGACCCGCAGCGCGGCGGCGAGCCCGCCCATGCCTGCGCCCACCACGCCGAGGAACAGCGCGTCCGCGCCCGCGAGGTGGAGCCCGCGGATCGGGGTCCGCGCGGTGCGCCAGGGCTGCCGGAGCGCGCCCGCGAGCGCCGGGACGCCGTAGGACTCGCCGGCGGGGTGGGCGGTGAAGTGGGTCGTCGAGAGCGGGGTGGAGAGCTCGCGGTGGACGACGAGCCCGGTGAGGCCGGGGAGGCGCTCCTCCGCGGTGGCGAGGAGCGCGTCGGCGATGCGCTCCTTCATCGCCTGGTAGGCCGCGCCCCGCTTCATCCACCTCGTCCCCTCCCACTGGGCGAAGGAGGCGGGATCGGCCGGGACGACGATCTCCGCGGTGTGCGCCGGCGCCCGCGGGTCCTTGATCGAGGGGAACGAGACGAACCCCTGGGTGACGACGCCGTCGACGAGCCGGGCCCGGTCGGCCCAGTCGGCGTCGTGGTCGAGGCCGCGGTGGAACCAGATGTTCTCGCCGCGCGCGCCGAGCGTCGCCGCCGACGCGGAGAGGCCGAGGTAGAGCGTCGCGAACGCCGCGCCCGGCGGCACCGCGGCGAGCTCGCGGCGGAAGGGCACCGGGACGTCCTCGGGGAGGAGCTTGAGGTAGGTGTTGCGCGCGCCGGCGTCGGAGACGATCGCCGGCGCCAGGATCTCCTCGCCGCCCCGGAGCCGCACGCCGATGGCGCGCCCTCGCTCGACGAGGATCCGCTCGACGTCGGCGCGGACGCGGATCTCGCCCCCGGCCGCCTCGATCGTGCGCTGCATCGCCTCGAGGAGGCTCGCCGCCGAGCCGACCGGGTAGACCGCGCCGTCGAGGTAGTGGCGGGTGATGACCCCGTGGGCGAGGAAGGCGCTCTGCGCGGGCGGCAAGCCGTGGTCGACCCACCGCGCGCCCGCGATCGCCCGCAGCCGCGGGTCCTGGAAGCGACGGGCGAGGTACGCACCGGTGGGCATGTCGGCGCGCGCGGAGCGCCGGGCGGCGACGGCGTCGACGACCCAGCGCGCCGCCGCCGGGAGGGCGTCTCGCAGGACGCGGAGGGGCAGCAGGCTCATCGCGCCGTCGACGTCGTCGAGCCAGGCGCGGACGTTCGCCGCCTCGGCGGGGAACGCGCGGGAGAGATCCTCGAGGAGGTTCTCCCGGCCGGCGCGCATCTCGAACTCGAACCCGGGGAAGTGGAGCCGCTCGAAGGTCTCCGGGAGAGGGTTCCACTCGAGCGCCCCACCACCCGCGACGCGGAAGAGGTCGCAGGTGGTGCCCTCCGTCACGACCTCCGTCCCGACGTAGTGCACGCCCACGTCCCAGCTGAACCCGCCGGGCCGGTCGAACGTGTGCGTGAACCCGCCGGCCCGGTAGTGCCGCTCGAGCACCAGGACCCGCCGCCGCTCCAGCCGCGCCAGCAGCGCCCCGGCCACGAGCCCGCCGATCCCCGAGCCGACCACCACCACGTCGAAGTCGTTGCCGGGGGCATTCGCCGCGTTCATGCCGTCGCCTTTCGCCTGGGTGGCCGGCGTACACCTGGCCGCCGCCGCCGCATTCTCGCCGGTCCGCCGGATGCCGTCGCGGCTCGGGGTGCGAACCGACACCGGGTGCACGGCGCATCACCGCTGGAGGGGAGCCGTGCCAGGGGGCGACCCCCCGGTTTCACGCTGCGACCGTGAACGGCCTGCGCTGGCATCGCGCGTGCTCATGTCCTGCGCAGGCTGCCGTCCCCGGCCGGTGTCGGATGCGGGTCAGGGCCGCCGGTCCGTGAAGGTCCTCGCACCGGGGAGGAGACTCGTGTTCGGCAAGCTCCGCATCGGGACCCGCATCGTCGTCACGCTGCTGCTCGTCACCAGCTTGCTGTCGCTGGACCTGATCGGCGGCCTGTGGTTGCTCGGACGCATCCTGTCGATCACGGACGGCGTGTTCGGCGGCCGCATCCCCACCCAGCTCTCGGTCTCGGAGCTGGGGAACGCGCATGTGCAGGCGATGCGAGCGGTCCAGGCCCTGGCGATCGAGCGCCTCCCCGAGCACGTGCGCCGCGAGCTCTACGCGGACGCGGAGGATGCCCTGCGGCGGCTGGACGCCGCCGGCGCGGAGCTGGGGCGCCAGCCCAAGCTCGCCGACGCCGCCCGGCTCTGGGACGAGCTCCAGGTCCCCTGGAGCGAGTGGCGCCGCGGCGCCGAGGCCGCGCTCGCGGTCGAGCGCGAGCGCGATCGGACGACGCCCGGCTCCGCCGCGCGCGCGGCCGCGGACGACAGGGTGCTGGCCGCGGTCCTGGCGCTGCGGCCGATCCATCGGGACGCCGCGGCGCGGCTCGCCGCCTTCGCGACCGTGGTGCGAGCCGAGCTGCGCGCAGGGTCGGACGAGTTCGAGCGCCTCACCCGCCACGCGGCCCTCGCCCTCATCCTCGGGTTCGTGGTGCTCGCCATCCCGGGGTTCCTGATCGCCCGAGGGCTCATCGTCAGCATCTCCGCCATCTTCGCGACGATCCAGCAGCGCCTCGCGCGGCTGGCGAAGGGCGACCTGCCCGAGCCGATCACCGAGAGCCGCGGCCCCGACTTCGACGACGTCCGCGACAGCCTCAACGCCGTGGTCGAGAGCCTCCAGAGCCTCATCGCCGAGCTCTCGAAGATGAGCGCCGCCCACGACGCGGGCGACATCGACGCCGCGGTCGACGAGGGGCGGTTCGCCGGGCAGTACCGGGCGGTGGCCCAGGGCCTCAACCGGACCGTCCGCGCGCACGTGGCGGAGGTGCGCAAGACCATCGGCATCTTCGCCGAGTTCGGGCGGGGGAACTTCGACGCGACCCTGGAGCCGCTCCCCGGGAAGAAGCGCGCGATCAACGACACCGTGGACCAGGTCCGGGCCGCGCTGCGGGCGCTCATCGCCGAGATGGGCCGGGTGAGCGCCGAGCACGACAAGGGGGAGATCGACGCGGTGATCGACGAGGCGCGCTTCGCCGGCGACTACCGGGCGATGGCCCGCGGCCTGAACGAGATGGTGGGCGCCCACGTGGCCCTCCAGCGTCGGACGCTGGCGGTCTTCACGGAGTTCGGGCGCGGAAACTTCGACGCTCCGCTGGAGCAGCTCCCCGGGCAGCGGCGGGTCATCAACGAGACCGTGGAGCAGGTGCGCGCCAACCTGCGCTCGCTGGTGTCCGACGCCGCCAGCCTCTCCCGTGCGGCGGTGGAAGGCCACCTCGACGTCCGCGCCGACGCTTCGCGGCAACCGGGCGGGTTCCGCGCCATCGTACAGGGCGTGAACGAGACGCTGGACGCCCTGGTCGCGCCCATGCGGGAGCTGGCCGCGGTGCTGGAGCGGCTCGCGGCGGGCGATCTCTCCGCGCGCACCGACCCGTCCCGCTACCACAACGAGTCCCGCCGCCTGCTCGAGGGCGTGAACGAGACGCTCTCGGCCTTGCTCGCCCCGGTCCAGGAGGCCACCCGTGTGCTGGCGTTGCTGGCCGAGCGCGACCTCCGCGCGCGGATGGAGGGCAGCTACCGCGGCGACCACGCCGCGATGAAGGACGCCCTCAACGCCACCGCCCAGGTGCTCGACGAGGCCCTGGCCCAGGTGTCCGGCGCCGCCGCCCACGTGTCCGGCGCCTCGACCCAGATCGCCTCCTCCGCCGCCGCGGTCGCCTCGGGGGCCAGCGAGCAGGCGTCGAGCCTGGCGGAGACCTCGGCCAGCGTCGAGGCGGTCTCCTCGGCCGCGCGCCGGGCCGCGGAGAGCGCGCAGCAGGCCGACGCGCTGGCGCAGAAGGCCAGCGCCGCCGCGCGCGACGGCGCCGGCGCGGTCGAGCACATGCAGGCGGCGGTGGCGCGGATCCGCACCTCCGCCGAGAGCACCTCGCAGATCATCCGCGACATCAACGACATCGCGTTCCAGACCAACCTCCTGGCGCTCAACGCGGCCGTGGAGGCGGCGCGCGCCGGCGAGGCCGGGCGCGGCTTCGCCGTCGTGGCGGAGGAGGTGCGCTCCCTCGCGCTCCGCGCCAAGGAGGCCGCGAGCAAGACCGAGGAGCTGATCCGCCAGTCGGTGAGCCAGACCAGCCAGGGCGAGGAGGCCAGCCGTCAGGTGGCCGGCAAGCTGGGCGAGATCCTCACCGGCGTCACCCAGGTCTCGGAGCTCGTCTCGGAGATCTCCCGCGCTGCGCGGGAGCAGGCCGGCGGCGTCGAGCAGGTGACCCGGGCGATCGGCGAGATGGAGCGGATCACCCAGCAGAACGCAGCCAGCGCCGAGCAGTCCTCCAGCGCAGCGACCGAGCTGAGCGGCCAGTCCGAGGAGCTCGCCGCCATGGTCGGGACGTTCCGCATCTCGCGGCGGGAGGAGACGACCTCGGGGCGGGCGATCACCCGCTCGTCTGCGCCGGCCGCGCGAAACGGGGCGACACGTACGCCGGTGTGCGCACGGGGCCACGTGGAAAACGCGGACGGCCCTGTGCCAACCTGACGATCGCATGGGCGCTTGCGTCGCGGTGGCCTCGATCAACTTCTTCGCCGGGTTCACGGCGTCGGTCTTCCTGCAGCTCAAGAAGCAGCTCCGGCCGGGGGAGACGATCGTCCAGTGCGTGACGGATCACCAGCACGACACGGACCTCGCCCGCGCGCGGCTCCTCGCGCTCCTCGAGCACGACCCGAAGCCCGTGGCGCTCATCCTGGTCGCCCTCCGGCCCGGCGCCGACGTGATCAAGGCGTACCGGGCCGCCCGCGCGCCGATCGTGATCATCGACGAGGAGACGGAGGGCACCTCGACCGTCACCGCCGACAACGTCGCCTGCGGAAAGCTGGCGGTGGAGCACCTGCTCGCGGCGGGCCGGCGCTCGATCGCGGTGGTCTCGGGGTTGTCGAGCCAGGCCGGAGGCTACTCCGCCGCGCAGCGCCAGCGCGGCGCGCGGCAGGCGCTCGCGGATGCGGGCCTGGAGCTCGCGGCCGGGAACGTGATCGAGGTGGCGGATTACTCGCACAAGGACGGCGTGAACGCGATGAACGCGCTCCTCGACCGGACCCCGCGCGTTGACGGGGTCTTCTGCGCGGCGGGCGACGTCACCGCGACGGGGATGCTCGAGGCCGCCGAGGCGCGCGGCGTGAGCATCCCGCGGGAGCTCTCGGTCGTGGGCTGCGACAACCTCCCGTGCGCGGCCCTCTCCGTCCCGCCGCTCACGACCGTCGAGCAGCCGCTCGAGGCCATGGCGCGCGAGGCCCGCCGGCTCGCGATCGAGGAGCACGACGCGATCCTCGCGCGGCCGCGGCGCGTGCTCCTCCCGCCCACGGTCGTGCGGCGGCACTCCGCGTAGCGCGCCGGCCCTTCCGGCTCCACCGCGTCCAGGCGCCCCGCGCGCGTGGATCATCTGAAACGGTTCAGATCACCGACGCTTGGCGTGCGTGGTGATCCGGGGCTCTTGACCGCGGACCGGGCCAGGTGCGAGACGCGAGAGAACGGATGTGAGCGTCGAGTCCGGCGCGCGGCGCGAGCCCGCGCCGTCTGGAGGACGCATGCGCCAGGCCCACCCTCTCGGCCAATGCCGCAGCGCGCTCGCCGGGCGCGCCCGCGGCGCCGGGACAGACGCTCGTCTCGTGTACACGGAAAGGGAACTCCACGTGCACCGGACGCCCAGGAGCATCGTGTCGCCCGTCGCGCTCACGATCGCGCTGCTCGCCGCCTGCGGGCCCGAGCGGGCGGGGGAGGCCCCCGACGCCGCCCGCGGCCCGGACGCCGCCGCTGAGACGGCGCTCGGCGCCGCGGCCGCGCAGTCGGGGCGGTACTTCGGCACGTGCATCGCCGCGGGCCGGCTCGGCGACTCGGCCTACACCACCATCGCGAACCGCGAGTTCAACATGGTGACGGCCGAGAACGAGATGAAGATCGACGCCACCGAGTGCGCGGGGGTCACGGTGTGGGGCGTGCGTGACAGCGACTCGTGGCGGTCGAGCGACGCGCCGCTGCTGTTCGACGGCGCGGGGAACAAGAAGGCGGCGTACACGTCGGTGCTGAACGCGCTGAACGCCCCCGCGACGAGCTACACGGGCGGGACCGGCGGCACGATGACGCTGTCGGTGACGCGGACCGGCAACGGGACGGTGACGTCGAGCGTGGGTGGCATCAGTCTGCGGGTGGACGTGCTCGGCGACGTTCGCGGCGAACACCGTGGTGACGCTGACGGCGGCGGTGGCGGGCGGCGCGACGTTCGGCGGGTGGAGCGGCGCGTGCAGCGGCGCGGCCGCGGGGAGCTTCGTCGCCGCGCGTACTTCTCCGGCGGGAGCACCTACTCCACGACGAACGCGATCGACACCGCGCAGCTCACGGGCAGCGTCCCGCCGCAGGCGGTCCTCCAGTCGATCAGCCACGGAGACCTGGTCCGCAACAACCCCGACCAGACCTTCGAGATCGACCCCTGCAACCTGCAGCTGCTCTACCAGGGGTCCGCGAGGGGCAGCAACACCAGCAAGTACAACACCATCCCGTGGCGCCCGGCGTTGCTCACGCTGCAGCGCTGACGCCACGAGCGAGGAGTACGACCATGCACCGCGTGTACGCACCAGCCGTGGCGATCCTGCTGATCGCCGCGGGATGCAAGTCCGACGATGGCGATCCGAAGCCGACCTGGCCCTCCGGCCCAGCGGCGACGTACGACAACCCCATCCTGCCCGGCGATCACCCCGACCTGAACATCTTCGTCGACGGGGACGACTTCTACCTGGCGGGCTCGAACTTCGCGATGTTCCCGGCGCTGGAGATCCTGCACTCCACCGATCTCCTTCACTGGGAGCGCGTCTCTCGCGTCGTGAAGGCGAGCGCCGTGGCGCTCGACGGGCTGACCGACCCGGGCGAGGGGACGTGGGGCGCCTTCATCACCCGGGCGCCGGACGGGTACCGCGTCTACTTCGCCATCAACGCCACCCAGTGGTTCGCCGAGGCGTCGAGCCTGGCCGGCCCGTGGTCGGAGCCGGTGCAGGTGACGCCGTTCCCGATCTCGCCGGACGGCGGGACCACCTACTTCAACCGCGGCACGGGCTCCGACAACTCGGTGTTCGTCGACCCCGACACCGGGAAGACGTACATGGTCACGAAGAACGGGATCGGCCCGTGGCTGGGGCCGGACGACGGCTTCTTCGGCATGAACCGGCTCGTCGAGATCGACTTCGCGACCGGCCAGCTCATCGAGGAGTCGATGATCAACCTCGACTTCGTCAACTGGGATCGGGAGAAGGGCGGCGACGGGCCGGTCCGGGACTACAGCTCCTGGGCCGAGGGACCGACGATGATGAAGCGCGGTGACTGGTACTACTACTTCGTCCAGACCCACACCGCCTGCGGCGGCAACACCAACGTGTGGGCGTCGCAGACGCTCGACGGGAATCCGGAGAACTGGCACTGGCTGGGCTTCCCGGCGACGCAGATCGATCCGTACCGCGGCGCGCAGCACCCCACCGCGCCCTTCCGGATCGCGGACGGCACCTGGTGGGTCTTCGAGCACTCCTACGACTGCACCAACAAGACCGACGCCGAGAACAACGGCGAGTGGCTGGGGCTCGCCCGCGAAGGGCTGCTCCACCAGGTCACCTGGGTGGACACGGAGATCGACGGCCTGACGATCCCGGTCCCGTACATCGACAAGAACACGCGGAACCTCCCCGCGCCGCGGCTCGCGCAGAGCGGCACGCGCTTCCTCATCCCGGTGAACGACGACTTCGCCGGGGAGACGCTCGGCACGCCCTGGACCACCTACGACCGGATGGGCGACCGGCTCTCGGTCGAGGGCGGGTTCCTCACGATCGCCCCCGGCGCGGACGCCACCGCGTGGGCGCTCCAGAAGGATGCGCTGCGCTCGACCGCGTCGCTCGTCAAGGTGGAGTTCGTGCCGCAGGCGGAGGGCGACGCGGCGGGCCTCTGCGTGCGCAACGGCTACTGGGACGACGATCAGCTCCTCTCCGGCCCGACGTGGATCGAGGGCGAGGGCCTCATCGTGGGCACCCACGACGTCCAGGTGGCGCGCACCATGCTCGACGGCCAGGACGTGATCCGGTTCGCGTACCGCATGCGCCGTCCGAACCCCGCCACCGGCACGAGCGAGGGCGACTACCAGAACCTGGGCCTCGCCGATCCGGTCGTGGTGAGCTACACCGTGCCGACCCCGGTCCCCGCAGACGCCGCGGTCTGGCTGAAGCTCGTCCGGAGCAATCACCAGGCGACGGGCTGGTTCAGCACCGACCGCCTCACCTGGACGCAGGTGGGCCAGGCGATCGACATCTCGGAGCTCGACAACCACTACGGCATGGCGCACTCGTGGGTCGGGAGCCAGGCCGGCATGTTCGCGACCCACCGGACCGCGCGCTTCGACCTGTTCACCTATCGTGACGGCCTCACCACCATCCCCGCCGTTGCGACGGACCAGCAGCATGGGACCGCCGTCGTGGCCAGCACCGCCCGGGGGAGCGTCCTGGGCGAGCTCCAGAGCGGCGACTGGGCGCTGTACGGCGGCGTGGACCTGGGCAGCGGCGGCGTCGCCAGCACGGCGGCGCTGATCGAGGCCTCCAGCGTCGGCGGCGGCCGGGTGGAGATCTGGATCGACCCGCTGGCCGGCGGGCCGCACCACGCGTGCCGCATCGCTCGCACCGGCGAATGGGAGACGTTCGCCACCTCCACGTGCGCGATCGAGGCGACCACCGGCACCCACGACGTCTACGTCAAGGTGGTCGGCGCCCCGGGCACGGAGCTCATGCGGATCGCCTCCGTCCGGTTCACGCCGTAGCGCCGCGAGCGCACCGCGGCTCCTGCGGCCCGCACCGGCGCGGGCTGCAGGGGCCGTGGTCCCCGGCACCGGCCGGTAACGTGCGAAGCTCCTCGCCTTCCCGCGTGACGCGTCGGGGTCGCCGTGGTCTCCTCCGGGCATGGGAGGAACGGCGATGATCCGAGGCGAGAGAAGGCTGCGTGGCGCCGCGGCGATCTGGGCGGCGGTGGTGCTGGCGTCGTCGTGCGGGCACGCGGCGCAGCCGAGGGGCGGTGTCCAGGCGGGGGCTCCGGCGCCCGCAGCGCCTGCGGCGGCGCAGGCGAGGCTCCGGTCGGAGTGGCTCCAGGAGCCGGAGCGTGCGATCCCGTTCATGCGCCGGAGCGCCGACTTCTGGACCCGCGCCTACGACCCGGAGCACGGCGGCTACTTCACCTTCGTCGCTCGCGACGGCACGCCGAACCGCGGCAGGGACCTCAAGACGTCCCTCACCCAGAGCCGGCACGCCTACGCGTTCGCCCGGGCCTACATGGTGACGGGTGAGCGGAAGTACCTCGAGAGCGCGCGCAAGGCCATCGCCTTCCTGCGCGACAAGGGCTGGGACGCGGAGCACGGCGGCTTCCACACCGCGCTCGACGCGAGGGGGCGCAACGTGAGCCTCACGCGCGACCTCCCCCAGGCCCACGAGAAGTGGTCCTTCATGCAGCACTACGCGCTGCTCGGGATCGCCGCGGTGTACGACGCCGCGCGGTCGCCCGAGGACCTGGAGCTCCTGCTCCGCGGGCGGAAGGTGATCGACGATCGCCTCTGGGACGCGCGCCCCGGCTTCGAGGGCTACTACGAGACCGCCAACTACGACTGGTCGCGTCCGCGCGGGAAGGGGTTCACCCCCACGGTGGACGGGATCACCACGCACGGCGAGGCGCTCTGGCTCGTCACCCGGGACGAGCAGGCGCGCGCGCGGTTCCTCCAGCTCGCGGACGCGATCGTGAAGCACCTCCACCCGACGGCGGCCACGCGGAAGCTCGGCTTCGCCGAGAAGTTCGACTCGAACTGGGTCGAGGAGCCGGAGGGCTTCTTCTTCGTCGGCCACGTGCTCAAATCCGCGTGGTGCCTGGGTCGCGCGTACATGGCGGAGCCGAAGCCGGAGTACCGCGCCGCGGCCGAGGACCTGCTGCGGCGGATCCGCCGGACCGCCTGGGACGAGGCCCACGGCGGCCCCTACTACCTCGGCGACTCGCTGAAGGGACAGCTCACGAGCTTCTCCAAGAACTACTGGACCGTGGAGCAGGCGATCACCGGCGGGCTCATCGCCTACCGCATCACCGGCAACCCGCTCTACCTCGAGATGGCCGACGAGTCGGTGGACTTCTTCGCCCGGCACCTCGTGGACCACGAGTACGGCGACGTGTACGACAGCACCGACGCGAGCGGCGCGGTGGTGCCCTCCACGCAGAAGGGCGACTACTGGAAGGTCAGCTACCACGCGCTGGAGACCGGCTGGTACGTCTACCTCTACGGGAACCTCTTCCTGAAGCACCGCCCGGTGACGCTCCACTACGCCATCGACCCGGCGCCGCAGGCGCGCGTCCTGCCGCTCGATCCGATCGCGATGGAGCCGGGGGTGCTGGTCATCCGGCAGGTCCTCCTCGACGGGAAGCCGTACTCCGCCTTCGACGCGAAGGCGCGCACGCTGAGCGTGCCCGCGGGAACGGGCGGGGCGTTCACGGTGACGTTCGAGGCGACCCGATGAAGGCGCTCGACCGCGGGTGATCGCCCGCGCCGTCAGCCCTTCACCGGAGCGCTGCGCCCGCGGAGCGTGCCCACGGCGGCGCCGCCGACGATGAGCGCCATCGCGACGACCGCGTGGCCGGTGAGCCGCCCGCCGCCGAAGAGGACGACGAGCAGCGTCGAGAGGAGCGGCGTGAGGTACGCCAGGTTCCCGATGACGCGCGGGTCGCCGGCCTTGAGCGCCCGGTCCCACAGGTAGAACGCGGCGCCCATGGGGCCGAGCCCCAGGAGCAGGAGCCACGGCGCGTCGGCGGCCGTCGGCGCGTAGCGCGGCTCGAACGCGGCGTGACACGCGAGCGAGAGGAGCCCGGACGCGAGGCAGAACGTGGCGACGGCCGACGTCGGGAAGGAGCCGAGCCGCTTCGTGAGGAGCGAGTAGGTGGACCAGATCACCGCGGCGGCGATCGCGAGCAGGTACCCCGCGGTGCCCTCGGAGGAGAGGGAGAGCCGCCCGCCCGTGACGAGGAGCGCGGCGCCCGCGAACCCGAGCGTCGCGCCGGCGACGTGGCGCGGCCGGAGCGCGGCGCCGGGGAGGAACACCGGCGAGAGGACGACGATGAGGAGCGGCCAGAGGTAGTTCAGGAGGTTGGCCTCGACGGCGGGCGCGAGCCGCAGGCCCATGAACAGGCAGAAGTGATACGCGAACAGGCCGTACACGCCGAGGGCGAGGATCTTCGGGGGCGCGTCGCGCAGCGTGATGCGGCGCACGCCGACCAGCCCGCCCAGGACGAGCGCGAGGCCGACGAGGAGGAAGGGCGGCACGTGGCGCAGGCGGAGGCCGAGGACGGCGAGCGATCCCCAGAGGGCGATGGCGGCGAGCGCGGCCAGCGTCGCGCGGGGGTGGTGCGGGTGGATCACGAACGCATCGTCGCACGGGCGCGTCGGGTGCGCACGCTCAGGCCGCAGGTTCCGGTCCGTGCGCCACCAGGATGGCGCCGCCCGACGAGTACGCGCGGGGCATCGTGGCCGTGTTGAGCGCGAACGAGGGATCGCCGGACGGTCCGAGCAGGATGAGCCCTCCCCGGCCGTTCACCCGCTCGCCGAGGAGGCGGATCGCGGCGCGGGCGGCCTCGCGGGCCCCGACGCGCGCGGCGAGCTCCGCCGCCTGACGCGCGAGGGCGAGCTGGATCATCCGCTCTCCCTCGCCGGTGCACGAGACGGCGCCGAGCGTGTCGTCGGCGTACGTGCCCGCGCCGATCACGGCCGAGTCGCCGACCCGGCCCGGGAGCTTCATCGCGATGCCGCCGGTGGACGTCGCGGCGGCGAGGTGCCCCTGGGCGTCGCGCGCGACCGCCCCCACCGTCCCCTTCGGCTCGGCCGCGACCGGCGCTCCGGCGCGCCGCGCCTCCCACCGGGCGCGCTGCGCGTCGGTGACGAGCAGCGTGCCGGGGTAGGGCGGGATCCCGACGTGGCGCGCGAACGCCGACGCCCCCGGGCCGGCGAGGAGGACGTGCCGCGAGCGGTCCATCACGCGGCGGGCGAGCGTCACGGGGTTCTTCACGTCCCGGACCACCGCCACGGCGCCGCACGCGAGGGTGGCGCCGTCCATGATCGAGGCGTCGAGCTCCGCGTCTCCCTCGACGTTGAGGCAGGCGCCGGTCCCGGCGTTGTACGCCGGGTCGTCCTCGAGCAGGCGCACCGCCGCCTCGACCGCGTCGAGCGCGGAGCCGCCGCCGGCGAGGATCGCCCAGGCGGCCTCGGCGGCGAGGCGGACCCCGCCGAGGTCGGGGGCCGGCGACGCGGGGCGCTCGCCGGCGCCCCCGTGGACTGCGACGGCGAGGAGCGAGTCGCGCATGCGCCTCGAACCATAGCTCCGCCCCCGGCCGGCCGCTGGTCCCAGAGGCGGGCCGATGCTCCTCCCGACGCGACCGGGCCGACTACCGCCCGGGCTTCGGCCGCGCGTCGTGTAGCACGCGCTCGAGCTCGAGCGCGCGGGAGTAGCCGGTCTTCCCGACGGCATCTGGGTGGACGTGCCTGCTTCCTCGCCGCACGAGAACCTGTGGAACGAGACCGAGCGCCGTCGCGGCGCCCGCCACCACGCGCCTCACTGGTGTGGCATGCTCTCGCCATGCCCGGAGAGCGCTTCGAGCGGAGGCCCTTCCCGCGGGAACGCCGGAACATCGTCGACGCGCTCGAGGTCGGCGCGCGCCGTCACGTGGTGCACGCGCTCCTCGAGCTCGACGTCACGCGGGCACGCCAGCTCATCCGCGCGCGCGAGGCGCGCACGGGCGAGAAGCTGTCGTTCACCGCCTTCCTCGTCGCGAGCCTCGCGCGCGCGATCGACGAGGACCGGCGGCTCCACGCGTACCGCGACTGGCGCGGCCGCCTGGTCCTGTTCGAGGAGGTGGACGTCGTGACGCTCGTCGAGTCCGAGCGGGACGGCGTGGCGATCCCGCACGTGATCCGGGCGGCCCACCGGAGGAGCGTCCTCGAGCTGCACGAGGAGCTCCGGCGCGTCCAGGCGGCGCCGGCCACGAGCGAGCAGCGCTCCGGCCTCCTGATGCGGCTCTCCGCGTGGACGCCGGGGTTCGTCCGGCGCACGTTCTTTCGTCTCCTGCGGCGGAGCCCGCGGCGGTTGAAGCGCGTCGCGGGCACGACGCTCGTCACCTCGGTGGGGATGTTCGGACCGGGCGCGGGCTGGGCCGTGGGGATCCTGCCGCTGCACACCCTCGGCCTGACGGTGGGCGGCATCACCACGAAGCCCGGCGCCGTCGACGGCCGCGTCGAGCTCCGCGAGTACCTGGCCCTCACCGCGAGCTTCGACCACGATCTCGTCGACGGCGCTCCGGCCGCGCGCTTCGCCCGCCGACTGCGCGAGCTCGTCGAAGGCGCGGCGGCGCTGGCCGGGATCGCGGACGAATCTAAATCGGATTAGAACAGGTCGGATACCCGATCCGGAGCCTTGACATCGTCGCGCGGGACCGCGATGGTGGCGCCCGGACGTCCCGTGAATCCAGTTCGCGCCGGCCGGGCGAGCCCGTCCGCGCGCCCTCGCTCGCCCCGTGGAGTGACGAACATGACCCCCGTCCCTCGTGAAGCAAGAAGCGGAAGAAGGCTGCTCGTGAGCGCGGCGCTCGCCCTCGCCCTCGCCCTCGCCGCACCCGCGGCCGACGCCGCGTCGCTGGTGCAGGTGACCGGCTTCGGCACCAACCCGACCAACCTCGCGATGCACCTGTACGTGCCCGACAACGTGGCCGCGCGCCCCGGACTCCTCCTGGCCCTGCACTACTGCACGGGGACCGGGCCGGCGTTCTTCTCGGGCACCGAGTTCCGCGCGCTCGCCGACCGCCACGGCTTCATCGTCATCTACCCGTCGGCCACCCGCAGCGGCCAGTGCTGGGACGTCTCCTCGCCCGCCGCCCTCCGGCGCGACGGCGGCAGCGATCCGGTCGGCCTCCGGTCGATGATCAGCTACGTCCAGTCCCGCTACGCCGTGGACCCGAGCCGCATCTTCGTCACCGGCGCGTCCTCGGGCGGCATGATGACCAACGTCATGCTCGGCGTGTACCCGGACGTCTTCAAGGCGGGCGCGTCGTACATGGGCGTGCCCTTCGGCTGCTTCGCGACCACCGACGGCTCGAGCTGGAACAGCCAGTGCTCGAGCGGCCAGCGCATCCTGACCCCGCAGCAGTGGGGCGACCTCGTCCGCGCGGCGTACCCGGGCTACACGGGCGCGCGGCCCCGGATGCAGGCCATCCACGGCACGACCGACTCGACGCTCCACTACGCCAACTTCGGCGAGCAGATCAAGCAGTGGACCAACGTGCTCGGCGTGAGCCAGACGCCGTCCCTGACCGACAGCGCCGGCTCCTGCACGCGGACGCGCTACGGCGGCACCGGCGTGCAGGCGCCCGTCGAGGGGATCAGCTGCGCCGGCGTCGGCCACAGCGTCCCGCTCGCCGGGCAGGCGGCCCTCACGATCGCGTTCTTCGGCCTCGATCAGGCCGGCCCCGGCCCCGGCACCAGCTATTCGCTCGCGGTGACGAGGGCCGGCACGGGGAGCGGCGCCGTGGCGGGCGGGCCGATCAGCTGCGGCGCGACCTGCGCCGCGACGATCGCCTCCGGCACGGCCGTCACCCTGGCGGCGACCCCGGCCGCGGGCTCGGCGTTCGCCGGCTGGGGCGGCGCCTGCACCGGCAGCGGCCCCTGCGTCGTGACAATGACCGCCGATCGCGCGGTGACCGCGACGTTCACCGCCACCGCGCCGACCGGCGCCGTCTCGATCAACGCGGGCGGCGCGGCGGCCGGGAGCTTCGCCGCGGACGCATACTTCACGGGCGGGAACACGTACTCGACCACGAGCGCGATCGACACGTCGCTCCTCTCCGGGACCGTCCCGCCGCAGGCCGTCTTCCAGACCGAGCGGTACGGCGCGTTCACCTACACGATCCCGAACCTCGCGCCGGGCAGCGCGCAGACCGTGACCCTGTACTTCCAGGAGAGCTACTGGACGGCCGCAGGGCAGCGGGTCTTCGACGTCGCGATCAACGGCACGACCGTCCTGAGCGCGTTCGACATCTACGCGGCGGCCGGGGGCCGGTACCGCGCGATCGCCCGGTCGTTCAACGCCACGGCCAGCGCGAACGGCCAGGTCTTCATCCAGTTCACCCGGAACGGCCCCGACCAGCCGAAGCTCTGCGGCATCACGGTCGCCGCCGGGCAGACCGATCCGGATCCCGACCCCGACCCCACGACGCACACGCTGACGGTCTCCAGGGCGGGGACGGGCAGCGGGACCGTGACCGGCTCCGGGATCTCCTGCGGGACGACGTGCACCGCGGCGTACGCGAGCGGCACCTCCGTGACGCTCACCGCGGCCGCGGCGTCCGGCTCGACCTTCGCCGGCTGGAGCGGCGCCTGCACCGGGACCGCCGCGACCTGCGTCGTCGCCATGACCGCCGCCCATATCGCCGGCGCCACGTTCACGGCGAGCACGGGGACGGCGTGCAGGACGGCGACCGGCGGCAACAGCGGCAACTTCGACACGACCGGCGCGGTCTGCTTCACCGTCGGCACGCGCATCAGCGGCTGGGGATGCTCGAACATGCAGGGGCGGACCGTGACCGTGAACGGCGCGGCCGTGACCTGCAGCCAGCTCCCCCTCCCCGGAGCGGCGCCGTACACGTTCGAGTTCAGCGCCGGCTCGTATCCGTGGGCGAGCTTCTACTGGTGGTAGGCCCGCGCTGAACGACGGGCCGAACGCGAACGGCGGGCCTCCCCGTGGGCCCGCCGTTCGTGTTTCTCCGCGCTTGCTTCGCCGCTCGACGCGGCGCGGCGCGGGCGCAGCGCTGCGCCCATCGGGGCCTGCGGAGGTCGATTGACACCCATCGTGAGAACCGATTAGCGTCGGCCCGGAAACGTTTCCGGACCTCTCCTCGAACGACTCGGAGGCACCCATGCCCTCGGCGGTTCCGTGTGTCCGCGGCACCTGCGCCCCGCTCCTGCGCGCGTCCTCGGCCGTGCTCCTCGCGGCCCTGCTCTCGTCCGGCGCGGCCCGCGCCCAGGCGCTCCCGTTCCGGGACCCGGCGGTGCCGCTCCAGGCCCGCATCGACGACCTCGTCGGCCGCCTCACGCTCGACGAGAAGGTCGGGCTCCTGCACCAGTACCAGGCCCCGATCCCGCGGCTCGGGATCGAGCTCTTCAAGACCGGCACCGAGGCGCTCCACGGCGTCGCGTGGTCGTGCGACTACGACGCCAACGGCGCCGTCGTGACCGCGACGGCGACGGCCTTCCCCCAGGCCGTGGGGCTCGCGAGCACCTGGGACACCGACCTCGTCCGGAGGGTCGGCGCGGTGACCGGCACGGAGGCGCGCGGGCTCCACGCGCAGAACCCGCGCGTGTGGGGGCTCAACCTCTGGGCGCCCGTCGTGAACCTGCTGCGCGACCCGCGCTGGGGACGGAACGAGGAGGGCTACTCGGAGGATCCGCTCCTCACCGGCGCCATCTCGGTCGCGTACACGTCGGGCCTCGCCGGCGACGACCCCCGCTACCTCAGGACCGCCCCGACGCTGAAGCACTTCCTCGCCTACAACAACGAGGTCCGCCGCGACGTGACCTCGTCCAACGTGGGCCCGCGCGTCCTGTGGGAGTACGACCTGCGCGCCTTCCAGCCGGCGATCGCCGCGGGGGGCGCGACCGGCGTCATGCCGGCGTACAACCTCGTGAACGGCCGGCCGCTGCACGTGAGCCCGATGCTGAACGAGGTGGTCCGGAGCTGGACGAAGAGGGACCTCTTCATCGTGAGCGACGCGTGGGCCCCGTACAACCTCACGGGCTCCGAGCAGTACTACGCCACGCAGCCCGAGGCGGACGCGGCGGCGATGCGCGCCGGGCTCGACAGCTTCACCCAGGACGACGCCAACCGCGCCCCGATGGTCGCCGCCATCCAGGCGGCGCTCGCGGCCGGGTACCTCACCGAGGCGGACGTGGACCGCGCCGCGCGCCACGCGCTCTCCATCCGGTTCCGGCTGGGCGAGTTCGATCCGCCGGGGCTCAATCCGTACGACGCGATCACGCCCGCGGTGGTCAACGCGCCCGCGCACGGACAGCTCGCGCGCGAGGCGGCCGCGAAGGCGATGGTGCTCCTGAAGAACGACCGGCGCACGCTGCCGCTCGACCCCGCGCGCGTCCGCAGGGTGGCGGTGGTCGGGCAGCTCGCGAACACCCTCTACACGGACTGGTACGGCGGGAACCTGCCCTACCGGATCACCCCGGTGCAGGGCATCACGGAGCGGCTCGGCGCGGGCGGCCAGGTCGTCTGGACCGAGGCGGTGGATCGGATCGCGCTCCGCGACGTCGCGAGCGGACGGTACGTCACCGCGTCGACCGCGCCCTCCGGCGCGGTCCTCACCGCGACCGCCGACGCCGCGGGGGCCGAGCAGGCGTTCGACGTGCTCGACTGGGGCGAGGGCATCGTCACGCTGCGCGCGGCCGCGAACGGCAAGACGGTGCAGCGGAGCTGGGACGGCGGCGTGCTCGTGAACAGCGAGGCGCAGCCGAACGGCTGGTTCGTGATGCAGCAGTTCAGGCTCGTGCCGCAGGCCGACGGCACCGTCGTCCTCGAGTACGCCGGCTACGAGGTCCGCGAGTCCTGGTACGACGGCAAGCGGTTCGTCGTGGTCGGTCCGGACGGCCGGCTCGCCGTCACGGCCACGACCGCCGAGGCGGCGTCGCGGTTCTCGCGCGAGGTCCTCGTGAGCGGCGTCGCCGCCGCCGTCGAGGCGGCGCGCGGCGCCGACGCGGTGGTCGCGGTCGTGGGGAGCATGCCGTTCATCAACGGGCGCGAGAACGCCGATCGCAAGAGCCTCGACCTCGCGGCCGGGCAGGCGGCGGTGGTGCGGGCGGTGCTCGCCGCCAACCCGCGCACCGTGATGGTCCTCGAGAACAGCTACCCGACCGCGATCGTCTGGGAGAAGGAGCACGTGCCGGCGATCCTCTGGACGACCCACGCCGGACAGGAGACGGGCCGCGCGCTCGCCGACGTCCTCTTCGGCGATCGCCCGCCGGCGGGCCGGCTCACCCAGACCTGGTACCGGTCGATGGCCGACCTGCCCGACCTCCTGGACTACGACATCATCTCGACCGGCGCGACGTACCTCTACTTCCGGGGCGAGCCGCTCTTCCCGTTCGGCCACGGGCTCACGTACGCGACGTTCGAGTACCGGAACCTGCGCCTCGGCGCGCCGGTCGTCGGCGCGAAGGGCGCCGTGGACGTCGAGGTGGAGGTGACCAACACCGGCCGGCGCGCGAGCGACGAGGTGGTCCAGCTCTACACGCGCCAGCTCGCCTCGCGGGTCCAGCAGCCGCTCCAGGCGCTGCGCGGCTTCCAGCGGATCCACCTCGGGCCGGGGCAGACCAGCAAGGTACGGTTCCGCCTGCGCGCCGAGGACCTCGCCTTCTGGGACGTCACCCGGAGCCGGCCGGTCGTCGAGGCGAGCCTCCACGAGGTGCGCGTGGGCCGCTCCTCCGCGGACGTCCGCGTCACCGCGCGGCTCGCCGTGCTGGGCGAGGTGATCCCGCCGCGCGATCTCGGCCGGGAGACGCGCGCCGAGTCCTACGACGCGCACGGCGGCACGACGCTCGTGGACGAGAGCAAGCTGCGCGGCACCGCGGTCGGCTCCCTCGCGGCGGGCGACTGGATCTCCTTCCAGAAGACCGGCGGTGGGCGCGGCGTGACGGGGTTCACGGTCCGTGTCGCCCGCGAGGACGCAGCGGGTGCGCAGCTCGCGCTCCGGCTCGACGATCCGGTCACCGGGCCGCTCCTCGGGACCGCGCAGGTCCCGAGCACCGGCAGCCGCTACGCGTACGTCGACGTCACCGCTCCCGCGACCGGCTTCCAGGGAGTCCGGGACGTCTACCTGGTGTTCGACCGGCCGGGCACGCGCGTGAGCGCCTTCCGCCTGACGTCGGCGCGGTAGCGGGGCCCTCCCCGCGCCGCCCGCTCCCACCCTCGGGAGCGGGCGGATCTCCGCGCGCCGCCCCGCGTCGCCCCGCCCCGTATCGCCGCGCCGCACCCGTTGGCCGACCGCGCGGTCGGTGCCGATGCTCCCAGGAGCAGGCCCCGACCGACGATCCACGTTCGAGCCGGCCGGTGCTGCGCGAGCGGAGGTTGCGATGCGGAGCTACCGGGAGCTGGTGCAGGCCGTGGTGGAGGAGAACCGGCGGGTCCTCGAGGCGGTCCCCGAGGATCAGCTCGGCCTCCTCATCGCCGAGATCGAGAAGGCGAAGACGATCCAGCTCTACGCGATGGGGCGCATGCAGGCGTCCATGCGAGGGTTCGCCATGCGCCTCAAGCACATGGGGTTCGACGCCTACGTCGTCTTCGACACGACGACGCCGGTGATCGGGCCGGGCGATCTCCTCATCGTGAACTGCGCGGTCACCGCGGTGGAGCTGAACGTGATCCGGCTCGCCAAGCAGGCGGGCGCCCGGGTCTGCACCGTGACCGCCCACCCCGAGAACGAGCTCGGCCGGCTGGCCGACGTGACGGTGCTCGTCCCCGGCCAGATCTTCGGGACGCCGCCCGAGGTGCGCTCGATCCAGCCCATGGCCTCGCTGCTGGAGCAGGCGCTCTTCCTGTTCGAGGATGTCGTGGTGATGCTTCTCATCGAGAAGCGCGGCGTCTCGATGGCGGAGATGCAGCGGCGCCACACCAACCTCGAGGGCGTCCTGGGTACGTTCGCCTGATCGCGTCCCCGAGCCGCGGAGTCGATCATGAAGGACGGGGACGTCGTGCAGGTCGCCCACGTGGTCCGGGACCTGGATCGGGCCATGAAGTTCTACTGGGACACCTTCCGGATCGGGCCGTGGGGCGTGTACCGGTTCGGGCCGCCGGACGTGCGCGAGTCCACGATCCGCGGCGAGCCGGCGGACTTCACCTACCTCGTCGCGATCACCGACTTCCACCTCGGGCCGCAGATGGAGCTCATGCAGCCGGTGAGCGGCCGGAGCATCTACGACGAGCACCTCGAGCGGAAGGGCGAGGGCTTCCACCACATCAAGCTGTACTTCGCCGACTGCCAGGCCGCGCTCCGGCGGTTCGCGGCGCAGGGCGTCGAGGTCCTCCAGTCGGGGAAGTACGACGACGACGAGTTCTACTACCTCGACACCGAGAAGGTGTTCGGCGCCATCGTCGAGCTGGGGAACGTCGGCCGGATCCGGGCGCCGTTCCGGACGTACCCGGGCTAGGGGAGAGGGATCGCCCGCACGCGGGCGGGGGCAGCACATGGCAGCACAACCGGAGGAGAGGAAGATGCGCAGACAGCGGAGCACCCTCGCCGCGGCCGTGGCGATGGGCGTGGCGGTCCTGGTCGGACCGGCGGCGGCGGCGGCGCAGAGCTACACGATGGTGTCGGTCCCGAAGCTCCGGGCGACGTGGTTCGACCGGCTCGAGTCCGGGCTGAAGCGGGCGGGGGAGGAGTTCAAGCTGGACGTGAGCCAGCAGGCGCCCGCGTCGGCCGACGAGGCGCAGCAGGTGCGGCTCATCGAGGACGCGATCAACCAGGGCAACGACGCCATCCTCGTCGTGCCCAACGACGCCAAGTCGATCGAGCCGGTGTTCGCGCGGGCGCGGGCGCGGAAAATCGTGACCATCACCCACGAGTCGCCGGGGCAGAAGAACGCCGACTACGACGTCGAGATGATCGACAACAAGGCCTTCGGCGAGCGGATGCTGGAGGAGATGGTGAAGGCGATGGGCAAGCCCGAGGGCCAGTACGCCATCTTCGTCGGCTCCCTCACCGTGCCCGCGCACAACATCTGGGCGGACGCGGCCGTCGCGCTGGCGAAGAGGAAGTACCCGAACCTCAAGTTGATCGGCACCCGGTACCCGGCGTCGGAGGATCAGAACCTCGCCCGCCAGACGGCCCTCGACATCATCACGGCGAACCCGAACGTGAAGGCGTTCCTCGCCTTCGGCAGCCAGGGCGCGCCGGGTGCGGCGCAGGCGGCCCGCGAGAAGGGGCTCGCCGGCAAGCTCGCCGTGATCGGGACCACCGCGCCGAGCCAGGCGGCCTCGTTCCTGAAGGACGGCTCGATGAGCGCCGCGGTCCTCTGGGATCCGGGGGAGGCGGGCTACGCGATGGCGTACCTCGCCAAGACGGTGCTCGACGGCAAGAAGGCGAGCATCGGCCCGAACTTCGAGATCCCGAACCTGGGCAAGCCCAAGTCGGTGAACGGCAACACGCTCATCTACGACCGCCCCCTGGTCGTCACCAAGGCCAACGTCGATCAGTTCCAGGGGTTCTGATGGCGTCACCGCGATGAACGAGTTCCTCCGGCTCGAGAAGATTCACAAGAGCTTCGCCGGCGTGCACGCGCTCAAGGGCGTGGACTTCGACCTCCGCCAGGGCGAGGTCCACTGCCTCGTCGGCGAGAACGGCTCCGGGAAGTCCACCATCATCAAGATCATCTCCGGCGTCCTGCAGCCGGACACCGGGAGGATCCTCGTCGAGGGGCGTCCGGTCGAGCACCTCGGCTCGGCGGGCACGATGGCCCGCGGGATCCAGGTCATCTACCAGGATCTCTCGCTCTTCCCGAACCTGACCGTGGCGGAGAACATCGCGCTCCCCGAGATCCGCGAGCGCGGCGGGAGGATCGTCGACTGGGGGAGGGTGAAGACGGTCGCCCGGGCCGCGATGGAGCGGATCCGGGTGGAGCTCGACCTCGACGCCGAGGTCGGCGAGCTCCCGATCGGCGTGCAGCAGCTCGTCGCCATCTGCCGGGCCCTCACGAGCGACCTGAAGCTCCTCATCCTCGACGAGCCGACCGCGTCGCTCAACGATCGCGACATCGCCAACCTGCTCGCGGTCGTGCGCGACCTCCAGGCGCACGGCATCGCGGTGCTGTTCGTGAGCCACAAGCTGAACGAGGTCTTCGCCGTGGCCGAGCGGATCACGATCTTCCGGGACGGCGAGAAGGTCGCGACGCTGCCTCCCGCCGAGCTGGACGAGGACAGGCTCGTCTCCCTCATGACGGGCCGGACGCTCGAGAAGCGGCGCTTCACGTTCGCGGACGGCGCCGCGCGGACGGCGCTGGAGGTCCGAGGGCTGTCGCTCCGGAACAGCTTCGAGGACGTCTCCTTCGCGCTCCGCGCCGGCGAGATCGTCGGGCTCACCGGCCTGCGCGGGTCCGGGCGGACGGAGCTCGCGCTGGCGCTCTTCGGGATCCGCCCGGCCGAGCGCGGCGAGATCCTCGTGGACGGCCGGCCGGCGCGGATCCGCTCCGTCCAGGACGCGGTCGGCGCGGGGATCGCGTACGTGCCGGAGAACCGGCTCGTGCAGGGGCTCGTGATGAAGCACTCCGTGGCCGCGAACGCGACGGCGGCCATCCTCGACCGGCTGCTCGGTCCGCTCGGGCTGGTGGATCCGGCGCGGAGGGCGGAGGCGGCGGCGCACTGGATCAAGACGCTCGGGGTCAAGGTCTCCGACCCGGCGGTCGCGGTCCAGACGCTCTCGGGCGGCAACCAGCAGAAGGTCGTGATCGGGAAGTGGCTCGCCACCGAGCCGAGGATCCTCATCCTCGACAGCCCCACCGTCGGCGTGGACGTCGGGGCGAAGAGCACCATCCACGACCACGTGCGCGGGCTCGCCGCGCGCGGCATGGCGGTGCTCCTCATCACCGACGAGGTGTCGGAGGCGGTCGCCAACGCGAACCGGATCCTCATCATGCGCGCCGGGCGGATCCGGGGCGAGCTGGGCACGGCCGGCGTCGAGGCGGACCAGGTCCAGCGGCTCGTCGAGGCGCGCGCGTGAGCGCGCGGCGGAGGGGGAGATGCCGAAGGATCTGCTGCGGCACAACGAGACCTGGCTCGTGCTCCTGATCGTGGTGATCGGCGCGGGGATCGCCGCCGCCAACCCCGCGTTCCTCTCGTTCGAGAACCTGGCCGGCCTGCTGAAGAGCTACTCCATGGTCGGGATCATGGCCGTCGGCGTGCTGGTGGTGCTCATCCTGAGCGGCTCGCCGGACGTGTCCTTCACCGCGATCGCCCAGGTGGTGGAGTACGGGGTGGCGGTGGCGACGCTCGCCTGGGGCGGCAACATCTTCCTGGCGCTCCTCGCGGCGGGCGCCGCGGGCGCCCTCCTCGGCGCGGTGAACGGCGCGGTCGTCCACTTCTTCCGGGTGCCCACGATCATCGTCACCATCGCGACGTTCAACGTCTACTTCGGGATGCTCTACGTCATCACGAAGGGGAAGCTCATCAACGTGGTGCACCCGATGTTCCGCGAGTTCGGGAGCACGCTGCTCTTCGCGCAGACGAGCGCCATCGGCGGCCGCTACGGGCTCTCGCTCATGCCGCTCGTCTGGCTCGCGGCGGCGCTCCTCGGGTGGTTCATCCTGCGGCGGACCCTGCTCGGCCGGAGCATCTACGCCATCGGCGGCAACGAGGTGGCGGCGGAGCGGATGGGCATGAACCTCCTCCGCACGCGCCTGTTCGCGTTCGGGTTCATCGGCCTGCTCTCCGGCGTCGCCGCCGTGGTCCACCTCTCCATCGTCCAGTCGGTGGTCCCGAACATCATCGTGGGCAAGGAGCTCGAGGTGATCGCGGCCGTGGTCCTGGGCGGCGCCAGCGTGTTCGGCGGGAAGGGCTCGGTCCTGGGCGCGGTGCTCGGCGTGCTCCTCTTCGCCGTGCTCGGCAACGGCCTCACGCTCCTGGGGATCTCGCCGTACTGGTACAACGTCGCCATCGGGGTGGTGATCACGGTCGCGATCACCAACAGCGCGTACCAGCGGCTCCGGCGCGAGCGGGCCCGCGTCCACGTCCGGGTGGAGGCGTGACCATGACGCCGCGCGCGTTCCTCCGCCGCCCGTCGCACGAGCGCGCGCTCTCGCTCGCGGCGGTCGTCATCGTCGCGCTCATGGCTGCGCTCAACTGGCCGCGGTTCCTCACCGAGGGGAACGCCATCTCGATGGCGTACCAGCTCCCGATCGTCGCCTTCCTCTCGCTGGGGATGATGGTCACGATGGTCACCGGCGGGATCAACCTCGCGATCATCGCCACCGCGAACTTCACCGGGATCGTCACCGTGCTGCTCCTCCGCGCGCTCGCCGGCGACGCGGCGGACGCAGCCGGCGCGGGCGTGGCGCTGGTCGCGATGGCGGGCGGGCTCGCCGCCGCCATGGCGGTCGGCGCGCTCATGGGGTGGCTCATCGCGTACGTCGAGGTCCCCGCGATCCTCGCCACGCTCGCGTTCATGACGCTGCTGAACGGCGTGAACCTGGTCATCACCAGGGGGTACACCCTCTCCGGGTTCCCGGAGTTCCTGATCGCGATCGGCAACGGCACCGTCGGCCCCGTCCCGATCCCGTTCCTCCTCCTGGTCGTGGCGGTGATCCTGCTCGGTCTGGTCCTGCGCCGGACGCAGACCGGGCTCGCCTTCTACCTCGTCGGCTCCAACCCCGTCGCCGCGGCGTACTCGAACATCCGCGTCCGCCGGGTCCTCGTCCGCACGTACGTGCTCTCGTCGGTCTTCGCCGCGCTCACCGCGTTCATCATGATGGGCCAGCTCAACTCGGTGAAGGCGAACTACGCCGAGAGCTACCTGCTCGTCTCCGTCCTCGCCTGCTTCCTCGGCGGGGTCGATCCCTTCGGCGGGGCGGGCACGCTCGCCGGGATGGTGCTCGCGGTGGTGATCCTGCAGGTGGTCTCGACGGGGGTGAACCTGCTGCGGATGGACCCCTTCTTCATCCAGGCGATGTGGGGCTTCATCATCCTCGCGCTCGTGGCGCTCTCGTTCGCGGGAGATCGGCTGCGGGAGCGCCGCCGCCTGCGCGCCGCCCGCGTCCTCCGCGGCGCGCCGCCGGCGGCCTCGCCGCCCGCGCCGCCCGCGCCGAAGCCGACGGCCGCCGTCACACCGGGTGAACGCTCATGACGCCGGCGCGCTTCGTGGTCTTCGGGGAGGCGCTCACGGACTTCATCCGCGAGGGGCCGAACCGCTGGACGTCGGCCGCCGGCGGGGCGCCCTGGAACGTCGCGCGCGCGGCGGCAAGGCTGGGGCTCGCGACCGCCTACGCCGGTGGCATCAGCGGCGACCCATTCGGCGACGAGCTCTGGCGGCTGGCGGAGGAGGCCGGCGTCGACCTGCGGCTCGCCCAGCGGGTCTCGCGCCCGACGCTCCTCGCGATGGTGATCTCGAAGGCTCCGCCCGTGTACTTCTTCGTCGGGGACGACAGCGCCGACCAGGCGTTCGACCCCGCGCGGCTGCCCGCCCGCTGGCTCGACGAGGCCGAGGTCGTGTTCTTCGGCGGCATCAGCCTGCTGCGCCAGCCGTACGGCGCGCGCCTCCTCGAACTGGTCGAGCGGGTCCGCGCGGCGGGGAAGCGGATCTGCGTCGACCCCAACTACCGCAGCCTCCTCTCCCGCGGGTTCCGGGAGACCGCCTTGCGCGTCGCCCGCGTCGCCGATTACGTGAAGGTCTCGGACGAGGACCTGACGGGTATGTTCCCCGGGCAACCGCCGGAGGAAGGGCTCCACGCCCTGCGGCTCGAGGCGCCGCGGGCGCACATCCTGTTCACGCGCGGTGCGCACGGGATGCGGCTCCTCTCGCCGGCCGGGGAGGTGGCGGAGCAGCCGGCCTACCCGGTGCAGGTCGTGGACACCGTGGGGGCGGGCGACGCCTGCGTCGGCGCGTGGATGGCGAGCCTGCTCGCGCACCCCGACGCCCCGCTCCGGGCGCACGCGTCGTTCGCGGCCGCCGCCGCCGCGGTCTCCTGCAGCCACGCCGGCGCCCACGCGCCGTCGCAGGAGGAGGTGCGCGTGGTGCAGGCGCGCGAGGCCGCTGGGCCCTCGCCCTGATCGACTCCGCTCCCGGGCGCCGCGCGGCGGGTCGCTCCGGGGCTCCACCGGGCCGTCACCGGCCCCGCCGCGAGGAGGACGTCATGCGCACGGTGGGCATCTACTACGCCTTCTGGACCCACGAGTGGGACGCCGACTTCTTGCCGTTCGTACCCAAGGTGAAGAAGCTCGGGTTCGATCTGCTGGAGGTGAACGGCGGCACGGTCGCGAAGATGAACGCGGCGGACCGCGACCGGCTCGCCGGGGCGGCCCGCGACGCGGGGCTCAAGCTGTCGTATGGCATCGGGCTGCCCGCGGACGTGGATCCCTCGTCGCTCGACGAGTCGGTCCGGAAGAACGGCGTCGCCTTCATGCGGCAGATGATCTCGAACGTGGGCGAGATGGGCGGCGGCATCATCTGCGGATCGGTCCACACCACCTGGCCCGCAAAGCTGCCGGAGGGGTACGAGGACAAGCGGCCGTTCCGCGACCAGAGCCTCCGGAGCATGCGCGAGCTCGTGAAGCTGGCCGAGGACCGGGGCGTCACGCTCTGCGTCGAGGTCCTCAACCGCTTCGAGCACTACATGCTCAACACCGCCGCCGAGGCGGTCGCCTACGTGGAGGAGCTCGGGAGTCCCGCCTGCGCGATCCACCTCGACACGTTCCACATGAACATCGAGGAGCACTCGATCGGCGGCGCGATCCGCACCGCGGGCAAGTACCTGCGCCAGATGCACCTCGGCGAGACCGACCGCAGGCCGCCAGGCCTCGGGCGCCAGCCGTGGAAGGAGATCAAGGCGGCGCTCGACGACGTCGGCTACGACGGGCAGCTCGTGATGGAGCCGTTCATCATGATGGGCGGCCAGGTGGGGCGCGACGTCGGCGTGTGGCGGCCCATCATCCCGAACCCGGACCTCGACGCGCTGGCGCGCGACGCGCTGAAGTTCGTGCGGACGAACCTGGTCTGAGGGCGATGCGGCTCCAGCTCGCCATCGACACCCTCACGCTCGCCGAGGCGGAGGGGCTCGTCGCCCGCGTCGGCGACCTCGTCGACGTGGTGGAGGTGGGCACGCCGCTCATCATCCGCGAGGGCGTCGGGGCGGTGCGGCGGCTCCGCGCCGCGTTCCCGGACGCCGTCCTCCTCGCCGACCTCAAGATCGCGGACGGCGGCCACCTCGAGGCGGCGCTCGGGCTCGACGCCGGCGCGCGGATCGTGACGGTGCTGGCCGCGGCCGCGGACGCGACGATCCGCGAGGTCGTGCGCGCCGCGCGCGAGCGGGGCGGCGAGGTGATGGTCGATCTGATGGGGGTCGAGGACCTGGCGCGTCGCGCGCGGGAGGTGGACGCGCTCGGCGCCGACTACGTCTGCCTGCACACCGCCGTGGACGTCCAGGCGGGCCACGCCGACCTCGCCGGCGCGACGCTCCAGGGGCTCCGGCGGGTGAAGGCGGCGCTCGACACCGCGCGCACGGCGGTCGCGGGGGGGATCACGCTCGCGAGCTGCCCCGCGGTCGCGGCGCTCGCCCCCGACGTCGTCGTGGTCGGCTCGGCCCTCACCGGCGCGGCCGATCCGCGGGCGGCCGCCGCTGCGATCCGCGGTGCGCTGCGCCGCCAGGGCGACGGAGGGAGGGCGCCGTGAGCGTGCCGGAGTTCGCGATCGTGCTCGGGGAGATGGGCGCCGCGCTCCAGTCCGTCGACGCCGCCCCGCTCGCGGACCTCGAGCGGCGGATCGGGGCGGCGCGACGCGTCTACGTGGCCGGGGCGGGCCGCTCCGGCCTCGTGATGCGCGGGTTCGCGATGCGCCTCATGCACCTCGGGCTCCAGGTGCACGTCGTCGGCGACGTCACGACGCCCGCCATCGCCGCGGGGGATCTCCTCGTCGTCGGGTCCGGTTCGGGCGAGACCGAGAGCCTCGCGGCCATGGCGCGCAAGGCCCGGACGCTCGGCGCCGGGCTGGCGCTCGTGACGATCGTCCCCGGGTCGACGATCGGCCGGCTCGCCGAGGTGGTGCTGCGGCTCGACGCCCCGTCGCCCAAGGCGTCGCCGCCGCCCGGCGCCGCGCCGCGCGCGTCGGTCCAGCCGATGGGGTCGCTGTTCGAGCAGGCGCTCCTCGTCCTCGTGGACACGATCGTGCTCCGGCTGGCGCGGACCCGGGGCGCGACGTACGAGGAGATGTTCGGCCGGCACGCCAACCTGGAATGAAGAAGGAGCTCAGGCGCTCCGTCCCCGCTCCGGGGGCGACGCTCGCCCGGCGCCCTCGGCCGCGCCCATCCACGCGCGCAGGGCCGGGACGGTGCGGCGCCGCCAGGCCTTGCTCGCGCGCTCCTCGAGGAAGGAGGCCACGATCGCGTCGACGATCGCGCCGAGCTCCTGGCACAGCGCGAGCCGCTCCGCGGCGCGATCGTCCTCCTCGTCGGTGAGGAGCTCCGGGAGCTTCGCCGCGCGCACGTCCAGGAACTCGGCGTCGAGCGTCGCCTCGAAGCTCCGCTCGCCGAGGGTGAACCGCACGCGGGCCTGGTGCACCAGGAGCCCGCCCTGGAGCGCGTGCTTCACCTGGGCCGAGTAGGCGGCCGCGTCACCCCGCGCCGCGAGCTCGACCACGTCGCCCGCCAGCCCGCGCAGGAGCACCTTCCCGACGAAGAGCGCCACGACGTCCGCGCCCTCGACCGCGACCACCGGGTCGCCCGACTCGGAGCGCCACAGGAGCCACGTGAGCAGCTCGCGGCCGAGCCAGGTCCGGCCGCGCAGGAGCTGCTCCCGGGCCTGGTCCCGCTCCTTCTCCGCCGCGTCCCGGTCGTCAACCTCCGTCGCGACGCCGTCCACGCCCACGTCGCCGCGGAGGAAGGCCGCCTCCTCCCGCGCCTGCTCACGCCTGCCCACGGCCGACCTCCTCCGCCGCGAGGCCCATGAGCTCGGCGGTCGGCGCGAGCGCGGCCTCGGGGATCTCCCTGCGCACGGCCTGCGCGCTCACCGACGCCGGCTCGAGCTTCAGCTCGAAGGCGGCCTCGAGGGCGGCGGCGCACTCCTCCACGGTCTTGCGCGAGGCGGCCCAGACCTGCAGCTCGCCGCGCTCCAGGTTCCAGCTCACGTCCGAGGTCCGCGAGCTCGGCTCGGCGCGGCGGCGGAGCTGGTGCCGGATCTGGTCCCTGGCCGTCGCCTTCTCGCCGCGCGCGGGGATCCGCCCATGC
>DASPMI010000203.1:0-13047 GCA_035627135.1 Anaeromyxobacter sp. | reverse complement strand
CTACTTCGTCCGCCGGAATCCGGGCCTCGGGCCTGGGGATCTCCTCCGCATCCTCCGCGTCTCGAAGCAGGCCCTGGCGCGCCCGCTGCGCGACCTCTCGGCGCAGGGGCTCCTCTCGAGCGAGGCCGTCCCCGAGAACCGCCGGCGCAAGCGGCTCGCGCTCACGGCGGCCGGCGTCCGGCTCGAGCGGAGGCTCTCGGAGCTGCAGCGCCGCCGGTTCGCCGCCGCGTTCGAGGCCGCCGGCCCGAACGCCGCCGCGGCGTGGCGAGAGGTGATGAAGCTCCTCGGCACCCCGGAAGGACGGTGACATCTCGGCGGGGCCGCCCGGACCGCGCCACGGTATATTCCGGAGCCCATGTCCGTCACCGTCGAGACCGGCTCCACCCTCACGTTCGACAAGTTCTGGCGCTGGCTGAAGCGCCACCCGAACTGCATCCTCCGCGCGGGTACGCCGGACACGACGCTCTTCGATCAGGACGACCTGCACTGGCACCTCGAGGAGGACGAGGACCGCGTCCCGCTGGTCCAGCTCCTGCGCGGGAAGCAGCTCCTCGGCGAGATCGCGATCGAGGTCCGCGAGGTGCTGTTCGTGCAGGCGATGCCCGAGCCGGGCGGGGAGGCGGGCCACTTCCTGTTCGAGCTGTGGGGCGGCGGGGGCGAGGAGCCCTTCGCCGTCTACCACTTCGCCATGGCGCACGCCCTCGACGAGGACGGCGGCCACCGGACGCAGCTCAAGCAGTAGGCGCCCGCGACGGCCCGTGCCCTTGTCGGGCCCGACCCGGGCTCGTAAGCTCGTCGCGTGGTCCTGACGCACGCGAGCGCCCGTCGATTTTCGAGCCCCCCGCCCCGGTCCGGGCGCCGGGCGGGCTCGTGCGCGGGTCGCGCGTAGCGGGGCCGCTCCAGCACCACCACCGCACGGACCAGGGACGGGGGGATTCCCGCCGCGTGAATCCACCTGCGTCCACCCGCTCGTCCCGGAGGTCCGTCCATGTCCCCGAAGCTCCTCTCGAAGGAAGCCCTCGCGCGCGCCCTGGCGCTGCGCGATCTCACCGACCCGTCGCACGGCCGCCACGCGATGCAGGACCTGCTCCGCGCGCTCACGCAGGCGCTCGGCGGCGCGTGGCGCTGCCCCGTCCGCGTGGAGCGGGCGCCCGCGATCGTCTCCGTCGCCGACAACTACGACCGGCTCCACTACCCCGCGGACGGCGCAGCGCGCGACGCGCGGTACACGCGCTACGTCACGCCCGACACGCTGCTGCGGACCCAGACGTCCGCGCTGATCCCCCCGCTCCTCCGCCGGCTCGCCGCCGAACCCCGCCTGCCCGAGGACGTGCTCCTCGTCTGCCCCGGCCTCGTCTACCGCCGGGACGTCATCGACCGGCTGCACACCGGCGAGCCCCACCAGGTGGACCTCTGGCGCATCCGCCTCGGCCCGCCGCTCGGCCCCGAGGACCTCGACGCCATGATCGCCGAGGTGACCGCCGCCGTCGCGCCGGGGCGGCCGGTCCGCGTCCTCCCCGCGTCCCACCCGTACACGGTGGGTGGAAGGCAGATCGACGTCGCGGACGGCCAGGAGTGGGTGGAGATCGGCGAGTGCGGGCTCGCGCTCCCCGCCCTGCTGCGGGAGTCCGGGCTGCCGGATCGGGCGACCGGGCTCGCGATGGGGCTCGGGCTCGACCGGCTGCTCATGCTGCGGAAGGGGATCGACGACATCCGGCTGCTCCGGTCCGAGGACCCGCGGGTCACCGGCCAGCTCCGCGACCTCGCCCCGTACCGCCCCGTCTCGCGCCAGCCGCCGGTCCGGCGCGATCTCTCGATCGCCGTGGCGGACGCGGTCTCGGCCGAGGAGCTGGGCGATCGGGTGCGCGAGGCCCTCGGACCGCGGGCGCGCGACGTGGAGGCGGTCGAGGTGCTCGGCGAGACGCCCGGTGCGCTGCTCCCCGCCGCCGCGCGGGCGCGCCTCGGCCTCCGCGCAGGGCAGAAGAACGTGCTCCTCCGCGTGGTGCTCCGCTCCCCGGAGCGCACCTTGACCGACGCCGAGGCGAACGGGCTGCGGGACGAAGTGTACGCGGCGGTGCATGAGGGGACCGCGCAGGAGTGGGCGGCTGGCCCCAGGTGAACAGCCGGTGAGGGACCGCGAGCGGTTCGGCACCGTTTTTCACTCGGCGAAACTGAACGCCCTCGCCTCTGCTAAGATCTCCCCGTGCGCTTCCCCGAGTACGACCGGCTCGACGCCCTGGGCCTCGCGGAGCTCGTCGCGCGCGGCGAGGTCACGGCCGCCGAGGTCCTCGAGGCGGCGCTCGAGCGCGCCGACGTCCGCAACCCGCCCATCAACGCCCTCGTCTCCCGCTTCGACGGCGAGGCGAGGGCCCGCGCCCGCGGCCCGCTCCCGCGCGGTCCCCTCGCGGGCGTTCCGTTCCTGCTCAAGGACCTCGCGACCCCGTGGGCGGGGCACCCGCTCACCGACGGCGCGCGCGTGCTGCGCGACGTCGTGGCCGCGGACGACAGCGGGGTCGTCCAGCGCCTCAAGGCCGCCGGCCTCGTCCTGTTCGGGCAGACGAGCACGCCCGAGTTCGGGATCCGCCCGGTGACGGAGCCGCAGCTCCGCGGCCCGTCCCGGAACCCGTGGAGCCTCGCGCACACGCCGGGCGGCTCTTCCGGCGGCTCGGGCGCGGCGGTCGCAGCGCGGATCGTGCCCGCCGCCCACGGCAACGACGGCGGCGGCTCGCTCCGGATCCCGGCCTCCTGCTGCGGGATCTTCGCCCTCAAGGCGAGCCGCGGACGCGTGAGCTGGGGGCCGCTCCAGGGCCCCGTGCTCTCGGGCCTCGCGATCCAGGGCGTCCTCACCCGCTCCGTCCGCGACTCGGCCGCGTTCCTCGACGTGCTCGCCGGCCCCTGCCCCGGCGATCCGTACGCCGCGCCGCCGCCGGCGCGGCCGTTCCTCGCGGAGATCGGCGTCCCGCCCGGCAGGCTGCGCGTGGCCGTCACGCGGCGGTCGCTGTTCGGCCGATTCACCGACCGCGCATGCCAGGAGGCGGTGGAGCGCGCCGCGCGCCTGCTCACGGACCTCGGCCACGACGTCGAGGAGGCGCACCCCGACATCGCCCGGGAGCCGCTCATCCGGGCGTACCTCACCGCGTCGGCGGCGCAGACCGCGGCGGACGTCGCCCACGCGACGGCGGCCGTGGGCCGCAGGCCGCGCCCGCTCGAGCTCGAGCCCGAGACCCGCCTCCTCGCCGCCGCGGGCCGCCACCTCTCCGCGTGCGCGCTCGTCGTCGCCGAGGCCGAGATGCACCGGGCGGCGCGCGCGATGGCGGCGTTCCACGCGGCGTACGACGTCCTCGTCACGCCGACGCTCGCCCAGCCCCCGCAGCGCATCGGCGGCCTCGACCTCACGCGCGGCCAGCGGGTCGGGACCCGCCTCGCCGCCGCCGTGCCGCTCCGGCGCGTGCTCGACTACATCTTCGACGAGCTGTCTCCCCGGTCGTTCGACGCGACCGGGAACACCATGCTCTTCAATCAGACGGGGCAGCCGGCGATGAGCGTCCCGCTCCACTTCTCCGCCGACGGCCTCCCCATCGGCGTACAGGTCGTGGGTCGCTTCGGAGAGGAGGCGACCCTCTTCCGCCTCGCGGCGCAGCTCGAGGAGGCACAGCCGTGGGCCGGGCGACTGCCGCCGATCGCCCAGGAACCGCCTCGGCTCCCGTGAACGAACCCGCGCCCGCGCCGTCCGCCCGCGGACCTCACACCTCGTACCGCCTCCCCTCCTCCAGGAGCTCGATCGCCCCGTCGTCCGCCCGGAAGCCGTCCGGGTAGTGGATGAGGCGCATCCGCGCGCGCACGGGCGCGGGCAGGGCCGCGAGCGCCGCGTACGGCGTGTGGACGCCGTGGCCGGTCTCGTGCAGGAACAGATCGGCGCGCGAGAGCCACTCGACGAGCCCGGGGTCGTGGGCGGTGTCCGAGGACAGGCCCAGCTCCCGCCCGCCGGCGCGGACGCGGAGCGCGGTGGTGAAGACGTGGTGGCGCGTCCGGCGGCAGGCGAGCTCGAACCCGGCGACGGTGGTCGGCCGGTCGGCGTCGAGCGGGGCGAGCTCGAAGTAGTCCTCGAGCCGCATCGGCCGCGGGCTCCAGTCGGCCGGATCGCTGAGCGAGTCCATGCCCGGCGCGAGCCGCTCCCAGAGGCGGGCGAGCACCTGCGGGTGCGCCGCGAGGACCGGCCGGCGCCGCAGGACGAAGTGCGCGTAGTACGCGAAGTCCTCGAGCCCGGAGCTGTGATCCGCGTGCAGGTGCGTGAGGACGACCGCGTCGAAGGTGGGGACGTCGAGCGCGACCCCGGCGCGCGCCGACGCGTCCCGGAGCACCTTCCGGATCGGGTGCGGGCAGTCCACGAGCAGCCAGCGCCCTCCCGCCTCGACCGCCACCGCGCTGGAGTAGTGCAGGGCGGAGAAGGCATCGCCGACGCCGATGGGCACGAAGGTCATCGCCATGGGCTCGTTTGTAACCCGCTTGGCGCGTCCGGGGTGCCGGACGTCACACGGTGACGCGTCCGCCCGGCCCAGCCGGGGAGTGTACGGCCCCACCGGACCCGCAGTACGACTCGCCGGTCCCCTGCCAAGGAGCATCGCCGTGATCGACCATCTCACGCTCAAGGTGAAGGACGCCCGGAGGGCGCGCGCGTTCTACGCCGCCGCCCTCGCCCCGCTCGGCTACGAGGTCCTCATGGAGTACGAGGGCGGTGTCGGGATGGGCGCCGACGAGAAGCCCGACCTCTGGATCGCGCAGGATCCCGAGAACACGCGGCCGGCGCACGTCGCGTTCACCGCGCCGAGCCGGAAGGCCGTGGATGCGTTCCACGCCGCGGCGCTCGCCGCGGGCGCGAAGGACAACGGCAAGCCGGGCGTCCGCGCGGAGTACCACCCGACGTACTACGCCGCGTTCGTGCTCGACGAGGACGGGCACAACATCGAGGCGGTGGTCCACCAGCCCGAGTGACCCGCCGGGCGCCTGCCCGGACGCCTTCGCGTGCCATCCCGCGCCGAGCTGCCCAGCTTGTGCCTGGCGAGGGAGGGCGCGATGGAAAGCAAGGCGAAGGCGTTCGGGCATCCGGTTCACCCGATGTTGATCGTGTTCCCGCTGGGGCTCCTGGCGACGTCGTTTTTCTTCGACCTCATCCGGGCGGCAGGCGCCGGCGAGAGCTTCTCGCGGGCCGCCTTCTACATGATCGCCGCCGGCATCATCGGCGGGCTGCTCGCGGCGGTGTTCGGGCTGGTCGACTGGCTCGCCATCCCCAAGGGCAGCCGGGCCAAGCGCGTCGGCGCGCTGCACGGGCTCGCCAACGTGGCGGTGGTGGGGCTCTTCATCTTCTCGTGGGGGATCCGGTACGGCGACCCGGACGCGCAGAGCGCGCCGGCGGTGATCCTCTCGGCGGTGGCGGTGCTCCTCGCGCTCGTCTCGGGGTGGCTCGGCGGCGAGCTCGTCGACCGGCTCGGCGTCGGCGTGGACGACGGCGCGCACGTGGACGCGCCGAGCGCGCTCTCGGGCAGGCCCGCGTCCGAGCGGCACGCCGAGGGGCGCCCGCTCGTCCCGCGACGCGTGACGTGATTCGACCGGGGCCCCACCCGGAACACTCACACGCTCCCACTCCCAGTCCTACCGAGGTTCTTGCCCCGGGAGCGGCAGCCTGGCATGACGTTCGCCATGCATCCGCTCCTCAGCCTCTCGGCCCTGCTCTCGCTCGCCCTCGGCTCCGCCTGCTACACGGTGGAGACCGAGGTCCGCGAGCTGCCGCCCCGCTCCGCGCAGGGCCCCGCGCCACGCCGTGCCCCGCCCCGGGCGCCGCCGCGCGCCCCTCCGCCGCCGCCCGAGCCGGCGGAGCCGCCCGAGGCGCCCCCGCCGCCCGGCGCCTGGTTCCACGTGCCGCCGGATCGGGTCCCGGCCTCCGGGCTGTGCCGCGTCTGGTACGACTCGCTGCCGCCGGACCGGCAGCCCCCGGCGATGACCTGCGCGCGCGCCCACCGGATCGCCCGCAACCACGGCGGCCGCGTGATCTGGGCGTCGGCCCGCTCGCGCCAGACCGGCGATGTCCTCTCGACGGACTACGGCCGCGTGGACCTCGACGGCATCCCGCCCGATCGGCTCCCGCCGCCCGGCTACTGCCGCGTCTGGCTCGACGGCATCCCTCCCGATCGCCAGCCGCCGCCCGCGCAGTGCCCGCAGGCCGAGCGCGACGCCGAGCGGCTGGGCGGGCGGCTCGTGTACATGCCGAGCTCGGACGTGCGCTGACGGGAGCTCGCCTCGCGACGGCGCGGGCACGCCGCGCGTGGGATACTCGCGCCGTGCAGCCCGCTCCGCCCTCCTCGCCGGAAGAGGCCCGCGCCCGCCTCTGGTCGCTCCTGGGGGAGCTGCCGCCCCGGGACCGCCCGGTCTCCGCGACCCAGCGCGCGGAGGAGGAGCGCGACGGCTACGTGCTCGAGACGTGGGAGCTCGAGCTCAACGGGCTCGAGCCCGTGCCGGCGTTCGCGGCGCGGCCCGCGGGCCCGCCGCGCCGCAGGCCCGCGATCCTCTTCTCGCACTCGCACGGGGGCGGCTACGACGTCGGGGCGCGCGAGCTCGTCGAGGGGCGGAGCTACCTCCAGCCGGAGCCGTACGCGCGGGCGCTGACGCGCGAGGGGTGGATCGTGCTCGCGATCGACCACTGGTGCTTCGGCGGACGCGCCCACGCCTCCGAGCTCGAGACGTTCAAGGCGATGCTCTGGGACGGCCGGGTGCTCTGGGGGATGATGGTGTACGACTCGGTCCGCGCCCTCGACTGGCTCGCGGCGCGTCGCGACGTCGACGCGGCGCGGCTCGGTGCGCTCGGCATGTCGATGGGCAGCACCATGTCGCAGTGGGTCGCCGCGCTCGACGCGCGGGTGAAGGCCACGGTGGACCTCTGCTGCCTCACGGAGTGGCACACGCTCCTGCGCGAGGGAGGGCTCGGCGGGCACGGCATCTACTACTACGTGCCCGCGCTGCTCCGGCACTTCACCACCGCGGGCCTCAACGCGCTCGTCGCACCGCGGGCGCACCTCGCGGTGGCCGGCCTCCACGATCCGCTCACCCCGCCGGCGGGGCTCGCGATCGTGGATCGCGAACTGCGCGCCGCGTACGCCGCGGCGGGCCACCCGGAGCGCTGGCGGCTCCTCACCCAGGACGTCGGGCACGAGGAGACCGCCGAGGCGCGCCAGGAGGCGCTCGCGTTCCTGCGGACGTGGCTGTGATGGCTGTGGCAGCTGTACCGCCCGTGCTTCGAGAATTGCTCGGGCTTCGCCCTCGCCCCTCGGCGGGCAGAGCCCGCCTCCTCCGCGGGCTCAGCACGAGCCGACAGGAGAGCGGCTCGCGCTGAGCGTGTCCAAGGGCCACCTACGCCCGCACGAGCTCCGCCTCGATCACCACGTCCACGTGCTCGCCGACGACGACGCCGCCGGTCTCGAGCGCGGCGTTCCAGGTGAGGCCGAAGGCGCGGCGGTCGAGGCGCGCCGTGGCGGTGACCCCGCGCTTCACGTTGCCCCACGGGTCGCGGACCTCGTCGGAGAGCTCGACCGCGAGGGTCACCGGCCGCGTCACGCCGCGGATCGTGAGCTGGCCGTCCACCTCGAGCGCGCCCCTGCCGGCGGCGCGCACGGCGGTCGAGCGGAACTCGATCGCGGGGTGGTTCGCGACGTCGAGGAAGTCGGCGCTCCGGAGGTGCGCGTCGCGGTCGGCGTTCCGGGTGTCGATGGCCGTGACGTCGATCCGGGCCGCCACGTGGGACCGCTCCGGGGCGGCGGCGTCGTAGCCGACCTCGCCGGTCACCTCGCCGAGCTCGCCGCGGACGTTCGAGACCATGAGGTGGCGGACCTTGAACTGTGCGCTCGCGTGCGCGGGATCGATCCGGTAGGTGGCGGCGGGGGTGGTGCGGGTCGCGACGGTGGCAGCGGCGGTGGCGGTCATGTCCGGCTCCTCTCGGCGGCGCGTCCGGGCGGGGGATCCGCCCCGGGCGCCGCTTCACGAGGACAGGGTTAGCCCGGCGCCGCCGTCCAGGCAGCCCGCGTTGCGGCACAACATCGTTTCCGATAGGAAACGGCTGCCATGCGCCTCCGCACCGAGGATCTCGCCGACATGGCCGCGTTCGCCGCGGTCGTACGCGCGGGCAGCTACACCGGCGCCGCCGCCGCCCTGGGCACGTCGAAGTCGGCGGCGAGCAAGGCGGTGGCGCGCCTCGAGCGGCGGCTCGGGACGCAGCTCCTGCACCGGACCACGCGCCGGGTGGCGCTCACGGAGGCGGGCCGCGCGCTCGAGGCCCGCGCGGCGCGCATGGTGGAGGAGGCGGGCGCCGGCGCCGCGGCCGTCGCCGCCCTCGCGGGCGCGCCCCTCGGCACGCTCCGGGTGAACGGCCCGATCACCTTCGGCGAGATGCACCTCGCCCCGGCGCTCCCGGAGCTGCTCGCGCGCCACCCGGGGCTGCGCGTCGAGCTCGAGCTCGAGGACCGGCTCGTGGACGCGGGCGCGGGCGGCTGGGACGTGGTGGTCCGGATCGCGCCGCTCGCCGACTCGGCGCTCGCGGTGCGGAAGCTCGCGGTGGACCGCCGGGTGGTGGCGGCCTCCCCCGCGTACCTCGAGCGCCACGGCCCCCCGCGCACGCCGGAGGATCTGCGCGGACACGACTGCCTGCACTACACGAACGTGACCCGCGCCGCGGAGTGGCGGTTCCGCGGCCCGCGCGGCGCCCTCGCGGTCCCGACCACCGGCGCCATCGAGTCCAACCACGGCCTGGTCCTGGTCGCGGCCGCGCGCGCCGGGGCAGGCGTCGGCGTGTTCCCCGAGTTCATGGTGGCCGACGATCTGCGGGCGGGGCGGCTCGTCGAGCTCCTCGCCGCCTACGCGCTGCCGCGGCGGACGGCGATCCACGCCCTCTTCGCCCGCGCGCGCCCCGTCCCGCCCAAGGTACGGGTCTTCGTCGATCACCTCGCCGCGAGGCTGCGCGCCGCCGGGCTCACCGGGGCCTGAAGCGCCGGCGCCGCGTCGGGCCGCGCGCCGCGGCGCGACCCGGCCCCCGCCGTCCCGGAGCCGAGCTGGAACGTCGCGACCATCGCCGCGAGCTCCTCGGCCTGGCCGGAGAGCTCGGACGCGGCGGAGGAGGACTCCTCGGCGCTGGCCGCGTTCTGCTGGGTGACCCGGTCCATCTCGAGGATGGCGCGGTTCACCTGCTCGATGCCGTTCGCCTGCTCGGCCTCGGCGGTGGCGATGGTGTCCACGACGCCGGTCACCTCGGAGACGCCCGCGACGATCTCGCGGAGCGCCCCCGAGACGCGCTCGGCGGCCGCCGCGCCCTCGGCGGCGTGGCGCACCGACTCGCCGATGAGCGCCTCGGTCTTCTGGGCCGCCTCCTTGGCGCGGAGCGCGAGCGACCGGACCTCCTCGGCCACCACGGCGAACCCGCGGCCGGCCTCGCCCGCGCGCGCCGCCTCGACCGCCGCGTTGAGCGCGAGCAGGTTGGTCTGGAACGCGATGTCCGAGACGTCGCGGATGATCGCGCCGGTCCCCTCGGCGGATCTGCGGATCGCGCCCATGCTGCCCTGGAGTCCGTCCACCGCCGCCGCGCCCTGGGTCGCGGCGCCGCGGGCGGAGACCACCAGCGCGCGGGCCTGGGCGGCGCTGCCCGCCGACTCGCGGGCGCGGCGGGCGACGTCCTCGACCGACGCCGTCGTCTCCTCGAGGGAGCTCGCCTGCTCCGACGCGCCGGAGGCGACCGCCTGGGCCGAGGAGGCGATCTGCGCCGCCGCCGACGAGACCTGCTCGACCGCCGCCGCCACCTGGCCGAGCGCGTCGTGCAGCGCCGCCGCGGTGCCGTTCACGGCCTCCTTCACGCGCGCGTGCTCCCCGCGGTAGTCGCCCGTCATCCGGGCCCGCAGGTCGCGCGCCGCGAGCCGGTCGAGCACCGCCGCGGCCTCGTCCACCGGCCGGACCACCTCGTCGAGCGTGGCGTTCAGCCCCTCGACCATCCGGGCCCAGTCGCCGCGGAACCGCTTCGCGTCGGCGCGCCGGTGGAGGTCGCCGGCGCGCGCCGCCTCGCCGAGGCCGTTCACGTCGGCGGAGACGTCGCGGAGGTTCGCGCGGAGCTCCTCGAGCGCGTGGTTGACCCGCGCCTGCTTGCCGGGGAGCTGCCGGAGCACCGGCTCGAAGTCGCCGCCCGCGTAGCGCTGCAGGATCGCGAGGAGCTCGCGGACGATGTGCACGTACGCCTGCACGCTGTCGCTCATCCCCGCGGCCAGGGTGCGGTAGGCGCCGGCGAACCGGGTGGCGTCCACCTCCGCCTCGGTGTCGCCCTCCGCGTGCTTCCGGGTGAGGCCCTCGAGCGCGGCGAGCAGCCCGCGGAAGGCGTCGAGCAGCGCGTTCAGGTTGTCCCGCACGGCCGCGAAGTCGCCCTTCCAGTCCTCCTCGATCCGCGCCGGCAGCTCGCCGCGCGCGAGCTGGTCGAGCGAGGCCGCCGCCGCCTGGAGCGGCCGGACGACGGCGTCGAGCGTGGCGTTCACGCCCTCGACCACCCGGCGGAAGTCGCCGCGGTGGCGCGCCGGGTCCGCCCGGACCGAGAGCCGCCCCTCGGCGCCGGCCATCGCCAGGGCCGAGGTGTCCTCGACCAGGGCGCCCACGCTCTCGATGCACCGGTTGAGCGCGTCGTTGATCCGCGCGAAGTCGCCCTCGGCCTCTTCCACGATCGGCGGCGGGATGTCGCCGTTGGAGATGCGGACGAGGCACTCCGAGGCGGTCTCGATGGGCCGCGCCACCGCCTCGACCACCGCGTTCATCCCGTCGAGCACCGGCCGGTACTCCGCCGCGACGGCCTCGGGCGCCGCGCGGTGCGAGAGCCGCCCCGCCGCGACCGCCCGCGTGAGCTCGAGCGCCTCCGTCGCGAGGCGCCGGACGGCGGCCGCGACGCTGCGCCCCACCATCGCGAGCTGCACCGCCGTCAGCACGAGCGCGAAGGCGCCGAGGAGCAGGACGCTCCACCGGGCCCACCGGGCCCGCCGCGCCGTCTCCGCGTCCCGGGCCGCGAGCCGCGCCTCCTCGACGTCCGTGAACTCCTTCACCGCCGCCCGGAGCGCCGCCATCGTCGCCACCCCGTCCTTCTCCCGGTCGAGCTTCAGGACGTCTTCCATCGTGGCGCGCCCCTGGACGACGTCCCGGCGCTTCGCGGTGAGCGCGCGGGCGTACTGCGTGTCCCAGGTGTCGGAGAGCTCGCTCACGCGGCTCAGCCGGTCCATCTGCTCCATCTCCTCCGAGACGATCTCCTCGGCGGCCGCGAGCGCCTCCCGGAACTCGGTCTTGCCGCGGGCGTAGTCGTCGAGCGCCGCCTCGTCGCCGGTGAGGAGGAAGCCGCGCAGCCCGCTCTCCTGGTCGATCATCGAGGAGACGATCCTCGACCCCGCGGCGACGGCGCGGTGCGTCCGCGAGACCCAGCCCGCGTGCTCCAGGAGCCGCGAGGTGTTGACGTGCGAGAGCGCGACCACGCCGGCGATCAGCGCGGCGGGAAGGGCGAAGCCGATGGTGATCTTGGTGCGGGCGGAGAGTTCGGCGCGCATGTCGGTGTGCGGGCCCCGCCGAGGAGGGACAGGGCCAGCCTTCCGAGAGATCGCACCCCCCGTGCCAGCGAGCGCTCGACGCATGCCCTCGTATTCCGGGGCCGCATGCGAGCGGTGGGGTCGCGCGCCCGGGTCTGCCGGACCCGGCTGAGTCGCAGGTCCGGGTCGCAGGGAAGCGCGCTCCCGAACGACGGCGGCCCCGACCCAGGAGCGCTGGGCCGAGGCCGCCGGAGGTTGCCGAGCTTCGTCGCTACGTCACCAGATGTAGATGCTCGCCCACGGGTAGCTGCCGGCGCTCACGGAGAAGTACGTGTAGCCGCCGGACGGCGCGAGCGGGAAGGGTCCCGCGCCGCAGCTGGCCGTCGCCGTCCCGCCGTTCACGCTCACCGTCCGGCCGGCGAAGTTGGAGCAGCCCCAGCCGTTCACGCGCTGGCTGGTCCGGTAGCAGACCGCGCCCGTCGTGTTGAAGTTGCCCGTGTTGCTCGTGAACGTGAGTGCGTTCGCGCACGGGGCCGTGCCGCCGCCCGAGGTGTCGAACGTGGCGGTGACGGTCCGGGCCGCGGTCATGGAGACCGTGCAGGTGGCGGCGGTGCCGGTGCAGGCGCCGCTCCAGCCGGCGAACGTGGAGCCCGTCGCCGGGGTCGCCGTGAGCGTCACCGACGTGCCGGACGCGAAGCTCGCCGTGCAAGCGGTGCCGCAGTTGATCGTGCCGCCCGCGACCGTGCCGCTGCCCGTTCCGGCCTTGTTCACCGTGAGGGCGTAGGTGGTGCCGCCGGCGGAGAGGTTGAACGTGGCGGTGACCGTGCGCGCCGCGGTCATCGCGACCGTGCAGGCGCCGGTGCCGGTGCAGGCGCCGCTCCAGCCCGCGAACAGCGAGCCCGTCGCCGGGGTCGCGGTCAGCGTCACCGTCGTGCCGGACGCGAAGCTCGCCGAGCACGCCGTGCCGCAGTTGATGGTGCCGCCCGCGACCGTGCCGCTGCCCGTGCCGGCCTTCGTCACGGAGAGCGTGTAGGTCATGCCGCCGCCGGACGTGCTGAACGTGGCGGTGACGGTCCGCGCCGCGGTCATCGAGACCGTGCAGGCGCCGGTGCCGGTGCACGCGCCGCTCCAGCCGTCGAACGTGGAGCCCGTCGCCGGGGTCGCCGTCAGCGTGACCGACGTGCCGGACGCGAGGCTCGCCGTACAGGTCGTGCCGCAGTTGATCGTGCCGCCCGCGACCGTGCCGCTGCCGGTGCCGGCCTTCGTCACGACGAGCGAGTAGTACGTCGGGCCCGGGCCGCCGCCGCCCTTGAGCGGCGTGAGGAACGGCTTGATGACGTCGTAGCGGACCGTGTCGATCGTGGTCCAGTCGTCGAGGAAGAGGCCCTTGGTGTCACCCGAGTTCGGGTTGAGGCACCAGTAGGTCCAGCTCATGCCGTTCCGGTTGGCGTAGTCGAGCAGCTTCGGC
>DASPMI010000202.1:0-40538 GCA_035627135.1 Anaeromyxobacter sp. | reverse complement strand
GGGCGGCGCGATCAACTGCGGCGCGACCTGCGCGGCGACGCTCGCGAGCGGCACGACGGTCACCCTGACGGCGACGCCGGCGACCGGGTCCACGTTCGGCGGCTGGAGCGGCGCCTGCACGGGGACCGGGAGCTGCGTCGTCACCATGACGGCGGCCCGCGCGGTCACCGCGACGTTCAACGGCACGCCGACCGACACGTGCCGGACGCCGGCGGCCACCGGCCAGAGCGGCAACTTCAACACGACCGGCGCCGTCTGCTACGCGGTCAACGCCACCATCTACGGCTGGGGCTGCTCCAACGCCGACGGCCGCTCGGTGACCGTGAACGGCACCGCCGTGACCTGCGGGCAGATGCCGCTGCCGGGGAGCGCGCCGTACACGTTCCGCTTCACCGCCGGCTCGTACCCCTGGGCCAGCTTCTACTGGTGGTAGCCACCAGGACGAGCGCGACGCGAACGGCGGGTGCGGGTGGGCCCGCCGTTCGCCCCACGTAGGACCGGTACTTCGGCCGACGCGGGCAGCGTCCACGGCCCCTGAGGAGGCGGGCATGAGCGACGTCCACGCCGCCGTGGACCTCGGCACCGAGAGCGGCCGGGTCGTCGTGGGACGCCTGGACCAGGGCCGCGTCTCGCTGCGGGAGGTCCACCGGTTCGCGAACCGGACCAAGCGCGTGGAGTCCACGCTCCGCTGGGACCTCGAGCGGCTGCTCGGAGAGGTGCTGGCGGGCCTCGGCGCCGCCGCGAAGGTCTTCCCCGAGCTCGCCAGCGTGGCGATCGACGCGTGGGGGATGGACTTCGGCCTCCTGGACGCGCGTGGCCGGATGCTCGGGGCGCCGTTCCACCACGGCGACCAGCGCACGGAGGGGATCTCCGCGCGCCTGCACTCCCGCGTGCCCGAGGAGGAGCTCTGGGCGACCACGGGGGTGCAGCCGGAGCGCTCCAACACGCTCCACCAGCTGTTCGCGATGGTACGCCGGAGGTCGTCCACGCTGAGCCGCGCGGCACGCCTGCTGCTCATCCCCGACCTGCTCGCGTACCGGCTCTGCGGCACGCAGGTCGCCGAGCACACCGTCGCCTCCACCACGCAGTGCTACGACCACGAGCGGCGCGCCTGGCTCTCGCCGCTCCTCTCGCGGGTGGGGATCCCGGTCCACCTGTTGCCGCCGGTGGTGCCGTCCGGCACGTCGCTGGGGCGCGTGCAGGGGGCGGCGGCGCGGCGCGCGGGCCTCGCGGGCGTGGACGTGGTCGCGCCCGCGTGTCACCGCACGGCCTCCGCGGTCGCGGCCATCGCGCCGGACGCCCCGAGCTTCGCGTTCATCGTCGCGGGCGCGCTGTCCGAGGTGGGCGCGGTCGCGGAGGCGCCCGTCAAGGCCGAGGTCGCCTGGACGCTCAGCTTCACCAACGGAGGCGGCGCCGACGGGACGACCAACCTGTACCGCACCATGGCCGGGCTCCGGCTCGTGCACGAGTGCCACCGCGCCTGGAGGCACCGCGGCGAGGTGCTCGACGACGACGCGCTCACCGCGCTCGCGGCCACCGGGAAGCGGTTCCTCGCCGTCGTGGACCCCGACGATCCGTCGCTCGCCGGGACCGACGACGTCTTCGCCGCGCTCCTCGCGTGCGCAGCGCGGCTCGGCCACGAGATCTCGGGCACGCGCGCCGATCTCCTCCGGATGGTCCTCGAGAGCCTCGCCTGGAAGTACCGCCGCTCCGTCCGGGAGCTCGAGGCGCTGCTCGGCCGACGCCTCGATGCCGTCCACGTCGTCGGCGAGGGCGCGCGGAACGCGCTGCTCTGCCAGCTCACCGCGGACGCCTGCGGGCGCCCGGTGCTGGCCGGTCCGGTGGAGGCGGCCGCCCTGGGCAACGTGCTCGCGCAGGCCGTCGCGGCCGGGACCTGCCAGTCGTGGGCCGAGGCCCGGCTCGTCGCGCGCAGCTCCGTCACGCCCGTCCGCTACGAGCCGCAGGACGCCGCGGCGTGGGACGAGGCCAGCGCGCGGATGGAGCCCGCCCTCGGCGGAGACCAGGTCGACGGAGGATCCCTTCAGTGACGCCGGCCGTCACCCACCGGAGATCCAACGAGGTTCGGCCGGAGCGACCGCGCGCCCTGCGCTCGCGCCTTTGACGAATCGGACCCCATTGACGAAAGGAGAGCTCATGCTCACCCAGCAATCGTCGAGATGCCTGTTCCCCACGATCGCGGCGCTCGCCGCGCTCTCGCTGGTCGCCTGCGAGCCGGGCCCGGAGACGTCGGGCGACGCGGCGCCGGCCGGGGAGCTGGCCGCCGCCGTCGCGTACACGTTCCACGTGTCTCCCACGGGCCATGACGCCAATCCAGGGACCCTGGCCGCGCCGTTCCGGACGATCACGCGGGCCCGCGACGCCGTGCGGACGGTCAACGCCAGCATGACCGGGGACATCCAGGTGTACCTGCGAGGCGGGACCTACGAGCTCCAGGCCCCGATCGCCTTCGGCCCGCAGGACTCGGGCAACAACGGCTTCCGGATCTTCTACCAGGCCTATCCCGGCGAGACGCCGGTCCTGAGCGGCTCGGTCAAGGTGACCGGGTGGACCCCGTACAGCGGCGCCGTCTACCGGGCCTCGCTCAACCGGTCGACGAAGCTCCGGTACCTGTACGTGAACGATCAGCGGGCGGCCATGACGAGCAAGCAGGTCACCGCCCGCGGCGGCTACGGCACGTACTCCGTCACGGCCGGGCAGGCGCCCTGGGCGTGGGTGAGCGGCAGCAAGAGCGACGGGATCCAGTACAGCACGTCGGACCTCCCCGCCATCGCCAGCAACCGCGACGACCTCGAGGTCGTCACCGCCTCGACCTGGAACGAGAACATCGCCTGCGCGCGCGACGTCATCACCTCGGGCACGAACCGCGTGATGCTCCTGCAGCAGCCCTCCGGCGCGATCGCGCAGCTCCCGGGCTGGGGCGCGGCGCTCGTCCTCTCCGGCAGCAACACGCTCTACAACGCGTTCGAGTTCCTGAACGGGCCGGGGCAGTTCTACTTCGACAAGACCAACCGGTGGCTCTACTACTGGCCGCGCGCGGGCGAGAACATGGCCACCGCGGACGTCCAGGCCCCGGTGGCGGAGCAGCTCATCACCATCACGGGCACCTCGCGGACGAACCGGGTGAAGAACCTCACGTTCCAGGGGATCACCTTCGCCAACACGGACTACAACCTCGTGCCCGTCGGCAACTCGCGCGGCAAGGCGACGGTGCAGGCGGCGTCGGCCTTCATCGCCTTCGGCGACGGCAACCAGCACAACAGCAAGTACCAGATCATGGACACGCTCCCGGGCGCGATCACCGTCAACGGCGCCGACGGGATCCAGCTCCTCGGCAACGTGGTGAAGCACATCGGCAACGAGGGGATCTCGCTCATCAACGACGTCGTCAACTCGAGCGTCGTCGGCAACGCGATCCTCGACATCGCCGGGAGCGGCATCACGGTCGGCCACCCGCAGCACGTGTACCTGGGCGACGGGGGCACGCGCGAGAAGTACGCCCCGGGCGTCGAGGGCATCTGCACCAACAACACGATCTCCAACAACCTCATCTACGACGCCAGCGCCGCGCCCGGGTTCGGCGGCCACGCGGCGATCACCGCCTACTTCGTCGACTCGCTCCGGATCACCAACAACCACATCCAGAACACGGCCTACAACGGCATCAGCCTGGGGTGGGGGTGGCGGAACTTCAAGGACTCGACGACCTGCCGGAACAACGTCGTGAACAGCAACCGGCTCATCAACACCATGAGCCGGCTGCACGACAGCGGCGCGATCTACACGATCGGCCAGATGCCGACGACCCACATCGACCAGAACTACGTGCGCGGGATCCCGGCGGCCGTCGGCGGGCCCCGGTACGGCCTGCACAACGACGAGGGCAGCGCGTACATCATCGAGAACGACAGCGTCCTCGACATCAATCCGGGCGTCACCTACACGATCAACGCCGAGGACTTCGGGGAGAAGCACGACCTCACCATCCTCCGGACCTACGCGACGGTGAACAAGATGGGCGTGACCCCGCCCAACAGCCGGGTCGACCCGCCCATCGTCGTGGCGGACGCCGTCTGGCCGGTCGCGCAGTACAACACCGCGCTGAGCTCGGGGATCCAGGACGCCTACCGGTCGATCATCCCGGCGTCCGTCCTCTCCGTGCAGGACCACGTGTTCCCGGCGAGCGCGGCGGTGAACGCGGGCACCACGGTGAACCTCCGGAGCAGCGGCGACGCCTCCGGCTCGGTCTGGTTCGCGCCCGCTGGCACCACCTCCTTCGTCGAGGGGCCCACGATGACCCGCGCCGCCGGGACCGCGACCACCATCCTCGCGCCGGCGCGGTCGGGCACGTACAAGCTCTTCGTCCTGAACGCGCAAGGCGCGCGGATGGGCGAGTCCGCGGCGCTGCTGCGGGTGAGCGGGTCGGTGACCTCCGGCCCGATCTCGATCAACGCGGGCGGGGCCGCGAGCGGCGCGTTCGTCGGCGACGCGTACTTCTCCGGCGGCAGCACCTACTCCACCGCGAGCTCCATCGACACCTCGCAGATCTCCGGCACGCCGCCGCCCCAGGCCGTCCTCCAGACCGAGCGGTACGGCGAGTTCACCTACACGATCCCCGGCCTCACCCCCGGGAGCCCGTACACCGTCACGCTCTACTTCTCCGAGAGCTACTGGACCGCGGCCGGCCAGCGCACGTTCGACGTCGCCGTCAACGGCGCGGCGGTCCTCGCCGGGTTCGACATCTTCTCTGCCGCGGGCGGCGCGAACCGCGCCATCGCCCGGACCTTCTCGACGACCGCGAACGCGAGCGGGCAGGTCGTGACCGCCTTCACCCGGGGTGGTGGCCCCGACAACCCGAAGGTCTGCGGCATCGCGGTCGCCGCGAGCGGCGGCGGGACCGTCTCGACCGGCAGGCTCCTCGGCGTGCAGTCCGGCCGTTGCCTCGACGTGCCCAACCTCTCCCAGACGAACGGCACCAAGCTCACGATCTGGGACTGCAACGGGGGCGTCAACCAGCAGTGGACCCAGACGTCCTCCAACACGTTCCAGGTGTTCGGGAGCAAGTGCCTCGAGCTCCCGGGCGGCGCCACCGCGGCCGGGACCCAGGTCCAGATCGGGGATTGCACCGGCGGGACCCACCAGCAGTGGCGGTTCAACGCAGACGGCACGATCACGTCCGTCTCGACCGGCCTGTGCCTGGACGTGACCGGCCAGGGGACCGCGAACGGTACGGCCGTCGTCGCCTGGACCTGCAACGGCGGGCAGAACCAGCGCTGGAGCCGGTGACCCCGAGGCCCTGCGCACGGCGAGCGCCGTGCGCGGGGCCGGACGCGGAGCGCCTGGACGACCCGCCGGGCGCGCGGCCTGCTTTCACGAATAGCAAAGGAGGTCCCTCGAAGCACGAGATCGACGGTGTCCACCGGCGCGGACCTGTTCCCGGGGTCCGCGCGTCGTCGCAGCCTCTCTCCCTGACGGAGAAGCCATGACCCATATCCGGAACACGAAGCCCGCGGCCCCTTCCCTCCTCCTCCTCTGCGCGCTGGCCTGCACGCTGCTCGCGCGCCCGGCGCTCGCCCTCGAGAACGGCCTGGCGCGCACGCCGCCGATGGGCTGGAACAGCTGGAACCGGTTCGGCTGCAACATCAACGAGACGCTGATCAAGCAGATCGCCGACGCCATGGTCTCGAGCGGCATGCGGGACGCCGGCTACCAGTACGTGAACCTCGACGACTGCTGGCAGGTGAGCCGTGACGCGGCGGGGAACATCGTGGCCGACCCGGCGCGCTTCCCGAGCGGCATCAAGGCGCTGGCCGACTACGTCCACGCGCGGGGGCTGAAGTTCGGCCTCTACACCGACGCGGGCACCCAGACCTGCGCGGGCCGGCCCGGCTCGCTCAACCGCGAGCAGCAGGACGCGAACACCTACGCCTCGTGGGGCGTCGACTACGTGAAGGTGGACTGGTGCTTCACCTCCGGGCTCGATCCGGCCACCCAGTACGCCAAGTTCCGCGACGCGTTCGCCCGCACCAACCGTCCCATCCTCTTCAGCATCTGCAACTGGGGCGTCAACGCGCCCTGGGTGTGGGGGCCGAGCACCGGGAACATGTGGCGCACCACCGGTGACATCACCGACACCTGGTCCAGCATCACCTCGATCATCGACCAGAACGGCGCGCACGCCAGCGCCGCCCGGCCGGGCGCGTGGAACGACCCGGACATGCTGGAGGTCGGGAACGGCGGGATGACGGCGACCGAGTACCGGTCGCACATGAGCCTCTGGGCCATCATGGCCGCGCCGCTCATCGCCGGGAACGACCTCCGCAGCATGAGCGTCGAGACGCGCGACATCCTCATGGCGCCCGAGGTGATCGCGGTGGACCAGGATCCGCTCGGGGTCCAGGGCGTGAAGGTGGCCGACAACGGCGCGGGCCTGCAGGTCTGGGCGAAGCGGCTGCAGCAGACCGGCGCCGTGGCGGTGGCGCTGTTCAACCGCAGCAGCTCCACGGCCACGATCACCGCGAACTGGACCGCGATCGGCCTGGCGGCGGGCAGCGCCACCGTGCGCGATCTGTGGGCGCGCGTCGATCGCGGCTCGTACCTGAACAGCTACACGGCCACCGTGCCCGCGCACGGCACCGTGCTCGTGAAGATCGTCGGCACGCCGGGCGGCACGACGAGCCGCGTGGGGCCGATCGTCGGCCTCGCCGGGAAGTGCGTCGACGTCTACAACAACCAGACGACCAACGGCACGAAGGTGGAGCTCTGGTCGTGCCACGGCGGCGCCAACCAGCAGTGGACCGTCGGGACCGACGGCACGCTGCGGTCGCTCGGCAAGTGCATGGACATCACGGGCGGCGCCAGCGCCAACGGGACGCTGGTCGCGCTGTGGGATTGCAACGGCGGCACCAACCAGGTCTGGCAGCCGTACAACGGCGCGCTGCGCAACCCGCAGTCGGGGAAGTGTCTGGACGTCCCCAACAGCAACTCCGCCAACGGCACGCAGCTCATCATCTGGGACTGCAACGGCGGCGCCAACCAGCGCTGGACGCTGCCCTGACCCCGCCCACACCCGCACCTTCGAGGAGAGGACCATGAGGCACCGCATCTTCGTTTCGCCCGGGCGTACGCTCGCCCGACTGGGAGTCGTACTGCTGCTGGCGGCGGCCGGGTGCGACGCGCAGCAGGAGCCCGCGGCGCAGGCCGCGGGCGCCTCCGCGGCGCTGACGTTCACCGGCTCGCCGATCGTCGGGGTCCAGTCGCAGCGCTGCGTCGACATCAACGGCCAGTCCACCGTCAACGGCACGCAGGCGCAGCTCTGGGATTGCAACGGCGGGGTCAACCAGTCCTGGACCTACGACGCCACCCAGTACCTGGTGGTGTACGGGAACAAGTGCCTCCAGGCCTCCGGCGGCGCCACCGCCGCCGGGACGGCCGCGGTGATCGGGGACTGCACGGGCCAGGCGAGCCAGCGCTGGAACGTGAACGCCGACGGCACCATCACCAGCGTCCAGTCCGGGCTCTGCCTGGACGTGAACGCCGCGGGGACGGCCAACGGCTCGAAGCTCATCCTCTGGACCTGCCACGGCGGCACGAACCAGCGCTGGACCGTCCCGGGCGCCGTGACGGACCAGACCCTCACGGTCACGCGGAGCGGGACGGGCACCGGGACGGTGACGTCCACGCCCGCCGGGATCAGCTGCGGCGCCGCGTGCACCGCGACGTACGCGGCGGGCACGAGCGTCACGCTCACGGCGGCGGCGGCGAGCGGCTCGACCTTCGCCGGCTGGAGCGGGGCGTGCAGCGGCACGTCCGCGACCTGCACGATGGCCCTGAACGCCAGCGTGGCCGTCACGGCGACGTTCCAGGTCGTCCAGAACGGCACGGTCGTCTCCGTCAACGCCGGCGGCGCGGCGACCGGGACCTGGTCCGCCGACACCGGCTTCTCCGGCGGCAGCACCTACTCGGTCACGACGGCCGTCGACACCGCGCAGCTCGGCGGGGCGATCCCGCCGCAGGCGGTCCTCCAGACGGAGCGGTACGGTGAGTTCACGTACACCCTCGGCGGGTTCGCGCCGGGCAGCGCCCAGTCCGTCACCCTCTACTTCGCCGAGGTCTACTGGACCGCGGCCGGGCAGCGGACCTTCGACGTCGCGATCAACGGCGCGACCGTCCTCTCCGCCTTCGACATCTTCGCGGCCGCGGGCGGCGCGGGCCGGGCCATCTCCCGGACGTTCGACGCCGCCGCGAGCGCGAGCGGCCAGATCGTGATCTCGTTCACCCGCGCCGGCGGTCCGGACAACCCCAAGGTCTGCGGCATCTCGGTCGCGCCCCGCGGCTCCACGCAGACCTACGCGCTCACCATCACCGCCACGGGAGGCGGCTCGACCAACCCCGCGCCCGGCACGTACGCCTACGCCGCCGGCACCGCCGTCACCGTGTCGGCCGTGCCCTCGAGCGGCTCCACCTTCACCGGCTGGAGCGGCGCGGCGACGGGCACGGCGAGCGCCGTCAGCGTCACGATGGACGCGAACAAGACGCTGACCGCGAGCTTCACGCCGCCCGTCACCCCCGTCGGACCGCGCCCGGCCTACGACGGCGTCCGCGGCAGGAGCTTCAACGACGGCTGGAGGTTCTTCCGCGGCGACGCGAGCGGCGCGCAGCAGCCGACCTTCAACGACTCCTCCTGGCGGAGCCTGAGCGTGCCGCACGACTGGAGCATCGAGCTCCCGTTCAACCGCAGCTCGCCCGCCGGCGGCGGCGGCGGCTACCTCGACGGCGGCGTCGGCTGGTACCGGAAGACGTTCGCGCTCGACTCCTCGTACGCCGGCAGGCGCGTCCTCATCGGCTTCGACGGCGTGTACATGAACAGCCAGGTCTGGATCAACGGGACGTCGCTCGGGACGCGCCCGTACGGCTACTCGACGTTCCAGTACGACCTCACGCCGTACGTCCGGACCGACGGCACCAACAACGTCATCGCGGTCCGGGTGAACAACAACCAGCCGAACAGCCGCTGGTACTCGGGCAGCGGCATCTACCGCAACGTGTGGCTCACGGCGCTCCACCCCATCCACGTCGCCTACAACGGCGTGTTCGTCACGACGCCCAGCGTCTCCGCCGCGTCCGGCTCCGTCCAGGTCGCGACCGACGTGCAGAACCGGTCGGGCAGCTCCCAGACCGTGACCGTCCGCACGAGCATCCTCGACCCGAGCGGCAACCTCGTGACGAGCGGCACCAGCGCCGGGACGGGGGTGGCCGCCAACGGCGGGGCGACCGTCACCCAGAGCTTCACCGTCTCGAACCCGCAGCTCTGGTCGCCCGAGGCGCCCAACCTGTACCAGGTGAGGGTGGAGCTCCTGGTCGCGGGCGCCGTCGTGGACACGTACCTCTCCCCGCTCGGCTTCCGGTGGTTCAGCTTCAGCAACACCGCCGGCATGTCGTTCAACGGCCGGTACATGAAGATGCGGGGCACCTGCAACCACCACGACCTCGGCGCGCTGGGCGCGGCGTTCAACACGCGCGCGCAGGAGCGGCAGCTGCAGATCCTGAAGTCGATGGGGGTGAACGCGCTGCGGACCTCGCACAACCCGCCGGCCCCGGAGCTCCTGGACCTCGCGGATCGGATGGGGTTCGTGGTGATGGTGGAGGCGTTCGACTGCTGGGAGACCGGCAAGACGACGAACGACTACCACCTCTACTTCGGCCAGTGGGCGCAGCGGGACCTCCAGGACATGGTCCGCCGCGACCGGAACCACCCGAGCGTCATCATGTGGAGCATCGGCAACGAGATCCCCAACCCCACCGTGGCGACGGGGACCAACCTCCGGAACTGGGCGAAGGCGATCGATCCCACGCGGCCCGTGACCTGGAACACCATGGACGTGACCGGGACCGGGGCCGGGCCGCAGGTCGCCTCGCTGCTCGACCTCCAGGGGTTCAGCTACAACTCCTGGCAGTTCGACGCCGGGCACTCCCAGTACCCGCAGTGGAGGATCTTCAACAGCGAGAGCTCCTCGGCGGTGCGGAGCCGCGGCGTCTACAAGACGCCGACCAACCAGAACATCCTGACCGGCTCGGACAACCAGTGCTCCTCGTACGACAACAGCGTCGTGGCGTGGGGCGCCTCGGCCGAGAACTCGTACCGGGACGACGTCAACCGGACCTGGATCCTCGGCCAGTTCATCTGGACGGGGTTCGACTACATCGGCGAGCCGACCCCGTACGGCTGGCCGGCGAAGAGCTCGTACTTCGGCATCAACGACTCCGCCGGGTTCCCGAAGGACATCCACTACTTCTACAAGAGCAAGTGGACGACCGCGCCCATGGTCCATCTGCTGCCCCACTGGAACTGGTCGCCGGGCCAGTCCATCCCGGTCTGGGCGTACAGCAACTGCGACAGCGTCGAGCTGTTCCTGAACAACGTCTCGCAGGGCTCGAGGACGTTCACGGCCAGCACCATGCACGTGGAGTGGAACGTCCCGTTCACCGCCGGCACGCTGCGGGCCGACTGCAGGCGCGGCGGGACCGTGATGGCGTCGTACACGGTCCGGACGGCCGGCGCGCCGGCGCGGGTCGCCCTGACCGCGGACCGGGCCACGATCGCGGCGGACGGCCGTGACCTCGTGTTCGTGACCGCGGACATCCTCGACGGGAGCGGCGTGCTGGTCCCGGCCGCGTCGAACAGCGTCACGTTCACGGTCTCGGGCCCGGGCAAGCTCGTGGGCGTCGACAACGGCAACGCCATCGACACCACGACGTACGGGTCGCCCACCCGCAACGCGTTCAGCGGGAAGGTCCTCGCGATCGTCCAGTCCACCGGCGCCCCCGGCGCGATCACGGTGGCGGCGACGTCGTCCGGCCTCGCCGCGGGATCGGTGTCGACGACCGCCCGCTGAAGTCGGGACGGCGCCCGCGCAGCGCGGAGGTCGCACTCGACCTCGCGCGCTGCGCGGGCCGCCGCCGCGGCGGGGAGGCCGCGTGCTACCATCCTCCCCCGATGCCCGGCGCGCCCTCGCCTTCCGTCGCGGTCCTGCTCCGCTGCGAGCGTCAGGAGTTCCAGCGGGCGCAGGCCGCCGCCGCCGTCGAGGCGGGCGCGCGGGAGGGCATGGGCGTCGAGGTCGCCTTCGCGGACAACAGCCCCATCACGCAGATCCAGCAGGTCCTGTCGTGCGCGAACCGCGCCGCCGAGCTCCGCCCGCGCGCGATCGTCATCGAGCTCGTCGGCGCGCCGGAGGGGTACCGGACGGCGGCGCGGGCGGCGCTCTCGGCGGGGCTCGCGTGGGTCGAGGTCTCGGGGCTCGCGCCGTCGGTGCCGCTCCTCCGCGCGGAGTTCCCGCGCGCGTTCGTCATGTCCGTCACGAGCAACGAGGAGGAGATCGGCCGCCTCCACGCCGCCCAGTGCCGCGCGCTCCTGCCCGCAGGCGGGGACCTCCTCTACGTGGAGGGCCCGAGCCTGCAACCCGAGGTGAAGGCCCGCCGGCGCGGGCTGGAGGAAGGGCTCCGGGGATCGCAGATCGCGATCGCGCGGACGCTCGCGGGCGCGTGGACCGGCGCCAGCGCGGAGAAGGCGATGACGGCGCTCCTCGAGCGACCGTCCGGGCAGCGCCTCGCGCCGGCGCTCGTCTGCGCGCAGAACGACGAGATGGCGGTGGCCGCCCGGCGGATCGCCGCGGCGCGCCACCCGGAGTGGGCCCGGCTCCCGTACCTCGGGTGCGATGGGCTCCCCGACGGCGGCGTGCGGTACGTGAAGGACGGGCTCCTCGCGGCGACGGTGGTGAAGCCGGTCACGACGGGGATCGCGGTGACGCAGGCGGCGCTCGCGATCCGCGCGGCCGCGCCGCCCCGCGACGTCCTCCTCGCGCCGCGCTCGGAGCCGGCGCTCGACGTGCTCGCGCGCGCGGCGCGCGCGCCGGCCGCGGTGTCGTGAACCGTCGCGACCGGGCGCCCTACTCCCGTCCGACCGCCCGCAGCAACGCCGCGCGCGCGGCGGAGAGGTCGTACTCCGCCTGCACCCGCTGCGCGCCCGCGGTGCTCACCGCCACCTGCGCGTCGCCGAGCTCGATGATGCTGCCGGCCCCGGCCCGGAACCGCCCCTCGGCCAGCCGGAGCCGCTCGCGCGCGGCGGTCTCGGCCTCCGCGGCCGCCTCGACGGCGCCGCGCGCGGCGCGCACGCCGAGGTAGGCCTGCTCGAGCGCGACGCGGATGTCGGTCCGGAGGGCGGTCTCCTGGGCGCGGAGCGACTCGAGCGACGCCTCGGCCTCGCGCACGCGCGCGGAGGTGAGGCCGCCGTCGAAGAGGCTCCACGAGAGGTTCACGCCGGCCGTCCAGGCGCCGGTCGTGTCGTCCGGGCGCGGACCGGACCGGCCGTACGTCGCGCGGGCGCCCAGGCTGGGGAGCCAGCCGGCGCGCGCGGCGGAGCGGCTCTGCTCGCTCGCGCGCTCCTGCGCGGCGATCGTCGCGAGCTCCGGCCGCCTCGCGAGCGCCTCGGCCACGAGCGGCTCGAGCGGCCCGGCCTCGCCCTCGACGGCCGGCAGCGTGTCGTCCGCGACCTCGAACGGCTCCCAGGTCTCGAGCCCCATCGACTGCGCCAGCCGCGCCTTCGAGCTCGCGTACGCATTCTCGGCGCGGATGAGCGCGAGGCGCGCGGAGGCGAGGTCGGAGCGCGTCTGGGCGAGCGCGATCGGCGGCTGCGTGCCCACGTCCACGAACGCCTGCACCTGGCGGAGGTGGGCCTCGTTGTTCCGGACCGTCTCCTCCGCGACGCGGGCGAGGTCCCGCTCGGCCCGCGCCGCGAAGTACGCGGCCCGCACCGCCGACACGACGTCGAGGCCCGTCGTCTCGGCCGCGCTCCGCAGCGCCTCGGCGCTGGAGCGGGCGGAGCGCCAGCGGTGGAACGTGCCGGCGTCGAAGAGGGTCTGGTCGGCGGCGACGCCGGCGCTCCACGTCGTGCCGTCGCGGCCGGCGGCGAGCGCGTCGTCGCGATCGGTGCCGGACCGCTCGACCGCGCCGCTCGCCCCGAGCTGCGGGAGGAGCCCGGCGCGCGCCTGGTCCGCGCGGGCGGCCCCGGCGCGCGCGTTGGCCTGCGCCTGCCGGAGCTGCGGCTCGCGGGCGCGCGCCGAGGCGACGGCCTCGTCGAGCGTGATCACGCGGGCCGCGGCCGGCGCCCCGGGCGCGGCCTGCGCCGCGGCGAGCGACGGGAGGAGGACGGAGAGCAGGAGCGCGGGGCGCGGCGTCATTCGAACCTCAGGGCCTGGATGGGATCGAGGCGGGAGGCGCGGCGGGCGGGGTACAGGCCGAACACGACCCCCACGAGCCCGCTGAACGCGACCGCGACGAAGATGATCTCGGCGCGGAAGAGCACCGGCCACTCGAACGCGCGGGCGAGCTGCCACGCCGCGGTCATCCCGAGCGCGACGCCGACGGCCCCGCCGGCGAGCGAGAGCACGAGCGCCTCGGTCAGGAACTGCAGGAGGATGTCCCGGCCGCGCGCGCCGACCGCCATGCGTACGCCGATCTCGCGGGTCCGCTCGGTGACCGAGACCAGCATGATGTTCATGATCCCGATGCCGCCGACCACGAGCGACACCATCGCGATCGCGGCGAGGAGCGTGGTGATGGTGCGGGCGCCCTCCTGCGAGGCGTTGGCGATCTCGGCCAGGTTCCGGATCCCGAAGTCGTCGTCCGCGCCGTCGGCCAGCCGGTGGCGATCGCGCAGCAGGCCGCGGATCTGGTTCTCCGCGCGCCCGGTGGCGTCCTGGCTCACCGCGCCCACGAAGATGGTACCCTGGATGAGGTTCTTGAGCCCGCCCTGGATGCGGGCGGCGAACGTCGTGTACGGGACGAAGGCGGCGTCGTCCATGTCCTGGCCGCCCATCGACTGGCCCTTGGTCGCGAGGATCCCGACCACCTGGAACGGCACGTTGCGCACGCGGACCTGGCGCCCGACGGGGTTCACTCCCGGTCCGAACAGCTTCTCGGCGACGGTCTTGCCGATCACCATCACCTTGGTCCCGCCGTCCACGTCCGACTGCGTGAACAGCGCGCCGCGCGCCGCGGGCCAGGTCCGGATCGAGAAGTACTCCGGCGCGACCCCGCCCACCTGCGTCGTCCAGTTGGCGTCCTCGGAGACGAGCGGCGCGCTCGTGCGGAGGTACGGCGAGGCGTACCGCACGGACGGGACCTGGGTCCGGATGGCGTCGAGGTCGTCCCACGTCAGGGTGGGCAGGCTCCCGAACCCGCCCATCGCTCCCCCGGAGCTCGTCGACCCGTTCGTCACGACGAGCATGTTCGACCCCATCGAGTCGAACGCCGCCTGCACGCGGGCCTTCGCGCCGTCGCCGATCGAGACCATCGCGATCACGGCCGAGACCCCGATCACGATGCCGAGCGTGGTGAGGAACGACCGCATCTTCGAGCGGGCGAGCGCGCGGAGCGCCACCCGGAGCACCTGGAGCAGCGTCACGGCTCGTCTCCTCCGGCGATCCCGACGGCCGCGCGGCCTTCCGGCCGGGCTGCCGCGTGCAGGTCCTCGTCGGGCGGCGGCGGCACCGCCGGCCGGGGGGTGCGGCGGACGTCGGAGCGGACCTGCCCGTCGCGCATGACGATGACGCGCGACGAGTGCTCGGCGATGTCCGGCTCGTGGGTCACGAGCACGACCGTGATCCCGCCGCGCCCGAGCTCCTGGAGGAGCGCCATCACCTCGACGCTGGTGCGCGAGTCGAGGTTGCCGGTGGGCTCGTCGGCGAGGAGGAGCCGCGGGCGGTTCACGAGTGCGCGGGCGATCGCCACGCGCTGCTGCTGGCCACCGGAGAGCTGGCTCGGGTGATGGTGCGCGCGCCCCGAGAGGCCGACGCGCTCGAGCGCCTCCCGGGCCCGCGCGTGGCGCTCGGCGGCGGGGACGCCCGCGTAGAGGAGCGGCAGCTCCACGTTCTCGACCGCGCTCGTGCGCGAGAGGAGGTTGAAGTTCTGGAACACGAAGCCGATCGTGCGGTTCCGGATCGCGGCGAGCGCGTCGGACGAGAGCCTGGAGACGTCCTCGCCGTCGAGCAGGTACCGCCCGCGCGTCGGGCGGTCGAGGCAGCCCAGCAGGTTCATGAGCGTGGACTTGCCCGAGCCGGACGCGCCCATGATCGCGGTGAACTCGCCGGGCGCGATCGCGAGGCTCACGCCGCGCAGGGCGTGGAGCTCGGTGTCGCCCATGACGTACGTCTTCCAGACGTCGTCGAGCTGGAGGAGCGGGGGGCCCAAGGATTGCTCCGTTAGAACAGCCGCGGGGGCCCGCCGCGCCGCCCACCGCCAGCGCCGCCGCCGCCGCCGCCCTGCGCCGGCCGGCTCTTGCCCGAGGGATCGCTCGCGTCGGTGAGGACCTGATCTCCGGGCTTCAGCTCGCCGTCGAGCACCTCCGTGCTCGTGCCGTCCGTCACGCCCGTCCGGACGCGGACCTGGACCGGCTGCCCGGCGCGGAGCACCCAGATCGCCCGGCCCTCGTCGCGGCCGTCCTCCGCTCCGGCCTCCGGCGCGCCGCGACCGCGGCCCCCGCCGTTCGCCCCCGGGCCCTTGCCCGCGTTCGGACCCGCGCCGTTGCCCGACGCCGCGGTCGTGGCGCCGGGCATCCCGGCGGGCGGCCGGAACCGGAGGGCCGCGTTGGGCACGCGCAGCGCGTCCTCGCGCTCCGCGTAGACGAACGTCACGGTCGCGGTCATGCCGGGGCGCAGCGCGAGGTCGGGGTTGTCCACGTCCACGACGGCGTCGTAGGTGACGACGTTCTGCACCGTCGTGGCCGCGTTCCGGACCTGGCGGACCGTGCCGCGGAACACGCGCCCCGGGAACGCGTCCACCCTGAACGTCGCCGGCATGCCGGCCTCGAGCCGCCCGACGTCCGACTCGGCGACGCTGGTGTTCACCTGCATCTTCGCGAGATCCTCGGCGATCACGAACAGCGTCGGCGCCTGGAGCGACGCGGCCACGGTCTGCCCCACGTCCACGCTGCGGGAGATGACGACGCCGTCCGTCGGCGAGACGATCGTCGTGTAGGCGAGGTTGACCTGCGCCTGCGAGAGCGAGGCGCGGGCCTGGGCGAGCGCCCCCCGCGCGGACTTCACGCCGGCCTCCGCGGCGACGGCGCCCGACTCGGCGGTGTCGAGATCGGCCGCGGCGACGAGCTTCCGCTCCGCCAGCTCGCGCGTGCGGCGGAGCTGCCGCCGCGCGTCCTCGGCCTGGGCCTCGGCCCGGGCGAGGTTGCCCTCGGCAGCCATCACGTTGGCGCGCGCCTGCTCGACCGCCGCCTGGAAGAGCTGCGGGTCGAGCTTCGCGATCACCTGGCCCTTCTTCACCCGCGAGTTGAAGTCGGCGTGGAGGGAGGCGATCCGGCCGGAGACCTGGCTGCCGACCTGGACGGTCACGAGCGCCGAGAGGGTGCCGGTCGCGGTCACGCGGGCGACCACGCGCCCGCGCTCCACGGCCGCGGTCTCGTAGCGGAACTGCTCGTCGCCGCGCGAGGCGGAGATCCGCCAGGCGACGAGGCCCCCGGCGAGGCACACGGCGGCGGTGGCGGTGATCCAGCGGGTTCGGGTCATGGATGTCTGGTCTCGAAGATGTCGCTCACGCAGCCTGAACACCTGGGATGTCGAGCCGTTACCGCGACTTTCCGGCACATCGAATGCACGCGCAGGACGCGAGGCCCCGTGCGGGCCGCAACTCGCACGATCGGCGGAGTCGCAACGTGTTCCATACCCACACGTTCCACCATCGCGTCGGGTCTTGAACGGGTTTATGGTGCCGCCGAACGCGGCGCGTCACGCGACCGCGCGCCTCACCCCGGGTCCGAAACCTCCCATGAACGTCCTCGTCCTCAACTGCGGCTCCAGCTCGGCGAAGTTCGCCGTCGTGGATCTCGCCGGCTCGCGCGGGATCGCCGACCCCGCCGGCTCGCGCGAGCTCGTCTCGGGGATCGCCCAGCGCCTCGGGACGCCCGAGGCGAGCCTCGACTGGAAGCGCGACGGCCGGAAGGCCACGCGCGCCCTCCCCGGCGCCGGGCACGACGCGGCGCTGCGCGCGGTGGGCGAGCTGCTGCGGGAGCTCGGGCTCGCCGAAGGGCTCCTCGGCATCGGCCATCGGGTCGTCCACGGTGGATCCAGGTTCTCGGGCTCGATGGCGATCACGCCGGAGGTGGTGGCGATGATCGAGGCGTGCATCCCGCTCGGCCCGCTCCACAACCCGCCCAACCTGCTCGGCATCCAGATCGCCCGCGAGCTCTTCCCTGGACTGCCGCAGGTCGCCGTCTTCGACACCGCCTTCCACCAGACCATCCCGCCGGTCGCCTACACGTACCCGGTGCCGTACGAGTGGCTCGAGCAGCACGGCGTCCGGCGCTATGGCTTCCACGGCACGAGCCACCGCTTCGTCGCGCGCCAGGCGCTCGTCCAGACGGGGCTCCCCCCGGACGACCACGCCGTCGTGACCGCGCACCTCGGGAACGGCTGCTCCTGCACGGCGGTGCGGAACGGGAGGAGCGTGGACACGACGATGGGGCTCACGCCGCTCGAGGGCGTGATGATGGGCACGCGGAGCGGCTCCGTGGACCCGGCCATCATCGGCCACATGGCGGCCGCGCTCGGCCAGCCGGAGCGCGCCATCCTCGAGGCCCTCAACAAGCGGTCGGGCCTGCTCGGCGTGACCGGCCTCTCGAACGACATGCGCACCGTCGAGGAGGCCGCGGCGCAGGGGAACGCGCGGGCCCGCCTCGCCATCGACATCTTCTGCTACGTGCTCGCGAAGGCGCTCGCGGCCCTCGTGGTGCCGCTCGGCCGGCTCGACGCGCTCGTCTTCACCGGCGGCATCGGCGAGAACTCGGCGCCGATCCGGGCGCGGGTCGTCGAGCAGCTCGGGTACCTCGGCCTCCGCCTGGACCCGGCCCGCAACGCGCGGCACGGCCGCGACGAGCGGGGGCGGATCACGACGAGCGAGCGGCCGCAGGCGCTCGTCGTCCCGACCAACGAGGAGCTCATGATCGCGATGGACACGGCGGAGATCGCGGGCTGGAAGTGAGTCCGACGGAGGCCACCTGACATGCCGACCACCCTCCTCATCGCCCCCGCCGGCCGCCAGGTCGGGCTCACCACCGCGTGCCTCGGCATCGTCCGCGCGCTCGACCGCAAGGGGCTCCGCGTCGCGTTCGTGAAGCCGATCGCCGGCCGCGGCGAGGACCACTCCGTCGAGCTGATGGCGCTCGGCGCCCACCTCGCGCCGCCCGCCCCGATCCGGCGGCAGGTGGCCGAGGAGCTGCTCGCCCACGGCGACGACCAGACGCTCATGGAGCAGGTGGTCGAGGTCGCGAACAAGGCGGCGCGCGGCGCGGACGTGCTCGTCGCGGAGGGGATGGTGCCCGAGGCGGGCATGGTCTACTCGACGCGCGTCAACGCCCTCATGCTGCGCGCGCTCGACGCGGAGCTGGTGCTCGTCGCAGCCCCGCGGGACCAGGGGCCGGAGGAGGTGGCCGGCGCCGTGGCGATCGCCGCGCGCGGCTACGGGGCGCTCGCGGAGGGGCGCACGGTGGGCTGCATCCTGAACCGCGTCTGCGCCGGGCCGGCGGCGAGCGCCCACGTCGAGGACGTCGGCCTCGGGCCGACGTGGGGGCCGTGCGGCGGCTGCCCCGGCATGACCGCCACCGAGGGCGCCCTGGAGGCGCACCGGAAGGCGCTCGCCGACGAAGGGCTCCGGCCGCTCGCGCTCGTCCCGTGCAACACCGAGCTGGCGGCGCCGCGCACGAGCGACGTCGCGCTCGCGCTCGGGGCGCGGGTCCTCTCCGCGGGCGACGCGCCGGCCCGCCGGGTCCGGGACGTGGCCGTCTGCGCGATGACGGTCTCGAACGCGCTGCGCGCCCTCAAGCCCGGCACGCTCGTCATCGCCCCCGGCGACCGGAACGACGTGGTCCTCGCGGCGGCGATGACCGCGATGAACGGCACCGCCCTCGCCGGCGTGCTCCTCACCGGCGGCCTCGACCCCGACCCGGGCGTGCTCGGGCTCTGCAAGAAGGCGTTCGACGCCGGGCTCCCGCTGCTCGCGGTCCAGGACGGGAGCTTCGGCGCGGCGACCCGGGTCGCGACGCTCAGCCCGGAGATCCCGTCGGACGATCGCGAGCGGGTCGAGCGGACGATGAACTTCGTCGCCGACCGGATCGACCCCGCGTGGCTGGACAGCTTCGGCGCGACGAGCAGCCGGCTGCCGCGGCTCTCGCCGCCCGCCTTCCGCCACCGCCTCATCGAGGCCGCCCGCGCCGACCCGAAGCGGATCGTGCTGCCCGAGGGGAGCGAGCCGCGGACCGTGACCGCCGCGTCGATCATCGAGTCCCGCGGGATCGCCCGGTGCGTGCTGCTCGGCGACCCCGACGAGATCCGCGAGGTGGCCGCGCGGCAGGGCGTGACGCTCCCGCCGAGCATCGAGATCGTGGACGCCGCCGCCGTCGCGCCGCGCTACGTCGCCCCGCTCGTCGAGCGGCGCAAGGCCAAGGGCATGACGCCCGAGCTCGCCATCCAGGAGCTGGCCGACCCGATCATGGTCGGCACCATGATGATGGCGCTCGACGAGGCGGACGGGCTCGTCTCGGGCGCGGTCCACACGACCGCGCACACCATCCGGCCGGCGCTGCAGATCATCAAGACCGCCCCCGGCGCGAGCCTCGTCTCGAGCATCTTCTTCATGTGCCTGCCCGAACAGGTGCTCGTGTTCGGCGACTGCGCCGTGAACCCCAACCCGAGCGCAGAGCAGCTCGCCGACATCGCCATCCAGAGCGCGGACTCGGCGGTGGCGTTCGGCATCGCGGCGCGGGTGGCGATGCTCTCGTACTCGACCGGCGCCTCCGGGACGGGCGAGGACGTCGAGCGGGTGAAGCGGGCGACGGAGATCGCCCAGCAGCGGAGGCCCGACCTGCTCATCGACGGCCCGCTCCAGTACGACGCCGCGGTGATGCCGGACGTCGCGCGCCAGAAGGCGCCGCGCTCGAAGGTGGCCGGGCAGGCGACGGTGTTCGTCTTCCCCGACCTGAACACCGGGAACGTGACGTACAAGGCGGTGCAGCGGTCCGCGGGCGTCGTCTCCATGGGGCCGATGCTCCAGGGGCTCGCGAAGCCGGTGAACGACCTCTCCCGCGGCTGCCTCGTCGAGGACGTGGTGTTCACGATCATCCTCACCGCGATCCAGGCGCAGCAGGCGGCGAAGGGGAAGCGGGCGAAGGCGGGGTGAGGGAAGGAGCGGCCTCGGGCCTCAGGCGTCGGGCCTCGGGCCATCGGCGCGCGCGTGCCGCGACGGGTTCGAGCCTGAGGCCTGAAGCCCAGCCCGCGCCCCACACGACCCGTTATGATCCCCCCGTGGACCTCACCCGCCTGCACCCGGCCGAGCAGCTCGTCCAGGTGATGGACCGCATCTACCGGCAGGGGCTCACGACCACCTCCGGCGGCAACCTCTCGGTGCGCACGGAGGACGGCGCGCTCTGGATCACGCCGAGCGGGGTGGACAAGGGGGCGCTCACGCCGGGTGACATCGTCCGCGTCGCGCCCGACGGGAGCGCGCACGGTCGGCACCGCCCCTCGGTGGAGCTCCCCTTCCACCAGGTCATCTACCGCAGCCGGCCCGATCTCCGCGGCATCGTCCACGCGCACCCCGCGGGGCTCGTGGCGTTCAGCCTGGTCCGGCGGATCCCGGACACCGCGCTCGTCCGCGGGGCGCGGGCGGCGTGCGGCCGCGTCGGGATGGCGGCGTACGGGCTCCCGGGGAGCGCGGCGCTCGGCGAGGAGATCGGCCGCGCGTTCGCGGACGGCAACGACGCGGTGATGCTCGAGAACCACGGCGCGGTGGCGGGCGGCGCGGAGCTCGCGCGGGCCTTCATCGCCTTCGAGACGCTCGAGCACTGCGCGCGGATCGAGCTCGAGGCGCGGCGGCTCGGCGCGCCGGTCCGGATCTCCGAGGAGGGGCTCCGGCGGGCGGAGGCGCACGAGCGGTCGCCGCTCGAGGAGGGCGCGGCGCACGCGCCCGACGCGGACGAGCGCCGCGCGCGGGAGGAGATCGTCGCGTTCGTCCGCCGCGCCTGCGCGCGCGGGCTGTTCACGAGCTCCATGGGCTCGGTCTCGGTGCGGCTCGCGGGCGGCGCGTTCCTCGTCACCCCGGGGGCCATCGACCGGCTCCACCTCGAGCCGGACGACCTCGTCCGGATCGAGGGCGGGCGGCGGGAGGCCGGGAAGCGGCCCGACGCGTCGGTCCGGCTCCACGGCGCCGTGTACGCCCGCCAGCCGCACGCCGGCGCGGTGATCCTCGGCTGCCCGCCGAGCCTCGGCGCGTTCGCCGCCACCGCCGAGACGTTCGACACGCGCACCATCCCCGAGTGCTACATCGTCCTGCGCGACGTCGCGAAGCTGCCGTTCGGCGCGACGTTCGTCGACCCGGAGGCGACCGCCGCCGGGCTCACCACCGCCGCGCCGGTGGCGATCGTCCAGAACGAGGGCGTCATCGCGACCGGGACGACGCTGCTCCAGGCGTTCGACCGGCTCGAGGTGGCCGAGCACAGCGCGCGCGGGCTCGTCGCCTGCCGGAGCCTCGGCGAGCGGGTGCCGATCACGGAGGATCAGATCGACGCGATCCGCCTCGCGTTCGCCCTGTAGGCTTCACGCCTACAGTCACCCACCAGGCCACCCAAGCAACCGCCCGTACCCGCTCGTCTCTGCTCCTTTCACGAGCACGGTGCGCATTCGCGACGCGGCCGTTGCTTGCCGCACCCCGGCCAAGTTGCCACAATGCCCGGCCATCGGAACCCCGAACCGGGTCGTACCTCCCGGCTGAAAGCTGACGGAAGAGAGCTCCCGCTCCCTCGAGGAGGCCCATGCCGCAGACCCTGGACCGCACCGACTCCCCGTTCAGGCTCGGGCCGCCGCTGCCCAATGCGCTGGCACAGGGCGCGCTCGCCCTGGCCGAGAAGGCGCTCGGGCTCGAGGAGCTCGATCATCTATATCCCCGGTTCCAGTCCCTCTGCGGCGAGCCCTGGGACGCCGCGCTCGAGGTCCTCCAGGTCGGCGTCGACCTCCACGGGAACCTGGACCTCCCGGCGGCGGGCCCCGTGCTCGTCGTCGCCAACCACCCGCTCGGCGGGCTCGAGGGCGTCGCCCTCCTCAAGCTCCTCAAGGCGAAGCGCCCGGACACGCTCCTCGTCGCGAGCCAGCTCCTGCGCGTGCCGGAGCTCCAGCCGCACCTCATCGGCCTCGACCTCTTCGGACCGCGGAGCCGCCACCTCTCCGCGAGGACGCTGCGGACCGGCCTTCGCCAGGCGCTCCGCCACCTCCGGTCGGGCGGCTGCCTGGCCTGCTTCCCCGCCGGCGAGACCTCCAACCTCGATCTGCCCTGGAACCCGTGGGTCGTCCGCCTCGCCCAGCGGGCGAAGGCGCCGGTCCTCCCGCTCTGGTTCGCGGGGAAGGGGTCGAACCCCGCCGCGTCGCAGGCGGCGCGGCTCCTCCACCACACGATCCGCTCGATGCTCGTCGCGAAGAAGGTCCTGAAGCGTCAGGGGACCACGCTGCGCGTCGAGGCGGGCGGGCTCATCCAGGCCAAGCGGCTGGCGTCCCTCGCGCCGGATCAGGCGATCGCCCTCGTGCGGAGCCACACGGCCCTCCTCGCCAACCGGCTCGAGGCGCCGGCGCCCGGGACCGCGACGGCGCCCGCGCCGCACCGGGCCCGCGCGCAGGAGCCGCTCGCCGCGCCGCAGGATCCGGCCGCGCTCGCGGCCGAGTTCGCGGCGCTCCCGCCGGAGCAGCGCCTCGCGACGGGCGGCGGCCTCGAGGTGTGGATCGCCCGCGCGCCCCAGGTGCCGGCGGTGCTGCTCGAGCTCGGGCTCGAGCGCGAGCGCGCGTTCCGGGCCGTCGGCGAGGGCACGGGGAAGAGCCGCGACCTCGATCGGTTCGACGAGTGGTACCTGCACCTGCTCCTCTGGGATCCGGCCCGGAGCCGGCTCGCCGGCGGCTATCGCATGGGCCCGACCGACGAGATCCTCGCCCAGCGCGGCAAGGCCGGGCTCTACACGACGACGCTCTTCCACATGTCGTCGGGGCTGCTCCGGCAGATCGATCCGGCGCTGGAGATGGGCCGGAGCTTCCTCCGCGACGGATACCAGGGGACGCACGGCCCGCTCATGCTGCTGTGGAAGGGGATCGGGCGGTGGCTGCTGCTCCACCCGCGGTACCGCCGCCTCTTCGGCGCGGTCTCGATCAGCGACGCGTACCGGCCCATCTCGCGCGCGCTCATGGCCCGCTGGTGCTCCCGCCACCTGCGGCTCGCGGGCGCCAACCCGCTCCGCGTCATGCCGCGCCGGCCGTTCTTCGCGAAGCTGGACGGCGAGGTCCGCGGTCTGCCGGACCAGCTCTCGGACTTCGAGGCGCTCGACGAGGCCGTCTCGCTGCTCGAGGGCGACAAGGGCGTCCCGGTCCTCTTCAAGCACTACGCGAGGCTCGGCGGGAGGTTCGCCGGGTTCAACGTGGACCCCGGGTTCGGCGACGCGCTCGACGGCCTCGTGGTCGTGGATCTCGCCGAGACCGACACCCGGCTCCTCGGGATGTACATGGGACGCGAGGAGGCGAAGGCCTTCCAGGCGCGCCACCGCGGCGACGGGACCTGACCCCGTACCCACCTCGCGCGCCCCTCGCCCGACCTGCGCGACAACCCGGGCGCCGCTGCAGTACAGTCGGCCATCGTACTTTCCGTTCACCCGGGGGTCGTCATGTCGATGCCACGCCATCCCGCGTCCGCCCGCAGGCCGCTCGCGCTCGGCCTCGCCCTCGCCCTCCTCGCCGCCGGGTGCGCGCGCGAGGTCGAGGTGACGGTGGTGGTGGACGGGACGCCGCTCCTCGACAAGGCGCGCCTGGACGCGGCCACGACGGCGGAGGCGGAGTTCGGGAAGCGCCTCGTCGTGAAGGTGCCCAAGCTCGGCAAGAAGCCGTTCTGGGCGGTGAAGGACGCGAAGGCGTACGTGAAGGCGGACGACGTGGCGCCGTACCCCCTCACCGGGACTCCGATGTTCGTCCAGGTGGAGAAGCTCACCGTGCTCGGCCGGCTGGGCGCGACGATCAAGGAGCTGCGCCTCGGGAGCCCGGTCTCCACCTTCACGAACCCGGCGCTCGCAGCGCGGAAGGTCCTCGCCGTCGTCGAGGACGGCGTGGTGGTCGGGTTCTGCGACCCCGCGGGCGTGAGCGCGGACAAGCCGCCGGTCCAGGTGTTCGCCCAGCGCGTCCTCGAGCTCGTGAAGGCCGGCGACTTCGCCGCCGCGGGCCGGTTCGTCGAGGCCGGGCTCGCCGCCTACCCCGGCGAGCAGAGCCTCGCGCCCTGGAGCGACCTCCTCGAGCGAGCCGCGGCGGATCCGCTCGCGTTCCCGCCGCCCGGCCAGCGGGCCGCGATCGTCCCGGAGCCGGCGCTCAGGAAGGGCGCGCCCGCGTTCGTCGCGCCGCTCGCCGCCGGGGCGCTCGCCGCACCCAGGGCCGACGCGAAGCTGCTGACGGTCCTCCGGCAGAACACGCCGGTGAAGGTGCTGGAGATCGGCGGCGCGTTCGCGAAGGTGGAGCTCGGCACGTCGGAGGCGCCCGCCTGGGCGCCGTTCGAGGGCGCGCTCTCGCAGCTACCGACGGCGGTGCCCCCGCAGTATCGCGCGCCGGAGACGGAGGAGGACGCGGCGGAGGTGACCGCCGCCGGCGCCCAGGCCTCCGCGTTCTTCGTCCGCGTGGTGGACCTGCAGGCCGCCGCCGCGACGGAGGAGGGCCTCGTCGCGCGGGCGAAGAAGGCCGAGGCCGCCGGGAAGCGGGACGAGGCGCTCGAGCTCCTCACGCGCGCGCTCGCCCTGGGCGACGCGGAGGGGCAGACGTACGAGACCCTGTTCGACGCCGCGGTCGCGGCCGGCGATCTCGAGCGCAGCGTGTGGGCGGCGCTGGTGTTCAGGAAGGTGGCCGACCCGCTCCACGCCCTGCGCGGCGCAACCGGCTGGTCGACGCCGGTGATCGAGGAGGTCGCGCTCGTCCAGGGCTGCCGCGGGCCGCTGCTCCCGGGCGCCGCGGTGGAGACGGTGGAGGTGGGCGGGCAGCTCCGGAAGCCCAAGCCGGGGCAGTGCCTCGTGCTCACGGGCTCGCTCTCGGTCTGCGAGAACTGCGACCAGCAGGACGCGGAGACGGCGTACGAGGCGATGCGGCAGGCCCGCGAGGCGATCGACGACTTCGTCCAGAAGGCGGACGAGCTCTACCCGCTCGGCCCCTACCTGCGCGTCACGGTCGCCAACACGAGCTTCACCGCCGGTCCGCCGCGCCAGCCGCTGTTCGTCGAGTACGGCAGCACGCACTGGGTGCCGATCCTCGCGCTCGGCGCGTACGAGCGCGTGACCGTCTACGTCAAGGTGGACACGTACCGCGACGTCTACGGCGTCTCGCTGGGAGAGGACGACCCCGGCGAGCCGGGCGAGGGCGACGGCGGCACGTTCCACGTCGATTCGCCCGACGCGCCGATCGTCTGGGTCGGCGAGGCCGACGGCGAGTGCGAGGAGTGCCACCGCGGCGGCGGCGAGGACGAGGAGGAGGGCGGCGACGGCTACGAGGGCGACGCCGACGAGGGCGGGGACGGCACCGACACGCAGCAGGAGATGGGGGAGTGATCGCGGGCCCCATCCACGCGATCGCTCGCCCTTCGACAGGCTCAGGGCGAGCGGAGCCTTCGTCCGCGCGTCTCGAGGCTTCCGTCCGCGGCCGCATGGGCCCTTGCGCCGGCCGCCCAGGCGTGTATCGTCGTCGGTGGTACTCGCCGTGATCGACCGACGCGCCCAGAGCCTGAACCGCTGCGCCTCCCGGGCGCGCGTGGGCGTACGCGTATCGATCCGGTAGCGCCGCCGTTCCCGACGGCGCTCGCGGGCGGCTCGTCCGCCCGCTGATTCCCCGACAGCCCCGCACCGCACCCCCGCGCGCCGCGCGGGCGCCGGCCCGGGTTCCCGGTCCGGCGCGCTTCCGAGAGGAGCAGCCACCCATGTCCCGACCTTCGAGCCGCCCCACCCTCGCCGAGGCGCTCTGGCACGCGCTCGAGGCCGAGGGCGTCACGTACGCCTTCGGCATCCCCGGCGCCAACATCCTCCCCGTCTACGACGCCCACGCCCGCCTCAGGCCGAGCGTCACCCACGTGCTCGTCCGCCACGAGCAGGCGGCGGCCCACGCGGCCGAGGGGTTCGCCCACGCCACCGGCGGGGTCGCGGTCTGCCTCGCCACCTCGGGCCCGGGCGCGACCAACCTGGTCACCGGCCTCGCCGACGCGAACCACGATCGCGTCCCGCTCGTCGCCATCACCGGCAACGTCCCCACGGCCGCGCTCGGCACGGGCGCGTTCCAGGAGGCGGACATCGCCGCGATCACCGCGCCGGTCACCAAGTGGAGCACGGTCCTCCGCGATCCGCGCGACTTCGCGGAAACCATCGCCCGCGCCTTCCACCTCGCCCGGTCCGGACGGCCGGGGCCGGTGCTCGTGGACATCCCGAAGGACGTCCAGCTCGCGGCCGTCGACTCCGGGTACCGGCCGATGCCCCCGGCGCCCTCTCCCCGGCCCGCTCCCGCGGCCCTCGACACCGCCGCCGCGCTCCTCGCCGGCGCGGCGCGCCCGCTGCTCTACCTCGGGGGCGGGGTCCGCAAGGCCGGCGCCTCGGCCGAGGCGCGCGCGGTCGCCGAGCGGCTCGGGATCCCGTTCGTCACGAGCCTGCACGGGAAGGGGGCCGTGCCCGAGGATCATCCGCTGTGGCTCGGCATGATCGGCATGCACGGCCACGCGCGCGCGAACCGGGCGGTGCAGCGCGCCGACCTGGTCTTCGCCGCCGGCGCGCGGCTCTCCGACCGCGGCACGGGCGCGGCGGAGGGGTTCGCGCCGGGCGCGCGGCTCGTCCAGGCCGACCTCGACGCGGCGGCGCTCTCGCACCGGTTCCGTGCCGACGTGGCGCTGCACGGGGACCTCCGCGAGGTGCTGCGCGCCCTGCTCGCGCGGCTCGAGGCCGCCCGGCCGGCGCGCGCGCCATCGGGCTGGTGCGCGGAGCCGACCGCGCCCGCGGCGCATCCGCTCGAGCCGCGGCGGGGCCTGCCGCTCCGCGCCCCCGACGTGATCGACCGCCTCCAGCGGCTCCTGCCGCGCGGCGCGGTCGTCACCACCGGCGTCGGCCAGCACCAGATGTTCGCCGCGCAGCGCTGGCGCGCCACGGGGCCCCGCGACTTCATCACCTCCGGCGGGTTCGGCACGATGGGCTTCTGCCTCCCCGCCGCGATCGGCGCCCAGCTCGGCCGCCCCGACGCGCTCGTCGTCGGCGTCGACGGCGACGGCTCGTTCCAGATGACCCTCCAGGACCTCGCCACCGCGGCGGACCTCGGCCTCCCGCTCAAGCTCTTCGTCCTCGACAACCAGGCGCTCGGGCTCGTCCGGCAGATGCAGCGGCTGTTCCTGGGCCGCCGCTTCGCCGCCTCGAGCCTGTCGGCGCGGCCCGACTTCGCGGCGGTCGCCGAGGCGTTCGGGTGCCTCGGCCTCCGGGCCGAGACCGCGGACGAGCTCGACGCCGCCGTCGCGCGCGCCCTCGCCCACCGTACCGGACCGGTCGTCGTGCACGTGCGTGTCACCGCCGAGGTGGACGTCCTCCCGATGGTGCCGGCCGGCGCCGCGCTGTCCGACATGATCGAGGAGAGCCCTCCGGCGCTGGTCCCCGTCGAAGCGGCCGGGTGAGCCGTGCCCCATTCTGCGCCCGCCGGAAGGAGAATAGGATCGCCGCATGGACGGCTCCTCCACGACGATCGAGCTCGAACGGCGCTGCGACGCAGCGGTCCGCGCCGCGGAGGCGGCGGAGGCGGACGCGGACGCCGCGCGCGCGGACGCCGAGAAGGCCCGCGCCGAGGCCGGCGCGCTCGCCCGGGAGCTGGAGCAGGCGCGCGCCGTCCTCGAGGAGACCGCCCGCTCGCTCGAGCTCGTCACGAGCACGGTCCGGGTGACCGCCGACCTCGCCCAGCAGGCGGACGCCTCCGCGGCCGCGGCCCGCGCCGCCGTCACCGACGGCCAGACCTCCATCGGCCAGCTCGGGCAGGCGATGGAGCGGATCCGCGGCGCCGCGGAGGGCACCCTCCAGATCATCAAGGAGGTGAACGAGATCGCCTTCCAGACCAACCTGCTCGCCCTCAACGCGGCCGTCGAGGCGGCGCGCGCCGGCGACGCGGGGCGCGGGTTCGCCGTCGTCGCGCAGGAGGTCCGGTCCCTCGCCGCCCGCAGCAAGGAGGCCGCCGCGAAGACCGCGGGGCTCATCGAGGGATCGGTGCGCGAGGCCGGCGAGGGCGTCCGGAGCATGCACCAGGTCTCGGCGAAGCTGTCCGAGATCGGCGGGATGGTCGGGAAGGTCACGGACGTCGTGGCCGAGATCGCCGCCTCGGGGCAGGACCAGGCCGCGGGGCTGGCGCGGATCACCGGGGCGGTGTCCGGGCGCGCGACCGGCGCGAACGGCCCCACGCGGGCGCGGGCGCCTGCGGCGGCGCCGCTCGGGGGTGGAGCGGCGCAGCGCAGGAGCTTCGCCGCGGGCGGACGGGTCCTCGGGCTCTCGCTCCCGACGCAGCGCCTGGAGCAATGGGTCAAGGCCAAGATCACGATGCTGGCGCACGCCCGGCGCCTCGGGTGGGACCTCCAGATCGAGCTCTCCGAGTGCGACGCAGCCCGCCAGGAGGCGCAGTGCCGGGCCCTGGTCGATCGGGGCGTCCGTGCGCTCGTGTTCGCGCCGCACGACGCCGCCGCGGCCGCGGCGATCGTCGAGTACGCGGCCCAGGCCGGCGTGAAGGTGGTCGCGTACGACCGGCTGGCGGTCGGCACCGTCCGCGACTTCCACTACGTCGCCTTCGACAACGTCCGGATCGGCCGTTTCCAGGGCGAGGTCCTCGTCCGGGCGGTGCCGCGCGGGAGCTACCTCCTCCTGCACGGCCCGACGACCGACCACAACGCGGAGCTCTTCCGCGAGGGCGCCATGCAGGCGATCGGCCCGCGCATCGCGAGCGGCGAGGTGACGATCGCCGGCGAGGCCCGCGTGCGCGACTACCTGGGCCCCGAGGCCAGGCGGATCTGCGCCGAGGCCCTCGCCGCCGGCACCCGGATCGACGCGATCCTGGCGGCCACCGACTCGATCGCGGCCGGCGCCATCGAGGCGCTCGCCGCGCGGGGCCTCGCCGGCAAGGTGCCCGTCACCGGGCTCGACGCCGAGCTCGCGGCCGCTGCGCGCGTCGTCAAGGGGACGCAGACCATGACGGTCTTCAAGGACGTGCGGGAGCTCGCGAAGAAGGCCGTCGAGATCGCCGTCGCGCTCGTCGCGGGCGCGCCGGTGGACACCCGCGGCGCCTCGGTGTCCAACGGCCGCCGCCAGGTCCCGGCGGTGCTGCTCGAGCCGCAGCCGGTCACCCGCGAGAACGTGGACGCGGTCCTCATCGACTCCGGGTACCTGGACCGCAAGGCGGTGTACGGCGGCACCTGAGGCTGCCTGCTGAAAAACGCTGCGCCCGCGCACGGCTTGCGCCCCGCACCCGCAGCAATGGACCGGAGGTGCGCCCACGCGCGCCCGCGCCTCCTCGCCGCAGGGCCCGGGCGAGACTGGCGCCGCGGCGTCTGGTATTCCGACGCGCGCGGGCGGTCTCCGCCCGCACCCCAGCCACCCACGAGAAGGAGCAAGCATGGCCGGCAGGCGCATGGCGACGATGGACGGCAACGAGGCCGCGGCCTCGGTCGCGCACAGGCTGAGCGAGGTGATCGCGATCTACCCGATCACGCCCTCGTCGCCGATGGGCGAGTTCTCCGACGAGTGGTCGGCCAAGGGCCAGAAGAACGTCTGGGGCACGATCCCGACGGTCGCGGAGATGCAGTCCGAGGGCGGCGCCGCGGGCGCCGTGCACGGCGCGCTGCAGGCCGGGTCGCTCACCACGACCTTCACGGCCTCGCAGGGCCTGCTGCTCATGATCCCGAACATGTACAAGATCGCGGGCGAGCTCACCTCGTTCGCGATGCACGTGACCGCGCGCACCGTCGCGACCCACGCGCTCTCGATCTTCGGCGATCACTCGGACGTCATGGCCTGCCGGCAGACCGGATTCGCCATGCTCGCCTCCAACTCCGTGCAGGAGGCGCACGACCTCGCCGCGGTGGCGCACGTCGCGACGCTCAAGACCCGCGTCCCCTTCCTCCACTTCTTCGACGGGTTCCGCACCTCGCACGAGGTGGCGAAGATCGAGCTCCTCGCCGACGAGGATCTCCGCAAGCTGGTGCCGGACGCGCTCGTGAAGCAGCACCGCGATCGCTGCCTCACCCCGGACCGGCCGGTGCTCCGCGGCACCGCGCAGAACCCCGACGTCTTCTTCCAGGCGCGCGAGGCCTGCAACGGCTTCTACGACGCCGCCCCCGCGGCCGTGCAGCAGGTGATGGACGAGTACGCCGCGCTCACCGGCCGCGCGTACAAGCTGTTCGACTACGTCGGCCACCCGCAGGCCGAGCGCGTCATCGTGGTGATGGGCTCGGGCGCCGAGGTGGCGCACGAGACGGTGGACTACCTCCTCGCGAAGGGGGAGAAGGTCGGCCTCCTCAAGGTCCGCCTCTTCCGGCCGTTCTCGGTGAAGCACTTCCTCGGCGCGCTCCCCGCGACCGTGAAGTCGATCGCCGTCCTCGACCGGACGAAGGAGCCCGGCGCGGTCGGCGAGCCGCTGTACCAGGACGTCGTCACCGCGGTCCGCGAGCACAAGGCCTGGGCGAAGAAGGACCTCACGGTCGTCGGCGGCCGCTTCGGCCTCTCCTCGAAGGAGTTCACGCCGGCGATGGTGAAGGCGGTCTACGACGAGCTCGCGAAGCCCGAGCCGAAGAACCACTTCACGGTCGGCATCAACGACGACGTCACGCACCTCTCGCTCAAGTTCGACCCGACCTTCTCGGTCGAGCCGGCGGACGTGCACCGCGCCCTCTTCTTCGGCCTCGGCGCGGACGGCACCGTCGGCGCCAACAAGAACACGATCAAGATCATCGGCGAGGACACGCCCAACTACGCGCAGGGCTACTTCTTCTACGACTCGAAGAAGTCGGGCACGCTCACCACGAGCCACCTCCGGTTCGGGCCGCGGCCGATCCGCTCCGCCTACCTCGTGGACAAGGCGAGCTTCGTCGCCTGCCACCAGTTCGTCTTCCTCGACAAATACGAGATGCTGGAGCAGGCGGTGCCCGGCGCGACCTTCCTGCTCAACGCGCCGTACCCGGCCGATCAGGTCTGGGACAAGCTGCCCCGCGAGGTCCAGCAGCAGATCGTGGACAAGAAGCTCCGCTTCTTCGTGATCGACGCCTACAAGGTCGCGAAGGAGAACGGCATGGGGGTGCGCATCAACACCATCATGCAGACCTGCTTCTTCGCCATCTCGGGCGTGCTGCCGCGCGAGGAGGCGATCGCCCACATCAAGAAGGCGATCGAGAAGACCTACGGGCGCAAGGGCGCCGACGTCGTCCAGAAGAACTTCGAGGCGGTGGACGCGACCCTCGCCCACCTCCACGAGGTGAAGGTCCCGACCGCGATCACGGGCGCGGCGCGCACGCTGGTCGTCCCCGAGAGCGCCCCCGACTTCGTGAAGCGGGTCACCGCGATCATGCTCGCCAACAAGGGCGACCTGCTCCCGGTCTCCGCCTTCCCGGTCGACGGCACGTGGCCGACGGCGACGACGCAGTACGAGAAGCGGGCCATCGCCCTCGAAATCCCGGTCTGGGAGACGGGCCCCTGCATCCAGTGCAACAAGTGCGCGCTCATCTGCCCGCACGCCGCGATCCGGACCAAGTTCTACCCGGCCGAGGCGGCCGCGAACGCGCCGGCCACCTTCAAGGCGATGGACTTCAAGTCGCCCGACGTGAAGGGCGCCAAGTACACGGTCCAGGTCGCGCCGGAGGACTGCACCGGCTGCGGCCTCTGCGTGGACATCTGCCCGGGCGTCTCCAAGAAGGAGCCGGAGAAGCGGGCCCTGGCGATGGCCTCGATCGAGGGGCTGCGCAAGCCCGAGGCCAAGAACTTCGAGTTCTTCCTCGGCCTCCCCAACGCGGACCGGACGAAGGTGAAGCTCGACGTGAAGGGGTCGCAGTTCCTCGAGCCCCTGTTCGAGTTCTCCGGCGCCTGCACCGGCTGCGGTGAGACCCCGTACATCAAGCTCCTCACCCAGCTCTACGGCGACCGCATGCTGGTCGCGAACGCCACCGGCTGCACGTCGATCTTCGGCGGCAACCTCCCGACGACGCCGTACTGCAAGAACGCCGACGGCCGCGGCCCGGCCTGGTCCAACTCGCTGTTCGAGGACAACGCCGAGTTCGGCTACGGCATGCGCCTCGCCGTGGATCAGCAGGAGCAGTACGCGAAGGAGCTGCTCCAGGCGCAGGCCTCCGTCGTGGGCGACGCGCTGGTGAAGGAGCTGCTCGCGGCCGACCAGTCCACCGAGGCCGGCATCGCCGCGCAGCGCGAGCGGGTGAAGGCGCTCAAGGCGAAGCTCGCCGCCGCCGGCACGGCGGAGGCGAAGCGGCTGCTCGACCTCGCCGATCAGCTCGTGAAGAAGAGCATCTGGATCATCGGCGGCGACGGCTGGGCCTACGACATCGGCTACGGCGGCCTCGACCACGTCCTCGCCTCCGGGCGGAACGTGAACATCCTGGTGCTCGACACCGAGGTCTACTCCAACACGGGCGGCCAGGCCTCCAAGTCCACCCCGCTCGGCGCCTCGGCCAAGTTCGCCACCGCCGGCAAGGGCACGGGCAAGAAGGACCTCGCGATGCTCGCGATGAGCTACGGCAACGTGTTCGTCGCCAAGGTGGCCATCGGCGCGAAGGACGCGCAGACGGTCAACGCCATCCGCGAGGCGGAGAGCTACCCGGGCGTCTCGCTCGTCATCGCCTACGCCCACTGCCTGCAGCAGGGCATCGGGACCGAGATCGGCCTCGAGCAGCAGGGGCTGGCGGTGGACTCCGGCCACTGGCCGCTCTTCCGCTTCGACCCGCGCCGCGCGGAGGCCGGCGAGAGCCCGCTCAAGCTCGACAGCCCGGCCCCGAAGATCGACCTCAAGGAGTACGTGGAGCGCGAGACCCGTTACCGCTCGGTGAAGGCCATGAACGCGGAGCGGTACGAGCAGCTCATCGCCGAGGCCCAGAAGCAGGTGCGCGAGCGGTACGCGCTGTACGAGCTCTTCGCCAAGGGGAGCAACCCGCCCAAGGCGTAGGAGCAATTCGACGTCCCGTGGACGAGCCCGCGCCCGAGCCGAGCCCGACCTGGTCGGGCTCCGCGCGGCCCCGAGGCGGTTCACACCCGAGCCCGGTCCGAGCACAGCTCGGGCCGGGCTCGGCCCTTTTCGGCCCCGCCCTCGGCGACTGGTCGGGAGGCAGCGGACCCGATAGGCTCTGAGGACAACAGCGCTCGCGAGCGCCGCACACGTGCCCACCCACTCGTACAATCATCCTCTCGCAGCCGCCGTCACCATGCTCCTCCTGGCCGCGTGCGGGGACGCCGAGACCGGCGAGGCAGGTTCGGGACCGCCGGGGCAGCCGTCGCGGCTGCTCGCCGTGTCCTTGAACCGCCAGGTCGGGGTACCGGACGAGCCCGTGCCCTCGCGTCCGACCGTGGTGGTCACGGACGCGCGCGGCACGCCCGTCGCCGGGGTGCCGATCGAGTTCGAGGTCACCGCCGGGGGCGGCACGGTCGACCCGCCGAGCGGCACGAGCGGGGCCAATGGTCAGCTCCAGGCCGAGTGGCACCTCGGCCCCAGCGGGACACAGGAGCTGCGCGCGCGGATCGCCGGGACGACGTCGAGCGGGGCCGTGCCCTTCACCGCAGTCTTCCCGTCGCACGGCGGCTACCAGATCGACCTGCGCCTCCTCTCGTCCGCGACCGACGCGCAGTGGACCGCCTTCACGGCCGCTGCGGCGCGGATCGAGGAGTTCGTCGTCGGCGCGCTCTCCACCGTCGATCTCTCGGGCCGGCGCTGCGACGGGACCCCGCTGTCCGGGACGGTGCGGGGGCTCCAGATCGTCGTCCGCCTCCAGACCATCGACGGGCGCGGGGGGATCCTCGGTCAGGCCGGACCGTGCATCGTCCGGAGCTCGAGCGGTCTCCCCGCGGTCGGGGTGATGGAGTTCGACACGGCCGACCTCGCCGCGCTCGAGACCGGCGGCACGCTCCGCAGCACCATCCTCCACGAGATGCTCCACATCGTGGGGTTCGGGTTCTGGGACCCGCCCCTCCTCACGGGCGCCGGCACCCTGAACTCGTCCTTCACCGGCGCGAATGCCGTGGCTGCAGCCACCAGGTACAACGGCGCGCCCTCGAGCTGGACCTCCGTGCCGGTCGAGAACTGCGAGGGCTTCCGGCCCACGCAGTGCGGCATCGGCACGCGGGACTCCCACTGGCGCGAGTCGGTGTTCAGGAACGAGCTGATGACCGGCTATCTCTCGGGCACGACGCAGCCGCTCTCCCGGACGACGATCGCGTCGCTCGCGGACCTGGGGTATACGGTCGACCTCGAGGCCGAGGACCCATTCGACCTCCGCGTCATGTCCTTGTTCTCCTCGGACCCCGATCCCGAGGCGCTGCCGCTCGGCGACGACGTCCTCCGCCTGCCCATCGAGCTCGTCCCATGACCCGCACCGTCGCCCGCTCCGCCGCCGCGCTCGCCGCCCTGGTCGCCCTCTCGTGCGGGCCCAAGTCCACGCCGCCCGACGCGACGTACACGCTCGAGGTCCGTTACCGCCCGTCGGTGGAAGGGCTGCCGGACCAGCAACGCGCCGCACTGACGACGGCCGTCGATGCGGCGGCTGAGCAGATCCGCGCGATGATCACGGCCGGACTCGTCCCGACGCGGGTAGCCAGATACGATTGTGAGGGATCGCTGGAGACGGTCCGGATCGACGAGAGGGTGCACGGCCTCGTCGTGCTGGTCAGCTACGGCGCTCTTCCATATCCCGCCGAGCCCGCTACCCTCGCATCGTCGGGTCCGTGCATCGTCCGGACGCGCTCCAGGTACCCCCTGGTCTCGGTCGTGCAGTTCAACTCCACATCGTCGTACGTCACGAACGCCCTCTCGACGGGCGACGTTGCGTTCCTCCAGACCGTCGCGCTTCACGAGCTGTTCCACGCGCTCGGGTTCGGGACGATCTGGGTCGACTACCGTGGCCTCGTGACGGGTGAGGCGACGAACGATCCTGTGTTCCGGGGCTCGAGGGCCGTGGCCGCGGCGAAGGACTTCGACCACGCGCCGTCCACGCTCGTCGGGATTCCCGTCGAGAACGGGGGGAGCCAGGGGACCATCGGCGCGCACTGGCGCGAGTCGGAGCTCGACGACGAGCTCATGACCGGATTCGTCGAACCCGGCGCCCCCAACCCGCTCAGCCACGCATCGATCGCCTCTCTCGGCGACCTCGGCTACGAGGTGGACCTGCGCCAGGCCGACGTGGATCCGGCCTTCGTCTGGCCCGGCGCGGCCCTCCGCGCGCTCTCGCCCAGCACCGGGATCTCCTTCGGTGACGACCTGATCCAGACGACGCCCGTCGAGGTCGACGAGCTCGCGGTGCCCTGATCTTCACCGCGGGCCTGCCTCCGATCCGGGCAGCGCCCGGCCGCCCGCCGGTGCAACGCCGCGACGAGAGGAGCGCCCAGCCGCGGCGCACCCGTTGCATCGCCTCCGCCCGCACCCCGATCGCCGAGCCCGCGTGAAGACGCGCGGGCGCGGCGGCCATCGAGCTCCACCACCGCGGCCGGGCGCGCCCGGCGGGCCAAGAGGTGAACCGTGAAGAAGATCGAGGCCATCATCAAGCCGTTCAAGCTGGACGAGGTGAAGCAGGCGCTCACGGACATCGGGGCCACGGGCCTCACCGTCACCGAGGTGAAGGGGTTCGGCCGGCAGAAGGGGCACACGGAGGTCTACCGCGGCGCCGAGTACCGGGTGGAGTTCTTGCCCAAGGTGAAGGTCGAGGTCGTGGTCGCCGAGGCGCTGGTGGGGCGCACCGTCGACGCGATCGTCCGGGCCGCGCGCACCGAGCGGATCGGCGACGGGAAGGTGTTCGTGCTCCCGGTCGAGGAGGCGATCCGGATCCGCACCGCCGAGCGCGGTGAGGACGCGCTCTAGTCTCTCGCCGCGGCTCCGGCCGGTGGCCGGCACTCCGGCCACCGGAGGACGTGGTGGCGGTACACGCGGTAGGGGAGCGCGCCGAAGGGGACGCGCTCGACGAGGCCGTGATACGCGTGGACGACGAGGTCGCCGTCGTCCAGGCGCCCGAGCGGCGGGCGATCCTCGGCGAGCACCGCCGTCTGGAACCCGAAGTGAAGGATGTCGCCCGCCCGCACCTCGGGGGCGCCGTCCGGGCCGGGCGGCACGGGCGCCGCCAGCCGGAAGAGGACGGCGGGCACGTAGTATGGCACGCCGCAGCCCATCCTGCGCCGGCCGTAGATCACGGTCGCGACGCAGTCCGCCCCGAGCCGGGCGTCGGTCTGGTGGCCCGCGCCGGCGACGCGCGTCGGCCAGTAGACGAACGGGACCCCGAGGAGCTCGGTCAGGTAGCCGACGTACGAGTCGTCCTCGCGGACCACCAGCGTGAACGCGCCGGCGAGGGCCTCCTCGCCGACCTCGCCGCCGGGCTCGCCCGCCCTGGCCGCGATCACGCGGTGCGTGCCGGGCGCGGAGAGCTCGGGGAGCTCCGCGACCCGCAGGGAGCGACCCTGGGCCGGCAGCGGGCGGGTGCGGTACCGGATCGGATCGTGGCAGCCCTCGGCGGGCGGGCGGCCGCACCGCCTGGCGTTGGAGTAGTCGGCGGCGATCGGGTCGAGCGCGAACCACCGGACCGGCTCGGGGAGCTCGGCCGGCGCGGTGAGCACGACCTCCCGCGCCGCGTCGGCGCGGACGACGACCGGCTCGGGCGCAGCGCGCGCGAAAGCAGGGAGGGCCGCGGCCCAGGCGGCGAGGAGGACCCCGCGCACGTTCGCCAGCAGCGGAGCGGGACGCTGATCTCGGAGATGCACGCGTCCTTCGACCGGGCGCCGGGCACGACGCCGGCGACCTCGACCCGGACGCAGAGCGCGCCGCCCGTCACGTTCTCCAGGACGCCGGCGAGCACCTCGCGCGCGCCCGGAACCTCCGGTCAACCCCTCGCGGAAGTCGTCGGCGAGCGCGAGCCTGGCCTCCTTCATGGCGCCGCCGCAGGGGCCCCAGCAGGCGAGGTCCGGGTTGGGCCACTCCCAGCGCAGGACGCGCGGCGACGCCACCCGGGATGATGCTCCTCCACGCCGGACAGCATCCCGGGATAGGAGAGCGTGAGCTCGACGACTCCCCGGGGGATCTCCAGCTCCACGGCGCAGTACCCCGCCAGTCTCAGGTGATCGTCGTACTCGGTCAGCGACACGCCGACCTGCGGGAGGTCTTCCGGGAACGCGATCCACGGGACCTCCGGGCGCGGCACGAACTGGCAGCGGTGCTTGGCGCCGGCGAGCGAGATGGTCACGTCGCGGGCGAGGAGCTTCGCGGAGACGCTGGCCGAGCCCTCACGGGACTCGGGGTCCGGCTGGTCGGGGTCGGCGTGGGCTTCTCGCGGGACGACGAGCGGAACGGCGTAGAGGGTGCGCGCCGGCTTGCCGCGATTCCGGAGGCGGTACCGCGCGGTGGCGACGTACCCCTCGCCGCACCCACCCGACGCGCACTCGAGGCGCTCCGCGGGCGTCCGCTGCCGATCGAGCTCGATCCGGAGCGTCTCCGAGAGGAGCTCGATCGTCGCCTCCTGCTTCGGGCGGAGCGAGCCCGCCACCCCGCCCTCGAGGTAGAACGACGAGCTGCCGCCATTCCCGCGCGCGGCGCCGCCCGGCCCCGCCGCCAGCGCCACCGCGACCCACACGCGAACGAACGCCTTCATCGTCCCGCCCTCACCGCGGTTCACTCGCACACGAGCGGCACGCGCAGCTCCGAGATGCACACGTCCTTCGAGCGCGCCCCCGGCACGGCCGCGGCGATCTCGACGCGCACGCAGAGCTCTCCACCCTTCGCCTCCCGCAGGCCGTACAGCGCCTCGCCGAGGACCGCGGCCGAGCCCTCGACGGCCACGACCGCGGCCGCGGAGTCCTCGGGTACGGCGAGCTTCGCCTCGCGGAGCGCGCCGCCGCTCCCGCACGCGCCGTAGCGGATCCGCGCCACGCGCCCGTTCCCCTGCCACGCCTTCTCGCTCTTCGCGTACCCGGGCACGAGGAAGAGCCCCGCCGCCCAGGCGTGCGCGGGATCGACGGGGAACGTGACCTCGATCCACTCGCCGACGCCGCCCGCCGGCGTGTTCACGCACCAGGCGGTGGCCGCGCGGTCGTCCACCGCCTGCGCCGCGCCGTAACCGTTCTGGCCCTGGCCCGGGATGGACGAGGACGCGCGCGCGCGGACCTCGCGCGGCACGCACCACGAGACGGTGTCCGCGGGCACGCGGCCCCGGACGGCGCCGCGCTTCCGGAGCGCGACGCGGAAGTCCTTGCCCGCGAGCGCCGGCCTCTCCCACGTCCAGCGGAGCACCCCGCCCTCCTCGACCGCGCCGGCGGGGATGCCCTGGCTCCCCTCGCGGTCGAGCTCGAACCCGCCCAGCGCCACCTCCACCCGGACGAAGTCGGGCGTGCCGGCCCACGCGCTCGCGGCGCCGAGCGGGTAGTAGAGCCACACGTCGCTCCAGCGCCGCCGGGGCGGGCAGTCCTCGAGCTCGCGGAAGGCCTGCGCACGGCGCGCGCGGCACGCCTTCTTCTCCGCGGCGGTCTCGTGCTCCGCGCCCTCGCAGTCGAGCTCCATCGCGGCCTCGCACTCCTTGGACGCGCCGAGCACCTCGCTCCCGAACAGCTCCGCGGAGTAGGTGAGCGTGAGCTCGGAGGGGCCGTGCGGGAGCTCCAGCGTCACCGCGCAGAACCCGTCGAGCACGAGCGGCTCACCGCGCGCCAGCGAGATGCCGATCGGGCGGAGATCCGCCGGGACCGCGGCGCCCGGCACGGCGGGGCGCCGCACGTACGCGCAGGGCCGGGCTTCGCCGCCGACCGACACCCGGACCCGGCGGGCGAGCTCCTCGCCGGAGAGGCCGACGGTGTAGCCCTGCTCCAGGTCACCGGGGTGCTCCGCCGGCGCGCGGGTGACGACGATCGGCACCGCGTACAGCGCCCGCGCCGGGGGTCCTGGGTTCTCGAGCGCGTAGCGCGCCTCGACGCGGTAGCCGTCGGATGGTCCCCCCGTCCGCTTCGCCGCCGCCGCGGTGAGCTGCTCGAGCGTCGGCTGACGCTCGATGGTGATCTTCAGGGTCTCGGAGACGAGGCGGATCGCCGTCTCCTGCTTCGGGCGGAGCGAGCCCGCCACCCCGCCCTCGAGCCAGTACTCGGCGGTGCCGCCGTTTCCCCGCGCCGCCGCCGCCCAGACCGCGACTGCCGCCGCGGCCACCCACCTCCGCGCCCGCACCCCCACCCGTGCCGTCATCCGGCCATTCTACGCCGCCACCTCCGGCGCCGTCTCGCCACGCCGCCCGAGGCGCCAGCGCAGCAGGGGCGGCGTGAGCACGGTCGTCAGGAGCACCATCCCGACCACCGCGGCGAACTCGCTCGGCCCGAGCACCGGGGCCCCGTTCACCCTCAGCGTGAGGCCCATGCCGGCGAAGATGAGGCCCACCTCGCCGCGCGGGATCATGCCGAGCCCGACCGAGAGGCGATCGGCGCCGCGCGTGACCACCGCGAGCGCGCAGGCCTGCTTGCCGGCGACCGCCGCCGCGGTGAGCGCGAGCAGGAGCACGACGGACCCGCCGGCGACCGCCCGGAGGTCGACCTGCAGGCCCATGCGCACGAAGAACACCGGGACCAGCACGGTCGAGAGCGGGAGGAGCAGCGCCTCGATCCGGTCGCCGTTCGGAAGCAGGCGTTCGAAGGGGACGCCCTCGAGGACGAGCCCGGCGGCGAACGCGCCGACGATCGGCGCCAGGCCCGCCAGGTGCGCGAGCCAGGAGAGGCCGAAGCAGACCACGAGCGCGAGCGTGAACACGGCCCCGTGGACCTGGAGGCGCGCGCTCTGCCGGAAGAGCCACGGCGCCAGGGCGCGCCCGAGCACGAGCGCGCCGGCGAGGAACCCGACCGCCTTCGCGCTCACCACGGCGAGGGTGCCGAGCGCCCCGCCCCCTGCGCTCGCGGCGCGTCCGGCGCTCCCTGCCAGCCCCACCATGACCGCCAGGACCACGAGGCCCATGACGTCGTCGATCACCGCGGCGCCCAGGACGATCTGCCCCTCGGCGGTCCGCACCTTGCCCATGTCCCGCAGCACGCGCGCGGTGATCCCGACGCTCGTGGCGCAGAGCGTGGCGCCGAGGAAGAGCGGCACGAACGGGTGGGCGTCCGGGAGCAGCCACCGCCCCACCAGCCAGCCGAGGAGCATGGGCACGACCACGCCGACGAGCGCGACGAGGAACGCCGACAGCCCGACCTTCATCAGGTG
>DASPMI010000201.1:0-32944 GCA_035627135.1 Anaeromyxobacter sp. | reverse complement strand
GCTGGGCCGTCGGAACGGGGCATCTCGACCGCCGATCGCAGGTCTGCTCCGCCGGTGTCCGCCCGTGAAGCGGGCGCGGCGAGCGCACAAACGAAGGGCGGGGCGGCACCGCCAGGTGCCACCCCGCCCCGTTCAACTCGGCTCTACGTGCGGGAGGCTATTCCCAGACGTAGATGCTGGCCCACGGGAACTGCCCGGCGGTGACCGAGAAGTACGTGTAGCCGCCGACCTGCGCGAGCGGGAAGGGACCCGCGCCGCACGAGCCGGTCGCCGCTCCGCCGTTCACGCTGACCGTGCGGCCGGAGAAGTTCGAGCAGCCCCAGCCGTTCACGCGCTGGCTGGTGCGGTAGCAGACCGCGCCGGTGGTGTTGAAGTTGCCCGTGTTGTTCGTGAAGTTGATCGCGTTCGCGCACGGGGCCGTGCCGCCGCCCGAGGTGTTGAAGGTGGCGGTGACCGTGCGGGCCGCGGTCATCGAGACGGTGCAGGTCGTCGCCGTGCCGGTGCAGCCGTTGCTCCACCCGGCGAACGTCGAGCCCGAGGCCGCGGTCGCGGTCAGGGTCACGGTCGTGCCGCTCGCGTAGGACGCGGAGCAGACCGAGCCGCAGTTGATGCCGCCGACGTTCGACGTGACCGTGCCGCTGCCCGTGCCGGACTTCGTCACGGAGAGCGCGTAGGTCGTCCCGCCGCCGGAGGTGTTGAACGCGGCGTTGACCGTCCGGGCCGCGGTCATCGAGACCGTGCAGGTGGAGGCGGTGCCGGAGCAGCCGTTGCTCCACCCGGCGAACGTCGAGCCCGAGGCCGCGGTCGCGGTCAGGGTGACGGTCGTGCCGCTCGCGATGTTCGCGGAGCAGGTCGCGCCGCAGTTGATGCCGCCGACGCTGGAGGTGACCGTACCGCTGCCCGTGCCGGACTTCGTCACGTTGAGCGCGTAGGTCGTGCCGCCGCCGGTGGTCTTGCCGATGTACGCCTTGACCCAGAGGCCGGACTGCGTGAGCGCGCTGTCGGCCCACGGGCCGGTCGCGCTCGCGCCCACGACGAGCGCCGAGGCGGTCTCGGCCTTGTCGTTGAGGGACCAGTTGGCGGAGCTGATCATGTTCTGGTCCATCCAGTTGGCCCAGTTCTGCGACTCGGTCGGGCTGAAGTTGCCGTTGCCCGAGGCGTCGCAGGTGCCCCACTCGGTGACGAAGATGGCGCGGCCGCGGCTCATCGCCGTGTTGGCCTTGTCACGGAGGTACTGGGTGTGCGTGCCCGCGTAGAAGTGGAGCGTGTAGGCGGTGTTGGCGTCGGCGATCGGGTCGTTCGACGCGATGTCCACGTCCTGCGACCAGGTCGGCGAGCCGACGATGACGAGGTTCTGGCTGCCCGCCGCACGGATCGTGTTGATGACGGCCGTGTGGTAGGTCTTCAGCTGCGACCAGGACTGGTTGGTCGGCTCGTTGTACGTCTCCCAGATGAGGTTCGGCGACGAGGCGTACGCCGTCGCGAGCTGCTGGAAGAACGACTGCGCCTGGGACTGGAGCAGCTCGTGGCTGTGCCAGTCGACGATGACGTACACGCCCTCGGCGATCGCGGCGTCGACGAGCGCGCGGACGCGGGCCATGTTCCCCGCCGGGTCGGCCGGGTTGAGCGAGTCACCGCTCGCGTAGCCGCCGCCGCCGTGCACGCCGAGCGCGGCGCGGACCACGGTGGCGCCCCAGCCCTTCACGCTGGCCACGGCCGTGCGGTTGTAGAACCGCTCGGCGCCCCAGCCCGTGTTGGACCAGAACCAGCTCATGCCCTTCAGCTGGACCGGCGTGCCCGCGGCGTTGCAGATGCGGTTGCCGCAGACGCGCAGGCGGCCGTGCTGCGCAACGATGCTCGTACCGCCGCCGGTGCTGTTGAACGTGGCGGTGACCGTCCGGGCCGCCGTCATCGAGACGGAGCAGGTGGCGGCGGTGCCCGTGCAGGCGCCGCTCCAGCCGGCGAACGTCGAGCCGGAGGCCGGGGTGGCCGTCAGGGTGACGGTCGTGCCCGAGGCGTACGACGCGGAGCAGGTCGCGCCGCAGTCGATGCCGGCGCCGGAGACCGTGCCGGAGCCCGTGCCGGCCTTCGACACGTTGAGGGCGTACGTCGTGCCGCCGGAGGTGTTGAACGCCGCGTTGACGGTCCGGGCGGCGGTCATGGAGACGGTGCAGGTGAGGGCGGTGCCGGTGCAGCCGTTGCTCCAGCCGGCGAACGTCGAGCCCGAGGCCGCGGCCGCGGTCAGGGTGACGGTCGTGCCGGAGGCGTACGTCGCGGAGCAGACGGAGCCGCAGTTGATGCCGCCGACGCTCGAGGTGACCGTGCCCGCGCCCGTGCCGGACTTCGTCACGTTGAGGGCGTAGGTGGTGCCGCCGCCGGTCGTGTTGAAGGTGGCGCCGACGGTCTGCGCGCCGTTGACCGAGACCGCGCAGGTGGCGGCGGTGCCGGAGCAGGCGCCGCTCCAGCCGGCGAACGCGGAGCCCGAGGCCGCCGTGGCGGTGAGGGTGACGGTCGTCGCGGCGGTGAACGTCGCGGAGCAGGTCGCGCCGCAGTTGATGGCGCCGCCGGCGACGGTGCCGGAGCCCGTGCCCGACTTCGTGACCGTGAGGGAGTACGTCGTGCCGCCGCCGGAGAGCGGCGGATAGGCGTTCGCGACGAGGACCTGGAACTGGGTCGAGAACCACTGGCCGGCGAGGGGCGCGTTCGGCGTGGCGCCCGTGAGGACGCCGTACTGGGTGGTGTAGGTCGGATCGCACATGCGATCGAACCGCTTGCCCTCGTCGTTCGGGATGTCGCTGGAGGCGCCGTCCGACTCACCGGGCGGCTTCACCCACACGAAGGCGTCCACGTGCGCGAGGCCCGTGGTGGCGTTCGGCCGCTCGCCGATGCCGGCGCCGGCGGGGTTGCACCAGAGGCCGCGGTGCGCGCGGCGGTCGACCTTCGACGCGTTGACGAAGGTGGTGAGGTCGGTGCTGGTGCTCGCCGCCGTGGGCCGGCTCGGGCCGCCCCAGCCGTTGCGGGAGGTGTCCATCAGCATGCCGAGGGTGGTCGGGAACCCGCCCGTGGTGGTGAACCGCGTGTACATGTCCGCGACGAAGGACGTCTCGTCGATCATCGGGTTGTACTCGTAGAACTTCGCCGACATGACCTGCTGGCCGCCGACGGTCTGCGTGGCGGTCATGAAGGGCTCCTTGAGCGGGAGCGTGTTGGCGGTGTTGTCCACGAAGCCGTCGATGCCCGCCTTGCCGAGCGTGAGGCCGTTGGCGAGGGTGGACATGAGGTTGACGAACGGGCCGGAGTTGCTCGTCCAGCCGAGCCAGCCGGAGTGCGCCATGTCGACGTACGTGTAGACGTTCGGGTACGCGCGGAGCTTGTTGATCGCGTACTGGACGCCCTGGACGTAGTAGCCGCCCGAGTTCATCGCGGCGCAGTCGGGATCGGACAGGTTCGTCACGAGGTTCGGCAGCGAGTCCGGCTCGATCACGAAGACGATCCGGAGGTTCGCGTACTTCGTCTGGCCCACCGTCGCAGCGATGGCGTCGATGTACTCGGCCTTGTAGCGGGCGAGGCCCTCGGCCGTGCCGGGGAGCTCACCGTTCGACGCGAGCGCCGCGCAGTCGCGGCCGGGCAGGTCGTAGACCACGCCGAGGAAGAGGTTCGCGCCCTGGGCGAGCGCCTGGTCGAGGTGCGTCGCGAGCGAGGGGACGGCCGCGATCCGGTCCATCCAGACCGCCGTCGGCTGCTGGCCGACGGTCCGCATGTTGGCGGCGAGGGTCGCGCTGCTCGCCGCGGCGGCCTCGGCGTTCGCCTTGGCGGTGTAGTCCGGGTTCACGTACATCTTCGCCCCGGAGAAGGGGTTGTCGAGGTGGGTCTGCGCCACCGCGAGGCCGGGCAGAGCCAGCACGGCGAGCAGCGGAGTCAGTGACAGGGCCTTCGCGATCTTCATGAGCACTCCTCGTGAGTGTTGCGTCCGCGAGACACGGGACAGCACCTACTGTCTCCCACACCGGGTACGAGGCTTCGAACGCTGGTCGGCCCCGAGGGCGACCCGTCGCTGCTCCGTTCCGCGGTGTGCGTTCTGGTCTGCCCTAATCGCAGGAAGGCAGTCAATCGCCCCGCGTGTGATCGTTTTAGGATCCGTCTCTCACAGAGGATTTCCCGAGGTCGCCGCCGTCGCATGGGTCGCGCCCGTGCGCGCCGGCGGCCCCGCGCGGCGGCCTGTCGAGGGGGCTCCGGAGGCGGAAACCGTTTTCCGCGAGGATCGCTCGATACGGCTGCGAGGCAGCCAAAGGAAACGATTTCCGCTCCCCCCGGCGGCCAACGTTTGCGTTCACGGAATGTGGAATTCCCACAAAACGTTTGCGCGCGCCTCCGCGCCCGGACGGGCGAAGCTCGCGTCCCGAAAACGTTTGCGCGACTCCGCCGCAACGGCGCGCGAGGCGAGGGGACCGGGCGGGGCTACACGCACCGCCAGTACGCGGTCGCGACCAGGGTCCTGCGCTCCTTCACCTCGGAGCGCTTCTTGAGCTCGGCCACGGCGCGATCCTTCTCGCCGTAGCGGGTCGCCTCGAGCGCGCGCAGGTCGTCGAGCCTGCGGCGGTACTCGCGCTCGGCGCGCTCGAGCAGCGCGCGCCGGTCGCGGAGCGGCAGGTCCGACTTGTCGTGCACGGCCGAACGGGCGCGGCTCCAGGCGGCCCGCGCGTCCTCGACCGCCTTGCGCGGCGCCGCGAGCGCGTCCTCGACGGACCGGTCCCAGCGGTCGCGCGAGGCGTCGTACGCCACCCCGATCCGCTCCTGCAGGTCGGCGACGAGCCGCGCATGGAGCGCCGCGAGCGCCTGCTCCTGCGCCTCGCCGATGGAGGTCGTCGCGCCGCGGGGCCCGCCCTTCCCCTCGCGGGCGGGCAGCGCGGCGAAGACCTCCGCCTCCTCGAGCGGCAGCGCGTGGAACCGCTCGCCGTCGGTCCAGAGCACGAGGTGCACGAGCCGCTCCTCCGACACGAGCGCGTCGAACGCGTAGCGGTACGCGAACCACCAGCCTTCGCGGCCGGCGAGCTTGCCGAGCGCCGCCGGGAGCGCGCGATCCTCGATCTCGAGGAACGAGACCGCGTCCTGCGGGCGGGCGCGGATCCTCTCGGCGGCGGCCTGCACCCGCTTCGCCCGGCGCGAGCGGCCGCGCGCGGGGGCCTCCGGCTCGGGCTCCGGCGCGGGTGCCTCGTCGGCCTCGACGGCCGCGAGCAGCGCCTCCTCCTCGGCCTCGCGCCGCGCCACCGCCTCCTTCGCCTTCTGCTCGGCCACGCGCAGGCGGCCGCGCACCTCGCCGTCGAACCGCTCGAAGAGGAGCGCCCGCGCCGCGGCGAAGCGCGCGGAGATGCGCGCGTCGAGCTCGCTCCGGAGCTTCGTGAACGCCTGGTCCACCTCGTCGGGCGAGCGGCACGACTGGTAGATGTCCAGCACCCGCTTCTCGAAGTCGATGCCGCTCCCGAGGGCGCCGAGGACCTCGTCGGAGGAGCCGAACACCCCGTCGAACAGGGCGAGCTTCTGGGAGAGGAGATCGAAGAGCCGCGCGTCCGCCGCGTTCTGGCGGTTGAGGAAGTTGAGCACCAGCACGTCTCGCTGCTGGCCGTAGCGGTGGCACCGGCCGATGCGCTGCTCGACGCGCTGCGGGTTCCAGGGGAGGTCGTAGTTGACCACCAGGTTGCAGAACTGGAGGTTGAGGCCCTCCGCGCCCGCCTCGGTCATGAGCAGGATCTGGTTCGTGTTCCGGAACTCCTCCACGAGCGCCTGGCGCTTGTCGGTGCCGGAGACGTCGCCGGACAGGCACGTGACGGAGTAGCCCTTCGACACGAGCAGCTTCTCGAGGTACTGCTGCGTCCGCCGGAACTCGGTGAAGACGACCGCCTTCTCCGGCCAGCCGCACGCCTTCGCGACCGTGAAGCAGCGCTCGAGGCCGCGGACCAGGGCGTCGCCCTTCGCGTTCACCTGGATCGTGCGCGCGAGCTTGGCGCAGGCGCGGAGCTCCGCGAGCTCGTCGTTCATCTTGCGGAGCGCGAGCTGGCCCTTGGGGCGGGCCGCGGAGGTGCCGTCGTCGAAGAGCTCCTCCACCTCGTCGGAGAACCCCTCCATCTCCAGCAGGAGGTCGGCCTGCGCGGCGCACTCGACCCCCGCCACCTTGGCCTCGAGCCCGTCCGCGAGCCGGTCGAGCGTCGCCGCGAGGGCGAACGACGAGGAGGCGAGGATCTTGCGGTACACGAGGATGAACAGCGCCCGCCGCGCCATCGGGATGGCGTACGCGTCCTCGCGGCGCAGGTACTCGGAGACGCGGTCGTACAGCTCCTGCTCCTGCTTCGTCGGCGCGAAGTCCTCGACGATGGAGCGGCGCGCCGTGAACTTCACGTACTCCTTCACCTGCCGCCGGAGCGTCCGCACGACGACCGGCGCGAGGCGCGCCTTGAGGTCGGCCGCCTTGTCGTCGGTGAGCTCGCCGGCCGCGTACTGGAGGCGGAACGAGTCCTCGGTGCCGAGCAGGGCGTCGTCGATGAAGGAGGCGAGCCCGAGGAGCTCCATGAGGTCGTTCTGGAGCGGCGTCGCCGTGAGGAGGAGCTTCGGCGCCTTGCGGAGCGCGCGGCGCAGCGCCTGGCCGGTGCGGTGATCCTTCCGGTAGGCGTTCCGGAGCCGGTGCGCCTCGTCGATGACCGAGACGTCCCACGGCACGCGCTCGATCTCGGCGGCGTGCATCGCGGCGAACGGGTGCGAGCAGATCACGACCCCGCCGGTGTCGAACGGGTTGTTGCGGAGCCCCTGCCGCTCGCGATCCCGGAGGACGTCGCCGTCGAGCACCTCCGCCTCGAGGCCGAACTTCGACCGGAGCTCGTCGCGCCACTGCGCCCGGAGCGACGCCGGGACCAGGATGATGGCGCGCCCCTTCCCCTCCGCCGCGAGCTGCGCGAGCACGATGCCCGCCTCGACGGTCTTCCCGAGCCCTACCTCGTCGGCGAGGACCGCGCCCCCCGTGGGGAGCGAGTTGAGCGCGAAGGCCGCGGCCTCGATCTGGTGCGGGTTGAGATCGACGGCCGAGTGGGCCAGCGCCGGGGCGAGCCGCGAGGCCCCTCCGCCGCCGCGCGCCGTGAGCGCCTCGGCGGCGATCCGCTGGTGGAACCGCGTGAGCGCACGCCCCTCACGCTCGCGAGCCGACGCCGCCTGCTGCGATCCCATCCTCGACGCCTCCGAAGCTCCGCCACGCCGCCCCACTCCCGCGGCCGCCGACACTGTAGCAGCATCCGATCGCCGCGGTGAGGCTCCGTCGGGATCGTCCGGAGCGAGTGCCGCGGAACCCGGCCGCGCTGCGCGGCGGCCCGCCTCGCGCCTCGCCCGCACGGCGCCGATGTGGGGCATCGAGCGACGCGATCACAGCTCGCCGCGCCGCTTCACCTCGAGGTAGCGGCGCACCACCGCGGCCACCAGCCCGCGCGCCGGCGCGCTCTCGACGTGGACGCCCGCGGCCGCGAGCGCGGCGGCGGCGCGATCCCGGTCGGCGAGGATCCGCTCCGCGGCGACGCGCGCGAACGCCTCCTCGGCGCCCGCCGGCCGGGCGGCGGCCGCGTCCGCGATCTCGGAGTCCGCCACCGCGAGGAGCGCGACGAGGTGGCGGCGGGCGAGCAGCGCCGCGCGGGCGCGGAGCGCGGCGCTCGTGTCCGGGTCGGAGAGGTCCGTGAAGAGGAGCACGAGCGCCCGGCGGCGCTGGCGCGCCTCGAGGACGTCGAAGGCCGCGCCGAAGTCGGACTCCTCGACCCGGGCCTCGGCGAGGTGGAGCGCGCCGGCCAGCGCGGCGAGCCCGGCCCGCCCGGCGGCGGGCAGGATCACCCGCGTGGGCTCGGCGCCGAAGAGGATGGCCCCCGCGCGATCGCCGCGGAGCGCCGCGGCGCGCGCGAGCGCGAGCGCGGCGTCCACGGCGTGATCGAGCTTCGTGCGGCCGTCCGCGAGCCGCGCCGAGAGGTGCCGGCCGCAGTCGAGCAGGAGCCACACGGTCTGGTTGCGCTCGGGCTGCCACTCGCGCACGACGGGCGCGCCGCGCCGGGCGGTCGCCTTCCAGTCCATGCCGCGAACGTCGTCGCCGGGGTGGTAGGGGCGGAGCGCGGAGAACTCGCGACCCTCGTGGTGCCCGCGGGTCCGCGCGCGGCCCTCCTCGAGCCGCTCCGCGCCCGCCGCCGCCGCGAGCCCTCGCAGATCCGGGTAGACCGCGACCGTGCGCGCGAGCGGCACGCGCCACTGGACGGCGGCGAGCCCGAGCGGCCCGCGCGCGCGGACGTGGAGGTCGTCGAACGCGAGCGCGCCCCGGCGCAGCGGGACGAGCTCGTACGCGAGGGTGGCCGAGGCGCCTGGCGCGAGCGCGATCGTGCGCCGGTGTCCCGCCGCGCGCGCCTCGGCCGGCGGCGCGTCGGCGAGCGTGACGTGGAGCGTGCGGCGGGCGCGGTTCGCCACCGTGAGCGTCACCCCGTTGGGCGCGAAGGCGGAGAGCGGCTCCCGCAGCGCCCGGGTGGCCGTGAGCGCCCCGGGGCGAGGCGCGAGGACGGCGTCGGCGACGGCGAGGAGGAGCACCGCCGCATCGAGCGCGAGGGCGAGCGCGATGCCGAGGCCGCCGAGCGCGCCGGCTGCGGCGAGGGCGGGGATGGCCCCGAGCGCGAGGAGGAGCGCGGTACGCGGGGTGGGGGAGGGGATCCCGGTGGCCAAGCCGGGACAGGGTACAGCACCTCGGCTGCGCCCGGCCGTCGTCCCGACGCTACATCACCTCCCCCAGCTCCCAGCGGAGGCCAGCCGGCGCCGCGCCCCCGACGCGGACGTGGCCCTTGTGGACGCCGTGCAGGTGGTGCGCCGCGCAGAGGGAGGTGAGGTTCCACTCCTCGCTGCAGCCGCCGCGCGAGCGGTACTTGATGTGGTGGACGTGGTCCGCGGCCTTGCTGCACCCCGGGCACGTGCAGAGGCCTCGGTCGCGCTCCATCGCGCGTGCCGCGGGCGTGTTGGGCCGCCGTGTCTCGGCCTCGTAGGTGTCGATGAAGTGCTGGCACATGATGACGAGGCACGTCGACGCCCCGATCCACTCCTGCGCAGCGGCGCGGACGGCCCGGCAGGCCGCCTTGAAGACCTGGTGCACGTCCGCGGGCAGCCGCACCGCCCACTCCTTCCGTGCGCACATCTGCGCTTCCTCGTCGGCCTCCACCGCGCGGGCGAGCTCGACCACCTTCATCTTCTCGGCCTTCGCGATCCAGGCGTCGATGAACGCGGGCGAGGAGCACCGAGCGACCAGCCGCGCCTGCTCGTACCCAAGCCGGCCTTCGCGCATGGCGCGGCGGAGGGCGGGGAAGTCCCAGAGGCGCCTCTCGAGCCACGCTCGCTGCTCGATCGCCCGGCCGGACATCCCGAGCCGCTCGGACGCGTAGTGGTCCACGTCGAGGAACTTCATGTCCCGCCAGAGCCCCGTGTTGATGAGGAGCATCGAGAGGTGCCCGACGAGTTCGTCCCAGCCCCGGCGCATGGAGGCCAGCTCGAGGAGCCGCTCGTGGATCCGGTGGGCACGATCATTGTCGTCCACTTCGGCCTCGGGCGCGGGCACCGGGTCCGCGGAGTGGAGATAGCTCCAGCGGTCGTACTCGCGCTCGAGCCACTCGCGGAGCTCGGGCGACGGCTTCGAACGACCGATCCCGAGGAGCGCGTAGATGTCTTGCCCTGAGCCGGACGCGCCCGTGCCACTGCCCGCGACCTCGGCCGCGGGACGTGGATCCCGATGACTCCCCAGATACTCCTGCGCGATCGCCTCGACCCGCTGCCACTTCGGCGTGTTCGCGCGGAGCACCTTCCCCGCCACATCGAGCGCCCGATCCACGACCTCGCGATCCTCCGGCTCGAGATCGATGACGATCCTGTGCCAGCGCTGCTCCTCCTGCGGGTCGTCGACCACCGCCGCGTCTCCCCGCGCCGCGGCCCGGAGCCCGCGCACCGTGTCGCGCTTCGCCCGCTCCACCCACTCGGCCTCGGAGTCCCCGACCGCCACGTCGACCATCGCGAGCGCCTTCTTGATGCTCACCTCGCCCGACCGCACCACCGCGCGGAGCAAGGGCCGCGTCCGGAGATCGCGCGCCAGCTTCGCCCACTCCTTGGCCGTCCGCGGCGCCAGCGAGAGCTCCTCCCGGACGTAGTCACCCAGGTTCGCGTACCCCAGCCGCATCGGCCCATCGCCCGTGCAGAGCGCGTCGAGGCACTCGCCCATCGCGACCGCGATGGCCCCGCTGCCGCGCGCGACCTTCACGAGCAGCTCGTCGATGAGCAGCGCGGCCTCGTCGCGCAGCAGGTGCCGGCGATCCTGCGGCAGCACCGGCAGGAGCGGCCACGCGCGCTTGCCGAGGGCCGCGAGGGCCTCGGGGGAGAGCGGCGGGTGGGCGCCGGTCGTTGTGGTCGCGTCCTGCATCCTGAACAGACGTATAGCACAACGGTCCGTCAACACACGGGTCGCGCTCAGTCCCCGATGGGCTGCGTCCCGGTGGACGCCCGTGAGGCTCGACTCTTGCTCGGCGGTCCCGCGTGCCGCTCGGCGCCGACCGGATCGATCGTGCTGATCACGCGCGGTGCGGACCCTGCGGTGAGGAGCGTGCGCGGCTCAGACGACCGAAGCTCTGTCCAGATCGACGATCGAGAGACCGCTCCTCTCCAGCAACCCCAACGACCTGCACGCCTTCGCGCAGCGGGTCGCCCGCGGCGCGAGTCATCGCTCCCCGCCGGCACCTGCCGTCCAGGCCGGCGCCGAGAGGCTCTCCTCGGGGAGCCTGGGGTGGGGCCCGGACGGGCCTTGCTCGCGGTCCGCGCCAGCGTGAGGTGAGGACCGGAGCGCGGGACGGCGCGCCGGAGGTGCACCATGCGGATCGGGGTCCTCGGCTCGGGACAGATCGGCGGGACGGCCGCGAAGCTCTTCGCCAGGGCGGGGCACGAGGTTGCGCTGAGCCACTCTGGCCCTCCTGACACCCTGCGCGAGCAGGTGGCCGAGCTGGGAGCCCACGCGCGCGCGACCACGATCCGCGACGCGGCCGTCTTCGGGGACGTGGTGCTCCTGGCGATCCCCTGGCGCAGCCGGGCGGACCTGCCGGCGGAGCAGCTCCGCGGCAAGATCGTCATCGACGCCATGAACCACGACCGGCCGGACATGGGGCTCTACGACCTCGCAGGCTCCACCTCCAGCGAGGAGGTCGCCAGGGCCGTTCCCGGTGCACGGCTCGTGAAGGCCATGAACACCCTGCCCGCGGACGATCTCCTGAACCGGGGCCGCCCCGGGGCCCCCATGCACGACCGCGTGGTGATGCCCATCGCAGGCGACGACAGCGAGGCGAAGGCCGTCGTGGCGCACCTCATGGCCGAGATCGGCTTCGCGCCCCTGGACACCGGGCTCCTGCGCACCGGCGGCGTCCTCCAGCAGCCCGGGGGTGGTCCGCTCGCCGGCAAGGCGCTCACGCTCCTGCAGGCCGAGGCGGCACTGCAAGGGCGCGGCGCCGAGGGCGAGGCGGCGGCGCCGTAGGGCTGCCGGAGGCCGACCGGACGCTCGGGTTCAGCGGTCGCGGTCCTTGCGCGCCGAGCAGGTGAGGTAGTGCGGTGAGCGAGGGAGCGAGCCTTCCGGCCAGTCGTCACCGGGCTTGATGTAGCGCGCGACGAGCTTCGTCCGGTCGCCACCCGGATGCGCGAGCGCGTACCTGCCGCCTTCGCTGGGTTCTGGGTCGAAGGCCATGTTGCACGGGCTTCCATCCTTGCGCGTCGACCTCGCCCAGACGATGGGCGCGCTGCAGTCCCGGCAGACCGCGTCGAACGGTCTCCGCTTGGCGTCGTCCGGCATGCGCGGAGAGTACAGGAGCAGGGCGACGCGCGCATGCATCACCACGAGCGGACGCCTCGTCGCGGCGGAGCGCGGGGTTCGTCCACGGCGGCACTCCGGCTACACTGCGGCGATGGCCGTCCCCGAGTGTCTCCGCTGCGGGACCTGCTGCTTCTCGGCGTCGGACGCGTACGTGCGCGTGAGCGGCGAGGACTTCGCGCGGCTGGGCGAGCTCGCCGCCGCGCTCGTCTCATGGTCCGGCAACCGCGCATACGTGCGGATGCGCGACGGCCGCTGCGCCGCGCTGCGCGTCGAGCCCTCTGCGGGAGCGTTCGTGTGCACGGTGTACGAGCGGCGGCCGCAGATCTGCCGCGACCTGGAGCGCGGCTCGCCGGAGTGCGAGGGGGAGATCGCGGTCAAGGGCGACCGCCCGCTCCGCGTGCTCCGCAGCGCGTGAGACCTGGGGCGTCGCGCGCGCCGGCGGCCCGGCTGGGCCGGCTGGCGCGGGCCGCCGCGGCGTTACGCTGCCACGAGGAGAACGACGTCATGGGTCGCGCGAGGCGACCCGGCGACGAGGGCGTCAGGCCGCCGGTCGCCTCGCGACGAACGAGTAGTAGTTGCAGGCCGCGAAGAAGGTGTCCTGCGCGCTCGCCGTCCGCTGCTCCGCGAGCCAGGCCTCCACCTTCGCGGCCGGGAGCAGCCCGGCGCGCGCGACGAGGGGTGCGAACACCTCGGCCTGGCCGAGGAAGAAGCGACCCCGGCCGATTTCCGCATACACGTGCGCCCGGGACGCGACGAGCGTCAGGCCTGCATCCCGGAGCTGCCGTGGCATGTCGCGGAGCACGCGCGGCTTGCTCACGGCGGTGGCGGTGAGCGCCTCCTCCATCGCGGTGCCGAGGTCCGGGTCCGAGCAGCCGAAGCTCCAGGAGGCGTAGTCCCCGTCGAAGACGGCGACCGCGCCGCCGGCGCGGACCACGGGCTGCCTCGGTCAGCACCGCCGTCGGGCGCGCGACGTGGCTCAGGAGCGTGTGTGCGATCACCGCGTCGAAGGTCGCGTCCGAAACGTCGAGGGCATGGACGTCTCCGGTCCGGAACTCCACGCGCTCCGCCACGCCCTCGGAGTCGGCGAACCGCTGCCCCGCCTCGACCAGCGCCGGGCTCTGATCGATCGCGACGACTCTCCCCGTGAATCCGGCGCGAGCGGCCAGCGCTCTCGCGACGACCCCGGTTCCGCAGCCGAGCTCGAGGATCTCGGCCGAGGGCGCGAGGCGCAGCTCGCCGAGGTAGGCATCGCGGAACCCGACGAACGTCGGGTCCTTGCCGCGCGCCTCGAATCGCTCGATGAACCGGCGCAGCGTCGCGTCGTCCAGCTCGTTGATGAACTCCATCGCGTCATGTGCAGTCATGGACGCCTCGTGCGGAGCGGGGACCTGGGACGGGACGATGCGTGCGACTTGCGCCCGCGCGCACCCGCGAGCCGCGTTCGTTTGGGGTCGGAGCTCCGCCGCTCCCGGCAGCGGACCAGCGACGGGCCCTTCGCCTGGCGCACCCGTCGTGGTCTGACCGGCGCCCGGGGGACACCGCGGCTCCGATCCGGTCGGCGTCACCGTCGATCCGTCGGGGTGACGTGCGACTCGTCCGCCACGGAGGCTGGGGTCCTCGCCGAGGCGCCCCCCGCCCGGTACCGGAGCGGAGGCGCCTCCCCGCCTAGACCTTTCCCCAGGGAGGTGTCTCCGTGCTCAGCAAGACCATGCAGGACTCGCTCAACGCGCAGATCAACGCCGAGCAGTACTCGGCCCAGCTCTACCTGGCGATGGGCTCCCACTGCGAGCTGCGGAGCTTCCGCGGCTTCGCGCACTGGCTGCGGGTGCAGGCCGGCGAGGAGAATGCGCACGCGCTGAAGCTCCTGGACTACCTGCTCGAGCGCGGCGGCCGGCCGACGCTCCAGCCGGTCGCGGCGCCGCCGATGGAGTTCGGCGGGGTGATCCACGTCTTCGAGGAGGCGCTCAAGCACGAGGAGGGGAACACCGCCCGGATCCACGCGCTCTTCCAGCAGGCGCGCGACGAGCGCGATCACGCCAGCGAGATCACGCTCCAGTGGTACGTGACCGAGCAGGTCGAGGAGGAGTCCACCGTGCGCCAGATCGTCGATCACCTCCGCGCCGTCGGCGACAAGGGCGGCGGCATCTGGTACCTCGACTCGCGGATGGCGAAGCGCGGGGAGGAGTGACGGGGCCGCGGGCGCTCGCGCGCCCGCCGACGCGGACCGTGCATTCCGGGCGCGGACGGGCTACAACCGGCCCTCTCGCGTGGCCCCCCTCCGCCGCCGAGCCGGGGCCCCGTGACGACCTTCGCCGACCTGCAGCTCTCCGAGAAGTCCCTGCACGCCCTCGCGCGCGCGGGGTTCGAGCTCCCCACGCCGATCCAGGCGCGCGCCATCCCGCCGGCGCTCGCCGGCCGCGACGTCATCGGCACCGCCGCCACCGGCACCGGCAAGACCGCCGCGTTCCTGCTCCCGATCCTCGAGCGGCTCTCCGGGAAGTCCGGGACCCGCGCCCTGGTCCTCGCGCCCACCCGCGAGCTCGCGCTCCAGATCGGCGAGGAGCTCGCCCGCTTCGGCCGCGGCCGGCACGTGCGCGGCGCGGTCGTCATCGGCGGCGTGGGCATGGGCGCCCAGGCGGCGGCGTTCAAGGACGGGCACGAGGTGATCGTCGCGACGCCCGGGCGGCTCGTGGACCACCTGCAGCAGGGCACCGCGCGGCTCGACAAGATCGAGATCCTGGTGCTCGACGAGGCGGACCGGATGCTCGACATGGGGTTCAAGCCCCAGCTCACCCGGATCCTCCAGAAGCTCCCGCGCACACGCCAGACGCTGCTCTTCTCGGCGACGACCGGCGGGGAGGTGGCGGAGTTCTCCGCCGCGCACCTCCGCGATCCCGTCCGCGTCGAGGTCGCGCGGAGCGGCACCACCGCAGCCCGCGCCGACCAGCGCGTCTTCCTGTGCGATCAGGAGGAGAAGCTCCCCCTCCTGCTCGCGCTCCTCGCCGAGGACGAGCTCTCGACGCTCGTCTTCACCCGCACGAAGCGCCGCGCCGATCGCGTCTTCAAGGGCGTGGGGCGGGCCGGGTACAAGGTGGCGCGCATCCACGCGGACCGCTCCCAGGGGCAGCGCCGGCAGGCGCTCGACGGCTTCAAGGAGGGGCAGTATCGCGTGCTGGTCGCGACCGACATCGCCGCCCGCGGCATCGACGTCGCGGACATCGGCCACGTCGTGATCTTCGACCTGCCGCACGTCCCCGAGGACTACGTGCACCGCGTCGGCCGGACGGCGCGCGCGGACGCGTCCGGCCGCGCCTCGACGTTCTGCGCGCCCGAGGAGGCCGGGCTCCTGCGCGCCGTCGAGCGGCTCACGCGGGTCGAGCTCCCGCGGGCCGAGGTCCCGCGCGAGAGCGCCGCGTTCCAGGCGGAGTGGGCGCGCGCCGCGGAAGGCCGCGCGAACCAGGGCGTCCCCCCGCACCGGCGCCCCGGCGCTGCGGCGTCGACGCGGCGGTCGCGGGCGAGCGCGCACGGCGGGCACGCGGCGCGGGCGGGCCACGCGGGGGCGCACGCGCACGCGAAACCAGCCGCGGGCGCGGCGCACGCGAAGCCGGCGGGGGCCGGTCACGGAGGCCACGGGAGCGCGAGCGCGTCGGCGGCGCCGGCCCGGAAGCCGGTGCTCGTCGGGTCGTGGAAGCCGAAGCGGCGGCGGTGAGCTCAGAACCCCATCGCCCGCAGCTCCCGCACGAGCCGAACCCAGAACTCCGCGGCGTCGAAGTGGCGGGACCAGCCGGTCTGCGCCCAGTGGTCGGCCTCGACCTCGGCGAGCACCTCGCCCCACCGCTGCGAGGACGCCGGGACGACGCCGTCGCTCACGCCCCAGCTCTTCTTCATCCAGAGGTAGCTCGGGACGAGGAGCGGGTTGGCCTTGCGCTTGCGCCGGACGACGCCCACGACGCTGGCGTACGCGACCGAGCGGACGTCGGAGACCTCCTCGTTGAACCGCGCCATGCGCGCGGTGGCGAGGTCGTGGAAGGCGTCGAGCGGGACGCCCGCCGTCTCCAGCACGCGCTGGAGCCCGATCTTCCGGGCGACGTCGGTGGAGAGATCCGCGAGGGGGGATCCCCGGTGCGGCGTGCCCACCGTGACGAGCGCCGCCACCCGCGCGGCGAGGCCGAGGTTCGTGACCGCGTAGCGCGCGTCGAGGCCGCCCATGCTGTGGGCGAGCACGTTCACGCGCTTCTCGTCGAGGACGCTCAGCGCGCGGGTGAGCGCCGCCGCCCGCTCCGCGACGGAGCCGCACGGCGGTACGCGCGGGACGACGACCTTGTTGCCGTCCTTCTCCAGGGCGTCGCGGATGCCCTTCCAGTACGCATGGCGGATGGCGCCCACGCCCACCTCGTCGAACCCGAAGAGCCCGTGCGCGAGCACGATGGGGTGGCGCGGCTTCGTGCGCAGCCAGCGCCGCTTGCGGAGGCGCGGCCGCCGCAGGAGCAGGGCCGCGCCCGCGAGCGCGAGGACCGCTGCGGCGCCGAGGAGGATCCAGAGCACGCGCCATCGTAGCGAGCGAGCGCAAAGCCCATCCAGGCGCCGCGGTCGCACCTGGTGCGACAGGGAATCGCGCCCCGGCTGCCCGCGGCGCGGCGGCTCACGCCGGCGCGGCCTGCCCCACGCGCGCGACCGTCCCGCCCGTCATCCGGACGAGCTCGTCCGGCGTGAGCGGGAAGACGGCGTGCGGGTGGCCGGCGGCGGCCCAGATCCGGTCGTAGGCGAGGAGCGCCTCGTCGACGACCGCGACCACCGGCTGCGCGTGGCCGATCGGCGGCACGCCGCCGATGGCGAAGCCCGTCCGCTCCCGGACGAAGTCCGGCGCCGCGCGGCCGATCCGCTCTCCGACCACCGCCGCGACGGCCTGCTCGTCCACCCGGTGGCGCCCGCTCGCGGCGACGAGGACCGCGCGGCCGCTGGGCTCGGCGCGGAAGAGGAGCGACTTGACGATCTGCCCGACCTCGCACCTGACCGCGGCGGCCGCCTCGGCCGCGGTGCGTGCGGAGTCGGGGAGCTCGACGACCTCGTTCTCGAACCCGGCCGCCCGGAGGGCGTCCTGGACCTTCTGTGCGCTGGGCTTGAGCGGCATGGGGGCATTGTAGGCGGGGTCGCGGCGCCCCGCGACCACGAGCCGCGGCGCCCGGCGCGACGGCGCCACGCAGCGTTTGCCGGCCCGCCGCGGATGGTGTTGAATCGCACGCCTCCACGCCTCGGGCATCCAAACCTTTGGGAGTCGCGCCATGAAGAACCTCGTGGGAGTCCTCTCGCTCGCGCTCGGCCTCGCGGCCGGCCCGGCCCGCGCCGCCGATCCGATCAAGATCGGGATGATCGCGCCCCTGACCGGCGCCTGGGCCAGCGAGGGCCAGGAGATGAAGCGCAACGGCGAGCTGCTCGCAGCCGAGCTCAACGCGAAGGGCGGCCTGCTCGGGAAGAACGTGGAGCTCGTCGTGGAGGACGACGGCGGCGACCCGCGCACGGCCTCGCTCGCCGCCCAGCGGCTCACGTCGCGCGGCGTCGTGGCCGTGATCGGGACCTACGGGTCGGCCGTCACGGAGGCCACCCAGACGATCTTCGACGAGGAGGGCATCCTCCAGATCGCCAACGGCTCGACCGCCGTCCGGCTCACGGAGAAGGGGCTCCCGTACTTCTTCCGGACCTGCCCGCGCGACGACGAGCAGGGCCGGGTCGCGGCGGCCGTGATCCAGAAGTCGGGGGCGAAGCGCGTCGCGCTGGTGCACGACAGCTCCGCATATTCGAAGGGGCTCGCCGACGAGATCAACGGCATCCTCAAGTCCAAGGGCGTGACCCCGGTCTTCTTCGAGGCGCTCACCCCCAAGGAGCAGGACTACTCGGCCATCCTCTCGAAGCTCCGCGCGGTCAGCCCGGAGATCGTCTTCTTCACCGGCTACTACCCGGAGGCCGGCCTGCTCCTGAAGCAGAAGCGGCAGATGGGCTGGAACGTGCCGTTCGTCGGCGGCGACGCCATCAACAACCCCGACCTCGTGAAGCTCGCCGGGAAGGAGGCCGCGCAGGGGTTCCGCTTCCTCTCGCCGCCGGTCCCGAAGGACCTCGACACGCCGGAGGCCCGGGCGTACGTGGCCGCGTACCAGAAGAAGTACGGCGAGGAGCCCAAGTCGATCTACGGCGTCCTCGCCGGCGACGGCTTCCGCGTGATCGCCCGCGCGATCGAGGCGACGAAGTCGACGGACGCGAAGAAGCTCCGCGAGTACCTCGTCGGCGGCCTCAAGGACTTCCCCGGCTACACCGGCAGGATCGCCTTCAACGCGAAGGGCGACCGCGTCGGCGAGCTGTACCGCGTCTACATGGTGGACGCGGCCGGCCGGTTCGTGCTCCAACCGTAGCCTCACGACTTCGCGACGCCGGGGGAGGGGCCGGGCGACGGCTCCTCCCCCGCTCGTTCCCGGGACCCGATGCGGCTCTTCCTCGAGCAGTGCACCAACGGCCTGGCGGTGGGGAGCATCTACGCCCTCATCGCGCTCGGCTACACGATGGTGTACGGCGTCCTGAAGCTCATCAACTTCGCCCACGGCGACCTCTTCACCTTCGGCGCCTACCTCGGCATGACCCTCCTCGCGTCGATGCTGGCGAGCGAGCGGGTCGAGGTGGGGCTCGGGCTCGTGCTCCTCGTCGTGATGGTGATGGGGCTCGTGGCCGTGCTCGGCGTGGTCCTCGAGCGCGTCGCCTACCGGCCGGTGCGCAGCGCCCCGCGCCTCAACGCCGTCGTCTCGGCGCTCGGCGCGTCGATCTTCCTCCAGAACGCCCTGATGCTCGCCTACGGCGGGAGCCCGCAGCGCTACGAGGAAGTCCTCCCGCAGACCGCGCTCTCCGTCTTCGGCCTGCAGATCCCGGTGGTGCGCATCGCGGTGGTGGTCGCCGCCGTGGCGATGATGGCGGTGCTCTACTTCTTCGTGCAGCGCACGCGCGTCGGCGCCGCCATCCGGGCCACGGCGATCGACCCGGACGCCGCCCGGCTCATGGGCATCGACGTGAACCGGATCGTCATGCTCGTGTTCGTCGTCGGTCCGGCCCTGGGCGGGGCCGCCGGGCTCCTCGTCGGCCTGCTCTACGGCTCGATCTCCTTCACCATGGGCTGGAGCTACGGGATGAAGGCGTTCACGGCCGCGATCCTGGGCGGCATCGGCAACATCCCGGGGGCGATGCTGGGCGGGCTCCTCCTCGGCCTCGTCGAGGCGCTGGGCGCGGCGTACCTGTCGATGGCCTGGCGCGACGCGATCGCCTACGGCGTGCTGATCCTGATCCTCATCGTCCGGCCCTCGGGGCTCCTGGGCGAGCGCGTGGCGGACAAGGTATGAGCCTCCCCGCCGCGCCAGGTCAGGGCTCCCGGCACCTCGCCGTCGCCTACGCCGTCGCCGCCGCGCTGCTCGCCTCGGCCCCGTTCGTCGCGGGCTGGTTCGCCGAGGGGCGGTACTGGCTCGACGTCCTGAACAACGTCGGCCTCTACGCGCTCCTGGCCCTGAGCCTCAACGTCATCCTCGGGGACGCCGGGCTCTTCCACATGGGCCACGCGGCGTTCTACGCCGTCGGGGCGTACACCGCCGCGATCCTCAACACGCAGCACCAGGTCCCGGTGCTCTGGACCCTGCCGGTCTGCGCGGCCGTGGCGGCGCTCTTCGCCCTCGCCGTCGCCCGGCCGGTGGTCCACCTGCGCGGCGACTACCTGCTCATCGTCACCATCGGCATGGGCGAGATCGTGCGGATCGCGCTCGTGAACGACGTCTTCGGCCTGACGGGCGGGGCCAACGGGATCACCGGCATCGATCGGCCGTCGATCCTCGGCCGGCGGATCGCACGGCCGCAGGAGCTGTTCTGGCTGATCTGGGGGTTCGTCGCCCTGACGGTCTTCCTGTTCCACCGGCTCGCGCGATCGCGGTTCGGGCGCGCGCTCAACTACCTGCGCGAGGACGAGGTCGCCGCCGAGGGGAGCGGCGTCCCGACGGCCCGCTACCGGCTCATGGCCTTCGCGCTCGGCGCGGCCTGGGCGGGCATGGCCGGCGCCCTCTTCGCCGGCAAGGCCCGGACCATCTCGCCCGAGTCGTTCAACGTGGGCGAGTCGGTCAAGATCTTCGCGATGGTGATCCTGGGCGGCGCGGGGTCGATCCCGGGGGTGATCGCCGGGGCGGCGCTGCTCGTGGGCATCGAGGAGGGGTTCCGGGGCTTCGCGAACGCCCGCATGCTGGTGGTGGGCATCGCGATGGTGGCGATGATGGCCTTCCGGCCCCAGGGGCTCTTCCCGGTTCACCTCCCGCGCTTCCGCCCGGCGGATCTCCCTCCGCCGCCCGGGGCGCCGCCGCGCGAGGAGCCGGGCCGATGACCGCCATCCTCCACGTCGAGGGCGTGTCGAAGAGCTTCGGCGGGCTCCGCGCCGTCGATCGCGTCTCGTTCGACGTGCCGCCGAGCGCGATCGTGGGGCTCATCGGGCCGAACGGCGCCGGCAAGACCACCACGTTCAACCTCATCACCGGCAATCACCGGCCGGACGCGGGCGCCGTCCGGTTCGAGGGCAGCCCGATCACCGGGCTCCGGCCGCACCGGATCGTGTCCCTGGGCATCGCGCGGACGTTCCAGAACATCCGCCTGTTCCAGCGGCTCTCGGCGGTGGAGAACGTGCTGTCGGGCCGCCACTGCCGCACGCGCGCGGGCCTGCTCGCGGCGATGTTCCGGCCGCCCGGACAGGTGCGCGAGGAGAAGGAGGCGCTGGAGCGGGTGGCCGACGAGCTCGCCTTCGTCGGCCTCGGCGGCCGGGCGATGGAGCTCGCGCGGAACCTCTCGCACGGCGACCAGCGCCGCCTCGAGATCGCCCGGGCGCTGGCGAGCGACCCGCGGCTGCTCGTGCTCGACGAGCCCGCCGGCGGCATGAACGAGCAGGAGACCGTCGAGCTCGCCGGGCTCATCGGACGGATCCGCGCGCGCGGGATCACGGTGCTCCTCATCGAGCACGACATGAGCCTGGTGATGCGCGTGTGCGAGCGGATCGTGGTGCTGGAGTACGGGGTGAAGATCGCGGAGGGGACCCCCGCCGAGATCCAGCGCGACCCGAAGGTCATCGAGGCCTACCTCGGGACGGAGGAGGCCTGAGGTGGGCGCGCCGGTCCTCCAGCTCCGCGGCCTCGAGGTGCGCTACGGGAACGTGCGGGCGCTGCACGGGATCGATCTCGCCGTCCACGAGGGCGAGATCGTCACCATCCTCGGCGCGAACGGCGCCGGGAAGTCCACCACGCTCCGCGCCGTGAGCGGCCTCCTCCGGCCCTCGGCGGGCCAGATCCTCTACCAGGGGAGCGACGTCCGCGCGGTCCCCGCGCACGCGCTCGTGCACAAGGGCATCGCCCACGCGCCGGAGGGCCGGCGGCTGTTCGGCACCCTGACCGTGCAGGAGAACCTGACGCTCGGCGCGTTCTCGCGGAGCGACCGAGCGGCGGTCGCCGAGACGGAGGCCTGGGTCCTGGGGCTCTTCCCCGCGCTGCGCGGCCGCGAGGCGCAGCTCGCCGGCACCCTCTCCGGCGGCGAGCAGCAGATGCTCGCCATCGCCCGGGCCCTCATGGCGCGCCCGCGCCTGCTCCTCCTCGACGAGCCGTCGCTCGGGCTCGCGCCGCTCGTCGTGAAGACGATCTTCCGGACGATCCGGGAGATCAACGAGGCGCACGGGGTGACCATCGTCCTCGTCGAGCAGAACGCCCGCGCCGCGCTCCGGCTCGCGCACCGCGGCTACGTCATGGAGGTCGGGCGGATCGTCCTCGAGGACGCCGCCGCCGCGCTGGCCGCCAACCCGCGCGTCCAGAAGGCGTACCTCGGCGGGCACGCGGGGTAGGGCCGCCTCCGGCGCGCGCGGCGGCGGCCGCCTGTCAGGCGTGCTCGAGCAGCCGCTCCAGCACCTCGCGTCCGTGCGTCCAGAGCAGCGCGCCGCCCGCGTCCGGGAGGACGGTCCGGCGCGCGGGCGAGAGGCGCGAGGCGAGCGTGGCGCCGTGGTCGGGCGAGTGGACGGGGCTCGTGTCCCGGGCGCCGTACCAGAGGTCGACCGGCACGCGCACCGCCCCGGGGTCGAACGGCCAGCGGGACATCGCCAGCAGCGTGTCGCGGACGTAGCCGCCGGGCCCCTGCGCGAACGCCTCCGCGAGCGCCCGGCGGTAGGCCCCCTCGAACGCCGGCGTCGTGTACACCGCCCGGTCGGACGGGTCGCTCCCGTCCAGGACCATCGCCCACATGCGCTCCGGCGTCATCCCCGCGAGGAAGCGCGCGACCTCCTCCGGCTCGGCCGCGATGCGGTCCACGAGCGCCGCCGAGCCCGGGCCGATCGATCGAGAGGAGCCGGACGCCCAGCGCGTCGAGCGCGTCGGCCGCGAACCCGAGCGAGCGGCTCGTGGCGGCGCCGGGGCAGAGCAGGACCGGCGCGCCGGACTCGGGGCCCCACTCGGCCCACGCCAGCGATCTGCCGTCCGGCAGGGCGGTCTGGCCGGCGCGGGCGGGGGGAGCGATGGAGCGCATGACGCGGCGACGTGTACGCCAGCTCGGCGCCGGGATGAAGCCGCCCGCGCGGGTCCCTCACTCAGCGCCGGGGCGCCGGGCCCGCCGCGCCCGCATCTCGCGGACCACGGCGGCGTCGTCCGCCGCCGAGAGCGTCCGGCGCATCGCCGGAAAGACGATCGCCTCCTCGAGCCCGAGGTGCTGCGCGAAGTGCGCCTCGAGCTCCGCGGCGGCCGCGGCGAGCGGCCCGGCCACCCGCGGCAGGGCCGCGGGATCGCGCTCCAGCGTCCGGCAGGCGCCGAGCACGCGCGCGAGGGGGGCGTCGTGCTCCCGGTGCTCGCGCGACATCGTCGCGAGCGCGTCGTCGAGCGCAGCGTCCCGGCCGCGGAGGCGCGGGAGGATGGACTCCTCCTCGTCCTGGGCGTGCAGCGGGAGCGCCTCCGCGAAGTACCGGCGGACGCGCTGGGCTGCGTCGCGGACCTCGTCGGGGTCGGCGCCGGCGGCGGCCGCGAGCCGCGACGCGAGCGCGGCGAACGTGCGGATCCGCTGGTGACACTCGAGGAGGAGGCCGACCGAGTCCTCGGCGATGGTCCCGGCTCCGAGGCGGGTGAGCATGACGGAGTCCTCCCGCGCGACCCGTGTCGACGCCGCCGTGGTGTAACCGCGCCGGAGCGTGCGCGCAGGGGCGCCCCAGCGGTGGCGCGGGCGCACGCATCCCGGTTGCCCGCCCGCGGCCGTCGTGACACGCTGCCGCGCCGTACGGCTCGAGGGGGCCCATGTCCACCGAATACCGCGCGATCAACCTCGCCAACTGGAACAGCCGCGTCCCGTTCCACGCCCGCGGGTACGGCCTCCATCGGTTCCGGACCGACCCGGAGTTCCTCTCGGGCGTCGTGCGCTTCGACCTGCCGCGGCTCGGCGACGTCTCCGGGCTCGACGTGGTCCACCTGCAGTGCCACATCGGGACGGACACGCTGTCGCTGGCCCGGCGCGGGGCGCGGATGACCGGGCTCGACTTCTCCGCCCCGGCGCTCGACGTCGCCCGCGCGCTCGCCGCGGACTGCGGCGCGGAGATCGCGTACGTCGAGGCCGACGTCCACGGCGCCGTCGAGGCGCTCGGCGCGGAGCGGTTCGATCTCGTGTACACGGGGATGGGCGCGCTCTGCTGGCTGCCCGACGTTCGGCGCTGGGCGCGGGTGGTGAGCGAGCTGCTCCGGCCGGGCGGGCGCCTGTTCATGCGCGAGGGGCATCCGATGCTCTGGTCGCTCTGCCAGCCGCGGGCGGACGGGCTGGTGGTCGTCGACCACCCGTACTTCGAGACGCCCGGGGGCACGCGGTTCGTGGAGACGAAGACGTACGTGGCGCACGAGGGCGAGCTCGCCGCGCCGGAGACGGTCGAGTTCAACCACGGCCTCGGGGAGCTCCTGACCGCGGTGGCCGACGCGGGCCTCGCGCTCGCCGGGTTCGAGGAGCACGACTCCGTCCCGTGGGACTTCTACCCGGGCGCGACCGTTCAGGACGCGCGCGGCGAGTACCGGCTCCGCGAACGCCCGGAGCGGCTCGCCGCGAGCTACACGCTCCGTGCGGTGAAGGCCTGAGGGAGGGACACCATGGCCCAGGAAGGCGGACCATCCCCGGAGTCCCGCCCGGCGCCGCCCGCCCGGCCCCGGGTCCCGGCGCTCGGGATCCTGTTCGTCGCCGCGGGGGCGATCCTGCTCGCCTCGACCGTGCTGCCGGACGCGACCCTCTCGAACCTCTGGCCGCTCTTCCTGCTCATCCCGGCCGCCGTCCTGCTCGAGCGGTTCGTCGCCGACCCGAAGCACGCCAGCGGCGTGCTCGTGCCGATCGGCGTCCTCGCGTACCTCGCGGTCTTCTTCCTCTGGCTCAACTTCACGTCGTGGTCGCACACCGCGCGCACGTGGCCGCACTTCCTGCTCGCGCCGGCGTTCGGCCTGTTCCTCCTCTTCCTCGCGACGCGCAACACGAGCCTCCTCGTCCCGATCACGATCCTCACCGCCGTGGCGGTCGTCTCCCTGGCCGGCCTCCAGCGCTCCCGCGTCGCGATCGCGGTCGTGCTCATCGCCGTCGGCGTGGTGCTCATCCTCGGGCCGGCGCTCCGCCGGCGGCGCGGCTGAGGGGCCCGGGTCCCGGGGGCCCTCGGTCCCTGCGCCGCTGCTCCGCGGAGCCGCGGGCCGATCCCGCCGGAGCCTTCCGTGCTGCGGCTTCACCCCGCGTCCGGTGCGCCGGACGCGCCGGGTCACCATGCTTGCGGTCTCACCGAACGTACGAGGAGGGGTCTACGTGAAGACTTTCGCAACGAGGAGCATGTACGCGCTGGGGGTGGTCGCGGCGCTCGCCCTGCTCGCGCCCGGAGACGCAGCGGGGCAGGCGGCGAACGGCATCGGCTATTCGTCGACCGGCCCGACGGCGGGCAGCGGCGGCCCGGGGACGCTCGGCACCGAGGTCCCGAACGACTCTGCGGTGGCGCAGGGCTACTACCACTCCCGGTCGAACGTGGAGGGCGACAGCCGGCAGCTCGGGGACAGCATCCGCCAGCTCATCACCGAGAACCGCCGGGCGATGCAGCAGGCGCAGGCGGCGGCGCAGTCGGGCGACGCGGCCATGGCCGACGCCGCCAAGCAGGTGGCGGACGCCCGGTCGATCGCGGAGTTCAACCTCCTGAGGAGCGCGCAGGAGAGCGGGTTCGAGCTCGGGGACGCGGTGGAGGGCGGCTTCGCCGCCACGGGCTCAATGGGCGCCGACTCCAGCGACCTGCCCTCGTACGGCACGACGGAGACCGCGACCGCGGCGGCGGAGACGTCGCAGTCCACCGGGTCCTCCGAGGAGTCGTCCGGCGCCTCGGAGTCGCTCGGCTCGACGGCGCAGTCGGACGCGCAGACGCATGCGTCCACGCTCGGCGACCTCGTCGACCAGGCGCGCGAAGAGAACCGGCTCCAGCTCGCGTCGTCGCTGGAGGTGGCGCAGAAGGCGCTCGACTCCGCGGCGAACGCGTCGAGCGCGCTGTCGAGCAGCACCGGCACCTCGCCGTCGCCGTGAGGTGACGCAGCGCCGCGCGCGTGGAGGAGGGCGGCTCCCGCCGCCCCTCCGCCCACGCGGGGCGTCATCGATCAGAAGCCCTCGAGCGCGTCCGCCGCCGCCTCGTCGCGCTCCAGCGGGAGCGCGCGCACGGCGGCACCGCTCCGGCTGCGCCGCGGGGCGGGCACGGCCGCCCGCGCCGCGTGGGGCGTCCGCGTGAGCTGGAACGAGCTCACCATGGCGGCGAGCTCCTCGGACTGGCCGTTGAGCTCGGCCGCGGCGCTCGAGGACTCCTCGGCGCTCGCCGCGTTCTGCTGCGTGACCTTGTCCATCTCCCCGACGGCGCGGGTGACCTGCTCGATCGCGCTCGCCTGCTCCCGCGACGCGCCCGTGATCTCGGCGACGATCCCCGTGACCTCGTCGACGCCGGCCACGATCTCGGTCAGCCTCTCCGCCACCCGCCTGCTCGCCGCGTCGCCGTCGCCGGTCTGGGCGACCGACTGGCGGATGAGGGTCTCGGTCTTGCCTGCGGCGTCCTTCGCGCGCTGCGCGAGGCTCCGCACCTCCTCGGCCACCACGGCGAACCCGCGCCCGGCCTCGCCCGCCCGGGCGGCCTCCACCGCGGCGTTGAGCGCGAGCAGGTTGGTCTGGAACGCGATGTCGTTGATGTCGCGGATGATCTGCGACGTGCCCTCGGCCGAGGCGCGGACCTTGCCCATCGCCCCCCGCAGCTCCTCGACCGCGCGCGCGCCCTGCGCGGCCGCCTCGCGCGCCGTGTGCGCCAGCCGGTTGGCGTGCTGCGCGTGGTCGGCGGTCCGGCGGGCGAGGGTGGCGATGGCGGACACGCTGGCGGTCGTCTCGCCGAGGCTCGCCGCCTGCTGGCTCGCGCCGGTGGCCACGGCCTGCGACGAGCTCGCGATCTGCTCGGACGCGCTCGAGACCTGCTCGGCCGCGTCCGCCACCTGCCCGAGCGCCCGGTCCAGCGCGTCGGCCGTCCGGTTGAGCGCGTCCTTCATCGCGGCGTGCTCGCCGCTGTAGGCGCCGCTCATGCGGGCGCGGAGGTCGCGCCGCGCGAGGGCCGCGAGGACGCCGGTCGCCTCGTTCACCGGGGCGAGGAGCGCGGCGAGCGTCTGGTTGACGCTCTCGAGCAGGGCGCGCGCGTCGTTCCGGTACCGGGTCGGGTCCGTGCGGGCCGAGAGGTCGCCCTGCGCGAGGTGGCCGAGCACGTCGGCGACCTCCCGCACCGGCGCGACCAGCGCGTCGAGCGTGTCGTTCACGCCCTGGACGATGGTCCGGAACCCGCCGGGCTGGCGGCTCGCGTCGGCCCGGACTCCGAGCCGGCCCTCGACCGCGGCCCGCGAGAGGGCGGCGGCGTCGGTGACCAGCGCGCGGAGGTTGGCCCGCACCTGCTCGATCGTCTCGTTCACGAACCGCTTCTTGCCCGGCAGCGGCGCGAGCTCGGCGTCGAAGTTGCCTCGGCCGAGCTCGGCGAAGACGGCCATGGCCCTCCGGTTCTCGTCGCGGTGCGCGCCGACCATCTCGTTCACGCCGTGGGCCATGGCCCGGAAGTCGCCGGGGAACCGCGCCTCGTCGATCGCGGCGTCCACGTCGCCCCGTGCGTGCTCCGCGGTGACCCGGCTCATCTCGGCGATCAGGGTCTGGAGGTTGTGGCGGACGCGCTCCACGGCCTCGTTGATGAACCGCTTCTTGCCGGGGAGGGGGTCGAGGCGCACGTCGAACCGGCCGCGCCCGAGCTCCCCGAAGACGGCCATCGCCCGCTTCTGCAGCGCCACGTGGGCGTGCACCATCTCGTTCACGCCGAGCGCCATCGTCGCGTAGTCGCCCGGGAACCGCGTGATGTCGATCTCGGCGTGGATGTCGCCCTCCCGGTGCGCCGCGTTCATCCGGTCCATCTCGGCGATGAACCCATGGAGGATGCCGGCGACGGCGTCGAGGCTGGCGCGGAGGCGATCGAGCTCCGCGTCCGGCGACTTCGCGAGCGGCTCCGGCAGGTCGCCGCGCGCGAGCCGGTCCAGCCGCTCGCCGACGAGCCCGACGATGTGGGCGGTGCTCCGGGAGAGGGCCGCGACCGACGCGCCGGCCACTCCGGCGAGCGCGAGGAGCGCCAGCACCACGGCCACGCGCGCCGCGCCAGAGAGCGACAGCGCGGCCGCGCCGACGGCGACGGCCGTGAGCACCGCGAGCGCAGCGAGGGTGATCAGGGTCCGGGTGCGCGTGGTGAGGGTGAAGAACACGTACGCTCCTTCTCGAGGATCCGCTCCCGAGCGCGTGGAGCAGCATGCCGGATGCCAGCGACGGATCGGCTCCCCTGAGGCCCGCGTGACCTGGAAACGGGGGACGGCCTGCGACGTTTCAGCCAGTGAACACCCGGGGGTGTCGAGCGCGGCGACGGGTTCGCGGACACCCCGATGCGCCGGGCACCCGCCGGCGTGGGGCGGACGCAGGCCGCGCCGCGGCGATCGCCGCGGGCGCGGGAAATGCTTCACCCCTCCGCGCAGGGCCGCGCGGCCCGCCAGGAAGGAGCGGCATGGAGAAGCCAGTTGCCGTCGCGACGGAGCGGTTCGGGACCGGGTTCACCGGCCTCATGTACGGTCACATGCAGAAGCACGTCGGCCCCGGGCAGCGGGTCATCGAGTGCGAGATCGTCCTGCGCGACGATCCGGAGTACGTCCGCCACCACCTGCTGCGGCTGCTCGAGGGCGCGGAGCGGCCGCGCGCGCTCATCGGGATCTGCGTCCAGCCGGACGCCGAGACCGTCGCGATCTTCCACGCCGCGGGCGTGCCGGTGGTGCTCGTCGACGAGGAGCAGGAGGGCGCGTCCACCGTCTCGTCCGACAACTTCGCCGGCGGGTACGTCGCGGGACGGTTCCTGGCCGAGGCGGGCCGGCGGCGCTGCGCGATGGTCTCCGGGCCGCTGCACGCGAACGGGGGCTACAACGCGCTCCAGCGCATGCGGGGGTTCCAGAAGGCGCTCGCGGAGCGCGGGATCCCCTTCGGCGAGAAGGACGTCGTCGAGGCCCCCGACTACTCGCGCCAGGACGGCGTCAACGCCCTCGCCGCGATCGTGCGGGCCCGGCCCGACGTCGAGGCGGTGTTCTGCGCCGCGGGCGACATCTGCGCGACCGGCCTCCTCGCCACCGCGCGGGAGCTGAAGCTCCCGGTGCCGACCCGGCTCGCGGTCGTCGGCTACGACGATCACAAGCTGGCGAGCGTCTCGAACCCGCCCCTCAGCACCGTGCGCCAGCCGCTCGGGGAGATCGCCGGCGAGGCCTGGCGCCTCGCCACGCGGGCGACCGCCGAGATCCTCGCCAAGCCCCAGCGGCTGCTCCTCGCGCCGGCGATGGTCCGGCGGGCGACCGCCTAGCCGTCGCGCGCGCGCCGCTCAGTGCCGGTCCGGGTGGCCCTGGAGGAGCCTCGAGACCTCCTGGAGCACCTGCTCGGACTCCGGCCGCTCCGCGCCGACGAAGGTCGAGAAGAAAGAGGACGGCCCCGACAAGAAGTACCCGACATGAAGACCCGAACCCGGTTCGTCCTCGCCTCGACGGCGGTGCTGGGCCTCGTCGCCGGGGCGCTCCTCTCGTTCGCCGTCCAGCGACGAGCGTCCCCGCCGGCGCCGGCGGCGGAGGCCCCGGCCGCCGCGCAGCAGATGGACCGCCCCCCGGAGCGGCGCGAGGAGCTCGACGCCGAGGAGCGGCACACGATCGCGCTCTTCGAGCGCGCCTCGCGCTCGGTCTGCTTCATCACGACGAGCGTCGAGCAGGTCGACCTCTGGTCCCGGAGCGTGACCGAGCTCCCCGCGGGCACCGGCTCCGGGTTCGTGTGGGACGACCGGGGTCACGTCGTCACGAACTTCCACGTCGTGCAGAACGCGGACGGCGCGACGGTCACGCTCGGGCAGGACGAATGGCCGGCCAAGGTGGTCGGTGTCGCCCCCGAGCAGGACCTGGCGGTGCTGCGCATCGAGGCGCCGCGCGAGAAGCTGGCACCGCTCCCCGTGGGGAGCAGCGCCCGGCTGCGCGTGGGCCAGAAGGTGTTCGCGATCGGCAACCCCTTCGGCCTCGACTTCTCGCTCACGAGCGGGATCGTGAGCGCGCTCGGCCGCTCCATCCAGAGCGTGGGCGGCGCCACCATCTTCGACGTCATCCAGACCGACGCCGCGATCAACCCCGGCAACTCGGGCGGCCCGCTGCTCGACAGCGCCGGCCGCCTCGTCGGCGTGAACACCGCGATCTACAGCCCCTCGGGCGCGAACGCCGGGATCGGGTTCGCGGTGCCGGCCGACACGGTCAACCGGATCATCCCCGAGCTGATCGTCCATGGACGGGTGGTCCGCCCGGTGCTCGGCGTGCAGCTCGTCGACGACGCCGTGAACGCCGCGCTGGTGCGGCGGATGGGGATCGAGGGCGCGCTCATCGCGCGGGTGGCCCGCCGCACGGGGGCGGCGGAGGCGGGGCTCCGCGGCGCGGAGCGTGGCCGCGGTGGACGGGTCGTGCCCGGCGACGTCATTCAGACGATCGACGGGAAGCCGGTCCGGAGCGGCAGCGATCTGCTCGGCCGCCTCGGCGCCTACAAGCCGGGGGACCTGGTCCGGCTCGGCGTGTGGAGGGACGGGGAGCGCCGCGACGTCGACGTCCGGCTCCAGGCGCCCGAGGAGTGACCGCGCGTGCCCCGCTCCGTCGCCGCCGCCCCGAGGGACTACTTCTACCAGCGCGGCCGCGGCACCGGCGCCGGTTCGGGCTCGGACCAGCAGATCCGGCTCGTGCTCCGGTTCGGAGGCGCCCTCGACCTCGAGGTCCTGCGGCGCGCGGTCCGCGCCGTGGTCGAGGAGGATCCGATCCTCCGCGCCCGGTTCGTCGAGCCGCGGCCGTTCGACGCCCGCTGGGAGGTGCGCGCGCTCGACGACGCGATCCCGCCCTGCGAGGTCGAGGAGGCCGAGCAGGGGGAAGCCGCGGTCGCGGCGTTCCTGGCAGGGCTCGACGTCCGGCCGGACGGCCCGTACTTCCAGCTCCGCGTCGTCCGCTCCGCCGGGCGCGACACGCTCTGCCTCCGCGTCGATCACCGGCTGTGCGACGGCGGGGGCTCGAAGGCGCTCGTCGAGCGGCTCGCCGATCGCTATCGGCGGGTCGCCGCGGGGGCGCCGCTCCCGCCGCCGCGCGCCGGCTTCGCGCCGCGCACCCTGGCCGGCCTCGCCGGCCGGGAGCCGCCGCCGCCGCCGGACGGCCCTCCCGCGCCGCGGCCGCTCACGTACGCGCTCCCGCGGTCCGGCTTCGCCAACGAGCGCCCCGCCCACGCCGTCCACGTCCTCGAGGCCGCCGCGGTCGCCGCGGTCCGCGCCCGCGGCAAGGCGCTCGGCGCGACGCTGACCGACGCCGTGCTGACCGCGCTCGTGCGGGCGCTCGAGCCGCGTTGCACCGCGCGCGCGGGCGAGCCCGTCACCGTGATGATCTCCTCGGATCTGCGCTCGCGGCTCCCGCCCGAGCGCCGCGACGTGCTCTGCAACCTGTTCCAGGGCTACTTCCCGGAGCTGCGGGCCGGGCCCGCGCGAGCGTTCGAGGCGGCCCTCGCGGACACCGCGCGGGCGATGGCGCGCCTCCGCGCCTCGTTCACGCTGGAGGAGGCGCTCGGCGCGGAGGCCGCGTTCGTCCGGACCTTCCGGCAATGGGCGGGCGCGCCGGATCGCGGTCCCGCGCCGGCGCCGGTGGACGCGACGTTCGTCCTCCTCAGCAACGTCGGCGTGCTCGAGCCGGAGCGGCTCGCCACGGGAACCCCGCCGCTCCTCGACGCGCAGCTCCTCGGGACCATCGCCCTCGGGCGCGAGCTGCTCGTGTGCGCCAGCAGCTTCCGCGGTGCGCTCACGCTCTCCATCGGGTTCTGCGCGAGCGACGTCGCGCCGGACGTGATCCACGGCATCCTCGCGCGCACGGCGGCGGAGCTCGAGGCGTTCGCGGCTTGACTCAGCCCGCCGGCGGCCGCGCGAGCTCCGCGCGGTAGTCGTGGATGGGCCGGAGCTCGAACGTGGTCCCCAGGTCGAGGAAACGATCGTCCGTCGTCAGGATCCGGATCGCCTCCTCGCGGTCGCGCACCTCGAGGAGCATGAAGCCGCCCAGGTGCTCCTTGGTCTCGACGAACGGGCCGTCGGTGACGGAGAGCGCGCCTCCACGCTTGCGCACGCAGACGGCGGTCTGCGGCGCAGCCAGCGCGTCGGCGGCGAGGAGCTTCCCCGCGCGCATCAGCGCTTCGTCGCTGCGGGCGGACTCCACCCCCAGCTCGTGCCGTTCGCGGGGGGAGAGGGCGCTCACCGTTCGTGGTCCATGTACAGCAGGGCGAGGAACTTCACGGGTCCTCCTGCGCGCCGGGCGGCGCGGCCTCGGGTCTTGCCTCTGGTCGAACGGAGACCGCCGGGATCGACGAAGTGAGCGTGCTGCCCCAAGAGGGATGGAGCGGGGGATGTGCGCAGGCGGGGCCCCGGCCGTCGCACCCCGCCGTGCTACGATCCCGGGAGGAGGTGTTCCGTGCGCTGGCTCCTCGCCTTGATCCTCGTGACCTGCGTCGGCGCGTGTCGCCGGAGCGCGCCGGCCGTGAGCGAGGAGCTCCAGGCGGAGGCGACGGCGGAGGTGGCGGTCGGCCCGACCGTTTCCCCCGAGGAGCCGCCGGTGGCGGCGGCGCCGCCCGCGCCCTCCGCCGCGGAGCCGTCCCTTCCGCAGCCGGCCGTGACGGACCCGGCGCCCGCGCCCGAGACGTCCGAGGCCGCGAGCCCGTTCGACGAGGAGGGCGCGATCTTCCGGTGGACGGACGCGCAGGGCGCCACGCACTACGGCAGCGGCGCCGACGTCCCGGACGACCGGCGCGCCACGGCCCGCAAGGTGAGCGGTGGGGTCACGGTGGTGGAGCCCGGCCCGACGATCGCGCCGATGCTCCCGCCGGCGGCGACTGCCTCCGCTGTGTCCGCCGACGCGGCCCCCGCCGAGGCGGCGCCGGCGCCGAGCGAACCGGGCGACGAGCCCGAGCTGGACGCGGACGGCCTCCCGATCCCCGGCACGATGAAGAACACGGCGCACACCCGCGCCATCCGCCAGACGACCGGGGTCCAGCTCGATCCCGCCGCCGTGGAGCGCCGCTACCAGCAGCAGCTCCGCGACATGAAGTGCGTGGAGAAGGACGGCGCGATCGTCTGCGGGTGACGCGGCGTCCGCACGCCCGGCCCGGCGCGGTCGCTCGGAGCGCGGCACGACCGCGGACGCTCGCGGGTGCACGCACGCGGGTGCGTCGGCAGGATCGGGCGCGCTCGAGGACGGTCGCCCTCCCGAGCGCGGCGTCCGCGCCCGCGCGCAGCTAGATCCGTGCGCGGAGAGCGCCATGGAACCGGACGCGTACGCGACACCTCCAGGGGTCCCGCTGCGGGAGCGGGACGACGAGCCGGTGGACGCCGAGGCGTGGGCTCGCGAGGACCTCCAG
>DASPMI010000200.1:0-4118 GCA_035627135.1 Anaeromyxobacter sp. | reverse complement strand
CGGGGACGGGGACGGAGTCGGGGACGGGGGTCTCGATCTCGGGGGCGAGCCACTCCTCCGGCCGGAACGGGATCGTCGCGAGGTCGTAGCCGGCGCGCGTGAAGGTGACGAAGGCGATGGTCTTGCCGTCGGGTGAGATCGAGGGCTGGAACGCGCCGGTCTCGACGTTCGTGACCTGGCGGAGGGGGCAACCGCCGGCACGAGCGGCGAGGCACTCCTCGAGCGCCACGGCGTACAGGTTGTAGACGCCCCCGCGGTCGGACGAGAACAGGAGCCACTTCCCGTCCCGCGTGAAGGCCGGGCTCGCGTCGAGCGCGGCGTCGTCGGTCACCGCCACGGCGGGCGCGCCGTCGCGCACGACGGCGATGTCGCGCCGCCCGGCGCGCTGGACGGCGAACGCGAGCGTGCTCCCGTCGGCCGAGAGCGCCGGCGCGAACACCTCCGCGCCCGGCGCGGCGAACACGATCTCCTCGGGACCGCCGGTGCGCCGGCGCACGAGCGCGAGCCGGCCCGGCCCGACGCGGCGCACGTACGCGAGCCAGGCGCCGTCCGCCGACAGCGCGGGATCGCTCGCCCGTGCGCCCTCCGTGAGCCTGCGCAGGTCGCCCGTCGCGAGCTCGAGCTCGTACAGATCGTCGTAGAGGCGCCGCTCGCGGTGGACCTGCGCCCTGGAGACGACGACCCGGCCGCCGCCGGCGGCGAGCCCGGAGAGGCCCAGGACGCGGATCGGCTCGCCGGCCGGCTTGCCGTCGGCCGTCACGCGGACGACGGCGGGCGACTCGTCGAGGTTCCGCCGGACGGCGACGAGCGCGCCGCCCTCCGTCCACCGCGGCCAGCCCGTCCGGCCGCCCCCGAACGTCAGCCGCACCGGCCGTGTCACCGGGCGTGAACGGATCCGCTCCAGCACGGCGCCGGCGCGCTCCTCCTCGCGGGCCGCGTACTCCTTCCAGAGCGCGGGGAAGCTGGCGCCGAACACCGGCGCGCCCGCGAGGCTGGGCGCGTACGGCCAGACCCAGGCGCTCTGCCGGGAGAGGTAGTCGCGGATCGCCTCCGGGCCGCTCCGCTCCTGGAGGAACTCCAGGAACCGGCCGCCGAGGAGGTACGGCTCGACGCCGAGCGGGAACGCGAGCGGCGGGTTCGACGCCTCGTCGAGCCGCGGGAACCCCGGCGGCTCGGTCGCGAGCGATCGCACGTACATCGCGTGGAGGGCGCTCCGGTTCCGCCCCACGCCTGCCCCCGGCGTGCCGTCCGCCTCGTGCAGCACCGCGAGCCCTTCGAGGAGCCACGGCGCCGTGAGCCCGTTGGGCAGGAGGAGCCGGCCGAAGAGGCCGTTCGCGAGGCGCGGGAGGCCCTCCACGTGGTCGAGGTGCAGGATGTGCACGTACTCGTGGAAGACGAGGCTCGTGACCCAGTCCCGGTAGGCGTTGAGCTCCGAGAGCTCCGAGGGCGGCGTCGCGTAGAGGCGGATGGTGTTGTACGGCAGCGGTGTCGCCGAGCCGTTGGCGTCGTCGCTGTCGTCCGAGAGGACCACCTCGGTGCGGCTCCGCGGCGCCCAGCCGAGGAGCGGCACGAGCACCTCGTGCGCGCGCTCCGCGGCGCGCGCCACCTCCGAGGCGAGCGCGTCCTCGCCCTGGTGGAAGTGGACCCGGAAGTGCGGCGTCTCGAGCGTGCGCCAGCGGTAGGCCGGATCGTAGGGCTGGGCGCGGGCGGCGCCGGCCAGGGTGACCGCCAGGGCGAGGAGCGCGGCGCGCGCTCGCGCCCGGCTCACGGGGTGGCCTTCCGGGAGCGCCGCGGGCGCGCCGGGCTCGCAGGGGAGCGCCGCGCCCGGGCGCGCGGCGGGGCGCGCGCGCCGGCGTCCGGCTCCGCGTCCGGCGCGAACCGGCGCGCGAGGAACGATCGGATGATCCGGGCCACCGCCGACGGGTACTCTAGCGGGGTCACGTGCGTGCCGTGCGGCACGACCGCGAGCTCGCTCCCGTGGATGGCCTCGTGCATCGCCCGGGAGAGGCGCACGGGCGTGAAGGTGTCGTTGCCGCCGGCGATGATGAGCGTCGGAACGTCCACGTCCGGGAGGTGGTCGGAGCTGTCGGTCTCGTTGGCCGACGCGAGCATCCGCACGAAGAGGACGGGGTCCACCTCGGCGAGGTCGGCGAAGTAGCGGACCAGGTCGGCGCGATCGACGCGGGCGCGGTTCACCTCGTGATCGAGCGCCAGCTCCAGCGCGAACTCCGTCGGCACGATCGCCTTGAAGACGAGGCGGGCGAGGGTGGGGTGCTTCTCCACCGCGTTGCGCGCGAACGGGAAGGCGTGCTTCAGCGCCTTCGAGTCGTGGAAGGTGTCGATGGGGTGGCCGGACGCTCCGCAGACGAGCACCAGCCCGGCGATGCGCTCGGGGGCCCGGCGGTGTGCCTCCAGGGCGACCTGCACGCCCATGGAGTGTCCGCACACGACGGCCCGGGGCTCGGCGGCCGCGTCGAGCACCGTGAGCAGGTCCTCGACGTCGTCGTCGAGCGTGACCCGGTGCGCCTCCCGGGGCTTGGCGCTGCGCCCATGGCCGCGGTAGTTCCAGTGGATGACGCGGTTCCTGCGTGCCAGCTCGGGCTCGAGGTGCCGCCACACGAACCCGGCGCACCCGACGCCGTCGGTGAGCACCACGGGCGGAGCCCCGGCGCCCGTCTCGGTCCAGTGGAGGCGCGTCCCGTCCCGCCCGGTCGCCGTGTGCACCGTCTTGTCCATCGTGTCGGGGCCTCGCTCGCCACCGGGGCCGCGCGGCCCGCGTGCGCCCGTCCGGTCTGCTCCCGGGTCCGGGAGCCCGGGAGCATGGAGTACACTGCACGGGAGGTTCAAGGGGAAATGACGCACGGCCACTTCCACGGGGCGCACGGCCACCGGTGCGAGCACCCGGCCGGCGAGCTCGCGCCGGGCGGCGCAGCGCCGGCCGGCCGTGGCGCGCACCCGGCCGCCGGGCGGGCGAGCGTGCGCCGGCTCGCCCTCTCGCTGGGGTTCACCTCGGCGATCATGATCGCCGAGGCCGTGGGCGGGTGGCTCTCGGGCTCGCTCGCCCTCGTCTCGGACGCAGGCCACATGCTGACGGACGCCGGCGCGCTGGGCCTCGCGCTGTTCGCGGCGTGGCTCTCCGGCCGTCGCGCGGACGACAAGCGGACGTATGGGTACCGGAGGGTGGAGGTGCTCGCCGCGCAGGTCAACGTCGCCGCGCTGTTCCTCCTCGCGGGCCTCGTCGCCTGGGAGGCGGTGGAGCGGCTCCGAGACCCCGGCCCGCCGGTCCAGCTCGGGCTCATGGCGGCGGTCGCCGCCCTCGGCCTGGTCGCGAACCTCGCGATCCTCGGCCTGCTCCACCGCGAGCACTCGCTCAACGCGCGGTCCGCGTTCCTGCACGTCCTCTCCGACACGGTCTCGTCGGTGGCGATCCTCGCCGGCGCGGGCGCGATGGCGCTCCGCGACGGGCTCGGCTGGGTCGACCCGGTGCTCTCGCTCGGCATCGCCGGGCTCATCCTCTGGGGCGCGGGCCGCCTGGTGCTCGAGATCACCGACATCCTCATGGAGTCGGTGCCGCGCCACCTCGACGTCGCCGCGGTCACCGCGTGCATGGCCCGGTGCCAGGGCGTCCGCGCGGTGCACGACGTCCACGTCTGGACGATCTCCAGCGGCCTCCACGCGCTCTCGGCGCACCTCATGGTCCACCCGGACGAGATCGGGCCGCGGAACGACGAGATCCTGGACGAGGTGAAGCGCGAGCTGCGCGAGAGGTTCGGCATCGATCACACGACGCTCCAGATCGAGTCGAGCGCGTACGGGCACGTCTACGATCTCGAGCATTGAGAGGTGGGCTCCAGGCTTCAGGCTCCAGGAGAAGCTCCGCGCAGGTCCCTGGAGCCTGTAGCCCGTAGCCTCCTGCGAGCCCTGAACCCCGCTTCCCCCCGTGCTATACCGCTCCCGTGCTCTCGCCCGTCCTCGCCTTCCGCCCCGCGAGCGTCGTGAGCCGGCTGCCCGCGCGCTGCGACGCGTGCCCGCTCTCGGTCCGCGACCTCCTCGCCGCCACCGACGCGAAGCTCCCGGCGCTCGTGGCGGAGAGCCCGGGCGTCGTCCGCGCGGGGCTC
>DASPMI010000199.1:0-33640 GCA_035627135.1 Anaeromyxobacter sp. | reverse complement strand
GCCGGCGAAGCCGCCGGGGCCCCACCCGTGCCGCGCTGGGTCCCGCCGCGCTGCGCCGCCGAGATCATACGGATTGAGGAAGGGCGGCTTGCGCGGCACCCAGCGAGGAGGGGCTCTGCCCCTCCCCCGCGCTGCGCGCGGGGCCCCCACCCCGCCGCGTCAGACCGGTTCCCAATTCACGCTTGCCCGTCTAGTCTAGGCGCCCCGATGGAACCCTCCCGCCGCGACCGGGCCCGCGAGCTCATCCAGGTCGCCCTCGTCGAGGTCGAGGCGGAGCGGCGCGCCCCGCGGTACCAGCTGGCCCCCGCCCAGCTCGACACCTGCATCGAGACGCTGCGCGGCTACCTCGCCGCGCTCGAGCGCGGCGAGCTGCCGCCGAAGCGCGAGCGCGCCGAGGGGCTCGGGCGGCTCGTCATGGACTCCTGGCCGTTCGACGTGCCGCTCGCCAACGCCGTGCTCCAGGCCGAGCGGGCCTGGCGGAACGCGTGAGGACGCGGCGCCGGCCGCCGAGCTCTACCCCGCCGCCGCTGCCCGACCCCGCCGGCGGCGCACGCCGAGCACCCCGCACAGCGCGTCGAACCCGGCGAGGAACCGCTCCGGGCCGTGCGTCGCCGCCACCCACCTCCGCCCCTCGCGCCCGAGGCGCGCCCGGAGCGCGCCGTCGTCGAGGAGCCGCCGCAGCGCGGCGACGAGGCGCGGCATGCCCGCCTCGCCCGTCCCCTCCTCGGGCCCGGCGCACACGCCGAAGCGAGAGACCACGCCGCCGGTGTCCACGAAGGCCGCGAGCGGCGTCTCGCACGCGAGGCCCTCGATGAACGAGACGGCGAGGCCCTCGTGCAGGGAGGTGTTCACGAGCGCCCACGCGCCGGCGAGGAGCCGCTGCTTCTCGACGCCGTCGACGTGGCCGAGGAACTGGAGGTTCGGGGGCAGGGCGGCCGGAGGCTGCCATCCACCGGCGCCCACGAAGTGCGGCGCCCCCGCCGCCCGGAACTCCACGTCGGGCATCGCCCGCGCGAGCGACACGAGCAGCCACGGACGCTTGTACGGATCGAGCCTGCCCAGGAACACGACCGTCGGTCGCGGGCTCTTCACGAAGGGGCCCTCGGGCAGCGGGACGGGGTTCGGGAGCAGGTGGACCTCGGCCGACAGGCCATAGGTGTCCTCGACCTTCGCCGCCAGGCTCGGCTCCGGCGTGACGAGCGCGAACCGCCGGCGGAGGAACCGGGCCAGCTGGGCCACGCGGGCGAGCGAGGTGCAGTCGATGTGCTCGAGCCCGGCCGGGGCGAGCTCCGGGGCGGCCGGATCGCGGATGGCCGCGAGGCGCTGGACGTCGGCGGGCGTGCGCGGGTCGCGGACCCACACCGCGAGCGGCGTGCGCGGCAACGCCATGACTGCGCGGAGATAGTTGGGACGCCAGTCGACGGCGAGCAGGAGGTCGGGCCGCGCAGCGCGCACCCGCGCGTGGTAGCCGAGCCTCGAGCCGGCGCGCGGCACCATCCGGACGCCGTGGAGCTCGCGGCCCTCGTACCAGCGGCCGGCGTGGATGAAGATCGGCTCGACGCCGGCCTCGGGGAACGCGCGGAAGACCCGCGCCGTCTCCCGCGCGGCCCAGCCGAAGCCTCCCATGCCGCCGGCCTTGGGATCGCCGAACTGGTTCGCCAGGATCGCCACCGTCGTCGGGTCCGTCTGCACGCGCGCGAGTGTAGCCGCGTCCGCCGCCGCGCGTGCGGGTACCCCGCGCTCATGGTACGCGGTTGGCGCCCGGATCCGCGCGGGCTAGCATCCCGGCGCGATGGCTGCTCCGCGCGTCTCCGTGGTCATTCCCGTCCTGAACCGCCGCGAGGTGATCCTCGGCGCGATCGACTCCGTCCTCGGGCAGACGTACCGGGACGTGGAGGTGATCGTCGTCGACGACGGCTCGACCGACGGGACCGCCGCCGCGGTGGAGTCGGCGCGCCCCGGCGTCCGGGTGCTCCGCCTCGCCGAGAACCGCGGCCCGGCCGCCGCCCGGAACGCCGGGACGGCGATCGCGCGGGGCGAGCTGGTCATGCTCCTCGACAGCGACGACGAGCTCCTGCCCGACGCGCTGGCGAAGCACGTCTCGGCGATCGACGCAGGCCCGGACGTGGTGATGTCGTGCTCGCGGCTCGGGTACGCGGGCGCGAAGCGGACGAACCTGCCGGACGCACCGCCCGCGGACGACCTCGGGGCGCTGCTCGTGCAGCTCCTCGACGGGCGGTTCCCGGCCCTGCTCTCGAGCTGCGTCATCCGCCGCGCCGCGCTCGAGGCGGTGGGCGGCTCGGACGAGGCGCTCGCGACGACGGAGGACATCGACCTCTTCCTGCGCCTCGCGCCGCTGGGGCGGTTCACGTTCCTCCCGGAGCGGCTGACGGTCCGGCGGCTCCTGCCGGATCGGTACTCGTTCAAGATGCCCGCAGGCGACGTCGGGTGGAACGCCGTGCTGGGCAAGGTCCTCGCCTCGGCGCACGGCGACCTCGTCCGGCCCCACGTCCGGCGCCTCCGCGCGTCGCGGCACGTCCGCCTCTTCGATCGCCTCGCCGGCCAGGGCCGGTGGTCCGACGCGCTCGCCGAGCTGCGGCGGGGCATGGCGCTCGACGCCCTCGCCCCGCTCCGCCTCCCCCACGTCCGCCGGAAGCTCCTCCGCCACGGCCGCAAGGCGGTGAAGGCGTGGGCGCGCGGCGCGTGGGCCTAGAACTCCTTCAGGGCGTCGCCGTCCGCCATCGGGAAGAGCTTCTCCGCGGCGCCGTGGGCGCCGTTCTTCCCGCTGGCGCCGCTGCGCCGCGCGGGGAGCGCCGGCGTCGCGGGGCGCGCGCGCGCGGCGACCGCGCCGCGCTCGAGGTGGAAGCTCCCCACCATCTCGGCGAGCCGCTCCGACTCGCCGGAGAGCTCGGCGGCGGCGGCCGAGGACTGCTCGGCGCTCGCGGCGTTCTGCTGGATCACCTTGTCCATCTCGTGGACGGCCCCGCGGACCTGCTCGATCCCGCGCTGCTGCTCCTGCGCGGCCGCGGCGATCTCGCCGATGATCGCGGTCACCTTCTCGCTGCCGCCCACGATCTGCCCGAGCTTGTCGGCGACCCGCCGGGCGGCGGTCTCGCCCGCGCCGGCCTCCTTCACCGACTGGCGGATGAGCTCCTCCGTCTTGGAGGCGGCCTCCTTGGCGCGCTGGGCGAGCGAGCGGACCTCCTCGGCGACCACCGCGAAGCCGCGCCCCGCCTCGCCCGCGCGCGCCGCCTCGACCGCGGCGTTGAGCGCGAGGAGGTTCGTCTGGAACGCGATGTCCGAGACGTCGCGGATGATCTGCGAGGTCCCCTCGGCGGCGGAGCGGGCGCGGACCATCGCGCCCTGCATCTCCTCGACCGCCTGGGCGCCCTCGGCCGCGGCGGACCGCGCCGCCTGGGCGAGGGCGTTCGCCTGCTGCGAGTGATCCGTGGACTGCCGCACCATCCCGGAGACGGTCGCGAGCGAGCCGGTCGTGGACTCGAGCGTCGCCGCCTGCTCGCTCGCGCCGGACGCGACCGCCTGCGCGGACGCGGCGATCTGCTGGGCGGCGCCGGACACCTGGTCCACCGCCGTGGCCACCTGGGCCATCGAGTCGTGGAGCGCGGCGGCGGTGGCGTTGATCGCCTCCTGGAGCCGGGCGTGGTCGCCGCGCCAGTCGCCGGTCGCCCGCGCGCGCAGATCGCGGTGCGCGAGCCGCTCGAGCACCTGGGTGGCCTCGTTCACCGGCGCCACCACCGCGTCGAGCGTGCGGTTCACGCCCTCGACGATCCGCCGGAAGTCGCCCTGGTGCTCCGCCGCGGCGGCGCGGACCGAGAGCTTCCCGGCCACGGCCGCCTGCACGAGCGCGTCGGCGTCGGCCACGAGCCGGTTGACCGCGTCGATGCAGGTGTTGAGGTTGTCGCGGAGGCGCGCGAAGTCGCCCTGGTAGCCGACGGTGATCCTGGGCGGGATCGACCCGCGGGCGATCTGATCCACGCAGGTGGCCGCGGCGGTGAGCGGCCCGATCACCGCGTCGAGCGTCCCGTTCACGCCCTCGACGATGCGGCGGAAGTCGCCCTGGTGGCGCGCGGCGTCGGCGCGCGTGCCCAGCTTGCCGATCTGCGCCGCCTGCACGAGCGCGTCGGCGTCGGCCACGAGGAGGTTCACCGCGTCGATGCACAGGTTGAGGTTGGTCTTCAGCGCCTCGAAGTCGCCGCGGAAGGTGCTCGCGATGCGCGGCGGGATCCGCCCGCGGGCGAGGTCGTCCACGCAGCGCGCGGCCTCGGCGAGCGGGGAGATGACCGCGTCCAGGGTGTCGTTCACGCCCTGGACGATCTTCCGGAAGTCGCCCTGGTGCCGCGCCGCGTCGGCGCGGACGGAGAGCCGCCCCTCGACGCCCGCCCGGGCGAGCGTGCCCGCGTCCTCGACGAGGGCGTTCACCGCGTCGATGCAGGCGTTGAGGCTCCGCTTCAGGGCGTCGAAGTCGCCCTGGTACGCGTCCTCGATCTTCGGCGGGAGCTCGCCGCGGCCGATCCGCTCGGCCACCTCGGCGGTCACGGCGAACGGCCGCTGGAACGCGTCCATCGTCTCGTTCAGGCCGTCGATGATGGGCCGGAACTCCGCCGGGAGGAGCGCCGGGTCTCCGCGCACGCCGAGCTCGCCCGCGGCCACCGCCTCCCGGAGCCGCGCCGCCTCGCCGGCGAGCGTCCGCACGGTCCGGCCGATCCGGCGCGAGAGGAAGATCGCGAGGACGAGGAGCACGGCGCCCCCGACGAGCAGGGCGACGAGCGAGCCGAGCATCGCCGCGCCGCTCGCGGCGCGGGCGGCGCGCTGGCCCTCCGCGGCCTTCCTCTGCACCTCGACGGCGAGCGCGGCGAGCGCCGTGTCCGTCTCGGCGAGCAGCGGCGCGTTCGCGAGGGAGAGCTGCCAGGTGGACATCTCGACGGAGTTCACCTCGAGGTCGGCCTGGGTGAGGCCGTCCTCGAGCATCGCGTGGCGCCGCTTGGTGAGCTCGATCGACCGCACCACGTTCTCGCGCCACCGCTCGTACTTCGCCTTCGCGTCCTTCCAGCGGGCGTCCTCCTCCGCGCTCCGGGGGAGCGCCTCGTACGCCGCCGCCGAGCCGTTCATCTGCGCGAGCCGGCCCTCGAGCTCCTGCACCGCCTGCCCCAGGGCGTTCGTGAGGACGCGGCGGTCGAGCGTCGCGGAGATGCTCGCCGCGACGGCGTTCAGATCGGAGCGCAGCGCGCCGATGGCGCCCAGCGAGGGGATGTCGCGCGCGGCGAGCGCGTCGAGCCGGCGGTTCACGGCCACCGAGCCCACCAGCCCCACGAACCCCACCGCGGCGGCGACCGCGAGGGCGAACGAGAAGGCGACGAGGAGCTGCGCCCCCGTCCGAAGTCGGTAGAGCATGACGATCTCCCGGGCGGTGCCCGACCCGGGAGCGGCTTCAAGTCCCAGGCCACGCGCGATGGTCCGGGATCCCGCTCGTTTGCGTCACGGCGGCTGGGGCTTCGGACACCCGGCGCGACGGGGGAGGACCCGTCGGGCTGACCCGATGCGGCAGATCGTGAGGGGGAGCTTCGGCGGCGCAGGGAGCTCAGTACGCGCGCTCGGTGAGCGCGAGCGCCGCGTCCCGCAGGGCGGTGCGGTACGGCCCGTCCGGCAGGAGCGCCAGGGCATCGAGCGCGGCGTCGGTGTGCTGCCGGGCCAGCGCACGCGCCGCCTCGACGCCGCCCGCGCGCTGCACGGCGGCGATGACCTCCGCCGCGACGCGCTCGGCCTCGGCCTCCGGACCCTCGCCCTCGAGGACCGCCGCGAGGCGATCGCGCAGCGCCGGCTCTGCGGCGCAGGCGCGGAGGAGCGGCAGCGTCGCCTTCCCCTCGGCGAGATCCGTCCCCAGCCGCTTGCCGAGGAGCCGCGGGTCGGCGGCGTAGTCGAGCGCGTCGTCGACGAGCTGGAACGCGAGCCCGACGCCCTCGCCGAACCGCGCGAGCGCCTCGGGGATCCGGCCGGTGAGCCCCGCGGACCACGCGCCGGCGGCCGCGGCCCAGCCGAAGAGCGAGCCCGTCTTGCCGGCGACGACGTCGAGGTAGTCCTTCTCCGTCGCGGCGAACGTGCCGCGGAGCGAGAGCTGGAGCACCTCGCCCTCGACGAGGCGGCGCATGGTGGCGAGCAGCGCCGGGAGGGCGGCCGATCGGGCCGGCGCCGCGGACACGAGCTCGAGCGCGCGGGTGAGGAGCCAGTCGCCGGAGAGCACCGAGACGGCGTTCCCCCAGAGGACGCGGCTCGCGGGGCGCCCGCGGCGCTCCGGGCCGTCGTCGATCACGTCGTCGTGGAGGAGCGTCGCGGAGTGCGTGAGCTCGGCCGCAGCGGCGTAGGGGACCGCCGCCGCGAGATCACCGCCGCAGGCGCCCGCGGCGAGCAGCGTCACGGTGGGGCGCACGCGCTTCCCGCCCGCGGCGACCAGGTGACGCGCCGCGGCCTGGAGCTTCGGCTCGGCGTCGCGCGTCGCCTCCTCGAGCTGGGCCTCCAGCGCGCGCAGCGTGGGCTCGAGGGCGGCGACCCCCGCGAGGGCGGCGCGCGCCCGCTCCGGCCGCACGCCGCGCTTCGAGCTCTCGTCGAGCTGCGAGAGGATCACCTGCTCGCTGGGCATGCTGCGCCGGTCCTCCGGGCCTCGGGTCTTCAACGAAAGTTGAAGCGATATAGCGCGGGGGGGTCGGGGGCCGCAACGATCATTCGAAGTGCCTGAGCATCGGCGGGATCCCGGTGAGCGGCTCGCGCGCGCCGCGGCACAGCGTGAGCGTGTGCGCGTCCTCGTAGGGCATCACGTACGGCGTCCGCGGGAGCTGCAGCGCGACGTCCCACTGCTGGTAAAGCCCCCCGCAGTCCTCGTCCGGGCGCCCCACGACGATCAGCGGATCGCCGCGACCTGGCGGCAGCCCCCAGATCCAGAAGTTGTTGTGGCCCGAGAAGGCGAGGCCGCGCGGGAGCCCGTGCGCCGGCCCCAGGATCTCCACCGCGCTCGCGACGCCGTAGTTCCCGCCGAACACCGCCACCCGCGCCTGGTCGTCCGGCGGGAGCGTGCGGTAGACCCGGGCCACGCCCTCGACGAGCTCGTGCCAGCCGTGCATGTCGGCGTACGTCTGCGGCAGCACGCTCTGCGCGTGCCGCTCGGTCGCAGCGGGCCGGATCCCGATCCGCTCCTGGTACGCGAGGAAGGCCTCCACCGGCAGGATGGGCACCGCGAGCGGCGCGAGGGCCAGCGCCGAGGCGGCGAGCGCGCCGCAATAGACGCGCTGCGTCCAGCGAGAGGGGACGAGCGTCGCGAAGGCGGCGCCTCCGGCGGCGAGGAGGGGCGGGAGGATCGCCGCTGCGTAGTACGGCTTCGCGTGACCGAAGGTGAGCGCGGCGAGGTGGACGAGCAGGCCCACGCCCGCGAACCGCGCGGCGCGCGCCCGCGGCGCGAGGAGGAGCCACAGGAGGCCGCCCAGGTAGAGCGGCGCGTTGCCCGGGTTGGCCTCGAGGAGGACCCCGCCCCAGAACTGGAGCGGCGTGAGCGAGACGTTCTTGTACTGGACGCCGGTCCGCACGAGCTCGAGGAACGGGAAGCCGTGCGCGGCCTGCCAGAGGAAGTTCGGGAGGACGAGGAGGACGCCGAAGGCGGCGCCGGCGAGCGCCCACCGGCTCCACAGCGCGCGCCGCGCGGGCGAGACGGCGAAGCCGGCGAGGAGCGCCAGCACCACGGCGGCGGCGCTGTACTTCATCAGGACCGCCAGCCCGGCGAGGCCGGCCGCCGCCACCCAGAGCCGCCGGTCCTCGCCCTCCGCGAGCCGGAGGAGCACGAGGACGAGCGCCACGAGCAGGAGCGGCTCGAACGCGTTCATCGAGAGGAAGTGGGCGGTGCCCCGCAGGACGAGGCACGCGAACGTCGCGACCGCGGCGATCGTCGCCGCCGCGCCGCTCGCGGGCCCGCGCCCGGCGAGCCGCGCCGCGAGCCGGCCGGCGAGGTACACGGTCCCCGCGGTCGCGACCCAGGCGAGGAGCCGGACGCCCGGGACCCACGTCCCGAAGAGCGCGCCGGCGAGCCGCGCGACGAGCGCGATGCCGGGCGGCTGGTCGACGTAGCCGGTCGCGACGCGCTGGCCGCAGACGAGGAAGTAGAGCTCGTCGCGGAACAGGCCGTAGCGGCCGCCAGCGGCGGCGTGGAGGACGAACGTGGCGAGCGCGGCGGCGGCGGGGCCGAGGCGGGCGAGGCGCGGCTCGGGGGTGGGCACGGCGCGCGAGTCTACACGAGCCGGGCGCCGCACCCCGCTCCACGCCCCGTCACTGGAAGACCTGCGCCAGGTCGGCGGAGCCTTCCTTCTCGAGCCGGAGGTCGTGGTAGGCGACCGCCGGCAGGATGGAGAGGAGCGGCGCGGCCAGGATCCAGACGACGAGCATGAGCAGCATCAGGCCGATGGAGATCGCCGGCCCCGTGTCGGGGATCCCGCCCGCGTCGAGCTGCGTCGCGACGACCAGGCCGACCTGGGCTGCCAAGACGGCCGCCAGCACGAGCACGACGACCAGCAGCGCCACGAAGAGCTCGACGCGGCGGCCGCGCGTGAGCGCCCAGCTCCGCCGCGGCCCGCCGATGGGCCCGGCGCGCTCCGCGACGATGACCGGGATGGTGAGGGAGAGCGCGGTCCCGAGGACGAGGAGGAAGGGGACGGAGATCACGGCGAGCGCCGCGGCGACGAAGCCGCTGCCGCCCAGGTGCGAGAAGACGGCCCCCACCGAGACGAGGACGAGCGCGAAGCCGAGGTACGCCAGGACGCCGAGGGCCACGAGCCCGAGCACCGCGAGCAACCGGCCGAACCCGGCCCGGAGCATGGCGCCGAGGTGGACGGGCCGGCCTGCCAGGTGCTGCACCGCGCCGTGGGTGTGCCCGCACGCCTGCACGAACAGGGCGAGCCACACGAGGCCCATGAACACGAAGGGCGGCGTGGGCGCCGAGCGCTGCGGCGCCGGCGGGAGGTCGGGGCCGGAGGGCTGCGCTTCGGAGGACGGCACGGCAGGTGGCGCATCGAACGGCATCGATCCCTCCCGACCCCGGCGACCGGCACGAGCAGTGTAGCGGACCCGCCGCGGCGCCCGGAGCGCGAACCCCCGCGCGTCGCGCCATCACGGGAGGGCCGGCGCGCGGGAGGGTGTGCGTGTTAGCCTCCCTCCCGTGCCCGTGGTGACGCTGGTCCTCGAGTACGACGGGAGCCGGTACGTGGGCTGGCAGGTCCAGCCCAACGGCCCGTCCGTGCAGGCCGAGGTGGAGCGCGCGCTCGCCACGCTCCACCATGAGCCGCGCCGCGTCACGGCCGCGGGCCGGACCGACGCCGGGGTGCACGCGCGCGGCCAGGTGGCGACCTTCCCCGAGCCCGCGCCGCTCCCCCTGCGCGCGTACGTGCAGGGGATGAACGCGCTCCTGCCGCCCGACGTCGCGGTCCGCGCCGCGCGGCTCGAGCCGGACGGCTTCGACGCCCGGCGCAGCGCCCGCGGGAAGCGCTACCGGTACGTCATCGAGAACGGCCCGATCCGCTCCCCCCTCGGGCGCCTCCACGCCTGGCAGCACTTCCTGCCGCTCGACGCCCGCGCGATGCGGGAGGCCGCGGCGCACCTCGTCGGCCGCCACGACTTCGCCGCCTTCCAGGCGAGCGACTGCGCCTGCCGCCACGCGGTCCGCGAGGTGCGGCGCCTCGAGGTGCTGGGCGAGCGGGGCGGACGGATCGAGGTGGTGATCGAGGCGACCGCGTTCGTGAAGCACATGGTGCGGAACATCGTGGGGACGCTCGTCGAGGTGGGGCTCGGCAAGCGCGCGGCGTCGTCCATGCCGGCGCTCCTCGACGGCCGCGACAGGACCCGCGCGGGACCGACCGCGCCGCCGCAGGGGCTGTTCCTGGAAGAGGTCTTCTACGGAGCCGGGACGGCCGCCGAGGCGGAGGACGACGCGGGCGAGGACTGAGACGAAATGCCCGGGCTCGGGCTCGGGCTCGTTCACGGGCCCGGGAGGGCTCGTGCTACTATTCCCCCCCTTCCCGCACCGCGGCGGAGCCAACAATGAGCCAGAAGAAGCTGAAGGTCGGTGTCCTGGGCGCGACCGGCATGGTCGGTCAGCGCTTCCTCGCCCTCCTCGAGAACCACCCCTGGTACGAGGTCAGCCTCGTCGCCGCGAGCCCCAGCTCGGCGGGCAAGCCGTACGCCGAGGCCGTGAAGGGCCGCTGGGCGATGAAGACCCCGATCCCTGCCGCGGCCGCGGGCCTCACGGTCCAGGACGCCTCCGCGGTCGAGAAGATCGCCGGGGCCGTGGACTTCGTCTTCTGCGCCGTCGACATGTCGAAGGAGGAGACGGCGAAGCTCGAGGAGGCGTACGCCCGGGCCGAGACGCCGGTCGTCTCCAACAACTCCGCGCACCGCTCCACCCCCGACGTGCCGATGATGATCCCGGAGGTGAACCCGGAGCACACGGCGGCGGTCGAGGCGCAGCGCCGCCGGCTCGGCACCTCGCGCGGGTTCGTGGCGGTGAAGCCCAACTGCTCGCTGCAGAGCTACGTGCCCGCCATCCACCCGCTCATGTCGTTCGGCCCGAAGCGGATCGCCGTCTGCACCTACCAGGCGATCTCGGGCGCCGGGAAGACGTTCGACAGCTGGCCGGAGATGGTCGACAACGTCATCCCGTTCATCAAGGGCGAGGAGGAGAAGAGCGAGAAGGAGCCGCTCAAGATCTGGGGCAAGTACGCCGACGGCCGGATCGTCCCCTCGGCCGAGCCCGTGATCACCGCGCAGTGCATCCGCGTCCCCGCCTCCGACGGCCACATGGCCGCCGTCTTCGTGAGCTTCGATCGCAAGCCGTCGCGCGAGCAGGTGCTCGAGGCCTGGAAGACGTTCGCCGGCAAGCCGCAGACGCTGAAGCTCCCGTCGGCGCCCGCGCCGTTCCTCACCTACTTCGAGGACGACGCCCGCCCGCAGACGAAGCTCGACCGCGACGCGGGCAACGGCATGGGCGTCACCATCGGCCGGCTCCGGCCGGACCCGTTGTTCGACTACCGGTTCGTCTGCCTCTCGCACAACACCGTGCGCGGCGCGGCCGGCGGCGCGGTCCTCACCGCCGAGCTCCTGACCGCCGAGGGGTGGATCAAGGCGAAGTGATCCGACCGGGAGCGCCGCTCGCCCGCCCCGCGCGGGCGAGCCGCCCCGGCTTCACTCCGCGCTCGACGCTCGCCGCGCCTCGTGCTCTCCTCCGGGCGTCCGATCACCGGAGGCTTCGATGCGCACCCCCCTCCCCGCCCTCGCCGTGTTCGCAGCCCTGGCCGCGCTGGCCGCGCTCAGCGGCTGCGGCGGCACGAAGTCCGTGCTCGCCCGGCCGGCCGCGGGCGCCTACCGGATCCCCGGCCTCGCGCCGAACCCGATGCCGCTCAGCCCCGAGGAGGGCACGCACGCGTACCGGGTCGAGGTGGGCAGCGGCGTCGTGTACGAGGTGCAGGCGTCGGTCGTCCGCGACGAGGTCCGCGTCGTGACGGTCGTGCAGAACGTCCGCGGCGAGACGATCCGGTACGACCTCCGCCGCGCGGCGCTCACCGCGCTCGAGGGGAAGAAGCTCGAGCTCGTCGCCGTCTCGGACGACGCCAGCCGGCGCCCCTCGGCGGGCGACCGCGCGAGCGAGGATTACCTGCGCGGGCTCCGGCTCGTCCTGCGGGGTGAGCGGACCGTCGTCACCCGCCGCTACCGGCTGCCGTCCCTGATCGCCGCCGTCCAGGCCTCGCGCCTGCTGGCGGCGCTCGAGCTCGACGACGAGCTCGGGGGCGTCGACGGCGCGCTGCCGGTCAAGCTGCGGTTCGAGAAGGTGCGGTAGCGCCGCGCGCGCGGCGTCAGAGCACCGGCACCTGCTCGACGTCCCCTTCCTCGGCGACCGCCTTCAGCCGCTCCGCGGTGTGGCGCCAGTTCGTGATCGCCTCGCGGTGGCGCTTCGGGCCGTCGTCGGCGGCCGCGAAGTCACCCTGCGTGATGTCGAGGCGCGTGCGCCCGCCCGGGAGCGGGGTGAGACGGTGCGTGACGGTGAGGTAGTTCCGCGGCGCGTCGTCGATCCCCATCCCGACGCCGATCGTCGTGTACTGGAGCAGCCGCTCCGGCTCGAACCCGAGCACGGTCCCCTTCACGTAGATCCGCTCCTTGCCCTCGCGCCGGGCGCGCCAGAGGAGCGGGTGCCCGATCTTCCAGTCCGTGATGGCGGCGCAGCCGAACATGTAGCGCGGGGTCACGGCCGGATCGGTGAGGACGCGCCACACGCGCGAGGGCGGCGCGTCGATGTCCAGGGACAGCTCGACGACGAGCGGGGCCATGGCATCCCTCCGCGAGAAAGATGACCGGCCGCCGGCGCGGCCGCAGCGCCGCCGCGGGGACACACGCGGGGCGGGGGGTCCCCGCCCGCCTGCGCCGCGAGCGCCTCCTCGTCCTCGCCGCCGACCGCCCGCTCGCCCGCCTCTCCAGCCTTGGCCTCTCCGGGGAGTAGGGTGCCCGGCCGATGCTGGACTACATCGAGAACCCCCGGCGCGCGCCGCGCGTCATGGCCCGGTGCCTCGCGGCGGTGACCGCGGCGCGGCGCACGTTCGACGCGGAGACGGAGGACGTGGGCGCGGCCGGGTGCCGGCTCTCCTCCCCGCGCTTCGTCCACCGCGGGGAGCCGATCCTGCTCCGGCTGTACGCGCACGGCCTCTCCGACGGGTTGCGCGTGCCGGCGCGGGTCGCCTGGACCACGGACCTGAGCCCGTGGCGCCTCGGCGTCGCGTTCGACCCGGACGCGCGCCAGGCGACGGACGCGTGGTTCGCGCGGCTCGTCCAGAGCTCACCCGGGCTGCGCGCGCAGCCGCGGGTGCCGGACCGGATCGCGCTCCGCTCGATGGTGTGGCTCGGCCCGCCGCCGCGGCTGATCGTGGATCTCTCGGACGAGCAGCTCGAGCTCGTCCGCGCCATCGGCGAGGGGACCACGGTCAAGGCGCTCCACGAGCGCTTCCTCGAACGGTGGACGGCGCTCCAGCCCACGTTCTTCTCGCTCCTCGCGCACCGGCGCGCGACCCTGCAGCGCGGGGCCTCGGTCCACCCCGCCGCGTGGAAGCACGTGCTCGGCGACGCGCCGCGGCAGGATGCGTTCGCGCCGCCCATGCTCGGCGCCGACGCCTGGGCGCCGCGCAACGACGCGATCCCCTCGTTCGGCGGCCGCTCGCCCGAGGCCGAGGCCCTCTACGCGCGGGCGCTGGAGCGCCTCGCGCGGAACCAGCCCAACGTCGCGCAGACGCTGCTGCGCCAGGCGGCCCGCGTCGCGCCGGACGACCCCGGGATCGCAGCGGCGCTGGCGCGCGCGACCTCGCGGTCGTCCTGACGCCAGGTCGCAGTCACATTCCTCCCCCCGATCCCCTCCTCTCCTGGACCGGAGGGCCGCACCCGGCCCTCGCATCACCCACGCCAGAAGGGGGATCACATGGTTGCCTCTCGGTACGCGCCGGCGCGGATCGCGCTCGGCCTCTTCCTCGCGGCGGCGCTCGGCGCCTGCGGCGGCGACTCGTCCGCGCCCGCGACGCAGACCGCGGACGTGCAGTTCGCGCTCGGCGACGGCGACAGCCGGCTCGCGTCGGCCCTCGCCGCCGCGGCGGACCCGAACCCGCCGGCCGCCGTCGTCCTCTCCATCGAGACGCAGGCGGGCGAGGTCGTCCACGACATGCTGCGGCTCGACGTCTACGCCTTCGGGCCGACGCACGTGAGCCAGCGCGTCCAGCTCCCGGTGGGTCGCTACCGCCTGACGCGGTTCCTGGTGGTCGACGCCCAGAACGAGACCATCTACGCGGCGCCGAACGCAGACGGCTCCGGGGTCGATCCCGAGCTCGTCGGCGCCGTGGAGACGCCGCTCCCGATCCCGTTCAACGTCGTCCCGGGCGTCCTGCACAGCCAGGCGGTCGAGGTCCTCCCCGTCGCGGCGCGCTCGCCCCAGCAGTTCGGGTACGCGGCGTTCACGTTCCGGATCGACGAAGGTCCGGAGACCGCCACCCGCGTCCACTACGGCCCGGGCTGGGACGGCGTCTTCTTCACCGAGGACGACGAGGTGGCCGGCTACAGCTACGTCGAGTTCACCGAGGCCGGTCACAGCCTGACCGATCGGTGGTTCGCCCTCGGCACGACCACCGACGGGCGCGGCCCCGACCAGCTCTGGTTCACCGAGGACGACGTCCCGATGGGCTGGTGGTGGCAGCACGACGACGAGCAGTACGGCACGAACCACTCCGGCCCCGGTGCGGACGGCATCTGGGTGAGCGATGACGACCCGATCACGAGCTGGGAGGAGTTCGCCTCGGCGTACGACCCCTGGGACGGCAGCGTCCTCAACGGGCTCTACACGGACGCCGGTCCGGACGGAACCTGGCGCACGCCCGACGACGTCCTCGGGGGCTACCTGAAGCGCGTGCTCCACCCGAACGGCGCGGAGGCGCAGCGCATCCGCTACGTCTCGCCGGGCTGGGACGGCGTCTGGTACACGCCCGACGACCAGATCGGCCAGGACTGGTTCGGCGCGTACGTCGTGAACACCTACCCCGCCGGCCACACGCAGTGGGGTTCGTGGTCCCGCCAGGTGAGCTACTCGGATCCGGGCTGGGACTACGAGTGGCTCACGGCGGACGACGTCCCGAGCCGCTGCCTCCGGCACGAGTTCGGCGACGGCACCGAGTACTGGACGCGTGAGATCGTGACGACGCCGGGCTGGGACGAGACCTGCTTCACGACGGACGACTCCGTGATCGGGTACAGCCGCGCGACGAACGTCTACTAGCCGGAGCAGCGAAGGCAGCGCAGCACGAGGGAGCCGCCCGGCCGGGCGGCTCCTCCGCTCGTTGAAGACCCGCGAGCACGACGTCGGGAGTCCGCTTCGCCCCTCGATCGCGGAGTCGAGTAGCATCTGCGACCGGAGGAGGCGCCATGGAGTACGCGGTCTGCCCCCGATGCAGGCTCCGGTACCTGCCGACCAACGACGCCGGGTGTCCGTGCTGCCCAGCCGAACGGGGAGCGGCGAGCACGCTCGCGCCGCAGGGCGCCGCGCACCCGCCGACGGACTTCCTGGTCGTCTTGCTCCACCTCTTCTTCGCGGCAACGCTCCTGTTGACGTTCTTCGCCTCGACCTGGGTCGGAGCCGGGCCGGTCTGGGCGCTGGCCGGCGTCGCCCTCGACCTCGCGACCGCCGTCGGGGCGGCGGCGCACTGGCGATCGACGCGGCTGCTCGCCAAGATCCGTGCGGTCTTCTACTTCGGCGTCGCGGCCGTGCTCCTCCACCTCGAGCTCGGGAGCGCCTTCGCCTTCCTCGCGCTCGTGGCCCACACCATCGCGGTGTGGACGGTCTTCCCGCGCGGCGCGTTCCGGGACGGCGAGGCCGTGCCGCTCGGCTACGCAGGCGTGGCGGGCATCGGGACGGCCGCGGCCATCGGGGAGGTCGCCCGGAGCCGCGCCGGGTGGTTCTGGATCCGGCTGATGCTGGTCCTCGCGGCCGTCCTCACCTGGCTCCCGTTCCTCGGCGGGCTCCCGCAACTCGCGCTGCCCGGGTGACGACGCCGGGGGTCGCCCGGTCCCCTGCCCGATCGCGTCGCGGCGTTCACTTCCTGGTCTCGACGTTCAGCGCCGGCGGCCGAACAGCCGGAGGATGGCGAGCAGCAGGTTGATGAAGTCCAGGTAGAGCATCAGCGCGCCGTTGACGGCGAGGCCGGCCGTCCCGCCGCCGGCGGCGGCGAGCGCGCGGAGCTTCTGGGTGTCGTAGGCGGTGAGGCCGGTGAAGACGATCACCGCGGCGAAGGACACGACCCAGCTCACCATCTCGGAGCGGAAGAAGATGTTCACGAGGCTCGCGATGACGATGCCGATGAGCCCCATGAAGAGGAACTGGCCCCAGCTCGTCAGGTCGCGCTTCGTCACCGTGCCGTAGACGCTCATCGCCGCGAACATGCCGCCGGTGATGAGGAAGGCCTGGGTGATCGACTCGCCGGTGTAGACGAGCAGGATGGCGGAGAGCGTCACGCCGTTCAGGGCCGCGTAGAGCGCGAAGAGCGCGCCCGCGGCGGCTCCCGACAGCCGGTGGGAGATGCGCCCGATGGCGATGACGAGGCCGATCTCGGCGACGAAGAGGGCGAGGAGCGCGAACCGGGTCCCGAACACGAGCTGCAGGAGCGACTCGTTCGACGCCACGTACGCGGCGACGCCGGCGGTGACGACGAGGCCGAGCGTCATCCACCGGTACACGGCGGACATGAAGCGGCGCTCCACGTCGCTCCGGTCCTGCGCCATGTAGGACGGGGCGGGGCGCTGCGAAACCGGCGGGGTGTCGAAGGGCATGGGGAGAGGATAGCGCATGCCCGACGGGGCGTCATGCCCGTGCGCCGCGGGTCGCCAGGCTGTTCGATGAACCGCTCACCCTTCGACAGGCTCGGGGTGAGCGGCCTCTCCAAACCTCCGCTCGTGCTGAGCCTGTCGAAGCACGAGCGGGAACGGTCACGAGCCCAGCCTAGTGCATGGTCACCGGCGCAGGTTGACCCTTCGTGAACGCCAGGCTCCCGTCCTTCCCCTCGTCCACGACGATGTGGTCGCCCGGCTGGAACTCGCCGCGGAGCACCTTGGTGGCGAGCGGATCCTGGACGAGCCGCTGCAGGGCCCGCTTGAGCGGGCGGGCGCCGTAGACGGGATCGTACCCGGCGTCGGCGATGCCCTCGCGCGCGCCCTCGGAGAGCTCGAGCGTGAGCTGCCGCTCGGCGAGGAGCTTCCGCAGGCGGGCGAGCTGGATCTCGACGATCCGCCCGATGTCCGCGCGGGAGAGCGGCCGGAAGACGACGATGTCGTCCACGCGGTTCAGGAACTCCGGCCGGAACTCCGCCCGCAGGTTCTCGAGCGCGGCCTCGCGGATCTCCGCCACGTTGGCCCCGGGCCGCCCGGCGAGCCGCTGGATCTCGGCCGAGCCGAGGTTGGAGGTCATGATGAGGACCGTGTTCCGGAAGTCCACCGTGCGGCCCTGCCCGTCGGTGAGCCGGCCGTCGTCGAGGATCTGGAGGAGCACGTTGAAGACGTCGTGGTGGGCCTTCTCGATCTCGTCGAGCAGGACCACGGAGTACGGCCGCCGCCGCACCGCCTCGGTGAGCTGGCCGCCCTCCTCGTAGCCGACGTAGCCGGGGGGCGCGCCGATGAGCCGCGAGACGGCGTGCTTCTCCATGTACTCGGACATGTCGATCCGGACCAGCGCCGCCTCGTCGTCGAAGAGGAACTCGGCGAGCGCGCGGGCGGTCTCGGTCTTCCCGACGCCCGTGGGCCCGAGGAAGATGAACGAGCCGATCGGCCGGTTCGGGTCGGAGAGGCCGGACCGGGCCCGGCGGACCGCGGCGGAGACGGCGTCCACCGCCTCGCGCTGCCCGACGACGCGCGCCGCGAGCCGCTCCTCCATCTGGAGCAGCTTCTGGACCTCGCCCTCGACGAGCCGCGAGACCGGGATGCCGGTCCACTTCGCGACCACCTCGGCGATCTCCTCGGGGTTGACCTCCTCCTTGAGCATCGCCCCGGACGCGTGCAGCTGCGCGAGCCGCGCCTCCGCCGCCTTCACCTGCTGCTGGACCTGGGGGAGCTTGCCGAACTTGATCTCCGCCGCCCGGTTGAAGTCGGCCTCGCGCTCGGCGCGGGCCTGGTCGTTCCGGAGCGCCTCGACCTGCTGGCGCGCGTCGTTGAGCTCGCGGAGGACCGCCTTCTCCGCGTCCCAGCGGCCCTTGAGCGCGGTGAGCTCCTCGTTGAGCGCGGCGAGCTCCTTCTCGACGGCGCCGAGGCGCGTGCGGCTCGCCTCGTCCTGCTCGCGCTTGAGCCCCTGCCGCTCGATCTCGAGCTGCGCGATCCGGCGGCGCACCTCGTCCACCTCGGTGGGCATGGAGTCGATCTCGATGCGGAGCCGGCTCGCCGCCTCGTCCACGAGGTCGATCGCCTTGTCCGGCAGGTAGCGGTCGGCGATGTACCGGCTCGAGAGCCGGGCCGCCTCGACGAGCGCCGCGTCCTGGATGCGGACCTTGTGGTGGAGCTCGTAGCGCTCCTTCAGGCCGCGGAGGATGGAGATGGTGTCCGCGACCGACGGCTCGCCCACGAACACCGGCTGGAAGCGGCGCTCGAGCGCGGGGTCCTTCTCCACGTGCTTGCGGTACTCGTCCACCGTGGTCGCGCCGATGGCGTGCAGCTCGCCGCGCGCGAGCGCGGGCTTCAGCATGTTGCCTGCGTCCATGGCGCCCTCGGCCGCGCCGGCGCCGACGATGGTGTGCATCTCGTCGATGAAGAGGACGATCTGGCCCTCGGCGGCGGTCACCTCCTTGAGCACCGCCTTGAGCCGCTCCTCGAACTCGCCGCGGAACTTGGCGCCCGCGACCATGGCCGAGAGATCGAGCGCGAGCAGCCGCTTCCCCTTCAGCCCCTCGGGGACGTCGCCGTCCACGATCCGCCGCGCGAGGCCCTCGACGATCGCCGTCTTGCCGACGCCGGGATCGCCGACCAGCACCGGGTTGTTCTTCGTGCGCCGCGAGAGGATCTGGATCACGCGGCGGATCTCCTCGTCCCGGCCGATCACCGGGTCGAGCTTTCCCTGCTTCGCGAGCTGGGTGAGGTCCTTGCCGTACTTCTCGAGCGCGCGGTACTGGCTCTCCGCCTCCGGGCTCTGCACGCGCGCGCCGCCGCGGACGTCCTGGATGGCGGCGCGGACCCGCTCCGCCGTCACGCCCGCGCTCCGGAGCGCCTGCCCCGCGCCCGTCTTCTCCTCGGCCGCGGCGAGCAGGAGGTGCTCGGTCGAGACGTACTCGTCCTTGAGCTTGCGCGCGTCGTCGTCCGCCCGGTCGAGCAGCTTCATGAGGCGGTGCGCCGGGTACGGCTCGGCGGCGCCGCTGACCTTCGGGACGGTGCGGAGCTCGTCCTCGACGTGCGCCAGCAGCCGCGCCGGATCGGCGCCGACCTTGCCGAGGATCGCGCGGGCGATCCCGTCCTCGGGCGCGAGCAGCGCGAGCACGAGGTGCTCGACGTCGATGGCCTGGTGGTCGCGGCGGCGCGCCTCTCCCTGCGCGCCGGCGATCGCTTCCTGGGCCTTGACCGTCAGCCTGTCCATTCTCATGCGCGCAACGTAACGCGCGGGGACGCCCTGGCAAGCGGCGCGCCATCCGCGGTACAACGGGACCGGATCCCGCACACCCGAGGTCCCTCCGAGGTCGTCCCGCTTGATCGCCACCCCAGAGCCTAGCGCCCGGCGCTTCCCCCTCTGGCTGGCCCTCGGGCTCGCCCCGTTCGTGGTCCTGGCCGGCCTCGGGCTCTACGAGCACCCGGTCACGCTGTCGTCGAGCTTCTACCTCCCGCTGCACGTCGCCTTCGAGATCGCGATGTGCGCGGTGGCGCTCGCCACCTTCGCGGTGCAGTGGTTCGCGGGCGGGACGCGGATGTTCCGCGAGGCGCGGGCGCGGTTCCTCGGGGCGTCGTTCCTGGGGATGGGCCTGCTCGAGCTCCTCCACCTGCTGGTGTTCCCGGGCATGCCCGGGTTCCTCGGGCCCTCGTCGGTCGAGCGCGGGATCTTCTACTGGTTCGCGGCCCGGACCTGGACCCTGCTCGCGCTGCTCGCCGTGCTGTGGCTCAAGCCGGAGAGCGAGAGCCCGTTCCTCCACCGGCGCTGGCTGGTGCCGGGCGCCCTGGCGCTCGTCGCGGCGCTCGTCGCCGTGGAGACGTCCCTCCCCCCGGACCACGCCTGGTTCTTCGTGGAGGGGAAGGGGCTCACGCCCCTCAAGGTCGCGTACGAGTGGGCCCTCGCCGCGGGCTCGTTCGCCGGCGCGCTTCTGGCCTCGCGGCGCGGCCGCTCGATCCCGGGCGAGGGGCCGCTTTCGAAGATCTCCGTCGCCCTCGTCTTCATGGGGGTCGCCGAGCTCTGCTTCTCGCTCTACCGGCACCCGCACGACCTGCTCAACATGGCGGGCCACGCCTACCTGGCGATGGGCTTCTGGTTCCTCTTCGACGCGCTCTTCGTGGCGGCGCTGCTCCGGCCGTACCGCGCGCTCGAGGCGCTGCGCGCCCACGTCGAGGACGAGCTCGTCGTGACCATCCGCCGCCTCGAGCGCATGCGCGAGCAGCGCGAGGACTTCCTGCGCGCGGTCTCGCACGACCTGCGCAACCCGCTCCAGGTGGTGCTGCTCCAGGCCGACCGGATCTCCCGCGTCGCGCCGGACGACCCCGGGCTCCGGCGCCCGGTGGCGGCGATCCGCTTCGCCGGCCGCCGGATGGAGCGGATGCTGCGCGACCTGACCGACGCGGCCCGGCTCGAGGGCGGCGGGCTGCGGCTCGCGCGCGAGCCGGTGGAGCTCCGGCCGTTCGTCGATCACCTGCTGGAGGTGGAGCAGGGCGTGCTCGAGTCGAGCCGCGTCGAGAACCTCGTCGACCCCGCCCTGCCGCCGCTCGACGTCGATCCGGACCGGCTCGACCGGATCCTCGTCAACCTGCTCGGGAACGCGCTCAAGTACGCCGAGGGCCCCGTGCGGATCGGCGGGGAGCGGGACGGCGACGCGGTGCGGCTCACCATCGAGGACCGGGGCGCCGGGATCCCGGAGGCGGACCTCGAGCGGATCTTCGAGCGCTACTACCGCGGGCACCGGCACGAGGGCGAGGGGCTCGGGCTCGGGCTGTTCATCGTGAAGGGGCTCGTCGAGGCGCACGGCGGGCGGATCCAGGTGGCCTCCACCCAGGGTGTCGGCACCACCTTCACGATCCACCTGCCCCTGGCGCGCGCCGGTGAAGCGGCTCAGCGCACGGCCGGGCCGTAGGCGCGCAGCAGGATCTCCTCGGCCCGGAGGCCGCTCCGGGCGGCCCACTCGACGTCCAGTCCCTCGCCGTGGCCCGCTCCACGCCCGGTGAAGCGCCACGCGTGACCGCGGAGCTCCGCCTGCTCGGGGCACGACGGCAGCTTGAGCGGGCCGCGCAGGCGCTCGCACGGGAGGCTCTGCGGCTCCATGAAGGGCGCCTCGCGGTCGCCGGCCAGGCCCATGTACGTCACCTTCCCGCTCGCGAACGAGAGCCCCTGCGCACCGGGGCCGAGCGCGCGCTCCACCTCGGCCCGCGGCCGCTCCGCGCGCCACGGCTCGTCGCCGCCCCGCGAGAACGGGAGCCACGGGCCCGGCGGCAGGGGCGCGCGCAGCGCCGCCCGGTCCTCGGCGCGGGGCGTCGCCGTGCCCCGGAACGCCTGGCAGTGGGTGGTGTCGCACGGAGGGCGGCCGGGGTGCCGCTCCGACGCCGCGAGCCCGTTCCGGTCGGCGACGCGCGCGAGCGCGATCCGCGGCTCGCCGCGGAGGCGCGCGTCCTCGGCCTCGACCACCCCCGCCGCGTACGCGAGGCGCGCCGTCCGGAGAACGAGGTCCGAGCCCCGCCGCGCGCGCTGCTCGCGCGGGGTCGGCGGCGGCCCCGGGGCGCGCGGCGGGCGGGCCTCCGGCGGCGGCTCGCGGGTGAGGACGCCGGCGTACGGCCGCGCCTCCGCGAGGCCGGGATAGCGGAGCAGCCACGGGCCGCCGGCGCAGACGAGCGGGCCGGCCCGCGCGAGCGCGGCGATGCCGGTGAACCCCCGTGGCGCCGGGCGAGGTCCTGCCGGCGAGGCCACGAACCCCGCGCCTGCGCAGCGGCCCTCGACGGCGTCGGCGGGGAGGAGGCCGAGCACCTGGACGCGGGCGGCCGCGGCCGCGGGCGTCGCCTCGCGCCGGAGCCGCTCGGCGACGTCCGCCGCGAACGTGCGCGGGACGCGGCCGGCGCGGACCGTCACCACGACGAGATCCGGCGTGACCGCCACGACGAGCCCGAGCCGCGGCCGCGCGCCGGCGTCCAGCACGGTGCCCGTCTTGAGCGCCACCCCGCGCAGCGCGTCGGAGGCGGGCAGGTGCGCGAGCGTCCCCTCGCGCGCGTTGCGCGAGAGCACGTCGAGGAGGTCCGGCCGCGCCTCGGCGAGGAGCCGGTACGCGTGCGCGAGCCCCACCGGAGCGATCCGGAGCGACGGCCGCACGCCGATCGCCTCCGCCGCGTCGCCCGGCAGCCCCGACAGCCCGAGCCCGAGCAGCGCGTCGCCCCACGTGCCCAGGCGGACGACCTCCGGGGCCCGACGGGCCCAGTCCAGGAACCAGCCGTTGCACGAGAGGAGGAGCGCCGCCGAAGCGTCCATGCGGGGCGGCGTCGGCCGGCCGCACCGCCACTCCGTCCGGGACGGATCGCTCCGGAGCGTGGGCGTGGGACCGGCGGCGCCCGCGAGGAGGAACGGCTTCAGCGTCGAGCCGAACGGGAGCGGTGCCTGCGCCGCGCCCTGGGCGACGAGCACCTCGCCCGAGTGTCTCGAGAGCACGACGAGCGCGTCCGCCGCCGGGATCTCACCGGCGAGGTCCTGCGGGCGCAGCGGCGTCCAGGTCGCGCCCACCTCGCAGCGCGCGAGGGGGCGCGCGAGCACCTCCGGTAACCGGCCCGCCCGCGCGGGCGCCTCCGCGAGGAGCCTCGCCAGCGCACGCCGCGCGCGAGGGAGATCGAGCGAGGGCTGCGCGCCGGCCGCGCCGCTGCCGGCCGCGTGCTCCAGGATCTCGAGCGCGCGCGCGAGGGAGAGGTAGGGGCCGCGCTCCTCGCCCGCCGCCCAGGCGTCGAGCTCGCCGGAGGCGACGAGCGCGACGGCCTCGTGGAAGAGCCGGTCGCCGCTCGCCGGCGGGCAGGCCTCGAGGAGGAGCTGGTGGGCGACCTCGTGGCGCAGCGTGGCCTCGCGCGCGGGGGCGGGGAGCTCGGGCCGGACCGCAAGCACGCCAGGTGAAGCTCGTCCCGCCTCGGCCGGCGACAGCCGCGCCGGGACGATCCGGATGGGCCGCGGCTCCGGCGGCGCCCGGACCCCCTCGGCCGCGAGCAGGCGCGCGGCCGCGTCCCACGCGCGGGCGGCCGCCTCCTCCGCCTCGCGCGGCACGCCGCCCTCGGCGCGGAAGGCCGGGGCGGCGAGGAGGAGGGCGAGGACGGCGGTGGGCGGCAAGTGAGCTCCGTCCGGGGCAGCGCCTACCGGGCCCGGGCTCGGGCTCGGGCGAAAGCCTCATTTCGTTCCGGTCGCGACGATCTCGAGCACGGCCGGGTCGCTCCTCCCGTGCACCCGGGGTGCATACATGTCCTCGATCGTCGCCGGCGGCGCGGCGAACCGGCCGGGGAACTGCGCGCGGAGCACGTAGCCGATCGTGCGAGGGCTCCGGCTCCACCACGCCGGCTCCGAGAGGTAGAAGAGCGCGCGCTCCGGCGAGAGCGAGCGCCGCTTCACCGCCTCGTGCACGAGCGGGAGCTCGTACGGCGCGCCCTGGTAGGCCTTGTCCTCGCCGAGCGGGGTGAAGCCGGCCGGGACCGGGTCCTCGACCACGTAGTAGGCGGAGCGGATGGAGCGCCACTCGTCGCCCTCGTGGGCGTCGATCACGAGCTCCACCCAGACCTCCTCGCCCTGGGCGAGCTTGTCGCCCGGCCGGAGGAGCTTCTTCTCTCCGCCGGGCAGGAGCCGGTGGTACCGCCGCTCCACGGACATGCCCTCCGCCGCGGCCTTCACGCTCGTGAGCGGGACGCGGACGCGCGCGCGGAGCTCGGCCTGGCCGTCGAAGCTGGCCACCGTCACCGCCCTCACCCCCGGCGCGAGCCGCGCCCACCGGGCCGCGCCCCGCACCTCGAACCGCGGGGCCGGGCCGCCGCCGGCGTCGACGCGCGGCGCGTCCGTCGTCCGGAGCGCCTTGGCGTCGCGCTCGACGAGCCACAGGCTGTGCAGGATCGCCGTGGACCGCTCGAACGTGGAGAGCGTGCGCGGATCCCCGAGGGCCTCGAAGAGGCGCCGGCGGGTGACGGCCACGTCCACCTCGCCGAGCGAGGCCGCGTGACCGATCACCGCCGTCATGCCGGCGCGGCGCAGCGGGTACGAGTAGTAGTCCTCGCCCTCGAGGCGGAGCGCCGCGGGCTGGACGAGCGCCTGCTTCGAGCGGGCGGCGGCGGCCGCGATGCGCGCGTGGACGAGCGGCTCCTTGCCGATGCCCGCGCGATCGGCGGCGAGCGCCGCCATGGCGAGCGGGTAGAGGTCGCCCGACGGCGCGTCGCCGATGCGGTCGAGCAGGGCGCGGACGCGGGCCGCCTGGCGCGGCCCGTCGAGGCGGGCGAGCACCCAGGCGCGGGTGGCGTCGAGGGGAAGCGGCAGCTCGTCGAGGTTCTCGAGCCACCGGGCCGAGGCGGTGACGCGCGGGTCGTCGCGGGCGACGAGCCCGGCCTCCATCGCGTGCGCGAGCCCGTCGAGCGCGATGAGCGTGAGCGGGACCGACGCTTCCTCGGCCCCGGAGAACCAGGTGAACCCGCCGCCCGGCTTCGCGAGCGCCAGGATCCGGTCCACGCCCTGCGCGGCGCGGGAGCGGGCCTCCGCGAGGAGCGCCCGCGACGCGGGGTCGAGCCCCTGCGCGGCGCCCGTCGTCTCGAGGACGCGGTGGAGGGCGATGTTGGGCACGGTGGTGGCGACGAGCTGCTCGAGGCAGCCGTGCGGGTACGTGAGCAGGTCCTCGAGCTGCGCGAGCGCGAGCGCCACCGACGACGGCCGGAGCGAGAGCTCCACGCTCTCGACCTGCGCGCCCGCCGGCACCGCGAGCTCGAGCTTCCCGCCGCCGAACGCGGCGGCGGTGACCACCTGCTCCAGGGCCGCCGGCCGCACCGGCACGTCGCGCTGGTCCGAGAGCGGCCGGTCGCCGCCCGCGAGCGCGAGCACCACCCGCCCGCCGCCGCTCTGCTTCGCCTCGAGCGCCACGGGCACGACCCGCTCCGCGCCGGGGGCGAGCGTCACCGCCTCCTGGACCGCCGCGCCGGCGAGCGCGCCCTGCGCGTTCACGGTGAGCTGGATCGGCCCCTTCTCCGCCTTCTTCGTCGCCTTCTCGGGCCGGGAGAGCCGCACGGAGCCGACCGCGGTGTCGCCCTCGCGCAGGAAGAGCGGCGCGGAGGCGACGAGCACGGTGCCGCCACGCGCGGTGAACTCGGCCGTGGACTCCCCGAAGCGCCCCGAGGCGTCCGCCGCCACGGCCGTCACGGTCCAGATCGTCTGGTTCGAGGGGAGCGCGAACGTCACGGCCGCGCGGCCGTCCTCGTCCGTCACGATCGCCGGGTTCCAGTAGGCGGTGTCCACCTCGCGGACCTTGGTGGGCGGCTTCACGGCGGCGAAGGCGTGGCCCGGACCCTGGAAGGCGCGCGCCAGGAGCTCCCCGTAGCCGTAGCCCTGGAACTCGGCCGAGGTGAAGGTGGCCACGTTGTTCCGGACGAGCGGGTAGAAGAAGTCGAGCGCCCGCGGCCGCAGCTCGCCCTGGAGGGCGTAGATCGCCTTGTCCACGACGCCGATCGAGACCTGCGCGCGGACCCCGCGCCCCTGGTGATCGGTGACGCGCAGCGCGAGCGTCTGCGGCCCGAGCGGCTCGGCCTCCGGCCGCTCCGCCGAGACCTTCACCGACAGCACGCGCTCCGGGGGCACGATCCGGAACGGAACCGTCCGCTCCTCCCAGCGGCCCGTCGCCGTCGGGTACGCGAGCGAGGCGTACACCGCGCTCCCGAACCGGCGCTCGACGGGGAAGCGGTGGACGAGCGAGAGCCCGTCGACCTCGATCACCTTGGTGTCGAAGATGCCGGTGCCGGAGAGCGTGACCCAGACCTTGCCCTGGTCCTTGCGGTCCGGACCCCAGCCCGCCGGGAAGAGCGCCACCAGCTCGCCCTCGTCGCCCGGGACGAGCGCGTCGCCCTTGCCCCCGAGCTGCAGCGCGGGGACGCGGACGGACTCCTCGCCCTTCTTGCCCACGACGAGCATCGAGCCCTCGCCCGACCAGGTGTGGCCCGCCTTGTCGGCGAGCGTCACCCGGGCGACGACCGTCCCGGCCTTCGGCGCCGGCATGGTGCCGCGCCAGACGCCGTCGTCACCGCACGTGAACGACGCCTCGGAGATCCCGTCCTCCGTGCCGTCGGCCTTGCGCAGGACGAAGGCGACCTTGCCGGTCGCGCCGCGGTACGGCGCGCCGGAGAGCGTCGTGGCGCGGACCGCGAGCGGCGCCTCGCCCCCGGCGAGCGTGACCATCGCCCCGGGCCGGACGGTCCCCATCACCTCGCTCGGCGCGAGGAAGAAGGGGCGGCCGGCGGAGGCGAAGGTGCCCTGATCGTCGCGCGCGCGCACCGAGAGGCTGTAGCGCCAGGGGAACCGCTCGTCGCCCGCGGCGAGCGGCGGCACCGGGATCGTCACCACGGCCTCGCCGTTCTCGTCGAAGACCGGCGCCGTGGCCCACGGGTCCTCGCTGTAGGCCGCCTGGCGCTGCTCGATGGACGAGTAGAGCCGGTCGGGCACGGAGAGCTTGCCCTCGGTGGTGGACGCGCTGCCGTAGGTGACGGCGCTGCCCTGCGCGCCGAGGCCGGCGTCGTCCACCCAGCTCGGGCTCTCGAGCAGCGCCTTGTAGAGGAACACCTCGTACCGCGCGCCCTCCGGCGCGCCGCCGGAGTAGCGGCGGGCGCGGATCCTCGCGGTGATCGACTCGCCCGGACGGACGGTCTCTGCGTCGCTCGACACCTCGACGTAGAACGTGGGCTTCACGTACTCGTCGACGCGCGCGTCGGCGCCGTGCGGGCTCCCGTCGAGGCTGGCCGTGACGCGGACGACGCCGGTCGCGGCGTCCTCGGGGACGACGAGCTGCCCGGAGAACGCCCCGAACTCGTCCACGCGCGCCTTGCCCGTGACCTCGCCCGCGGCGAGCGCGAGCGCGACCGACACCTCGCGCGCCTTCGGCCGGAAGAGCCGCGAGAGGAAGGCGTCCGGCTGGCGGACGATCCCCCGGAACCGGACCGCGTCGCCGGGCCGGTAGATCGGCCGGTCGGTGTACACGAAGACGTCGGGCGCCGCCGCCAGGGTCGAGTAGAAGTCGGTGTCCACGAGCGCCCGATCCGCGCCCGCCTGGACGACCGCCACGAGGCGGGGCTCCTTCACCTTGAGTCGCACCTCGCCCTGGCCGTCGGTCTTGCCGGCCGGGCCCGCGCCGGCGGAGGTCCGGAGCCGGACCTCGGCGCCCTGCACCGGCTTCCCGTCCTTGCCCGCGACCCGCACCAGCGCCTCGCCGTCGGTCTGCTTCACCTGGACGCGCAGGTCGGTGACGACGAGGACCACCTGGCCCTCGACCTTCCCCTGCACGAGCTGGACGAGGTAGATGCCGGCGGGCAGCGGATCGAGCGTGACCTTCCGCTCCTCCCACGCCGAGTCGGACCCCCAGATCTCGAACCCGGGGACGCTGTAGTCGCGGTTCGTGCCGCCGAGATCGAGGTTGAGCCAGAGCCGCTTCACGAGCTTCGTCCCGCGCGGCGCGTCCACGAGCTTCTCCGGCCCCTCGAGCAGCCGGACCACCTGCCGATCGGAGGGCTCCGCCGTCCGGCCCGGCACCGTGGGCGAGAGCGCGCGCCGGAAGTCCTCGCCGAGCGCGCGGTACAGGAACGTGCCCGGGAGGCGCGACTCGTTGAGCCCTCGGGCGAGATACCGGAACGGATTGTCCTTCACCGGCGGCGCGACGTACGCCCGCCGGAGGTCGAGCTGGTTCGCGAGGAACGGATCGAGCGGCTCGGGCTGGAGGATGCGGAGCTCCACCGGGCCGCGCGCCTGGAAGGCGAGGTCGATGGTCGGCGCCTCGTGCGTGCCGAAGGCGCGCGGGACGGTGAGGTAGACCGGCTTGGCGGCGGCGGGGCCGGCGACGACCGCCAGCGCCGCGACGGCGGCGGCGGCGAGCTTGCGAGCGAGCGTCCAGATCACGACTTGTACCCTCCCGGCTGCAGGGCGCCGCCCTTGGCGACGCCGCGCAGCCCCATCGACGGCAGCTCCTCGAGGAGCCGCCGCGCGGACTCGATCTCCGGCGAGGCCGCGCTCTTCCCCTTCTCCGCGGCCCAGGCCTCCGCCAGCGCGCGCGACAGCACGAGGCCGGCGTTCACGTTCACGCCGAGCGAGGTGGGCTGCCGGAGCCCGGCCACGACCGCCGGCGCGGCGTTCAGGAGCGACGGCGACTTCCCTCCGCACGACCGCTGCGCCGCGCTGGCGAGCGAGGCGGTCGAGGCGAGCACCACGTGGCCGCAGGCCTGCACGCGGATGAGCTCGTTGGGACCCGTGAACGCCTCGCGGAGGAAGGCCGCGTCCCGCTCCGGCCAGACCACCGCGACCTGCGTCGTGCCCGGGCCGGGATTCCACAGCACCGCCACGGTGCGGGCGAGCCGCTTTCCCTGGTACGTGCCGCCGAGGTGGGCGGAGAGCGTCGTCCCGTCGAGCGCCTCGGGCAGGTTGAGCGTCGTGAGCAGGACGACGCCCGCGTCGCCGGGCAGGACCTTCAGCAGCTCGTCGCGCGGGGCCGCGGCGCCGAGCCGCTCGCCCGCCGCGAGCGCGCCGGCGATGCCGCGCGGGACGAGGGCCCCCTGCTCGAGGCCGAACTGGAGCGTGGTCGTCTCGCCGAGGCCGAGCAGGGTCGCGCCGAGGAGCGGCTCGCGCCCGAGCCCGGCGCGCGCGAAGGTGAGGGCGAGGTCGACGCCCGCCTGCGGCGCGAGCGCGGGCAGCTTGGCGCAGAGGGCCTGGACCACCGCGACCGGATTCCGGGCGAGCGCCAGCCGGCCGTCCATCCGGCCGGCGAACACGGCGTGATCCGCGACCAGCCAGCGGGAGACGGACAGCGCCTCCGCGAGCGGGGCGTCGGCGCCGGGGCACTTCTGCGCCTCGTACGTGCCGTTGGCCGCGGCGGTCTCGAGCAGGTCGAACGCCGCCTCGGCCGGGGACGAGGGCTCCGGCACCACGATCACCGGCGCGCCGGTCGCCTCCGCGCCGCCCATCACGACGACGCGGAACGGGTCGGCGAGGAGCTTCGCCGTCACGAGGTCGAGGACCGTGCCCTCGAACGCGTTGGCGAGGTCGGTCCCGCGCGTCCCGAGGAAGGCGGCGAGGCCCGCGCCCATGCCCTGGCCGAGCGGCTCGGCGAGGACCTTCTTCACCCACGGGTTCTCGCGCGTCGCCTTCCACACCGCGGCCGGCGCGTGCACGTCCACCCAGAAGGCGGGCGCCGCCGCGACGGTCCCGACGACGAGGACCTGCTTCTGCGGGTCCGCCGTTCGGGAGTCGGCGGCGGCCGACGCGTCCTTCCCGCGGCGCACCAGCAGCACCGCGATCACGGCCGCGGCCGCGAGCACCGCCGCGGCCCCCGCCGCGGCGACGAGCTTGGTCTTCCGGGTCATCGGGTCCACTCCTTGAAGCGGTAGAAGCCGAGGAACAGCGGGTTCTCCGGGACGGGCCGCCAGCCGCCGGGCGCGTCGCGGGCGAGCGCGTCGAGCCGGCCCAAACGCACCTCGGCGCCCGGCGCGCCCGGGTGGTAGACGACGAGCGCGGGCGCGTGGGCGGGATCGTCGGCCACGACGAGCAGCATGAGGTGGTAGACGGGCACGCCGTCCTCGTCGCGCGCGAAGGCGGCGAGGTCGCCCGAGCGGAGCGCGCGGCGCGCGTCCTCGCCGCGGCCGAGCGGCGTGAACGTCGTGCGCAGCAGCGTGGCCGCGTCGGCGAACTGCGCCGGCCGCCCGTCGGCGTCGCGGAAGAGCCCCTCCGCGACCCGCTCCGGCGCGAGCCGCGCGAACGCGCGCCGGTACGCGAACCGGACGAGGCCGGCGCAGTCGCGCTGGCGCTCCTCCCAGCCCGGGTCGATCCGGCGCGCCTGGGCGACCGCGGTCTCTGCGACGAGGCGCCGGAGCACCGCCTCCGCCCCGGCGTCGGCGCGGGCGGGCGGCGCCGCCGCGGCGCTCGCGAGCAGCGCCGCGAGGAGGATCTCCCGCATCGCCTACTCCCCCTCGCCGCCGGACGTCTGCGCAATCTGCTCCGCGACGGCGTCGAGGTTCGACGGCCAGCCGGTCGTCGGCGCGGGGTCCTGGCCGGGGACGTAGATGTCCGCCTGGCCGGGGCCGAGCACGTTCACCCAGGCGAGCACGCGCGTCGTGCCCGGCGTCGCGAGCGGGATGCGGACGGTCCGCTTCGCCTCCGCGGGCGTGCCCTCGAACAGCGTGAGGTTGAGCGTGCCGACGGTGTGGGCCTTGTCGCCGGAGGGCCAGTAGTTGGTCGCGATGAGGAACACGCCCTTCGGCGGCGCCCGGTGGACGTAGAGGTAGGGGCCGTAGCCGGGCTGGTCGAAGTCGCCGCCCTGCTCGTTCAGGTAGAACGTCCCGCCGCTCGGACTCTCGGTGTCGGCCCAGTAGACGTGGGCCATCTTCGAGAGCTCGACGCGCCCGCCGGTCTCGGACCCGTCGGTGGGCTCGTAGATGTGGAGGTCGGTGTAGACGCCGTCCGTGTCGCTCGTGAGCACGGCGCGGAGCGGCATCGGCGCGACCTGCGCGTGGCAGGTGACCTGGGCCGTCCCGGTCCCGCCCTGGTTCGTCGCCATGGCGACGACCACGTTCTTGCCGGCCGCCGCCGGGAACTTCCGGGAGAACTGGCCGTTCTGCGTCCGGAGCAGGTAGCGGTCGCCGTTGATGGAGATGAGGATCGGATCGACGGTCGGGTCCGAGACCGTGCCCTCGACCGAGAGCATCCGGCCCACCATCCAGCCGCCCTGCGGCGCCGTCAGCCGGACCTTCGGCTTCTCCTTGCCGTGGCCGATCGGGACGCCGGTCTGGCGGGCGGGAGCGACCTCCGGGGCCGAGAGCAGCAGCGAGAGCAAAGCAGCAGCGAGCATGGATCCCCCTCCGATCGGTTCACGGGACGTGCCGCCCCGCCCCGGCGCATCGGATGATACCCCGAGTTCCCGGACGGGCCAGATGGCAAGCGGCGCGCCAGCGTCGCAGCCGGCGCGCGCGCCGGAGTTGCCGGCACTTGCTCGGCCCGGATGCCGGGTGTGGGCGGCGGGACGCGTGTGCGGGCGGCGACGGACACGGTCCGCTCCACGCGTCCGGCCCGGGCGGGTGAGGCCGCGCCGCGAGAGGACCGCACCGCCCCGGCGACGGTTACATTGGGCGGGATGGCGCACCCTCCCCACGTGCTCTCGGTCGGCCGGGCGCTGCCCGCGCACTACGCCGACCAGGAGACGCTCATCGCCGCGTTCGCCGAGCACTGGCGGAAGCACCACTTCAACCTCGAGCGGCTCTCCGAGCTGCACCGCGCGACGCGGGTCGGGGGCCGGCACCTCGCGCTGCCGCTCGCCGAGTACGCGGCGCTCGACTCGTTCGCGAAGAGCAACGCGGCGTTCCTCCGCGTCGGGGCCGAGGTGGGCGAGGCGGCGATCCGCGACGGGCTCGCGCGCGCCGGGCTCGCGCCCGCTGACGTGGACCACCTCTTCTTCGTCACGGTGACGGGGATCTCGACCCCGTCGCTCGACGCGCGCCTCGTGAACCGGCTCGGGCTCCGGCCGGACGTGAAGCGGACCCCGATCTTCGGCCTCGGCTGCATGGCGGGCGCGGCCGGCCTCGCCCGCGCCTCGGACGTGCTCCGCGCCTTCCCGGACGAGGTGGCGGTGCTGCTCTCGGTGGAGCTCTGCTCGCTCACCCTGCAGCGCGAGGACGCGTCGGTCGCGAACATCATCGCCACCGGCCTCTTCGGCGACGGGGCGGCGGCGGCGGTGCTCGCGGGCGGCACGCACCCGACCCGCCGCGGGCCGCGGGTCGTCGCGACGCGCTCGGTCTTCTACCCGGACACCGAGTGGGTGATGGGCTGGGACGTGGTCGACTCCGGGTTCAAGGTGGTCCTCTCGGCCCAGATCCCGCAGATCGTGAAGGACCACATCGGCGCGGACGTGGACGCGTTCCTCGCCGCGCACGGCCTCACGCGCGGCCGGATCAAGCACTGGATCGCGCACACCGGCGGGCCCAAGGTGCTCGAGGCGTTCGCCGCGGCGCTCGCGCTCCCCCCGGCCGCGATCGAGCGCTCCTGGCGCTCGCTCCAGGAGATCGGGAACCTCTCGTCGGCCTCCGTGCTGTTCGTGCTCGGCGACGTGCTCGACGCGGCCGAGGCGCAGGAGGGCGACCTCGGGATCCTCGCCGCGATGGGCCCGGGCTTCTCGTCGGAGCTGGTGCTCCTCGCGTGGTGACCGCGCTCGACATCGGGAGGGTCCTCGTGGCTTTGGTCGCGCTCGAGCGCGTCGCGGAGCTCCTCGTCTCGCGCCGGAACGCCGCCCGCCTCCGCGCGCAGGGCGCGATCGAGGCGGGCCGCGGCCACTACCCGGTCATGGTCGCCTTCCACGCCGCGCTCCTCGCGGCGTGCGTCGCCGAGCCGGCGCTCTTCCCCGCACGGTGGCCGTGGGCCGCGGCGCTCCCCGCGGCTGCCCTGGTCGCGCTCGCGCAGGCGCTCCGCTGGTGGGTGATCCGGACCCTGGGTGAACGCTGGACGACCGAGGTGCTCGTCCCGCCCGGCGCGCCGCCGGTCCGGGCGGGGCCGTACCGCTGGCTGCGGCACCCGAACTACCTCGCGGTCGCCGTCGAGGTGGCGGCGCTCCCGCTCGCCGCCGGCGCGTGGCGGACCGCGATCGTCGCGACGCTCGCGAACGCGCTCCTCCTCGCGGTCCGGATCCGCGCCGAGGAGCGGGCGCTGGGGGCGGCGTGGCGGGAGGCGTTCGACGGAATGCCGCGGCTCGTCCCCGGCCCGAGGAGCCAGCCGTGACCGATCTCGAGCGCCGCGTCGCCGACGAGATCCTCCGCATCGCCCGCGAGGACCTGCGCCTCGGCACCCCGCCCGCCGGCGCGGCGCCGCTCGCGGGGCAGCTCGACTCGCTCCTCCTCCTCTCACTCGTCGTCGCGGTCGAGGACCGGTTCCGGATCGCGCTCACCGACGACGACGGCGCCACCACCCGCTCGCTCGAGGACCTCGCCCGGCTCGTCGCCGCGCGCGCGAGCCCGGAGGTGCTGCCGTGATCCTGCGCGGACCGCCACTCCCGCCGCCGCGCTGGCCCACGCTCGTCCACGCGTTCGCCGCGGCCGCCGGCGACCCGAGCGGCGTCACCTTCGTCGGCCTCGACGAGCGCGAGACCTTCCTCGCGTGGGGTGAGGTCGCCGACCGGGCGGCGCGGACCGGCGCGGCGCTCGCGGCGCTCGGGGTCGCGCCCGGCGACCGCGTCGCCATCGTGCTCCGGACCGAGCCCGCCTTCCTCGACGCGTTCTTCGGCGCCTGGTGGTGCGGCGCCGTGCCGGTGCCGCTCTATCCGCCGGTGCGGCTGGGGCGGATGGACGAGTGGATCGCCGCGACCGCGCGGATGCTCCAGGTCTCGGGCGCGCGGCTCGTGGTCTCCGGCGGCGGCACGCGGCGGCTCCTGGGCGGCGTCATCGAGCGCGCGCGGCCGCCGCTCGGGTGCGTGGACGCCGAGGGCCTCCGCGCCGGGCCGCCCGCGCCCGCGCGCCTGCCCGCGCCCGGAGATCTCGCCCTCGTGCAGTTCTCGTCGGGCTCGACCGTGGACCCGAAGGCGGTGGCGCTCACCCACGCCGCGCTCCGGGCGATGGCCGACGCCCTCGTCGCGGCGACGCGGCCGGACCGGAGCCGCGACGCGCTCGTGTCGTGGCTGCCGCTCTACCACGACATGGG
>DASPMI010000198.1:0-29099 GCA_035627135.1 Anaeromyxobacter sp. | reverse complement strand
CCGGGGTTGAGGGGCGCAATGGGGATGACCCGGGAGAAAAGCTTCGGTAGGTGAACCGTCTGGAAAGTCGGACCACAGAGGGTGACAGTCCCGTAACCGAAACTGAAGCGTATCTCCTGATTGCGTACCCAAGTAAGGCGGGACACGTGAAATCCTGCCTGAATCTGCGAGGACCATCTCGTAAGGCTAAATACTCCCTAGAGACCGATAGTGAACCAGTACCGCGAGGGAAAGGTGAAAAGAACCCCTGTGAGGGGAGTCAAAAGAACCTGAAACCGCATGCCTACAAGCAGTTCGAGGGCTATGCCGCGCAAGCGGAATGCCTGAGAGCGTACCTTTTGCATCATGAATCGGCGACTTAATGGTTGTGGCGAGCTTAAGGCGTTAGCCGAAGGCGCAGCGAAAGCGAGTCCGAAACGGGCGTCAGTCGCAATCATTATAACCCGAAGCCAGGTGATCTACTCATGGTCAGGTTGAAGCGCGGGTAAAACCGCGTGGAGGACCGAACTCATGGAGGTTGAAAACTTCTGGGATGAACTGTGAGTAGGGGTGAAAGGCCAATCAAACTTGGTGATAGCTGGTTCTCCCCGAAAGATATTTAGGTATCGGCTCGGGAAATTCAGTTCAGGAGGTAGAGCACTGGAACGGCTAGGGGTCCTACCAGATTACCAACCCGTACCAAACTCCGAATGCCTGAAACTGTTACCCCGGGACGCAGTCGTGCGGTGATAACATTGTACGGCGAGAGGGGAATAACCCAGATCGTCGGCTAAGGTCCCCAAGTCCATGCTAAGTGATCACAAAAAGGATGTGGTAGCGCTTTGACAATCAGGAGGTTGGCTTAGAAGCAGCCATCCTTTAAAGATAGCGTAATAGCTCACTGATCAAGCGAGACCGCGCCGAAAATGTATCGGGTCTCAAGCACGGCACCGAAGCCACGGGATCCCGCAAGGGATCGGTAGGGGAGCGTAGAACCGACAGCGAAGCCAGACCGTGAGGACTGGTGGAGTCTGTTCTAGAGCTGATGCCGATATGAGTAGCGACAAAACGAGTGAGAAACTCGTTCGCCGTAAGCCCAAGGTTTCCTGGGGAAGGTTAATCCGCCCAGGGTTAGTCGGGCCCTAAGCCGAGGCCGAAAGGCGTAGGTGATGGATGACAGGTTAATATTCCTGTACCACCCCATTGGCGTTGAAGCGAGGGGGGACGGAGAAGGGTAGCGCAGCCGGGTGACGGTTGTCCCGGTTCAAGCCCGTAGGCTGATCCCATACGATGAAAAGGTGGGGTCAAGGCCGAGAGGTGATGACGTGGCCGTAAGGCCTGAAGTGCGTGATCCCATGCTTCCTAGAAAATCCCCGCGTGGAGCCAGTGAGGTGCCCGTACCGCAAACCGACTCAGGTGGGCGAGGAGAAAATCCTAAGGCGCTTGAGAGAACTCTGGTCAAGGAACTCTGCAATCTACTCCCGTAACTTCGGAAGAAGGGAGGCCCGGAATCGTGTAGGGACTTGCTCCTGAAGCGGCTCTGGGTCGCAGATAAATGGCGGTAGCGACTGTTTAACAAAAACACAGGACTCTGCAAACACGCGAGTGGATGTATAGGGTCTGACGCCTGCCCGGTGCCGGAAGGTTAAGGTGATTCGTCAGAGCGCAAGCTCAAAGCGATGAACCGAAGCCCCGGTAAACGGCGGCCGTAACTATAACGGTCCTAAGGTAGCGAAATTCCTTGTCGGGTAAGTTCCGACCTGCACGAAAGGCGTAACGACTTCCGCGCTGTCTCGACCAGGGACTCAGCGAAATTGAAATAGCTGTGCCGATGCAGTTTACCCGCGGCAAGACGGAAAGACCCCATGAACCTTTACTACAACTTGCCACTGACACTAGGAATTGCTTGTGTAGGATAGGTGGGAGCCTATGAACCCCGGGCGCTAGCTTGGGGGGAGGCAACGGTGAAATACCACCCTGGCGATTTCTGGTGTCTAACCTGGACCCCTGATCGGGGTTGGGGACAATGGCTGGTGGGTAGTTTGACTGGGGCGGTCGCCTCCCAAAAAGTAACGGAGGCGCGCTATGGTTCCCTCAGCCTGATTGGAAACCAGGCGTCGAGTGCAATGGCATAAGGGAGCTTGACTGCGAGAGCGACGGCTCGAGCAGGTGCGAAAGCAGGTCATAGTGATCCGGTGGCTCTGTATGGAATGGCCATCGCTCAACGGATAAAAGGTACTCTGGGGATAACAGGCTTATCGCGTCCAAGAGTTCACATCGACGACGCGGTTTGGCACCTCGATGTCGGCTCATCGCATCCTGGGGCTGGAGCAGGTCCCAAGGGTTTGGCTGTTCGCCAATTAAAGCGGTACGCGAGCTGGGTTCAAAACGTCGTGAGACAGTTTGGTCCCTATCTGCCGTGGGCGTAGGAGAAGTGAGAGGATCTGTCCTTAGTACGAGAGGACCGGGATGGACACACCGCTGGTGTACCAGTTGTCTCGCCAGAGGCATCGCTGGGTAGCTATGTGTGGAAAGGATAACCGCTGAAAGCATCTAAGCGGGAAGCCAACCTCGAGACGACTTCTCCCGGGCGCAAGCCCCTGAAGCCCCCTCGAAGACTACGAGGTCGATAGGCCGGAGGTGTACGCGCCGTGAGGCGCTCAGCTGACCGGTACTAATCGGGCGTGCGGCTTGGTCTCCCTCTTCTCAGGTCGTAGGCGACCTGTTCGAGGTCGAGATCGAGATTCTTGCTGACGGAAACCCGCGATCACGCGTGCAGAGCTCTTCTTACCCTTCGTAGACGGTTGCAGAGGACGTCGTCCTCGTTCTTTTTCAAGGTTTGCGGTGGCTATATCGGTGGGGTCACACCCGTTCCCATCCCGAACACGGAAGTTAAGCCCACCAGAGCCGATGGTACTGCACGGGAAGCCGTGTGGGAGAGTAGGTCGCCGCCGCATCTTTTTACGCCCGCCAGCGCATGCGCTGGCGGGCTTTTTCTTTTGGTGCACCCCTCCGGCGCCGACGAAGCCGGTCCGCAGCGCCCGTATCCGAAGTAGGATCCGGCGCCGGGAGGGACGGCGCACATGCCCCAGCTCATGGTCGGTGTCATCGGCGGTACCGGGCTCGGAGAGGCGCTCGGTGGCCTGGGCGCGGGCGAGGTCCGGCGCGTGTCCACGCCGTTCGGCGACCCGTCGGGTCCCATCACGCTGACCGAGGTGGGCGGGATCCCGGTTGCCCTCCTGGCGCGGCACGGCGAGGGGCACGTCCACAGCCCTTCGACGGTCCCGTACCGCGCGAACATCCACGCGCTCAAGTCGCTCGGGGTGACGCACGTTCTGGCGAGCGGCGCCGTCGGCAGCCTCCGCGAGGAGGTCGCGCCGCGCAACCTCGTCATCCCGGACCAGATCATCGACAAGACGTTCCGCCGCCCGGGCACGTTCTTCGAGGACCTGGCGGTCCACGTCGAGCTCGCAAGCCCGTTCTGCCCGACGCTCCGGAACGTGCTCGTCAAGGCGGGCACCGGCCTCCCCACGCGCGTCCACCAGGGCGGCACGTACGTCTGCATGGAGGGGCCGCAGTTCTCGACGCGGGCCGAAAGCGAGCTCCACCGGAGCTGGGGCGCCTCCCTCATCGGCATGACGGCGATGCCCGAGGCGAAGCTCGCGCGAGAGGCCGAGCTCTGCTACGCGCTCGTCGCCCTGCCGACGGACTACGACTGCTGGAAGCCGCACCCGTCGCACCTCGATCAGGCGAAGCTCCTCGAGGAGATCCTTGCGAACGTCAAGGCCGCCACGGCCAACGCGGTCGAGCTCGTCCGCCGCGCCATCCCGCTCGTCGCCCAGATCGACAAGGCGTGCGCCTGCCAGTCGGCGCTGGCGCTCGGCATCTGGACCGACCGCGCGAGGATCCCGGCGGCGGCGCGTGAGAAGCTGAAGCTCCTGCTCGGCAAGTATCTCGGGTGACGCGGCGCTCAGGGCGGGGCCGGCTCCGTCCACGCGGTGCCCCGCTCCATCGCCTCCTTGAGGACGCGCAGGTCCTCGACGAACCGCGCCAGCTCGGCCCGCCGGGTCTGCGCGTCAGGGGCGCGCAGTATGGACGATGGATGGACCGTCGCCATGGTCAGCGGCGCCCACGGCGTCGTGAGCAGCTCGCCGCGGCGTGCCGTCACCCGGAATGCCCGGCCGAGCAGCGCCTGCGCGGCGGTCGCGCCGAGGCAGAGCAGCGCGCGCGGCTGGACGACGGCGAGCTCCGCCACGAGCCAGGGCGAGCAGGCATGGATCTCGCCCGCGGTCGGCTTCTGGTGGATCCGCTTCTTGCCGCGCGGCTCCCACTTGAAGTGCTTCACGGCGTTGGTCACGTAGGTGCGGCGGCGATCGATCCCCGCGTCGGCGAGCGCGCCGTCCAGCAGGCGCCCGGCCGGACCGACGAACGGCATGCCGGCGAGGTCCTCCTCGGTCCCAGGCTGCTCGCCGACGAGCACGAGCTCGGCCCCGATCGCTCCCGCCCCGAACACCGTCTGCGTGCCGCGCTCCCAGAGCGGGCACCCCCGGCACCCGCGGGCAGCCGCCTGCAGGGCGGGCAGGGTGCGGTCGGCGGGGAGGAAGGCGCTCGCGTCCTGGGCGCCCGCTCCCGCTCCCGCTCCCCGGTTCGGTGTCCGGCGCGAGGTCGGCACCCCGGTAACTTGCGCCCACGGGGCGGGGCCGGTAGCCCATGCCCGTGAGCCGCGCCTCGTCCGCGCCCCGTCCGTCCCGCGCAGGCGGCGCGCCGAGCGGCAGCGCCGACCTGCCGCTGCACGGCGGGCGCGTGCCGCCCTGGCTCTTCCAGCGGATGGCGCGGCTCGGGCGCGTGATCGCCGAGGCGGTCGTCCTCGAGTACGGCAGGGAGGAGCTCCTGCGGCGGCTGGCGCATCCGTTCTGGTTCCAGTCGTTCGGCGCGGTGATGGGGATGGACTGGCACTCGTCCGGCATCACGACGAGCGTCGTCGGCGCGCTCCAGCGCGGGCTCGCGCCGCTCGAGGGCGAGCTGGGCCTGAAGGTCTGCGGCGGGCGCGGGCGTCACTCGCGCCGGACCCCGGACGAGCTCGTCGCCTTCGGCGAGCGGACCGGCCTCGACGGCGCGGCCCTCGCGCGGACGAGCCGGCTCGTCGCGAAGGTGGACGGCGCCGCCGTGCAGGACGGCTACGAGCTCTACCTGCACGCCTTCGTGGTCGCCGCCGACGGCGCGTGGGTGGTCGTGCAGCAGGGGATGGACGCGGGCGCGCGCCTGGCGCGCCGATATCACTGGCTGTCGGAGGGGTTGACGTCGTTCGTCGAGGAGCCGCACGCGGCGATCGACGGCCGGCCGCGTGGCGTCATCGTGAACCTGACCGATCGGCGCGCGGCGCAGGCGCGCGCGGCGCAGGTGGAGCTCGTGCGCGGCGGGCCGGCGCGGATCGTGGAGGCGGTCCGCCGCGGGGCGGCCCTCCCGCACCTCCAGCTCCCGGGCCGGCACGCGGTGCGCGCGGACGACGTGATCCTCCGCCGCCTCCACGGCGCGCTCGCCGCTGCGGCGGATCGCGGCCCGGCCGACTTCGCCGAGCTGCTGCTCACCCCCGGCGTGGGCGCGCGGACGGTGCTCTCGCTCGCGCTGGCGGCGGAGATCATCCACGGCACGCCCAGCCGGTTCACGGATCCGGCGCGGTTCTCGCTCGCGCACGGCGGCAAGGACGGACACCCGTTCCCGGTGCCGCTCCGGGTCTACGACGAGACGCTCCGCGTCCTGCGGCGCGCCGTGGACGGCGCGAAGCTGGGGCAGGACGAGCGGCTCGCGGCGATCCGGCGGCTCGACGCGCAGGCGCGGTCGCTCGAGACGGCCGCGGCCGGGCGCGGCCCGAGCTTCGAGGCGTTCGTCGCCGCGGAGCGCGCGGCGAGCCCGGCGCTCGGCGGGCACACGGTGATGGACCCGGCGCCGCCGCGCCGGCCGAGCCGGGGGCGTCCCGCCGGCCCCGCCCAGCTCGGGCTGAAGCTGCGCTGACCTCAGGGCGTCCCGCTGCCCGTCGGCCGTTGCTCCTCCGGCGCGAGCGCCACCGCCGCCCCGGCGCGCCTTCCGCCGTGCCCGCGGATCCGCTCGACGAGCAGGAACACGACCGGCACGACCCAGAGGGTCAGCATCGTGCTGGTGATCACGCCGCCGATCACGACCATGGCCATCGGCGCGCGGAACTCGCTGCCGAAGCCGCGGCCGAGCGCAGTCGGCAGCATCCCGAGCACCATCGCCGCGCTCGTCATGAGGATCGGGCGGAGCCGGCGCGGGCCCGCCTTCCGGACCGCCTCCTCCGGGCTGTCGCCCTCGCGGACGTGCTGGAGCGCGCCGTCCACGAGGAGGATGCCGTTCTTGGTCACGAGGCCCATGAGCAGGATGACGCCGATGAGCGAGCCCATGCTCACCGAGCTGTCGGTGAGGAACAGGGCCACGATCGCCCCGACCATCGCGAAGGGGAGGGCGACCATGATCGTGAGCGGGTGCACGAACGACTCGAACTGGCTCGCGAGCACGAGGTAGATGAACACCACCGCGATGAGCAGGGCGGTGAGCATGTTCGCGAACGTCTCGCCCTGATCCTCCTGCATCCCTTCCCACAGGTAGTTGTAGCCGAGCGGGAGCTGGCGCTGGCGCTCGTCGAGCTTGGCGTGCAGCTCCTTCACGGCGCTCCCCATGTCGTGCCCGGGGGCGATCTGCGCCCAGACCGAGATCGAGCGCTCGCGGCCGTTGTGCTCGATGACGGCGGGGCTGCTCGACTCCTCGATGCGGGCGATCTGCGAGAGGCTCACCTGCCCCTTGGGCGTGGAGATCCAGAGATCGTCGACCGCGCGGCGCGACTCGCGATCCTCGGCGGCGAGCCGCACCCGGACGTCGGACTGCCGCCGCCCTTCGCGCAGCTTGGCCGCGACCTCGCCCTGGGTGGCGAGGCGCACCTGGAGCGCGACCGCGCCCGCCGGGACGCCGAGGCGCGCGGCCTCCTCCCGGTCCACGATGGCGTGCAGCTCGGGCTTGCCCGGCGAGTCCCTGAGCTGGATGTCGGCGAGGTGCGGGTTCTCGCGCATCGTCTTCACGAGGAAGTCGGCCTCCTCCCGGAGGCGGCCGAAGTCGCGCCCGATCACGCGCATCAGGATGGGCGGCCAGTCGCCGAGCCCCTCCATCACCGGCGGGTCGGAGACCGCGCGCGTCTGGAGGAGGCCGTCGGAGGCGAGCACGTCGCGGATCCACCGCTTGTAGGCGTCGGCGCCGTCGGGGCGCTCCCCCTTGTCCACGAGGTTCACGCGCCACCGGACGAGCCGCGCGTCCTCCTGGTACCCCACGGTCGAGTAGACCGCGCGCACGCCGGGGAGGGCGCGGACCCGGTCCTCGAGCGCGGCGCTGCGGCGCGAGCTGGTCGCGAGGCTCGTGCCCGGCGGGTACTCCAGGTTGACGATGAGCTGGCCGCGGTCCTCGGCGGGCATGAACTCGCTCTTGAGCGTGCCCGCGAGGAGGCCGGTGCCGGCGAGGACCAGGATCGCGCCGGCGAGCGTGAGCGCCCGGTGATCGAGGACCCAGCGCAGGGTCCGGGCGTACAGCGCGTCGTTCCACTCGAAGCCGCGCCGCAGCTTGGCCACGAGCGGGTGCTCGCGGTGGCCCTCCCCGGGCACGCGCGCGCGGGCGAGGCGCGCCGAGAGCATGGGGTCGAGCGTGAACGCGACGAAGAGCGAGATCAGCACCGCGCCGGTGATGGTCAGGCCGAACTGCCGGAAGAACTGGCCGACGATGCCCTGCATGAAGGCGACGGGGACGAACACCGCCACGAGCGTGAACGTTGTCGCCATGACGGCGAGGGCGATCTCCTGCGTGCCGTGGCTGGCCGCCAGCGCCGGCGGCTCCCCGCGCTCGAGGCGGCGGGTGATGCTCTCGCGCACCACCACCGCGTCATCGATGAGGAGGCCGATGGCGAGCGAGAGGCCGAGCAGGGTGAGCTGGTTCAGCGAGAAGCCGAACCAGTACATGAGGAAGAGCGTGCCCACGACCGAGGTGGGGAGCGCCAGGGCGGAGATGAACGTGCCCCGCAGGTCGAGCAGGAACAGGAGGATGATGAGGATCGCCATCGCCCCGCCGAAGTAGATGGCGATCCAGACCTCGTGGGCGTTGGACTCGATGTACAGCGACTGATCCACCAGGATCTGCGCGCGGAACCGCTGCTCCTGCTCGAGCGCCGGCAGCCGCGCCTTGACCTCCCTGGCCACCGCGGCGGAGTTCGCGCCGGCCTGCTTCACCACCTCGACCGCGACCGACTCGACGCCGTTGGTGCGGATGAGCGTGACCGGATCCTTGGCGCCCGGCCGGACCAGGGCGACGTCGGCGAGCCGGATGACGGACCCGTCGGGGAGCGCGGTGACGGGCATCCGGCGGAGCTGATCGACGTCGGCGAACTCGCCCTGGACGCGCACCCCCACCTCGCCGTCCTGCCGCGGGTACTTGCCGCCGGGGAGGTTCAGGTGCTCGCCCCGGATCCGCTGGAAGACGGCGTCGGGCGAGAGCTTCAGCGCCTCCAGCTTCGGGCGCGACAGCTCGACCGAGATCTCCGGCTCGCCCCCGCCGAGCACGTTCACCGCGGCGACCCCCTCGATCTGCTCGAGGCGGGGCTTCACCTGGTCGTCGAAGCGGTCGCGGAGCGCGGTCGGGTCCTCGCCCGCCGCCGCCGAGAAGACGAGGACCGGCTGCGCGGCGAGGTCGTACTGCGCGATGACCGGCTGCTCGACGCCGAGCGGCAGGTCCCCGACGATGATGCCGACCTTGTCGCGGGCGTTCTGCACCGCCTCGCCGAGGTCGGCGGAGAGCTTGAACTGGATGAAGACGAGGGAGACGTTCTCGCGCGAGGAGGAGAACACCTTGTCGACGCCGGCGATCGAGGCGACCGCGTCCTCGATCGGCCGCGTCACCATCTCCTCGACGTCCTGCGGGCTCGCGCCGGCGTAGACCGTCCGGATGGTCACGAACGGGAAGCTGACGTCGGGGTACAGATCGGTGCCCAGGCGGCGATAGCCCAGCACCCCCAGGACGAGCAGGGTGAGGGAGAGCATCGTCGTGAAGACGGGTCGCCGGATGGCGACGTCCGAGATCGTCATCCGCGCACCTCCGCGAGCGCCGCGCCCTCGACGAGGCCGACGGGCGGCAGCTCGATGACGCGGACGCCGTCGGGCCAGCCCTCGCCCGCGGCCGGCTGGACGATCGCGGCGGCGCCCTCCTCCGCGAGGAGGCGCACCGGCAGCGTCCGCGCCCGCGTGTCGGCCGCGGCCACCCACACGGCATAGCCTCCGCCGCGCTGCACCAGCGCCGCCGCCGGCACGCGCCAGGCGCCGCGCTCGGCGCCGCGGCGCAGCTCGGCGCGCGCGTACGCGTTCACGAGGAAGCGGCCGTCCGGGTTCGGCACCTCGACCTCCACCGGCACGCGGTTCGTGCCCGCCTCGACGGCCGGGAGCACGACCGTGATCACCGCATCCTCCGTCCGGGCGCCGGACGCCTGCACCGCCACGGTCACGGGGTCGCCGGGCCGGACCTCGGCCGCCTCCTCCTGCGTGAGCGAGGTCTCGAGCACGAGGGTGCGGGTGGTGGCGAGCTGGAGGAGCGGAGTGCCGGCGCCGACGGTGAGGCCGACGCCGTCCGGGAGGCGCGTGACCACGCCGGGGAAGGGGGCCGTGAGCTGCTGGTACGACAGGTTCACGCGGGCCTGCTCGAGCTGCGCCTCGGCGGCGGCGACGCCGGCGCGCGCGAGATCCCGGTGGGCGCGGGCGGTGATGAGCTGCGACTCGGACGCGCCCTCCTCGCGCCGGATCCGCTCGACGCGGTCCAGGGCGTCCTCCGCGAGGGCGAGCTCGGCCCGCGCCTTGGCGACGCCCGCCTCGGCCTGGCGCCGCGTCGCCTGCGCCAGCCGGTCGTCCAGGGCGAGGAGGAGCGCGCCCTGGCGCACGGCCTGGCCGCGCTTCACCGCGATGCGGGCCAGCGTCCCGGGGACCGCCATCGCGAGCGGCGCCGCCTGGCGGGCCTTGAGCGTCCCGTTCGCGGTGATGCGGGGCGCGAACCGGATCGCCTCGGGCGTCACGAGGCGCGCGGGGGCCGGCGCGGGCGACGACGGCGCGGCCACGGCGGGCGTGGCCTGGGCAGGCTGCGCGGCGGGCGCGGGCGCCGCCCGGTCGCCGCCGGCGCGGGCGCAGGCCGCGGCGACGAGGAGCAGGGTGGAGGCTGCACGGCGGTGCATCGTGGGCTCCTTCCTGACCGACCGGTCAGTCACTTCCAGCGGCGCGGCGGCGCCGGGCCGGCGCGCGCCCGCGCGGGCGGGGGGCTGGGCGCGGCCGTCCCGCCTGGGCCGGCTCGCGGGGCGCGAACGCGCCGTCGTAGAGGACGCTCGTGAAGGAGCGGAGCCAGGCGTCGAGGTCCGGCCGGTCCTTCTGGTCCAGGGCCCGGCGCGCGAACCCCTCGAACGTCCCGACCAGGATGTCGCCGAGGAGCGACGGGTCGAGATCGCGGCGGATCCACCCCGCCGCCTGCTTCTCCGCCATCCGGCCTGCCACGAGGCCGTGCATGCGGCGGCGGAACTCGTTCACCATGCGGTGGTACTTGTCGCCTCCGGCGCCGTCGATGACCGCGAGGAGCTGCCGGTTGCGCCAGAGCATCTCCAGGATCTCGAGGTCCACGCGGCAGTCGAACTCCATCTGCAGCGGTCGCAGGTCCTCGGGCGCGCGGCGCGCGTGGGCGGTCCGGAACGCGATCTCCGCGTCCTCGCGCCGCTGCGCCTGGTCCTCGAGCGCGCCCATGAACCGCTGCAGGATCTCCTCGAACGCCTGCTCCTTCCCGGCGAAGTGGAGGTAGAAGGCGCCCTTCGACGCGCCGGCGCGGCGCGCGATGTCCTCGACCCGCGCCCGCTCCAGGCCCCGGCGCGCGAACTCGGTGCGCGCCGCCTCGAGCAGCGCCTCGCGGAGCTCCGGACGTGCGGGCCGTCCCATGCGGCCATCGATCCACGAACCCGCCGCGCGGGCCACGGAAAAGTGACCGATGGGTCAGTAAACCGCGCGCTCGATCGGGGTGGGAGGCGCGGCGCCACCCGGGCGCGGCTTCACGCGGCGGCGCAGGAGGTGGGGAGCACGACCCGGAAGACCGGCCCGGCGGCGCGCTCCTCGGCGGCCAGGGTCCCTCCGTGGGCCTCGACGAGCGCCCGCGCGAACAGCAGCTCGAGGTCGAGCGACCGCGACCCGCGGCTCGCCGGGCCGCCGGCGGGCGGCTCCGCCGCAGGGGGCGGGCCCGGCACACCCTCCACCGTCACGACCACCTGCCCCGCGGACGGCGCGGCGCTGCACCGGATCCCCGCGCCCTCCGGGGCGAGGTGCAGGGCCCGCGCGACGAGGTGCTGGAGGGCGCGGGCGACGCGCTCCGCGTCCCAGTCGACCTCCGGCAGGTCGGCCGCCGTCGCCAGCTCGAGCTGCTGGCGGCGGTCGGCGGCGCCGGCGCGGAGCGGCTCCGCCGCCCGCGCCAGGATCTCCGCGACGGTGTGGCGGGCTGGCTCGAGCTCGAGCTTCCCCGCCTGGTAGCGCGCGAGATCCGCCAGCCCCTCGACGAGGCGGTTCATGGTCTGGACGGTGTACTCGAGCCGCGTGGCGAGCGCGCGCGCCCTGGGCTGGTGCTCGGGGCTCACGAACCGCGCGAGCCGCTGCACGCCGAGGAGCAGCGCCGAGAGCGGGTTCTTGAAGTCGTGCGCGAACGCCCGGGACGCCTCGTGGAGCGCGGCCAGGTGCCGGCGCGCGTCCTCGAGCTCCGCCGCGGGCTCCGCGGCGCGGCCGGTCGTGTCCTCCGAATGGTTCCGGACCTCCTCCGGCATCTCCGTGACTTTAGTCGAAGGCTCCCGAAGCTGAACAGGGGACCGGCACGGGGTGGGTCGGCCGGGACGGCGGACCGGCTGCGGCGCGCCGGCGACCCAAACGACCCTTCGGTCGGACGCGCCGTGCGCTAGCGTCTCCCGCATGGCGACCCTGCTCTTCACCGGCTTCCCCGGCTTCCTCGGCAAGGAGCTCCTGCCCCGCGTCCTCGCCCGCCGGAGCGATGCCGGCGCGCTCTGCGTCGTCCAGGAGAAGTTCGCCGCGCAGGCGCGCGACGCCTGCGCGGTCCTCGCGCGCGCGCAACCGCACACCGCCGGGCGTGTCCGGCTCGTCACGGGCGACATCACCGCGCCGGGGCTCGGGCTCGCCGCGGGGGACCTGCCTCGGGACGTCGTCGAGATCCACCACCTCGCGGCCATCTACGACCTCGGCGTGGCCCGTGCGCCGGCGCTCCGGGTCAACGTGGACGGCACCCGGAACGTGCTGGACGTCGCGGAGCGGTGCCCGGCCCTCGAGCGGCTCCACCACGTCTCGACCTGCTACGTCTCGGGGCGGCACCCGGGGCTGTTTCGCGAGGAGGACCTCGAGGTCGGCCAGGCCTTCAACAACCACTACGAGGAGACGAAGTACCTCGCCGAGCGCGAGGTGCGCGCGCGGATGAGGGGCGGCCTCCCCGCGACGATCTACCGGCCCGCTATCACCGTCGGCGACGCGTCCACGGGCGTCACGCAGAAGTACGACGGCCCCTACTTCGCCATCCAGTGGCTCGTCCGGCAGCCCGGCCGGCTCGCGCTCATGCCGGTGGTCGGCGACCTCTCGGTCCAGGTGAACGTCGTCCCGCGCGACTTCGTGGTGGACGCGATCGCTCACCTCGCCGGGCTGGCCTCCTCGAAGGGCAAGACGTACCAGCTCGCCGACCCGGCGCCGCTCACGGGCCGGGAGATGCTGGACGTGCTCGCGACGGCGGTGGGGAAGCGCGTCGTGCGGGTTCCTCTCACCGTGAACACGGCGAAGTTCGCGCTCGACAAGGTCCCGGGGGTGTACCGGCTCCTCCGGATCCCGTCCGCCTTCGTGGACTACATGGTGCACCCGACGCGGTACGACACCCGGAACGCCTCGGCGGACCTCGCCGGCTCGGGCGTGGCCTGCCCGCGGTTCCCGACCTACGCCGAGCGGATGGTCGCGTTCGTCCGCGCGCACCCGGAGGTCGGCGCGGTGGCGATGGCGTGAAAGGCGTACGAGCCGCGTTCGCACCATCCGCGATCGGCGGCCGCCCCGCTCAGCTCGCGAGCGTCCAGAGCGGCGCCAGGTCCTCGGGCAGCCGCCGGGCGACCTCCTCCTCCTCCGGCTCCTCGAGCTGGAGTCGCATCGCCCCGAACACGGCGCGCGCGTACGGCTCGGCCTCGGCGCGGGAGCCGCCCAGATCCTCCGCCACGACGTCGAGGAAGCCGTCGAGGCCGGCGACGACGCGCGGCGGTTCGGCGGAGTGCCGCTCGCACGGGAGGAGGCGCCCCTTGAGCGGGCCGGGCAGGAGCTCTCGCAGCGGATCGAAGTGCGGATCGCGCAGGCGCAGGGCGAGCGCGCACGCCACCGCCTCCGTGGCGCGGGCCGCCTCCGCCCGGCGGGGCAACCCCTCGCGGGCGAGCGCGTCGAGGAAGGCCCGGAAGTCGGCGTCGGCCTGCGGGTCGGGGTGGATCGCCATGGACGCAGGGTGGGCACGGCTCCGCGCGCAGTGAAGGCGGCGCTGAAACGTCGTTTCGAGGCGCTCCGGCGTACGGCCCGCGGCAGGGGAGCGCGGGGCCCCCGGCGGGAGTTCTGCGGTAGGATGCCGGCCCGGTCCCCACGGAGGTTCCGATGCAGCGGCGCGCGTTCCCGAAGGTCCCCGGCCTCGAGGTCTCCATCCTGGGCTTCGGCGCCATGCGCCTGCCGGTCGTGGACGGGGACCACGCCCGCATCGACGAGGAGCCCGCGACCCGCCTCGTGCACGACGTCATCCGCGCCGGCGTCAACTACGTGGACACGGCCTGGGTCTACCACGGGCACCAGTCGGAGCCGTTCCTCGGCCGAGCGCTGCGGGGCGGCTGGCGCGAGAAAGTGCAGCTCGCGACGAAGTGCCCGGTCTGGGACATGGAGACGCCGGCGGACTTCGAGCGCGTCCTCGACCAGCAGCTCGCGAACCTCCAGACCGATCGGATCGACTTCTACCTCCTCCATGCCATCGCCGCCGGGCCGTGGGAGAAGGTGAAGAGGCTCGGCGGGATGGCGGCGCTGGAGAAGGCGCGCGCCGACGGCCGCATCGGCCACCTCGGGTTCTCGTTCCACGGCCCGCTGGACGACTTCGAGACGATCCTCCGGGACCATGACTGGGAGTTCACCCAGATCCAGCTCAACTACATGGATCAGGGGTTCCAGGCCGGGCTCGCGGGGCTGCGCTCCGCGGCCGCGCGCCGGGTGGGCGTCGTCGTGATGGAGCCGCTCCGGGGCGGCGCGCTTGCGGTCTCGCCGGAGCCGGTCCGGGCGGCCCTCGGCGCGGGCGGGCGGGGGTGGTCGCCGGCCGAATGGGCGCTGCGCTGGGTCTGGAGCCAGGACGGGGTGGTCACCGTCCTCTCCGGGATGGGAACGCCCGCGCAGGCCGCCGAGAACGCCCGCGCCGCGGCGGCGGCGGCGCCGCTCACTGCGGACGACCTGCGCTGCGTCGAGGCGGCCCGCGCCATCTACGCGGAGCGCATGGCCGTCCCGTGCACCTCGTGCGGCTACTGCCAGCCGTGCACGAGCGGGGTCGCGATCGCCGACGTCTTCAACGCGTGGAACACGGGGCGCATGTTCGACGATCCCCGGCACGCCGCCTGGATGTACCGGACGTTCCAGCTTGACAGCGGCGCGGGCGCCGACCGGTGCATCTCGTGCGGCGACTGCGAGCCCCGCTGCCCGCAGCACATCCCCATCGCCGAGCGCCTCCAGACCGCCCACGAGTACCTGACCCGGTAGGCGCCGGGGAGATCGACCGCCATGAACCTGGGCAGCCTCCTCGCGATCGCCGTGGCGCTGGCGATGGACGCGTTCGCCGTGGCCGTCGTGACGGGCCTCGCCGACCTGCCGCTCACGCGGCGGCGGATTTTCCGGCTCGCGTTCCACTTCGGGCTGTTCCAGGCGCTCATGCCGACCCTGGGGTGGGCGGTGGGTCGCGCGGTGCACCGGCACGTCGCGGACTTCGATCACTGGATCGCCTTCACGCTCCTCGCGCTCGTGGGCGGGCACATGATCTGGGAGGCGCTCCACGCCGGCGACGACGAGCGCCGCCAGGCGGGCGACGCGACCCGCGGGTGGAGCCTGGTGATGCTCTCCGTCGCGACGAGCATCGACGCGCTCGCCGTCGGGCTCACGCTGGCGATGATCGGCGCCCGCATCCTCGTGCCCGCGCTGGTGATCGGGATCGTCGCGGGCGCGCTGACGGTCGCCGGCATGATGCTCGGGCGCTGGATCGGGACGGCGTGGGGGAAGCGCGTCGAGGTGCTGGGCGGGTTCCTCCTGATCGCGATCGGGGTGCGGATCGTCTGGGAGCACCTCTCCGGTTCGGCGGTCGGCGCGCTGGCTGGACCGTAGGTAATCAATACAGGTCGGTTCCAGATTTCGTAAAGGACGACAGATAGGGCCGGCGCTACCTTTCTCCTGCGTGGTCGCGGTGAACCCACGGAGAGGAGAGCGTCGATGAAGATCCAGGTCCGTTTCCAGGGGTTGCAGCACTCCGAGAGCCTCGCCGAGTGGGCGACGCATCGGGCGGATCGCCTCCTGCACCGCTTCGGCGGGCAGGTGCGGAGCCTCGAGGTCCGGATCACCGACACCAACGGGCCGCGCCGCGGCGGCGTGGACAAGCGGTGCCAGGTGATCGCCATGGGACCGCGGATCGGCGTCGTGCGGCTCGCGGAGACGCACGAGGACCCGTACGCGTCGGTGGAGCTCGCCGTCTTCCGCGCGCGCCGCTCCATCGGCCGGGCGCTCCAGCGCGGCCGCGGCGGCGACGAGGCCACCATCCGGCGCCCCGACACCGACGGCCCCCACCTCGCCGCGTGACGCGCCACGCTCCGATGGCCGCGCGCCTCCGCCGCCTCGTCGCGAGCGCCGCCTTCCAGCGGGCGGTGATCGGGCTCATCCTCGTGAACGCCGCGCTCATGGGGCTCGAGGCCTGGTCCGCCGCGGCGAGCCGGTGGGGCGCGGCGCTGAACGGGCGCCGCGGCGGGTCCGTTCGCCACCGTGGCGCGGCTCGCGCGCGTCCTCCGCGTGGCGCGGCTCGTGAGCGGACTCCCGGAGCTCCGGCTCATCGTCGGGACGATGCTCCGCTCGATCCGGAGGACCGCTCCGTGCGGGAGCGGTCTCCTTCGGGGCCGCGCAGCGACGGCCCGCGTGCTGCTTGACGGCGCCCCCGCGGCCGCACAGATCGCGGGAGCGAGCGCGAGCTCGCTCCGTCATGCGTCCCTGGCTCCGCCGCCTCCTCCGCGTCCGCGACACCCCCGAGGCCCTCGCGCGCGGGCTGGCGGTCGGGTTCTTCTTCGGGGTGAGCGTCTTCTGGGGCTTGCAGATGGCGCTCGCGATGCTCGTGAGCTGGCTCGTGCGGGGCAACAAGGTCGTCGCGGTCGCCGCGACCGCGGTGAGCAACCCGCTCACCACGATCCCGCTCTACGGCTTCTCGTGGCTCGTCGGGCGCCTCGTCCTCGGGGATGAGGGCGCGCTGCCGGACCTGGCCGCCATCCGCGGGCCCGCGGAGCTCATGGAGCTCGGCCCACGGTTCCTCGCCACGATGCTCGTGGGCACGACGATCGTGGGCCTCGTCGGCGGGGCTGCCTTCTACTTCGGCGCGCCGCGCTTCATGGCCGCGCTCCGGCGCTGGCACGGCGGGCGCGCGCGCCGGCGCGGGGAGGCGCGCACTCCCCAGACCGCCGACTGACGGCGTCAGCATCCACTCGCCGTCCACCCATGCGCTGCGAGCATCCGCCCGCGGGCCGACTTTGGCGGGCGCCCCGAAGAAACCCACCGTCGCCTGCTTCCCGTTCAGGTCGGCGCGATCGCCGAGCAAGGCGACGAGCTGGCCGGCCTCGCTCCGCTCCCTGCGCGGTGAGGAGCCACTGGGGCGAGTCCGGCGCCGCGCCTCGTGGCGCGCTGGGCCTCGAGGTGGCGGAACCCGCCGTGCGAGACGAGCTCGAGCCCGGCGACCCGCCCGCGCGGGAAGGCGACGCGGTCGTAGGTGACCTCGGCGAAACGTGCGCACCTGGCGCCACACGTCGCGGAAGCGCGCGCGCCGCGCCAGCGTGCGCGTGAGGTACGCAGTCGAGGCGCGCCGGACCGACCGGTGGAACAGGGCGTAGTAGAGCGCGACGGCCGCGAGGACGAGGCGCATCCCCCGCCGGCCCAGGATCCGCCCGAGGAGGAGCACCGTGCCGACGCCCAGGCGCGTGCCCTTCTCGGCGATCTCCATCCAGCGCGCGGTCGACGGATTCCGCACGTGGCCCCCAAGGCCGGGGACCAGCATACGCGACCGGATACCCTCCTGGGAGTCGGGTGGACGCGGCACCTACTCGGCCGGGCTGCTGCTCACGGCCTTTGTGCCCTGCATGGCCCGCGCGCCGGAGGACGCTGCTCGTTCCACCCCTGGCCGCACTCGCCGTCAAAGGACGTCGTGCGAGATCGCAGCGATGAAAAAGAAACCGGGCGGTCGGGAGCGCTCCCAACCGCCCGGAAGGACTTCTGCTGTAGCTCCCCAGGCTAGACTCGAACTAGCGACCCGGTGATTAACAGTCACCTGCTCTGCCAACTGAGCTACTGGGGAATGTGGCAGGCGGGGGAATCTAGAGAACCTGCCGGGTCTCGTCAAGAGCCGCCTACGCCCCGCCGCCTCCGGTCAGGGTGCCGCCCAGCAGGCGCGCCTTGAGGGCGATCTGGGCTGCGACGAAACCGGCCAGCTGGCCGTCCTCGAACTGGAAGATCGGGTCGGCGTAGACGTCCGGGTAGTCATGGATGTTCCGGACGTCCTCCTCCGTGAGGCCGGGGTGGATCCGCTGCGCGAGCTCGAGCACCTTGCGCTTCTGGTACGAGACGAGCTCCTCCACCACCTCCATGGCGCGGATCACGGTCGCTGGGTCGAGGTCGGTGTGGGCCATGCGCGGGACTCTATACCAGCCTCGCACCCCGGGAACGAGCCCGCGCCCGAGGACTCACCGCTTCCGATCGCCGGGCCCGCCCTCCAGCGCGCGGAGCCGCAGCCGCTCCACCGGCTCCCCGCCCACGAGGTGGCGCTCGACGAGCTCGGGGACGTCCTCCGGCCGGACCCGGCCGTACCAGACGCCCTCGGGGTAGACGACGATCGTCGGTCCGTGGGCGCAGGCGTCGAGGCAACCTGCGCCGTTCGCGCGCACCTCGCCCTTGAGCCCCCGCCGCGCCAGCTCCGCCTTGAGGGCCTCGCGCACGGCCTCGCCGCCGCGGTCGGCGCAGCAGCCGCGGGGATCGGACGGGTCGCGGTGGTTCTCGCAGACGAAGACGTGGTGGCGGAAGCGCATGCCCGGACCCTTAGCCGGCCGCCCGGCGCCGCGCCACGCGCGCGCGGCCCGGCGCGCGCCCCGCCGCGGCCTGGACGAACTCGCGCACCTGCACGAACGACGAGATCGCGACGGGCCAGCGCCCTTGCGCCTCGTCCGGGACGTGACGCTGCGTGACCCGGCTCGCGGAGATGACGGCGAGCCGCTCGCGGTACTCGGTGGAGACGTAGGTGCCGTACTCGGCCCAGACGCCGGTCGCGCCGACCGCTGCGGCGAGGGCCATGTCCTTCTTCACGTTGTCGCCGACGTACAGCACCTCGGCGGGCGAGAGGTCGAAGTCCGCGAGGATGCGCCGGAGCCCGCGCGGATCGGGCTTCTCGGCGGCGCGCGGCAGCTCCACGACCCGCGTGCCCTTGAGCCGGTAGTGGCCGGCCTCGTCGCGGCGGCGGATCTCCGGGTTGACGTTGGCGGGCAGGGCATAGCCCTTGAGCGCGTACAGGCCGTCGAAGAGGCCCTCGAGCCCGAGCAGGCGGATCCGGTTCTCGACGGCGTTCCGCGGCGCGTCGGTGAGGGCGATGATCCGGAGCCCGTCCGCGCGCAGCCGCTCCAGCGTCTCGCGCACGCCGGGGTAGGGGAGGAGGTACCGGCGGCGCGCCTCGGCGAAGGCCCGCTGCGCCGGGCGGACCACCAGGGCGTCGAAGGAGTCGAAGTCGGCGCGGTAGGGGTGGAAGAGCGACGACTCCTGGATGGCGAACGGGTACTCGTTCGACTCGTGGCGCGCGTAGACGGCCTTGAGCGACTGGACGATGTCGATCCGGGGGCGGCCGGTCGTCGCCATGAGCGAGGCCACCATCGCCTCGAGGCTCGGGACGATGTAGTCCACCCACGAATACAGGGTGTTGTCGAGGTCGGTGACCACCGCCCGGTAGGTCGGCACGGGGCGCATCGTAGTCCAAGCGGCGGGATCCTGCCCACCGGCCTCGGGCTCGTTCACGGGGAGGGTACACGGTAGAATGCCGCGATGCCGGGCTCGTCCGCGCCGGAGCGCTACCACCTCGTCGCACCCCTGCCGCCGCTGGGCGGCTGGCGGCGCATGCTCGCGCTCGACCGCCGCGGGGCCGCGGCGGGGCCCGTGGTCCTCTCCTACGCGCCGCCGGAGGTCCTCGAGGATCCGGCGCGGCTCGCCGCCCTCGCCCGCGACGCGGAGGCGGGCGCGCGCGTCCACCACCCGAACGTTCTCCCGGTGCTCGGGCTGGAGACGGTGGACGATCAGCTCGTGCTCGTCGAGCCCTACCGGGCCGGCACGACGGTGCGCGCGCTGCTCGAGGCGTCCGGCCGGATGCCGGCGGAGCTCGCGGTCCGGGTGGCGTGCGACGCCGCCGCGGGGATCGCCGCGATGCACGCGCTCGATCCCGGGGACGGCGTGCCGTTCGCCCACGGCGCCCTCTCGGCGGAGCGGATCCTCGTCGCGGAGGACGGCGCCGCGCTCGTCACCGGGGTGGGGACGGGGGCGGGCCGCTCCGCGCCGGACGACGTCCGGTCGCTCGCGGTGGCGCTCGCCGAGATGATCACCGGGGAGCCGCCGGCGCCCGCTGCTGCCCTCGATTCGACGGGCGTTCCCCCGGCGCTGGTCGCCGTCGTGGACCGCGCACGCGGCGTCGGCGGGGAGGCGCTGCCCCGGTCGGCGGCGGCCCTGGCGGAGGCGCTCGCGGCCGCCTTCCCTCCCGCGGCCGCGACCGCCGTGGCGGTGTACGTCGAGTCCTCGGCGCCGCCCCCGGCGGCAGTCCCCGCGCCGGCCGCGCCCGCGTCTGCCGCGCCGCCGGCCCGCGCGCCTGCACCCGGTCCCGCGCCGGCTCCGCCCCCGCTGGCGGCCTCGCCGGCGACGATCCCCGAGGTCTCGGCCGAGCTCATCGCGCCTCACGCACGCGCCGCGCCCGAGCCGCCGGAGGTGTCGGCCGAGCTCGTGCGGCCTGCGCCGGAGGCCTCGGCCGAGCTCTTGCGGCCCGCACCGCCGGACGCGGCGCGGACCTTCCCCGCCCCGCGGAGCCCCGCGCCCCGGCGGCGGGTCCACCCCGCGCTGATCCTGCTGGCCGTCGTGATCCCGGGGTTCGCGCTCGGGTTCGTGAGCTCGCGGACGGTGCTCACGGGCCTCCGGGGTGCGCGGCAGACGCCGCGCGCGTCGGAGGCCGCAGCGCCCGAGCGTGCGCCGGCCGTGCTCCCCGAGGCCCCTGCGGACGCGGGCGGCGCGGCGCATATCCCGGCGCCTCCGCCTCCGGCGCATGCCGCGCCTTCGCCGGGCGCGGCAGCTCCGGCGCCGGCGCACGCCGCCCCCGTTCGACGTCCCGCGATCGCGGCCCCCGAACCGGCGCCCGCCCCCGCGACGCCGCCGCGGAAGCTCTCGATGTCGGTGAGCTCCGTCCCGCCCGGCGAGATCCTCGTCGACGGGAAGCGCGTCGGCCGCTCGCCGCTCGTCGTCGAGGTGACCGCGGGAGAGCACGAGGTCCGGCTCCGCGATCGCGCCGAGGGCGTGGACGTACGGCGCAGGGTGAAGGTGCACGCCCCCGCCACGCCGGTCCACTTCAAGCTCGCCCGCGGGACGCTCGAGGTCACGGCGCCGCCGGACACCGAGGTCATCGTGGACGGGCAGCCCGTCGGCCTCGGGAACCAGCGCGTCGAGCTCTGGGAGGGCTGGCACGAGGTGGAGGCCCGGCGCGGCGCCGCCCGCGTCAAGCAGCGCTTCCAGCTCACGAGCGTGGTGACGCGCTGGACGTACGACGTCACCCCGACGCCGTGAGGGTGGCGCGGCCACGGCGTCGGGGTGGCGAGCTCTGCACTCGAGTCGATCGCGCCGCTCGCCCTTCACAGGCTCAGGGCGAGCGGGCACGAGACGCGGTGGTCGTTCGACCCGCTAGTGCCCGTGCCCCTCCGGCCCGTGCGCGTGCCCGTGCTGGAGCTCGTCCGGCGTCGCCTCGCGCACGCCGCGCACGGTGACGTCGAAGTGGAGGGTCTTCCCCGCGAGCGGGTGGTTGAGATCGATCGTCACCGCGGCCGGCTCGACCTGCTGGATGACGAACGGGACCTCCTCGCCGTCCGGGCCCTGGGCCGACAGCTCCATCCCCACCTCCGGCACGAACCCGGGCGGGAAGGCCTCGCGGGGCACGCGCTGGACGCGCCGCGGGTCGTGGTCGCCGTAGCCGTCGCCGGGCGAGACGACGACCTGCTTCTGCTGGCCCTGCTCCATGCCCTCGAGGGCGTTCTCGAGCCCGGGCACGATCTCTCCCTCGCCGTGCAGGTAGGTGAGCGGCTCCCCGGGCTCGGAGCGGTCCACGACCTCTCCGTCCCCGAGGTGCAGCGAGTAGTCGAGATCCACGACCCGGCCCTTTTCAATCCTCATGGTTCCTCTCCCTTGGTGAAACGCTTGGCACGCCCCCGTCGCGGGGGCAGGGCCGGTCCGAACGCTGCACTCACCAGTATCCCCATCTGCGGCGGAGCGCCCACTCGGCCGCGAGCAGCGCGCCCAGCGCGGCGATGGTCCACCACCGGTCCCAGATCGGGACGGTCCGCCGCCGGCCGATCTCCACCACCTCCGGATCGTTCACGGCCAGCTTGGGCATGCCGTCCCGGACGGCCGAGAAGCCGCCGCCCGTCGCGTCCGCGAGCGCCTGGAGCAGCGAGGGGCGGGGCGCCGCGTCGGCGTCCTCCGGCCCCGCGCCGCGCACGGCCACGGCGGCGGTCGCCTGGTCGGGCGCGCCCTCGACCTTCGAGACGATCTTGTACGCGCCCGGGCCGGGGGGGACGAGCTCGAGCCGCGCCGTCCCGTCCGGCCCGGCCACGGCGTCGCCGCGCGCGACCGAGCGTCCGTCCTCGGCGATCAGCTCGGCGCTCACCTTGCTCCCCGTCGCGGGCCCGAAGTCCGGGCCGTGCGCGGTGATCGTGAGCCCCACGGGCGCGCCCGGCTCCACCGCCGGAGCGTCGGGCTCGACCTGGAGCGGCGCGAGCGACGGATCCTTGGCGAGCCAGCGCAGCGCGGAGTTCCAGAACCGCATGTACGTCCGGTCGCCCTGCCCGGACTCCGCCGCCTGGAACCCCCAGCGCCACGACGCATCGGTCGCGACGGCGAGCGAGCGGCCCTGCCCCACCTGCCGGACGGCGACGAGCGGCGCAGGCCGTCCCTCCGCCTGGACCGACGGCGCCTCGAGGAGCACGGAGGCGCCCTGGCCGGGCCCGAGCGGGCGCGTCGGGTTCACGGCCGTGAGCGGCGGGAGCGAGGCCCAGAGCGCGTCGCTCGCGCCCTCGCCGGCGAGGAGGGCGGTGATCGGGTGGCGGCGGCCCTCGGGCGTGAGCCGCGCGCGGGCCTCGCCCTCGAACAGCGCGGCGCCGCCGAGCGGGTGCAGCGGCAGGACCTCGTCGAGCGGCGTGTCGCCGTACCCGCCGCCGCCGAAGCTCTGCTCGCCGCCCACCATGGCGAGCGCGCCGCCGCCGCGCACGTAGTCGCGGAGGTTGGGCAGGAACCGCTCGATCTCGAGCCCGCGGTAGGGACCGTAGGCGAAGTTCATGAAGACGACGGCGTCGAACGTCCGGAGCTGCTCCCCGAAGATCTCCGTGACCGGGAACGGGATGAGCGAGAGCTCCTCCTGCGGCCCGGGGCTGTCGGAGTTGGTCCGGAGGATGAAGAAGCTCACCAGATCGACGTTCGGATCCTGCTTCAGGAGCCCGCGGAGGAAGCGCACGTCCCAGCTCGGCCGCCCGGCGACGAGCAGCACCCGGACCCGGTCGCGGATCACGCGGAGGACGAACGAGCGCGCGTTGTTCTCGGCGATGACCTCGTCGGGCAGGACGGGGGTCGAGACGGTGAAGACGAACGTCCCGGTCTCGTCGGGCGAGAACGAGAGCGGGACGCTGTACGTGTCGCGCCCGGGCTCGAGCCTCACGCGCCCGGCGGTGACCGCATTCCCCTCCCGGCGGAGCACGACCTGGATCTCCTGGCCGGTGAACCCGCGCGCCCGGATCGTGGCCTCGACGGTGAGCTTGTTCCGGACGAAGGCGAAGTCGTCGACGGCGACGCGCTCGACGGCGAGGTCCTTCGGCGCGTCCCGGCCGAGCGCCGCCGCGTTGACGGGGAACCCGAGCGCCTCGAGCCGCTTCCGCGTCGCGGGCGAGAGGCCCTGCGCCAGCGCCGCGTTGTCGGCGCCGTCGGAGACCACGAGCACGCCGGAGAGCTTGCGCCCGGAGCCGGCCGCGCCGCCGGCGCCCGCCGCCACGGCCTCGATCGCGCCGAGGAGGTCCGTCTTGCCGCCCGCGGGCGGCAGCCCGCGCCGCGCCGCCTCGGCCGCCGCGGGCGCGACGTCGCCGGAGAACCCGTAGTACTCGAGGTCCACGCGGTCGGAGAGCCGCCCGAGCTCGCGCTCGTGCTCCCGCAGGAACGCCGCCGCGGCCTCCGCCCGGCTCGTCTCGCCCCGCTCCTCGGGGAACCGCATCGAGCGCGACGTGTCCACGAGCACCGCGAAGCGGTTGCGGACGCGCGCGGTGCGGAGGAGCTCGAGCGCCGGCTCCACGAGGGCGAAGAGGGCGAGCACGGCGGCCCCGGCCCGCAGCCCGAGCAGCGCGGCGCGCCGGCCCGGGCGCGCCTCGCGGCGGAGCCCGCGCCAGGCGAGCGCCACGGCCGCGAGCGCGAGCAGCGCGAGCAGCCCCTGCGCCCAGAGCGGGAGCGGGGAGAGGGTGGTGAGGCGCCAGTCGTCGTAGCCGGGAGGCATCGGGGGAGCCGCGATCAGGTGCGCCGCCGGAGGATGAACGGCAGGTGGACGGCGTCGTCCTTGTAATCGGTGCAGAGGGCGTACATCGCCAGGTTCACGCCCAGGCGAAAGGCCGCCTCGCGCTGCGCCTCGCCGCCGGGCGTGCAGGGGTACTCCCACTCGCCGAGCTCGGTGCGGGCCCACGCGCCGCCGAGGTCGTTCTGGGAGTAGATGACGGCGGCGCGCCCGTCGAGGAGCTGGGCCTCGAGCCACGGCTTCGTGAGGACGCGGCCGCCCTGCCGGTCGAGCAGGTAGAAGGCCTTGTACAGGACGTGGTCGCGGGGCAGCGCGCGGAGGGGCGACGCCGGGAGGACGCGCGCCAGCTCGGTGCGAACGGCAGCGTCGAAGCCGGTGCCGTCCGAGCCGTCGGCCGCGTCCACGAGCAGGAACCCGCCGTACTGGAGGTGTCGCCGGAGCGCGGCGCGCTCGCCCTCCGAGAACGGCGGCAACCCGCCGGCGCCCGTCAGGTAGAGCATGGGGTGGCGGTGCATGCCGGGCGCTCCGGGACGCAGCGTCACCGGCGCGGCGGCGGGCTCGATGGACGTGCGGCGGCCGAGCTCCCAGGCGAGGCGCCGCAGCGCGCTCGGCCGGGGGTTCCACTGCCCGCCGTGCTGGAGGTGCGCGATCTGGAGCTCCGCCGTGACCGCGACGCCGCGCGCGCGCCGGGGCAGGGCGGCGGCGAGCGCGGCCAGCGCGGCGCCCCGGAGGAAGGCGCGGCGGGAAGGGGAGGTGGGGCGGGGAGCCATCAGGAACCATGGAGTCTATGCGAGGGATCGGGCCCGCGAAACGGCATTCACGGCCGTGGGCTCGGGCGGGCGGCGCGCGCACAGCGCGGCGGGGCCGCGGGCCTGCGCGGGGCTGGAGCGGGCCGCCCGAAGGCCCCGGGCAGGTCGGGCACCGTGCTAGAGTGCCCGCCATGTCGCGCAAGCAGAAGGCGGCCGCAGTACCGAGCAGGCTGGAGGCCCTCCTGGGCTCCGGCGATCACCGCGCCGCCGCGCGGGAAGCCGGCGCGATCCTCGCCGACGGCGCCGCCACGCCCGAGCAGCGCGCCCGGGCGCGCGCGGCCCTGGGCTCGCTCACCCCCGAGCCGCTCGCGGTCGCGTTCGGGCTCGCAGGGGTGGCCGTCGCCGTGGCCCTCTCGGTCTGGGTGGCGCTCGGAGGCGCTCGATGAGCGCCGAGCTGCGCGAAGCGCTCGGGGCGGCGCTGACGGCGCTGTCCGGGCTCGCCGCGCGGCTCCGCGGGGGCGGCCCCTTCGTCGGCGTCCTGCTCGTGGGCTGCGGCGCCGTCCTCCTCGCCGCCGCCGACCGGCTCCGCCGGCCGGTGGCCCTGCTGGGCGGGGCCGCGGTCGGGGCGCTCGCGGCGCACGCCGCGCGGGGGATCCTCCCCGGCGCGCTCTCGCCGGCGGGGTGGGCCTGGGTCGCGGCGATCCTCTGCGGCGGCGGCGCGGCCCTGGCGCCGCCGGCGTTCCCGGCGCTCGCGGGGGCGCTCGCCGGAGGGCTCCTCGGCGCGCACGTGCCCGTGGCGGGGAAGCCCGCGCTCGGAGCGTTCATCGCGGCCGCCGTCGGCGCCGCGTTCCTCTCGGTCGGCGCGCGGAGCGTCGCGGCGGTCCTCGCGAGCGTCGCGGGCGGCCTGGCCGTCGGCGTGGGGCTCGTCGTGCTCGCGGGCGGGCGCGAGATCGGGGTGGAGCTCGCGACGAGCCCGTTCGTGCTGCTCGGGATCGCGGTCGTGCTCGGCATCGCCGGCGCGGCGTTCCAGCTCGCCGGCGAGAAGGGTCGGCCGCGGCTGCCCGAGGCCCCGCGGCTGCCGCGGGAGTGAGGGGCGCTACTCCGGCGGCTCGAGCAGCTCGAAGTCCGGGATCTCCGCCTTCATGTACGCGCGCAGGCGCGCCGTGAGCTTGGCCTCGATCTGCCGGGCGCGCTCCCGGGTGAGCTTGAACCGGTCGCCGATCTCCTGGAGCGTCAGCGGCGTCTCGCCCTCGGGCGGCAGGAGGCGGTGGTCGAAGATGTACCGCTCCTTCTCGTCGGTGACCGTCTTCGCGAACGCCTCGAGCTTCTCGCGGAAGATCCTCCGGAGCTCCTCGTCGCCCATCTGGACGTCGGCGGCGCCGCCGCCGTCCGCCATCCGGTCGAGCCGGGTCTGCCGGGAGTCCTCGCCGTCCGGCGACACGGGGGCGTCGAGCGAGAGGTCGTCGGCGGCCATGCGGGCCGACATCTCCTCGACCTCCGCCTCCTCCACCTGGAGGTTCTTCGCGAGCAGGCGCGGGGTGGGCTCGATCCCGCGCGCGAGCAGCTTGTCGCGCTCCTTCGCGAGGTTGAAGAAGAGCTTCCGCTGGGCCTGGGTGGTCCCGAGCTTCACCATCCGCCAGTTCTCCATCACGAACCGGATGATGTACGCGCGGATCCACCAGGCCGCGTAGGACGAGAGCTTCACGCCCTTCCACGGGTCGTACTTCTTCACGGCCTGCATGAGGCCGAGGTTCCCCTCCTGGACGAGGTCGAGGAGCTGGAACGCGGTCCGGCGGTACTCGTGCGCGATCTTCACGACGAGTCGCAGGTTCGAGGCGACGAGCTTGTACGCCGCCTCGAGGTCGCCCGTCTCCCGGTACTGGACCGCGAGCGCGTGCTCCTCCTCGCGCGAGAGCACGGGGTGGCGCTGCACCTCGGCCATGTACGCGCGGAGCGGGTCGTACCGGACGAGCCCACCACCGCCGTCGTCGCGCACGCTCCGCTCGGGCAGCGCCGGGACGGGATGGGCGGGCTCGGGGGCCTCGGGGGCCTCGGTGTCGAAGGGCTCACTCGCCATCGTGTGGACGGCCGCGGCAGCACGCCCGAGCAGTGGGACTGGCGGCCGCGGCCGATCGGTGTGATATAGGGGGCGTCGATCGCGCGCAAGACGCGTGCGACAAGACGGCGCATGGCGGTTTTCGCGGAGCGGCGCGGGCCTCGATCCCCGGATCGAGGCCGACGCGGTTCCAGGTGCGAGAGTCGCCATGCGCCTCACGGTGCCCGCGCCGGCTCGGCCGGCGGGGGCCAGGAGAGAGCATGGAGAACGTCTCGGGTGAGGCGCCCTCGGCGGCGCCTTCGGATTACGTCACACAGACCACGTTCGACGACCTCGGGCTGTCGGAGCCGCTCCGGCGGGCCGTCGCGGAGCGCGGGTACGAGCGGCCCACGCCGGTCCAGGTCGCGACCTTCCCCCCGGTGCGCGACGGCAAGGACGTGATCGTCCGGTCCAAGACCGGCACCGGCAAGACCGCCGCCTTCGCGCTACCGATGCTGGAGCGGATCCCGGACGGGCGGCGGAAGCCCTCCGCGCTGATCATGTGCCCCACGCGCGAGCTGGCGATCCAGGTGGCGGAGGAGATCGCCTCGCTGGCGAAGCACCGCGACGTCTCGGTGGTGACGATCTACGGCGGCGCCTCGATGGGCGATCAGCTCGACAAGCTGAAGGCGGGCGCGGAGATCGTCGTCGGCACCCCGGGCCGCATCTACGACCACATCCGGCGGAAGACGCTCCGCCTGGACGACGTGCTGGCGTGCTGCCTCGACGAGGCGGACGAGATGCTCAACATGGGGTTCTTCGAGGAGGTGACGCGGATCCTCGATCACCTCCCGGATGACTGCCAGCAGCTCCTGTTCTCGGCCACGGTGCCGGCCGACATCGAGCAGATCATCCGCGAGTACCTGACCGACCCGGAGCCGATCATGCTCTCCGGCGACGAGTACTCGGTCGAGAATATCCACAACGTGATGTACCCCGCAGTGGATGCGTACCCGAAGCCCCGGAACCTCCTCTACATGATCGAGATCGAGGAGCCGGAGGCGGCGATCATCTTCGGCAACACGCGCAACGACACCACGCTCATCACCGCCGTGCTCAACCGGAACGGCTACGACGCCGAGGTGCTGAACGGCGACCTCCCGCAGAAGGAGCGAGAGCGGGTGATGGCCAAGGTGAAGCGCGGCGAGGTCCGGTTCATGGTGGCGACGGACATCGCCGCCCGCGGCATCGACATCTCCGACCTCTCGCACGTCATCAACTACTCGCTCCCGGAGGACCCGGCCGTCTTCCTCCACCGCGTCGGCCGCACCGGCCGGATCGGCAAGAAGGGGACGAGCCTCTCGATCGTCTCCGGCGCCGACATCCACACCCTCACCGCGCTCCAGAAGAAGTACGGCATCGAGTTCGAGGAGCGGAAGCTGCCGACGCCGGAGGAGGCGCGGCGGATCTGGACGGAGCGCCACGTCGCCGAGCTCAAGGAGGCGATGTCGAGCTCGATCTTCGAGGCGTTCATCCCCCTCGCGCAGGAGCTCAAGAACCGGCCCGACGGCGAGTACCTCCTCGCGTTCGCGCTCAAGAGCTTCTTCACGAAGCACCGGATCGAGAAGGCGGCCGATCGCGAGAAGGCCGAGCACAAGCGCAGTGAGCGAATCCGCCGGGAGCACGGCGAGACCGAGAAGCCGCCCACCGCGCGCGAGCCACGGGCTGCGGGCGAGGGCCGTGGCGGCCGCGGCGAGCGGGGCGAGCGCGGTCGCAGGCGGGAGCGGGACGGCCGCGAGCGGCGCGAAGGCGGTGACGGCGTGCGCGCGCGCGCGCGCGCCGCGCTGGACGCCGCCGAGGTCGAGGCGACACCGTCGATGGAGGTGGAGATCGTCTCCACCGCCGAGGCGCCGCGCCCGGCGCGCGGCAAGATCTTCTTCACGCTCGGCGAGCAGGACGGCGCCGACGCCGCCAAGGTGCGCGAGGCCGTCGCGGCGCTCGCGCCCGAGGTCGCGCTCGAGGAGGTCGAGGTCCGCCGCGCGCACAGCTTCCTGTACGTGAAGCCCGAGACGCTCGACGCGGCCGTGGCCGCGCTCGACGGCAAGGAGTGGAACGGGAAGAAGCTGGGGGCGGAGAAGGCGCGGCGGCGGCGGCGGTAGGGCCTA
>DASPMI010000197.1:0-17337 GCA_035627135.1 Anaeromyxobacter sp. | reverse complement strand
GAATCCCTCCATCAGCACCGACTCGACACAGAGCGGAATGGCCGTCTCCTTGTCCCACTCAACCGCGCCGGCCTCGAACTCGTACGTGCCGCTCTTCCAGTGGAACAGCCGGTAGACCGTCTCGGTGGTCTGGAGGTGCGTGATCTCGCGCAGGTCCTCGCGGGAGACGAAGTCGTTCTCGACGAGGATGTCGCCGAGGCGCCGGAGCGAGCGCCGCTGCACGTTGAGGGCGTACTCGAGCTCCGGCTGCGTGATCAGCTCGGCGCGGACCAGCATCGCGCCGAGCCGCTCGTTGGCCTTGCGCCCCACCGCCTCGGCGCGCACCACGCTCCCCTCGGAGAGCGCGATGTGGATCTCCTCGTCCCGGGACTCCAGGTGGAGGAACCCGCTCTTCATCTGCTGGCCGATGAGCTGCAGGATCTCCGCGATGCCGAAGTCCTTGAGCGTGCCCTTGAGCGCCACGATCAGCCCCCGGTCCGGCGGAAGAGGTCGCGCACCGCGAGCAGCCAGAGGCCGACGCCCAGCGGCACGGCCACCGCCAGCTTCGCGGGCAGCACCCATGCGGAGGGGAACGGCGGCGGCGCGAGCCCGCGCCAGAGCACGACGAGGAAGACGCAGAAGGCGACACCCAGCGTGAAGAGCGCGCCGCGCGCCGGCGCGCCGGCCACGAGGTGCCCACCGCCGGCGAGGAGCACCGCCAGCCCGCGCGCCACCCGCCGCGTGACCACGCGGTGCCGCCGGACCGCCTGCTCCTTCCGGCGCTGATCGCGCGCGTCGACGACGCCCTTCTTCTCGAAGACGTTCACGCACTGCCCGCAGGAGGCGCCGCTCGCGCCGTCGCACCGCTTGCAGACCGGCCGGCCACAGCGGAAGCAGCTCCGGGCCGGCCCAAGCCTGGGCGCGACGAGGGCGAGGCCCCAGAGCGAGGCGACGATGGCGCCGCCGAGCCAGGGCCACAGCGGGCCCGCGCCCGCGCCGAGCAGGGCGCGCTCCGCCGCGGCGCGGAGCGCGGCGGGGGCGGGATCGTGGCCGGCGAGCGCGGCGATCTTCGCCGCGGGCACCGGGACGTCCACGAGGTAGTGGTTCGCGGAGAAGTCCTCGTCGGAGCCGTGCGCCGCGAGGTACGCCCCCGCCATCTGCTCGGCGGCGGCCCGGGCGGTCCCGCTCTTCTCCATCTCCGCCGTGCGGACGTACAGCTTCGACAGGTTGTAGGCGGCGGTGCCGCGGGTGACGAGATCGTCGGCGGCGCGGTCCTGCGCGTGGAGGTACGCGGCCCGCGCGCCGTCGAGGTCGTCCTTGAGGAAGAGCACGTTCCCGAGGTTGACCAGGATCTCCGGCGCGCGCGGGTCGAGCTCCGCCGCGCGGCGGTAGAGCTGGAGGGCCCCGTCGAGATCCCCGCGCCGCTTGAGGTGCCGGCCGAGGGCGGCCAGCAGCGGGGCGGGCGCGTCGGCGCCGAGCGCCTGGACGGCCGCCGCCGCCTCCGCGTCCGTGAGCGCGCCGTGCTCGATCCGCTGGATCTCCGCGGCGGGCGTCCCCGTCCAGAGGGAGAGGGAGGCGGCGAGCTGCGCCAGCGCGGGGAGCGAGAACAGGGCGACGAGCGCCACGGTCGCGACGAGCCGCTCGGAGAGCGACAGGTACAGCCAGACGAAGAGGAGGAGGGCGGCCGCGGCGGCCAGCGGGCCGAGGCCGATCGCGAGTGGGGTCGCGAGGAGGACGAGCGCGAGGAACCCCGCCTGGACGCGGGCGGTGCTCCCGAGCAGGGGGAGGTGGTGGAAGTCGTGGAGCGCGAGGTGGAGCCGGCCGGCGGAGAGGAGCAGGATCGCGACGAGGCTCGCGACGGCGAGGGCGGCGAGGAGCGCGCTCGCCAGATCCGCAAGGAACGCGCGCACGCTCGCGGGATCGCGGAACGCGGCGGCGATCCCGTCGGCGGCGGCGCCCACCGCGGCGCCGACCCCGCCGCGCCGGCTCGTGAGGAGCGCGCGGGCCCGCACCAGGTGGCCCTCGGGCCAGTCCGGCGCGAGCGTGACCGCCACCTCCGCCCGATCGAGCGCGCCCTCCGGATCCTTCGACGTGAGGCGATCGCGCACGCCGCGGACCTCGGCGGCGGCGAGGGGGACGAGGTTCGCGATCGCGAGCTCGCGCTGCGTCGCGACGAGGGCCTTCTCGGCCGCCTCCGCGCGCGAGGGTTCGCCCGCGCGGAGCGCGCTCCGCCGCTCCGCCCAGATCTCCATGAGCTTCGCCCAGCTCGTCGACACGAGCTGCGGCGTGCGCGCCGGGGCGGCCGGCGGCGGCGAGCCGATCGTCGGCGGACCGGGCGCGGGGCCGGGGCTGGGGGGCGGCAGCGGCGCGGGCCCGGGGACGAGCGCCGGCCCGGGCTCGCCCGCCTTCGGGGTCGCAGGCGCGGCGGGCGTGGGAGGAGGTGTGGGAGGGGCGGCCGGCTCGGGAGGCGGCGGGACCGGCTCGACGGGCGGCGGCGGAGCGGGAGGCAGGTCCTCGTCGGTCTCCTCGATGAGGCGCGGCGGCGTGACCTGCGCGCGCGCGGGCGCGGGCGACGCCAGGAGGACGAGCGCGGCCGGCGCGAGGACCGTAGCCAGGAGAGCGATGTTCTTCGTTCCGCGGGTCGTCACGGAGAACCGGATGGTAGCACGGCCGGTTGCGCGCTAAGAAGAGCCGCCATGACCCGAGCCGCAGGCGCCATCGAGCACCTCCTCTCCATCATGGAACGGCTGCGCGGGCCCGGGGGCTGCCCCTGGGACCGCGAGCAGACGCTCCAGTCGCTCCGGCCCTACGTGCTCGAGGAGACGTACGAGGTCCTCGAGGCGATCGACGGCGGCGACGTCGCCGAACACCGCGAGGAGCTCGGCGACCTCCTGCTCCAGATCGTCTTCCAGGCGCAGCTGCGGAAGGAGGAGGGCGCGTTCGACTTCGCCGACGTCGCCGACGCGATCTCGGGCAAGCTCGTCTCCCGCCACCCGCACGTCTTCGGAGACGCCGAGGTGAAGGACGCCGAGGGCGTGCTCCGCCAGTGGGCGGCGCTGAAGCGCGAGGAGAAGAAGAAGAAGGGGGGCGGGAAGAGCGTCCTCGAGGGCGTGCCGCGCGAGATGCCCGCGCTCGCCCGCGCCGATCGGCTCACCGAGAAGGCGAGCCGCATCGGGTTCGACTGGCCCGACGCCGGCGGGGCGCGCGCGAAGGTGACGGAGGAGCTCGAGGAGCTGGACGCCGCCATCGCCGCCGGCGATCGCGCGGAGATCGAGCACGAGCTCGGCGACGTCCTCTTCGCGCTCGCGAACCTCGGCCGGAAGCTCCAGCTCGCCCCCGAGGAGGCGCTGCGGGGGACGATCGGCCGGTTCGTGTCCCGGTTCGAGTACGTCGAGCGGGAGCTGGAGCGCCGGGGCATCCCGCACGGGACCGCGACGCTGGCGCAGATGGACGCACTGTGGGACGAGGCGAAATCTCTCGAAGGTCAAGAGAAAACCGCGGATGCCCCTAGCGCGGTCGGCTCTCCACAGCCGTTGGGGAAAGTCGGTGGATAACTCGGTAGGGTGGATGGATGGACACGGGGAAGTCACCCGATCGACGCCGTTCCCCGGATCGACCTACCCGTTTTTTCCTCCGAATTATCGTGGGTTTGACCTCCTCCGCGCCCGAGTCGCCCATCACCCTGGCCCGTTCCGGCATGCCGCGGGCCAACGGCTTGTGTCGCAGTGGATAACTCCGCGTGGTGACCGGCTTTCCCGACCTCACGGGACTTGGCTCCGTCGCGCAGACGACCCGCGCTCCGTTGCGTTTCAACGCCCGGCGCGGTGAATGCTCGGCAGAGCCGCCTGGCCGAAGGGCGTGCGCAGCAGGTGCCTCGCGCTGCCGCGCCGCTCAAGGCCGAGCGGCGCACCGTACGCGGGGAACGGTTTCCATGTACGACCGGTACGAGGGAACTCAGGCGGGACCCCGCCGCACACGCGCGGCAGACGTGCCGCTCGGGCGCTGTGAGGCGCGCCACGCACCCGCCGCCGCGCGCCCGCCACTCGGCGGGCCAGGCGCCCGAGCTTCATAACCCCTTGACTCGGCTCGTGATGGGCGGTAATTAGCGCGCCCTCGACCGACCCGGAGATCACCTTGGCGAACACCGTATCCGCGGAGAAGCGCAACCGTCAGGCCCAGAAGCGCAGGGCACGCAACGTCCAGGTCCGCACGGCCGTGAAGAACGCCGTGAAGAAGGTCCGCGAAGCGGTCGACCGCGGCGACGCGGCCGGCGCCAAGGCGGCGATGCCCGCGGCGGAGAAGGCCCTCTCCTCGGCCGTCTCGAAGGGCGTCCTCCACAAGAACGCCGCTTCCCGCCGCATCTCGCGCCTCGCCAAGGCGGTCGCGAAGCCGCCCGCGGCGCAGGCCAAGGCCTAGCTTCTACGGCCCAGGCTCCCGCCTGGGCCTCCGCTCGCCATTTTACGGAGACGGCGCTTCGAGCGCGGCGAGGAGCTCTCGGGCTGCCTCGCGCGCGAGCTTTCGAAGCGCCGTAGCCTTTCGGTGATCTTGCTGGGGGGCCTCGTACCTCGGCCCCCCAGTCCCCCGCTCGCTACGGCCCAGGCTCCCGCCTGGGCCTCCGCTCGCCATTTTACGGAGACGGCGCTTCGAGCGCGGCGAGGAGCTCTCGGGCTGCCTCGCGCGCGAGCTTTCGAAGCGCCGTAGCCTTTCTCCCCTCCGCCTCCAGCGCGTCGGCGCCGCCCTGGTGCGCCTCGGTGCGCTGGATCGTGAGCTCGTGGACGGGCTTGCCGTCGACCGAGAGGCGGGCGCGGATCTCCACGCTCACCGCGGCGGTCGCGTCGAAGTAGCTCGAGGGCGTGCCGGAGGTCACCCGCACCGAGCCCTCGAGCTGCGCGGGCGCGTCGGCCCCGGCGCCCGCGCCGCGCCGGGCGAGCTCCTCGCGGAGCGCGCTCGTCAAGACCGCGCCGAGCTCCGGCTCGGTCGAGTCGTTCTCGAACGCGCGGACGTGGACCCGCTCGACGCCGCCGCGGGCGCGGTACGCCGTCACCGCGCGGTAACCGCAGGAGACGGCGAGCAGGGCGAGGGCGACGAGGCCCGCACCCGTGCGCCGCGAAGCCGAGGCCGGAGGAGGCCGGCTCTGCCGGCCGACGGAGCGAGGGCGGAGCCCGAGCGATTCTCGAACGGCCACTACCCCACCACGAAGTTGATGAGCCGCTTCGGCACGAAGACCACCTTCCGGACGGTCTTGCCCTCGAGGTGCGCCTTCACCTTCTCGTCGCCCTCGGCGAGCGCTCGGACCTCGGGCTCGCCCGCCGCCACCGCGGCCTGCACCTCTCCGCGCAGCTTGCCGTTCACCTGGACGGCGATGGTGACCGTGTCCGCCGCGACGAGCGCCGGGTCGAAGGACGGCCACGGCTCCTCGGCCAGGAGCCGGTCGCGGGCGCCGGGCCCGAGCACCTCGTGCCAGAGCTCCTCGGCGGCGTGCGGCGCGAAGGGCGAGAGCAGCGCCGCGAGCGCCACGAGCGCCTCCCGGACGGCGGCGCGGTCGGCGTCGGTCTTCGGCGCGACCGCCTCGAGCGCGTTCACGAGCTCCATCAGGCCGGCGATGCCGGTGTTGAACTTGAGATCCGCCTCGAACCCGTCGGTCACGCGCTTGATGGTCCGGTGGGTCTTCCGGCGCAGCTCGAGGAAGTCGCCGCCCGCCTGCGCGAGCGCGGCCTCGGGCGCGCCGAAGCAGTCCTGCCGGTCGTGGTAGACCCGCCAGACGCGGCGCAGGAACCGGTGCAGGCCCTCGACCTGGCTGTCCGACCAGTCGATGTCCTTCTCCGGGGGCGCGGCGAAGAGGATGAACAGGCGCAGCGTGTCCGCCCCGAACCGATCGACCATCGGCCCCGGGGCGACCGAGTTGTTCCAGCGCTTGGACATCTTCCGGCCGTCGGAGCCGTTCACGATGCCCTGCGTGACGAGCCGCCGGCACGGCTCGTCCTCCTGCACGAGCCCCAGCTCCCGCATCACCCGGTGCCAGAACCGGAAGTAGAGCAGGTGCATGACCGCGTGCTCGGGACCCCCGACGTAGACGTCGATGGGCAGCCAGCGCTTCGCCGCGTCGGGCGCGAAGGGACGGGCCGCGTCCTTCGGCGAGAGGTAGCGGGCGTAGTACCAGGACGAGTCCACGAACGTGTCCATCGTCTCCACCTCGCGGCGCGACGGCTTCCCGCACCGCGGGCAGGTGGTGTTCACGAACTCGGCGACCTTCGCGAGCGGCGGCTCGCCGGTGCCGGTGATGATCGCCTGCGGCGGCAGGACGACCGGCAGGTCCTTCTCCGGCACGGGCACGGCGCCGTGGTCCGGGCAGTAGACGATCGGGATCGGCGTGCCCCAGTAACGCTGGCGCGAGAAGCCCCAGTCGCGCAGGTGCCAGCGGACGGTCGCGTGGCCGAACCCCTGCTCCGCCGCGTGGGCCGACATCTTCCGGCGCGCCTCGGCCGAGGAGAGCCCGGTGAAGGGCCCGGAGGCGTCGAGCACGCCGTCCTCCGTGGTGGCGGCGGCGAGCTGGTCGCCCGGCGGCGTGCGCTCGCCCTTCGGCGGCTGGATGACGGTCTTGATGGGCAGCCCGTACTTCTTCGCGAACTCGAAGTCGCGCTGGTCGTGCGCCGGGACGCTCATCACCGCGCCCGTGCCGTACTCGGCCAGGACGAAGTTCGCGATCCAGACCGGGACCTCCTCGCCGGTGAACGGGTTCACCGCGCGCGCGCCCGTGAAGACGCCCTCCTTCGGCGCGTTCTCGCCGGTGCGCTCCACCGCGTCGGTCTTCTTCATCCGGGCGACGAAGGCGTCCACCTCGGCGCGCCGCTCCGGCGCGGTCAGCTTCGCGACGAGCGGGTGCTCCGGCGCGAGGACGACGTAGGTGCAGCCGAAGATCGTGTCCACGCGAGTGGTGAAGACCGGGATCTTCGTCCCGGCGCTCCCCGCCGCGGCGAACTGGACTTCGGCGCCCTCGCTCTTGCCGATCCAGTTCCGCTGCATGGTGGTGATCCGCTCGGGCCAGGCGCCGAGCCCGTCCAGCCCGTCGAGCAGCGACTGCGCATACTTCGTGATCCGGAACGCCCACTCCGGGATGACCTTCTCCACCACCGGCGAGCTGCACCGCTCGCAGACCTGGTTCCCCTCCTGCTCCACCACCTGCTCGTTGGCGATGACGGTGTTGCAGCCCGTGCACCAGTTCGCCTTCCCCTCGCGCCGGTAGACGACGTCGCGCTGCAGCATCTGGAGGAAGAACCACTGGTTCCAGCGGTAGTACTCCGGGTCCGCGGTGACGATCTCGCGCTCCCAGTCGAACGCGTACCCGAGCTTCTTCATCTCCGCCCGGAACGAGACGATGTTCTCCCGGGTGCGCTCCGCGGGGTGCCGGCCGTCCTTGATCGCGGCGTTCTCGGCGGGGAGGCCGAGCGCGTCGAAGCCGATGGGGTGCAGGACGTCGTACCCCCGCTTGCGGAGGTACCGGGCGAGCGCGTCACCGATCGTGTACACGCGCGCGTGGCCCATGTGCATGGCGCCGGACGGGTACGGGAACATCTCCAGGACGTAGCGCGGCTCGGCCTGTGGCCGGCGGCCGGCCTTGAAGGCGCCAGCCTCCTCCCAGCGCTTCTGCCAGCGGGGCTCGATCGACTGCGGCTCGTAGCGTTCGTTCATCGACATGGCGGGCGATAGTAGCGGACCCCCGGAGGTTCGTCTTCCTTCGCGGACACGCCGCGCGGGGCCTCGCCACCTCGGGTAGCAGCGCTCCCGGCCCCGACCCCGCGCTATATTGTCGCTTCCTCGAGCCTGCCCGGAGCCGCCGCATGTTCCCGCCCGTCTACGTCGCCCAGATCGCCCAGCACGAAGGGAAGGAGGTCACCCTCCACGGCTGGCTCCACAACCGCCGCTCCTCGGGGAAGCTCCACTTCCTCCAGGTCCGCGACGGGACCGGGACCATCCAGTGCGTGGTGTTCAAGGGCAACGTGCCGCCCGAGGTCTTCCAGGCCGCGGACCACCTCCCGCAGGAGACGAGCATCACCGTCACCGGCCTCGTGAAGAAGGACGACCGCTCCCCGATCGGCTTCGAGCTCGACGTGCGCGGCCTCGAGGTCGTGGCGCGCCCCGCCGCGGAGTTCCCGATCGGCCACAAGGAGCACGGGGTCGCGTTCCTGATGGAGCAGCGGCACCTCTGGCTCCGCTCGCAGCGCCAGCAGGTCATCCTCCGCGTGCGGCACTCGGTCGTGAAGGCGATCCGCGACTTCTTCGACGACCGGGGCTTCACGCTGGTGGACGCGCCCATCTTCACCCCGAGCGCCTGCGAGGGCACCTCGACGCTGTTCGAGGTCCCCTACTTCGACCTCGGGAAGGCCTACCTCACGCAGTCGGGCCAGCTCTACATGGAGGCGGCCGCGATGGCGCTCGGGAAGGTCTACTGCTTCGGCCCGACCTTCCGCGCCGAGAAGTCGAAGACGCGCCGGCACCTCACCGAGTTCTGGATGGTCGAGCCGGAGGTCGCGTTCATGGATCTGGCGGGCGACATGGAGCTCATGGAGGAGTTCGTGAGCGCCGTCGTCCAGGCGGTCCTCGCGAAGCACGAGAAGGAGCTCCGGACGGTCCTCGAGCGCGACGTCGAGAAGCTCCGGGCCGTGAAGCCGCCGTTCCCCCGGATCACCTACGGCGAGGCCGTGAAGGTCCTCCAGGAGGCGGGCCACCCGATGAAGTGGGGCGACGACATCGGCGGCGACGAGGAGACCGCCCTCGCCAACCGGTTCGACCGCCCGGTGATGGTCCACCGCTACCCGGCGGAGATGAAGGCGTTCTACTTCAAGAAGGACCCGCAGGACCCGCGGCTCGCGCTCGGCTGCGACGTGCTCGCGCCGGAGGGCTACGGCGAGATCATCGGCGGCGGCGAGCGCGAGAGCGACCTCGCGAAGCTCGAGGGGGACCTCGCCGCGCACGCGCTGCCGCGCGAGGCGTTCGAGTGGTACCTCGACCTGCGCCGGTACGGGACGGTGCCGCACGCGGGGTTCGGGATGGGGGTGGAGCGCTGCGTGGCCTGGATCTGCGGCCTGCACCACGTCCGCGAGACCATCCCGTTCGCGCGGATGATGGAGCGCATCACACCGTAGCCTCCCCAGCCCGTGCTCGAGCCCCGCGCCCGGGCCCGGTCCCGCTCGCCCTGAGCCTGTCGAAGGGCGAGCTATCGCGGCCGTACGCCGCCTCCGCGCCTCCGCCCGGCGGCTGCTGCGGGCATCGCTGTTCGGAGCCCGTGGCGCGTGCGAGGGCACCGGGATGTTCCGGCCGTTCGTCCTGAGCGTAGGGCCCGCGCAGCGGGCCCGGAGTCGAAGGGCGAACGGTTCGCGAGCTAATCCATCCGCAGCAGCGTCTTCACGGTCTCCACCACCTGCTGCGCCTGCACCGGCTTCACGAGGTAGGCGCTCGCGCCGAGCGCCATGGCGCGGCGGCGGTCGGCCTCGGCGCTCTCGGTGGTGATGACCACGATCGGGATCCGCTGGTGCGGGCCGCCGGACCGGACGAGCGAGACGAGCTTCAGCCCGTCCATGAGCGGCATGTTGATGTCGGTGATGAGGATGTCGAACGTGGACGTGGCGAGCTTCCGCCAGGCGTCCGCGCCGTCGCCGGCCTCGGTGGCGTCCATGCCCATCACCCGCTGGAGCGCGTAGCTGAGCTGCTTGCGCATCGCGGGGCTGTCGTCCACGACCAAGGCGTGCAGCTGCGCCATGGGCTCTAGCTCTCCCTCCCGAAGCGGGCCAGGCGGTCGGCGATGGCCCCGAGGTCCAGCACTTCCTGTACGGCTCCGCTGTCGGCCGCGGCCTGTGGCATCCCGTATACCACGGCGGTGTCTTCGGATTCTGCGAGCGTGAGCCCGCCACCGGCGCGGATGGCCCGGACCCCCTCCCGGCCGTCGTTCCCCATCCCCGTCAGGACCACCCCGCAGGCGTTCGGCCCGCAGGCGGACGCCACCGAGGCGAAGAGCCGATCGATGGACGGCGTGTAGCGAGCGGTCCCACCACCCTCCGGCGGCAGGATCCGGACACGGAGCGTGCCCTCGTCCTCCCGCACGACCTCCATGTGGCGGCCGCCCGGCGCCACCAGGATGCGGCCCACCGCCACCCGGTCGCCGTCCTCGGCCTCCTTGGCCGTGAAGGCGCCGGTGCGCGCCAGCCGCTGCGCGAAGGTCGAGGTGAACTTCTCCGGCATGTGCTGCGCGATCACCAGGGCGATGGGCGCGTCGTACGGGAGCGCCTGCACGAGCTGGGAGAGGGCCTGCGGGCCGCCCGTCGAGGCGCCGATCGCCACCACCCGTGGCGCCAGGTCGGGCTCCACCGCGAGCACGGGCATGGGCCGGCGGGCCGCGAGGTTCTCGAGCCGGAGCGCGCGCACGGTCGAGCACTTCCGCAGGATCTCCTCCCGGAACGCCTCGAGGGAGGCGGCCGTCCCGGTGGGCTTCGCCACGAAGTCGAGGGCGCCGAGCTCGAGCGCCCGGAACACGTCGGTCCGGCGGGCCTGCGAGGACACCACGACGACCGGCGTGGGCCGGCGCGGCATGAGGAGGCGCAGGAACGTGAACCCGTCCATGCGCGGCATCTGGAGGTCGAGCACGATGACGTCCGGCTGGAGCCGGAGGGCCTGCTGCAACCCCTCCTCCCCGTCGCTCGCCTGCCCGACGATCTGGATCCCGGCGGCGTCCTCGAGGATCGACGAGAGGTGGGCCCGGCTCGTCGCCGAGTCGTCCACGAGGAGGACCCGAACCTCGCGCCCGGGTCGTGCCGCCCCGCCGTTCACGTCCCGTCCTCCGCCGCGCCGGCGGGCTTGCGGTAGACGAGGTCGTTCGTGAGGTGGACGAGCTCGAAGTCCGCGGTCACGTTGATGAGCGACTCCGAGTGGCCGAGCAGCAGCCACGCGCCCCTGCGCATCTTCTGGTGCAGGCGCTTGAGGAGCGCCCGGCGCGCCTGGAGGTCGAAGTAGATCATCATGTTCCGGCAGAAGACGACGTCGAGCCGGGAGACGGTCGAGAGCGCGTTCGCGGCGACCAGGTTCTCGCGCTGGAACCGGACCGTCGACCGGAGCGCCTCGTCCACCACCCACTTCCCGCCGCGCAGGTGGAACCAGCGGCGCATGGGCGCGGCGTCGGGCATCCGGAACGCGTGCTCGCCGTAGGCGCCGGCGCGCGCCTGGGCGACGCACCGGCGGGAGATGTCGGAGCCGACGAGCTCCACGTCCCACCCCTCGAACAGCCCCGACTCCTTCACCAGGGCGGCGAGCGTGTAGACCTCCTCGCCGGTGCTGCAGCCGGCCGAGAGGATCCGCAGGCGCCGGAGCGGCGCGTTGGTCTCGGCCAGCGCCGGGAGGATCTCGCGGGTGAAGGCGCGGAGCTGGTACGGCTCCCGGTAGAAGTACGTCTCGTTGGTGGTGAGGATGTCGGCGGCCTCGTCCAGCTCCGCCTCGCGCCCCGGGTCGAACTTGAGATAACGATGGTACGCGGCGAAGTCGGCGAGCCCGAGCGCCTGGAGCCGCGGCTGGAGGCGCTTCTCGAGGAGGTACGCGCTCCCGTCGCGGTACCAGAGGCCGCAGTGCTCGTGGATCACCGCCCGGAGGAGGCGGAACTCCTCCTCGGACATCGGGGGGGCGCTCGCGTCGAGGGGGCCCACGCGTCACCGCCCGGAGAGCGCCCGCGCCGCGTCGGCGAAGGCGCGCGCGACGAGCGGGTCCACCTCGTGCCTGGCCAGCGCCTCGGCGGTCGCCCGCAGCGCCGGGTCGCCGCGCTCGACCATCGCGCGGGCCGCCGCCTGCCGGACGTCCCACCGGGTGTTCCCGGCGGCCTCCCGCAGCAGCCGCTCCCCCTCGGGCCCCGGGAGCTTCGCGGCGGCCGAGATCGCCTCCTTCACCACCTCGGGATCGGCGTGATCCGCGGCCCGCGAGATCACGTCCGCCGGCGGGTGCCCGAGGGTCACGAGCGCCCGTACGGCCGCGAGCACCACCACCGGGGGCACGTCCGACGCGCGGGCCAGGGCGGCGATGGCCGGCGCGTGCCGCGCCTCGCCCGTTGCGCCGAGCGCCTCGACCGCCGCAGCCCGCACCGCAGGCTCCGGATCGCCGAGCCGCGCGTGCAGGCCGTCGATCGCGGGCTGCGGGAGCGGCCCCGCCCCGCGGGCGACGCCGGCGCGGGCGACCTCGACGAGCGCCCGCGCGGCGGCGGCGCGCACCGACCACGTGCCGTCGCCGAGCGCCGCGACGAGCTCCGGCAGCTCCTCGCCGGCGAGGGCCCCGCGCTGCGCGAGCGACGCGATCGCCCCCGCGGCCGCCATCCGCTGGACCACCGCGGGACGGCGCAGGCCCGCGCGCAGGCGCGGGAGGTCCTCGGCCGCGCCCAGCGCGCCGAGCACCCGGAAGAGCGAGGCCGACGGGCTCGTGTCGAAGCGATCCCGCAGCGCCGCGAGCGCCGCGGCGCGCGCCTCCGCCGACTCCTGGCCGATGTGCACCAGCGCGGTCGCGGCGATGCCGGATACGGCGGGCGCGTCGTCCCCGAGGAGGCCGGTGAGCGGCGGCACCGCGCGCGCGTCCCCGAGGTGCCCGAGCGCCGCGATCGCCTCGGCCTGGAGGTACCCGCTCGGATCGCTCGCCTCGCGGACCAGCGCCTCGAGCGCGGCGGGGCTCCCGAGCCGCGAGAGGAGCGCCAGCGCGGCGATCCGGCCGAACGGCCCCTGCCCCTCGAGCGCCGCGGCGATCGCGTCGCGGAGCCCCTGCCCGCGCGGCAGCGCCTCGACCGAGTCCTCGACGAAGGGCCGGAGCCGGTCGTCCTCGGCGAGCCGCAGCATGGCGCCCACCTCGGAGACGGCGCCTCCCCAGCCCAGGACCGAGAGCGCGCCCACGCACACGGCCACGTCGTCCGCCTCGAGCGAGGCCGCGCTGGAGCGGACGTCGGCGCCGTCGCGCACCGCCGCCGCCACCGCGTCGGCGAGGTGGCGCAGCTCGCCGGCCGACCGGCGCGTGCGCTGCGTGCCGATCCCGGCGAGCGCCGCCTCGCGCGCCCCGCGCGACCCCTCCGCGAGGCCGCCCGCGAGCAGCGCCCCGGCCTCGGGCTCGTCGCTGAACCCGAGCACGCGGTACGCCGGCCGGCGAAGCGCCTTGTCCTCGAGCAGCGGGCGGACCCGCGCCGCCGGCGGGCAGACCCGCATCGCGAGGAGCGCCTCGAGCGCGGAGAGCCGGAGCGTGTGCTCGTCGGAGTCGAGCGCGGCGAGCAGCGTGGCGCCGGCCTCGGGGCCGCCGATCTTCCCGAGCGCCTCGGCCGCCCCGGCGCGCACGTTGGGATCGGGATCCGCGAGGCGGGCGGCCAGGGGGACCACCGCGCGCCGATCGCCGATGACGCCCAGGACCGACGCGGCCGCCTGCCGGAGATCGGCGTCGGGGCCGTCGAGGCGGGCCACGAGCGGCAGCACGGCGTCCGCGCCGAGCCGGGCCAGGGCCGCCGCCGAGGCGTCGCGCATCCCGACGTTCGCGCCGCCCGAGAGCAGCCCGAGGAGCGCGGGGAGGACCTCGTTCACCGAACCCGTCGTGACGATCCGCTCCACGGCCACGCTGCGGACCCGCCAGCTCGGATCCCCGAGCATGCCGAGCAGGAGCTCGCGCTCGTCCTCGCGCGCCGCGTCGAGCTCTCCCGCCGCGCGGTACCGGATCTCCTCCTCCGGCGCGCGGACCCGGGCGCGGACCGTTCCAGGATCGCGTGGGGCGGTCATGTTCGCCTCGTGGTCTCCGCCTCCGAGCGCGCCGCCTCGATCTCCCCCGGGGAGACCGGCTCGAGCAGCGCCCGCACGTTGAGCAGCAGCCGCAGCCGGGTCGCGCCGCGGCGGCCGCCGCCGGAGGCGCTCTCGCCTCCGCAGACGCCGAGGAAGAAGCGGGCCCCGCCGCCCTCGACGAGCCCGGGCGACGGGCGGATCTCGGCGCGCGGGATGCGCAGCACCTCGGTCACCTCGTCCACGACGAGGCCGAGCCGCCGCCCGGCGACGTGGACGATGAGGATCTTGGTCTTGCGCGTGGGCGGCGTCACCGGGAGCCCGAGCCGGCGCCGTACGTCGAGCACCGGGATGACGTCGCCCCGGAGCCGGATCACGCCCTCCACGAAGGGCGGCGCGCGCGGGACCGGCGTCACCGGGAGCGGGTTGATGATCTCCCGCACGCGCATGATGTCGATCGCGTAGTCCTCGCCGCCCACGCGGAACGTGCAGAGCTGGGCGAGCGCGTCGGCGGGCGCCGCGCCGCGCGTGGCGGGCTCATGCGCCGGCATGCGAGGTCCTCCCGGCCCGTGGGCCCGCCGGCGCGCGCCGCAGGAGCGCGCCGAGGTCGAGCACGGTGAACAGCCGGTTCCGCTCCCGCCCGATCCCGGCCAGGCAGTCCGCGCTCGCGCCGCCGATGCCCTGCGGGCAAGGCTCGATGCTGCCGCGCGCCAGGCGCACCACGCTCGCCACGGCGTCGACGAGCAGTCCGCACGGCCCCTCCCCGTCGTCCACGATCACGATCCGGCCGAACCCGTCCGGCGGCGTCGGGCCGGGGAGGCCGAGGCGGCGCCGCGGATCGAAGACCGCGACCACCTCGCCGCGGACGGTCACCACCCCGAGGATGCCCGCCGGGGCCCGCGGCACCTCGGTGATCGTCTGCGCCTTGAGGACCTCGCGCACGCGATCGATGGCGACGGCGTACTCCTCGGAGCCGAGCTCGAAGGTGAGGTACTCCTCGATCGCGGTGTCCTCGTGGCTCGCGGCCTCCGCGTGCTCGCCGTCCCCCGGCAACGACACGAGCCCCGGGAGCTCCTCGTCGTCGCGGTAGAAGAAGTCCTCGAGCGGGTTGCGGGGCGGCACCGGCGACCAGCGCGCCGGCGCGGCGGCGCGGACCTCCTCCGGCCGCGGCTCCGGCGCCTGCGCGGGCGGGGACGCGGCCGGCGCTGCAGGCAGGATCGTGAGCGGCCCCTGCGGCGGAGGGCTCCCTCCCAGCAGGGCCGGGGCGATCACGGCGAAGTCCGACGGCGCGGGGACCGGTGCGGGGGTCGGCTCCGGCTCGGGGATGAACGGGCGCTCGCCGGAGCCCGGGCGCCACGTGGTGAAGCGCGGATCCGGGTCGCCGTGCTCCTCCCCGTGCGCGACGATCTCCTGCGCCTGCGTCGCGAGCGTGCGCGCCGCCTCGGCCGCGGCCAGCGCCTCGTCCTCTGCGGGCGCGCGCGGCGGGGCGGGACGTGCGGACGGCTCCGCTGGCCCGGAGTCCGCGGCAGGCGCGCCCGCCGCGTCCGGCGCCGACGCGTCGCGCGCCCCGGCCTCCGCCGCCGCGGCGCGTTCCTTCGCCTTCCTGCGGATCTCCAGGAAGTCCATGACCGCCCCGAGTCTAACCCGCCGTGCGCGCGCTTCCCATGTGGGCCCGCGCCTGGTTCAGGCCCGGGGCGAGGTCCGCCTCGACGGCCTCGACCACCTCGGCGGACAGCGTCGCCGCCCCGCGGGCGAACCCCTCGAGCAGCGCGCCCGCGGCGAGCTGGTTCACCCTGCGCGGCAGCCCACCCGAGAGCCGGTGGATCGCCTCCACCGCGCCCGGCGCGAACAGCGGCGCCGTCCGCCCGGCCACGGCGAGCCGGTGCTCCAGATATCGGGCGGTGTCGGAGACGTCGAGGGGACCCAGGTGGAAGGCGACCCCGACCCGCTGCGCGAACGCCTCGCCGCCCCGGGCGCCGAGCCGCTCGCGGAGCTCGGGCTGGCCCACGAGGACGAGGCCCAGGAGCGGGCGATCGTCGGCGGCGAGGTTCCCGAGGAGCCGCAGCTCGTCGTACGCGGCGCGGCCCGCGAGGAGCTGCGCCTCGTCGACGACCACGACGGCGAACTTCCCCTCGGCGTCGAGCCGGGCCGCGAACTCGCCGAGCGCGCCGAACACGTCCACCTTGCGCGTGCCGCTGAACTGGGACACGAGCCCGAACCCCTGCGCGATCGCGGAGAGGAGCTGGGCGGGCGGGAGCGCCGGGTTCAGGACGAAGCTGAAGCGGCACCGATCCGCGTACGCGTCCACGAGCGCCCGCGAGAGCGTGGTCTTGCCCGCGCCGATGTCCCCCGTGAGCACCGCCACCTCGCGCTCCTCGAGCGCGTGGGAGAGGCGCGCGAGCGCCTCGGCGTGCTGCCGCGAGCGGTAGAGGAACTCCGGATCCGGCGTCTTCGAGAAGGGCTTGCGCTGGAGGCCGTAGAACTCGAGGTACATCCGTCAGGCCTCCCCTGCCGCCCCGCCGATCCCCTCGGGCGCGATGACCTCCTCGATGATCGCGCCCACGTCGAGCACGAGGACGGTGCGCCGGCTGCCCAGGTCGGTCGCGCCGGCGATGCCGCGGACGCTCGCGAGCGCCTTCCCGAGCGGCTTCACGACGATGTCCTGCTGCCCCACGAGGTCGTCGACCGCGATCCCGAGCCGCTCCTGCGCCAGCCCGACCACGACCACGAAGAGCCGCTCCTTCTGCGGCGCGCCCGCGAGCCGGAAGAACGAGCCGAGGCGGAGCAGCGGCAGCGTCGAGCCGCGCAGCGAGATGACCTCGCGCGTCGAGAGCGTGCGGACCTCGCTCGCCTTGATCTCCAGGATCTCGAGGACGCTGTTGAGCGGCACGGCGTACACCCGGCCTGCGACGGACACCACGAGCGCCCGGAGGATGGCGAGCGTGACCGGCAGCGTGATCTCGAACCGCGTCCCGAGGCCGCGCGTGGTCGAGAGATCGATGATGCCGGAGAGCTCCGCGATGTTCGTCTTCACCACGTCGAGGCCGACGCCGCGGCCCGAGAGCGCCGTCACCTTCTTCGCCGTGGAGAAGCCGGGGGTGAACACGAGGTTCAGGAGCTCGCGGCGGGAGAGATCGGCGAGCGCCTGGGACGTCGCCAGCCCGCGCTCCACCGCCACCTGGCGGATCCGCTCCTCGTCGAGGCCCGCGCCGTCGTCCTCGACCACGATCTGCACGTGGTTCCCGCGCTGGGTGGCGTGCAACCGGACCCGCCCGACCTCGGGCTTGCCGGAGCGCCTCCGCACCTCGGGGGCCTCGATGCCGTGGTCGATGGAGTTGCGGATGAGGTGCATCAGCGGATCGGAGAGCTCCTCGACGATGAGCTTGTCGAGCTCGACGTCCCCGCCGGCGACCACGAACTCGATCTCCTTCCCCACCTCGCGCGAGAGCTTGCGCACCATGCGCGCCAGCTTGTCGAAGACCTGGTCCAGGGGGACCATCCGCACCTCGAGGATCCCCGCCTGCAGCTCCGAGAGCTTCCGCTCGAGGGCCCGCGACAGCCGCTGCAGCTCGCCCGCGAGCACGGGATC
>DASPMI010000196.1:0-41387 GCA_035627135.1 Anaeromyxobacter sp. | reverse complement strand
CGCCACCGCGTGCGGCAGCCGCGTCGAGCGGAGCTCCACGTGGACGAGCGCGCCCTCCGGGAGCTGGCGCGACAGCGTGACGCCGCACCCGCCGAGCCCCACCTCCACGGTCAGGCACGTCTCCTCGAGCCCGCGGCCGCGGACGACGATCTTCACGGGCACCTGGAACCGAGAGTACCGCCGCCGCTCCTTGCCCGACACGCATCACCTCGGTCTTCAGGAAACAGTCCTCGGCGATCAGTGTGCAGGACCGGCGGGAGAACCGGAAGACCCCCGCCCACCGACAACGGACGGCGGATCCGGGTGAGACGCGCTCCCACGTCGGGGCTTGTGGACGGTCCGTTGAATCTGGTGGACTGCTCGACCGTCCCTCGTCCAAACGACGTGGAGGCTTCCATGACCCGGACCGCTCGACTCCTGCTCCTCACCCTCGCCGTCCCCACGTTCGCCGCCGCGGGCGAGCTCGGCCGCGACCACCACGAGCTCCGGCGCGATCGCGCCGAGATCCGCGGAGACAAGGCGGCGCTCGCGGACGACATCCGTGACTACCGGCACATGGAGGCGCTCCTCCACGAGTTCGACCGCGCCCGCGGCGTCCGCGACTTCCGCGCGGTGAAGGCCGTCGAGGTGCGCGTCGCGCTGGCGCTGCGGGAGGAGTTCCGCGAGGCGAAGCGCGAGACCCGCGAGGCCAGGGGCGAGCTGCGGCAGAGCCGCCAGGAGACGCGCGAGGAGCGGCACGAGGTCCTTCGGGACGCCGATCAGGCGCGGCCCGCGCGCTACGCCGACGATCGCCACGATCTGCGCGACGACCGGCGCGACCAGCGGGACGACCGGGCCGACCTGGCGCGCGAGAAGCGGTACCGCAAGCGCGTCAACGCGATCCGCGTGCAGTGGACGAGCCGGCTCCACGATCGGAGCCACTGGGCCATGGACCAGAAGCGCGCCATGCTCCAGGAGCTCGTCCAGCTCGCCCATGACGAGGTCCGGGCGACGGCCGACGAGCTGCACGAGGATCGCGCCGAGCGCCGGGAGGATCGCCGCGAGCTTCGCGAGGACCGGCGCGAGCGGCGGTGGGACTAGGGGCTCTCGTCGGTCGGCGGTGATCCGTCGGACGACGGGTCGCCGCCGGCTGATCACCGCCACCGCGCGGCGAGCGCCCGGTAGTGGTCCTGCAGGATGCGGAAGGCGAGCTTCTTCTCGCCGCGGTCCGAGACGAGGCCCTTGCGGTTCCAACCGTCCTGGACCCCGGGCAAGGCGCGGCGGGGCGAGCGGAAGTCGGCCAGGATCCACGGGCTCATCCCGCGGAGGAACGGGATCGCCTCGAGCATGCGGAGCTGGTGCTCGTAGAAGGTTGCCTGGTACTCCTCCGTCCAGCGCGTGAGCGCATTGCCGTGGAGGCCGTGCAGGGCGTCGGCGCCGAGCTCCGTCATGACGAGCGGCTTCGCGTGGCAGGTCTCCCAGCGGACGCCGTCCGGCCGATCCGGCAGGCCGTCGTACCAGCCCAGGTACTCGTTGCAGCCGAGCACGTCGAGGTCGGCGCCGAGGGGATCGTCGACGCGCTGCAGGAGCGGGTGCACCTCCTGCCGCTCCAGCGCGGCGCTGACGAGCCGGGTCGGATCGAGCGCCCGCGCCGTCCGGACCAGCTCGCGCATGAAGCGGAGCCGGGCCTCGGTGGGCGGCGTCTCGTTCCCGACGGACCAGAGGACGACGCTCGCCCGGTTGCGGTCGCGGGTGACGAGCTCGGTGAGCTGGGTGCGCGCGTTCTCGAGCGTGTCGGGATCGTCCCAGGCGATCGTCCAGTAGACCGGGATCTCCTCCCACACGAGGAGGCCCAGCTCGTCGGCGAGCCGGACCGTGTGCTCGTCGTGCGGGTAGTGCGAGAGCCGGACGAAGTTCGCGCCGAGCTCCTGCGCCCACCCGAGCAGCGTGCGCGCGTCGGCGGGGCCGCACGCCCGCCCCTCGCGGCGGGGCGCCTGCTCGTGCACGCTGATGCCGCGCAGGAACACCGGCGCGCCGTTGAGCAGGATCTCGCCGCCGCGCACCTCGATGGTGCGGAAGCCGATCCGGTCCACCACGCGGTCGGTGTCGCACTGGAGCTCGACGTCGTGGAGCCGCGGGCGCTCCGGGGTCCACCGCTCGATCGACGGCGCCTCGAGCTCCACCCGCGCGAACCCCTCCGCGTCCGTCTGGACGCGGACCGCCAGGCCGAGCCCGGGCAGGCGGACGACCACGGGCTGCCGCCGCGTCGGGCCGTCGAGCTGGACCCATCCCGTGATCCGGCGCGGGTCCTCGGGCGCGAGGTGGAGCGCCCAGTCGCGGACGAAGGTCTCGGGCACGTCCACGAGCAGCACGTCGCGCGTGAGCCCGCCGTAGTTCCACCAGTCGGTGTTGAGCGTGGGGACGCCCTCGCGCCGCCGCATGTCATTGACCATCACCACGAGCGAGTTCGACCCCTGCCGGAGGAGCGACGTCACCTCCACGTCGAACGGCGTGAAGCCGCCGCGGTGGCTCCCGGCGAAGGTGCCGTTGAGCCAGACCCGGGCCTCGTAGTTCGCGGCGCCGAAGCGGAGGAAGCGGCGCCGGCCGCCCGCGGCGCCGGCGTCGAACCGCGTGCGGTACCAGACCGTGCCCTCGTACAGGAAGAGCTCCGGCCGCTGCGAGTTCCAGTCCCCGGGCACGCGCAGCGTCTCGGAGCGATCGAAGTCGTACTCGATCCGGTCGCTCTTCGAGGCGGGCTTGCGGTCGGCGAAGTACCCGTCGGTCGCGAGCGGCTGGCCGCGGTAGTCGAGGTACCCGTTGTCGTACGGATCGACGATGACGCGCCAGTCTCCGGCGAGGCTCTGCGCGGAGCGCGCGAACACGTTCTGGATGAGGGGTGCCGAGCGAGGTGGCATGGCGCCACTACATGGCCCGGTGGCGGCCGCGGGTCAACGGCCCGTCGGGCTCGCGACGCCCGGCCGGCCGGTCAGGCCGCGCGGGCGCCGCGCAGGAAGGCGGCGAGCTTCGCGTCCACGGCGCCGATGTGGCTCACGAGCCAGCCCCGGAGGAGATCCTTGAGGTCGAGGACCACGCGCGCGTTGGCGCCTCTCTGGTCGAGCGCGCCCACGATCTCCTGGAACCGCTGCTCGAAGTAGCGGTGCGCCTGCGCGTGGCCCGCCGCGAGCGGGTAGGCCGCCTGCGCCATGAGCCGCTCCTCGAGCGCGAAGTGATCCCGGCAGTAGTCGCGCAGGAACCCGACGAGCCCGGCGATCTCGGCCGCGGCCCTGCCCTGGAGCATCGCGTCGATGAGGGCGTCGGCGCGGGCGAAGAGCTCCTGGTGCTGCTCGTCGATCGTCGCGTTGCCCGTGGCGAGGCTCGGGTTCCAGGTCGGCATGGGGCCTCCGAAGGTCCGCCGCGAGGGCGGGATCGGGGACGGTGCAAGACCGAGGCCCCCGCCCCGGCACGCCCGGACCGGCGTGATCGCGGGCGAGTCGCGGGCTCGAGGCCACGGGCGCGCCGGGTGTGGGCCGACCCGAGGCGTCGCGCGGCCCTCACCCGGCGTGGGCAGACTCCAGCGCCGCCTCCCGGCGCCGGCGGGCGGGGGCGCTCGCCGGCGGCGCGCCGGCGACGACCTGCCGGGCACGCGCCAGGTCGTCGTGCCAGCGCGCCTCGAGCGCCGCCGCGAAGCCCGCGTCGTCCACGACGAGGCAGCCCTCCTCGAGCCACTGCATCGAGAGGAAGTCGAGGTTGATGGACCCGACGACCACCAGGCGGTCGTCCACCAGCATCGTCTTCGCGTGCATCATCGAGGCCTGGTACTCCCAGACGTTCGCGCCGCCGCGCCGGAGCCGGCCGTAGTACCGGCGCTGCAGGAACCGGACGATCGGGTGATCGAGGTGGGGCCCGGGCAGGAGCAGCCGGAGGTCCACGCCGTGCCGCGGCAGCAGGAGCAACGCGCCGAACACCTCCGGCGGCGGGACGAAGTACGCGTTGGCGATCCAGGCGCGGCGGCGCGCCGCCATGAGCGCGATGTGCGTCACCCACCGTGCGTGCGAGAGCCCGACCACGTCGGTGCTCGTGACGTACGCGGCGCGGGCGTCGCCGGCGGGGCGCGCGCGCTCGAGCTCGGCGCGGGGCAGGAGGGCGCCGCCGGTCTCGAGCCAGTGCGCGGCGAAGGACGCCTGCATGTGGCGCACGACGGGCCCCTCGACCTCGGCGTTCGCGTCGCGCCACGGGGCGCCGTCCTTGCCCGTGCTCCACTCCTGCGCGATCCCGAACCCGCCGGTGAAGCCGACCTTCCCGTCCACCACCACGACCTTCCGGTGGTTCCGTCCGGTGAGCGCGAACGGCCGCCGCTTCGGCGGGCGGAAGTACCGCACCTGGCAGCCGGCCGCGAGGAGCGGCTCGGTGAGCTCCTCCTCGAACCCGGTGCTGCCCATCGGGTCGACGAGGATCCGGACCGCGACGCCCTCGCGCGCCCGGCGGCAGGCGAGCTCGGCGAGGCGCGTGCCGACCCCGCCGGGCTTCCAGATGTACACGCCGACGTGGATGCTGTGCTCGGCCGCGCGGAAGGCCTCCTCGAGGGCGTCGAAGATCGCGCCGTCGTGGCGCCATGCGACGCGGTTGCCGCCCACGAGCGAGGCGCTCGTGGCCTGCGCGAGGGCCAGCCCGACCTGCTCCTCGCCGTCGGTGAGGCCCATCCGGAGCGAGCCGAGGGCGCCGGAGCGTGCACGGCTGGTCCACCACCGCTTCGCCATCCCACCGATCGCCGCGCCCGTGAGCAGGCCCTTCGTGAACGGGGACTTCATCGCCGTGAAGCCTGCGCATCGCGGCCCCGGGCGCCCGGGCCCCGCAGCGACGATCAGGAGTCCAGCCGTACGCTCGGCCGGCGCGCGATGATCCGGCCGCTCACGGGGCCTCGGGCACGCCGCGCCGGAGCAGGCTCCCGCGGCCCGTCCCCCACAGGATCTCGGCGCCCGCGGTGCCCGGGATCCGGTAGGCGACGACGCCGCTCCCGGACGTGCCGACGAAGACGTGCAGGTCGCCGCCGTCGGCGAGCCGCGCGAGCGTCGGCGCGCCCAGGCCGCCGTTCCACCCGCCGCCCCGCGCGGGCGGGAGCTCGGCGGAGTGCGCCAGGCGGCCCTGCGCGTCGAGGATGAAGAGCTTCCCGCGTCCGTTCGAGGCCTTCGGCGGCCAGGAGGCGAAGATCACCTCTGCGCGGCCGTCGCCGTCGAGATCGGCGACGGCCGGCTCCGAGGCGAACGCGTAGCCCGGGCCGGGCACGGTGAACGGCCAGCGGCCGTGCTCGGTCCTGTCGAGCCAGAGCGCGTGGAGGCGGCCGTCGTACGACGGGTACAGGATCTCCTTGCGCCCGTCGCCGTCGAGATCGACGACCGCGGGGTTGGGGAGCGCGCTCTCGATGACCGCGTAGTCCTCGGACCGGGGTCCGGCGCCGGAGCGCGGGCTCGGGAGCGAGGTCCAGTCGAAGCCCGCGCCGCTCCAGCGGCTCCGGTCCGCCTTCAGGACGAGCGGCACGTGGTACAGGCTCCGGTACGGGTCGGCGGCGCAGTCGTAGACGTTCCCCACGACGACGATCTCGCGCGTCCCATCGCCGTCGAGGTCGGCGATGACGGGCGCGCTGTGCGCGAAGTTGGGCCGGTGCTCCGTGCCGCAGTCCGCCCAGCCACGGAGGTCCACCGCGTCGGAGACGTGGACGCCGACCTGGCTCCAGACGCTCCGGCCCGTGTAGCGCGCGTTCACGCCGAGCTGGTTCCCGGCGTGGTCGAGCGCGGTGATGTAATGGGTGTCGGTCGGGCCGATCACCTCGGCGTCGCCGTCGCCGTCGAGGTCGGCCACGGCCACGTTCTGGTTGTACATGCCCCACCCGTACCCGGGCTCGCCGTCGCGGCGCGCGGGCCAGCCGGAGAGCACCGCGCCCGTGGGGCCGTACGCCGAGAGCTGCTCCGTGTCGCCGCCGGAGGCGCGGCCGACCACCACCGCGAGGTCGTCGCTCCCCGTCATGCCGGGCGCGATCGCGAGCGTGCGGACCTCGCCGGCGCCGAACGGGTGGACGGACCACTTCACCGCGCCCGAGGAGGAGTACACGGTCAGCTCATCGCCGCTGCGCCCGACCGCGATCTCGAGCGCCCCGTCGCCGTCCAGGTCCGCGATCGCCGGGCTGGGCCAGACGCGCGCGCCGCTGCTCGCGCGCCAGCGGAGCGCGCCCGTGTGGGCCTCGAGCGCGACGAGGTCGTAGGAGCCCCAGACGACGGCCAACCCGCCGTCGCCGCCGCCGTCGAGGTCCACGACGGCCGGCGATGCGTACCAGCCGGTCTGGCACGAGGACGTGGAGCAGCCGCCGTTGCGCCAGACCTCGACCGGCGCGCCGTACGCCACCTCGAGGCGGGCCTCGCCCGCTCCGCCGCCGCCGCACGCGGCGAGCGAGAGCAGGGCCGGCGCGAGGAGGGCGATCGAGCGCAGGGTCGACATCCGGCGAGCCTACTCGCCGCTGCGTGTAGGTCGCCAACCCTGCCGGCGGAGCGCTCGCTTCCGCCCCCGCCGGTCATGCGGCCTGCTCGCCGCTCGGCCTTCGACAGGCTCAGGCCGAGCGGTGAGGGTCCCTCACTTCTTCGGCGCCTCGGGCGGCGGCGGCGGCTTCCCCGAGAGCGTCCCGGGATCCGCCGCGCGCTGGAGCGCCTCGGCCGCGTACGCGGCGACGCGGAGCGTCTCCGGGCGGGCCGAGGTGCGGAGGGTCCAGTCGGTCCCCGGCGCCGCGGGCTTCGCGAGCCGGTGCTCGGTCGTCGCGCCGCCGGCGCGCCGGACGGCGACGACGAGGGTGTCGGGGACCGAGGCCGCCGGCGCGTCGGCGACGCCGGTGATCGAGAGGTCCGCGACGGCCCTGACGAGCGCGTCGGCGGCCGCCGCATCGAGCGTCGAGCCCTTGGGGAGCCCCGTCGCGCGCCAGGTCGGCGCGACGGGCGCGGCGTCCGTCGCGGGCGTCGCCTCCCCGGCAGGGGCGACCTTCTCGAGCGTCACGCCGCCCGCGATCACGGCCTCGATCTCGCCGCGCGGGATCCGCAGGACGGCCTTGTCGAGCCACTCGTCGGCGGCCGCGGGCGTCTCCCACGTGGAGAACTCGGCGAGCTGGATGTCGCCGGAGCCCGCCGCGCGGGTGTGCACGGCGCGCATCGCGGCGGTCGTCCCGAAGAGCGCGGTCGCGACGGGCTTCCCGCCCGCCTCGACGGTGACGCGCCGCTCGAAGTCGGCGTCGGCGACCTTGAACCGCGCCGCCGCCTCGGCGCTCGTCGCGACGGGCTCGGCGCGCCGGAGCGCGGCGAGCCGGTCGAGGAGCCGCTCCACCTTGCCGGCGTCGGCGGGGAAGCCGCCGCGGCTCGCGACCTTCCAGGCGCCGGCCGCCTTCACGAGCTCGACCTTCGCGCCGGCCGGCCCCTCGACCACGATCCGATCGGCGGCGGCCTTGTCGAACGCGAACAGCGGCGTGTTCGTGGGACCGCCGCGGCGCTGCACGCTCGCGAGGGCGAGGCCGCCCGCGACGAGGAGCTGCACGGCGAGGAGGACGGAGAGCGAGAGCATCGGACGCTTCACGGCTTCACCTCCTGGAGGACGAGGGCGTGGCGGCGGCGGTCGGCGCGGGCGACGGCCTTCCGCCACCCGAACACTGCGCCGAGCGCGGCGAGGACCAGCGCGTACGTGGCGTACTCCCACCCGCGCCGCGCGCCGTCCTGGAGCGGGACGAGCGTCGCGGCGAACCGGGAGCGGCCGCGCAGCGCCAGCAGCGCCGGGTCCTCGACCGACCAGTCCACGGCGTTCTGGAGGAGCTCGATGGGCTTCAGGTAGAGCGAGCGCAGCCCCTCCGAGAGCAGGTTGATCGACTCGTCGGACGCGAACTCGTTGCTCGCGACCACGACCAGCCGGGCGCCCGCGGGCGACCGCTCGAGGACGCTCGCCGGGGTTGCCTCCGCGCCGGCGGCGGGGGCGGGCGGGGTCTTGCCCTCGAAGGCGGAGTCGAACGGGCCCTCCACCGCCACGGCGAGCACCTTCGCGGCCCGCGTCGCGGGCGCGTCGAAGCCGGTCTCCGGGTGGACGCCCCAGTCCGGGACCACGTTGGTGGACTCGGAGGTCCAGCTCTCGGCCGAGCTCTGGAGGAGCTTCGCGACCGTGCGGCCCTCGAGCTTCTTCGCGTCGAGCTCGATCGGCGAGGCCCACGGGACGGTGAGCTGCCCGAGCGCGGCGGTCGTCGGGTGGGACCGGTCGAGGCCGCCCTCGCGCAGGTCGGGGAAGTGCGGGTACGGGACGAGCTGGACCTCCTGGATGGCGAGGCCGCCCGCGAACCGCTGGACCGGCACGGGGAGCGCCGTGCTCTGCGGGTCGAGCACGAAGCTCTTGCCGATCGTCACGCCGTGCCCGGCGAGCCACTCCTCGAGGCCGGACGACGCCGGGCCGGCGGTGACCCCGCCCTGGAGCTGGACGTCGAACGGCGAGGTGGCGAGGACGACGCTCCCGCCGCGCATGAGGAACTGGTCGATCGCGAACCGCTGCGGCTCGCCGAGCGTCCGCGGCGCGAGGACGACGAGGACGTCCACGTCCTCCGGGACGCGGCCGGAGTCGAGCGACACCGGCTGCACCCGGGCCTCCTGCGCGAGCACCTTCTCGAGGATGGAGTAGCCGCTCCCGCCGTACCGCGGATCGCCCGGCGGCGTCACGAGCCCGACCGTGCGGAGCACGCCCGGCGCGAGCCGCTGCACGCCGGCCTGGATCGTCTTCTTCAGGGACTCGCGGTCGAGCTTCTCCGGGATCGGGAGCGGCACCGTCTCGCCCTTCCCCTCGAGCACCATCGAGAACCAGAAGGGCCGCGGGTCGGCGAGGCTCGCCACCATCGGCGCGAGGCCGTGACGCTGGCGCAGCTCCCCGGCGACCTTGCCGCCGTCGTCGTCGGGATCGTGGAACGCGACGGTGAGCTTCGCGCCCGCCTGCTTGCCGAGCTCGGCGAGGACGGCCTCGAGGTCGGCGCGGAGCGTGCGGAGCACCGGCGGGAGCCGCTGCGGCGCGGAGACGTAGGCCTTGAAGGCCACCGGCGCGTCGAGGGCGTCGAAGGGCGAGCCGCCGCCGCGGTACCCGGTCACCGCCTTCCGGACGGCGCCCGTGAGGAGGTACTCGGGGTCCCGGAGCACCACGTCGATCTCCGTCCCGCGGAACTTCACCTCGACGAGGTCGCGGAACCCGAGCACGACGTGCTGGTCGCCGTACGCCACCACGACGTCGAAGTAGGAGCTCACCACCGCGGCCTGGTAGCGGTCCGCGGTCTGGAACGGCGTGGGCCGCACGCCGAAGCGCGACGCGGCCTCCTCCTCGGCGGCCTGGTCGCCCTGCGGATCGACGAACTCGACCCGCACGCGGTCGCCGCCGGCGACGCCGTACTCGCGCAGGACGTCCTGGAGCTGCGGGACGAGCGGGGCGAGCAGCGGGTGCGTGCGCGCCGAGAAGTAGCCGCGGAGGAGCAGCGGCTCGCGGAGCTTCCCGAGCTCGGACCGCGTCGCCGCGGAGAGCGTGTACTGGCCGCCGCGGGTGAGGTCGACGCGGGCCCACGGGACGTGCGCCAGCCAGAGGTTGGCGGCGGCGAAGTTCGCGGCGAGGAGGCCGGCGAGCCAGACGGCGCGCCGGTGCGCGGGGCGGGCGGGGTTGCCGGCCCAGCGCAGCCGCTCGAGCTGGAGCAGGTTGAGCGTCAGGAACACGCCGACGATCGAGGCGAAGTACGCGAGGTCGCGCAGGTCGAGCACGCCGCGCAGGATCGACTCGAACCGGCGGCCGGTGCCGAGCAGCGCGAGGACGCCGCCGGCGGGGTGGCCGAAGAGGTTGGTCACCATCGGCGCGCCCACGGCCCACAGCAGCCCGCACACGAGCGTCGTCACGATGAGGGCGACGATCGGGTTGTCGGTCCGCGCCGACGACCAGAGCCCCACGGCTGCGTAGGCGGCCGCGAGGAGGAGCGCCGCCACGTAGCCGCCCGCCACCGGACCCCAGTCGAGCCGCCCGAGCTGGGCGACGACGATCGGGATCGGCAGCGTGAGCGCGAGCGCCACGCCGACGAGGCCGAGGACCGCGAGGAACTTGCCGAGGACGAGGCTCGCCGGCCGCACCGGCGAGGTCAGGAGGGTCTCGAGGGTGCCGCCGCGCCGCTCCTCGGACCAGGCGCGCATCGTGAGCGCGGCCACGAGGAAGATCATGAGCCGCGGGAGCCAGGTGAAGAGCGGCCGGACGTCGGCGAGGTTGCGGGCGAAGAACGTCTCCACCCAGAAGAAGACGAACAGCGTCGCGACGAGCCAGGCGGCGAGGAAGAGCCAGGCCGCGGCGCTCGCGAAGAAGGCCCGGAACTCCTTCCGGGCGACCAGCAGGAGCTCACGCCACACGGGCCACCTCCTCGTTCACCTCGGCGAAGACCGTCTCGAGATCGCGCCGCTCCGGCTGGAGCGCGTGCAGGCGCAGGCCGGCGCGGCCCACCGCGGCCGCGACCGCCGGGGCGGCGGTGGCCGGCGCGCGGAGGCGGAACTGGCGCACCTCGCCCGCGGCCCCGCGCTCCTCGACCGCCTCCACGCCGGGGACCCCCCCGAGCGCCGCGCGCGGATCGCCCTCCACCGAGAGCAGGAGCCCCGCGTCGCGCTGCAGCGCGTCGAGGCGCGCGTCGAGCGCGAGCCGCCCGCCGCGCATGATGAGGACGCGCTGGCAGGTCGCCTGGACCTCCTGGAGGATGTGCGTCGAGACGATCACGGTCGCGCTCCGCGCCAGGTCGCGCACGAGGTCGCGCATGTGCCGGATCTGGGTCGGGTCGAGGCCGTTGGTCGGCTCGTCGAGGATCAGGATCTCCGGGTCGTGGAGCAGCGCCTGCGCGACGCCGACCCGCTGGCGGTAGCCGCGCGAGAGCGTCTGCAGCGGCGCGGTCGCCTTGTCGGCGAGCGCCGTGCGCGCGATGGCCCGGGCCACGGCGGCGCGGCGGCGCTCGGGGGCGACGCCCTGCAGGCCGGCGCGGTACTCGAGGTAGTCGATGACCGGCATCTCCGGCCACGCCGGGCAGTTCTCCGGGAGGTAGCCGACCTTCGCCTGGATGGCGCGGGTGTCGCGGCCCATCTCGAGGTCCCGCACGCGGATGGACCCGCTCGTCGGCTCGAGGGAGCCGGTGAGCATCTTCATGATGGTGGTCTTGCCTGCGCCGTTGTGGCCGAGCAGGCCCACCACCTCGCCTTGCCCGACCTCGAAAGAGACGTCGTCGACGGCGACGAGCTCGCCGTACCGACGCGTCAGGTTCGCGACCTTGATCACGCGTCACCCTCCGTCACGGACGCCTCGCCTCCGGGGAGGTGCTTCGGACCACGGGCGCACCACTCCCCAGGCGTCCTGGTTGGCTTCCGAAACCGCCGAACAGCGCTCCCCGCCCGCCGATTCCGGCCGGCGCTCGAGCGGGCGGGCAGGCGATCACCCTCCACGGTCCGGACCAGTAAGGCGTCCGGCCGGCTTGGCAAATCGGTCAGGCTGCGGCGAGGCGCCGCGGCGACCCGCGCTGGTACATCCGGTCAGCGCGGCTTGCCTGCGCTCCGCAGGTAACGGAGCACGTCGCTGTCCGTCCCGAGGAACAGCGAGGACGAGCCGTCCACGGTGGTCCGGTAGACCTCCATGGATCGGAGGAACTGGTAGAACTCCGGGTCCTGCCCGAAGGCGCGGGTGTAGATCTGCGCCGCCTCGGCGTCGCCCTTGCCCTGGAGCTCCTGGGCCTTCCGGTACGCCTCGGACTCGATCGCCTTGAGCTCGCGATCCTTGCGCCCGCGGATCTCGGCGGCGCGCCCCTGGCCCTCGGAGCGCGAGCGCTCGGCGATGCGGCGGCGCTCGGAGATCATGCGCTCGAACACCTTCACCTGGACCTCGTCCACGTAGTTGATCCGCTTGATCTGCACGTCCACCAGCTCCACGCCGAACTCGGACACCACCGCGGAGGCGCGCTCGAGGATGCGGCGCGTGAGCCGATCGCGCCCGACCGTGACCTGCTCGGCCGGGGTGCTGCCGGTCGTGTCGCCCCCCTCCTCGTCCTCGAAGGTCCGGTTGGAGGGGCGGACCGCCTCGATGAGGTTGAAGCTGGCGATGGCGTTCCGGGTCTCGCCGTCGATGATGTCGTCGAGCCGCGATTGCGCGGTCCGCTCGTCGCGCATGCGCTGGAAGAAGAGCAGCGGGTCGGCGATCCGCCAGCGCGCGAACGTGTCCACCCAGATGTACTTCTTGTCCTTGGTCGGGATCTGGTTCGGGTCGCCGGACCACTCCAGCCACCGCTTCTCGAACCGGTTGACGGTGTCTGCCAGCGGGAGCTTGAAGTGGAGGCCGGGCTCGGTGATCGGCGCGCCGCGCGGCTCGCCGAACCGCGTGATCACCGCCTGCTCGGTCTCGTCGAGCGTGTAGACGGCGCAGCCGCTCGTCGCGGCCGCGGAGAGGGCGAGCGTCCCGAGGAGGAGGAGGCGCTTCATCGCGAGGCTCCTTCCGCGGCGGCGGTGGTGGCCGCCTTCTCGCGCGGGGCGGGGTCCATGTTCAGGATCGGCGTCATGCCGCGGAGCGTGTCGTCCACGATGACCTTCTGGCCGGCCCGCGGCATCACCTCCGCCACCATCTCGAGGTACAGGCGCCGGCGGGTGACGTCGGGGCTCTTGCGGTACTCGTCGTAGATGGAGAGGAACCGCTGGGCCTCGCCGCGCGCGCGGTTCACGCGTTCGATGGCGTAGCCCTCGGCCGCGCGGAGCGCCTGCTCCGCCTCGCCGCGGGCGCGGGGGATGGCCTTGTTCAGCTCGGCCTGCGCCTCGTTGATGGCGCGCTCCTTCTCCTGGATGGCCTCGTTCACCTCGTTGAACGACGGCTTCACCGGGTCCGGCGGGTTCACGTCCTGGAGCACCACCTGCTGGATGTCCACGCCGGCCCCGTAACGATCCGCGAGCGCCTGGAGCACCTCCTTGGCCTCGGTCGCGACCTTCTGGCGCCCCGTGGTCAGGACCTCGTTCACCGAGTGATCGCCGACGACCGACCGCATGGCGGCCTCGGAGAGCGAGCCGAGGGTTTCCTCGACGTTCCGGACCCGGAACAGGTAGGCGTACGGGTCCTTGATCTTGAACTGCACGATCCACTCGACGACGGCGACGTTCAGATCTCCCGTGAGCATCAGCGACTCCCGGTTGAGCTCGCTGTCGCCCGAGCGGTACGCCGTCCGGACGTCGGCGCGCGCGGTCCGGAAGCCGAACTCCATCTTGAGCTGCCGCTGCACGGGCACCTTGTCGACGCGGTCGATCCCGAAGGGGATCCGGAAGTGGGGCCCCGGCGCGCTGGTCCCCACGTACTTCCCGAGCCGCCGGAGCACGCCGACCTCGTCCGGCTCGACCTGGTAGTACGAGGTCAGGGCGCCCACCACCGCGAGCAGGAGCGCGACGACGAGCAGGGCGCCGCCCTTGCCCCCACCGCGAAAGTGGGCGCGCAGCGCGCGGAGCAGGTCCTCCGGCGAACGGCCGCCGTCTCCACCGCGAACGACGTCTGGGTTCCAAGCCATGAGCGTCTCCAGGACGAAGGGTGTGCCAGCTAGGCGCGGGAAGCGCCCTGCGCTTCCTGCGCGAGCGGCGAGGTGACGTCGCGCCGCTCGCGCCGGGCCCGCAGCTCGGCCCGGAGAGCGCGGATGCGCACCACCGCCGCGGCGGCCGCGAGGAGCGGGAGCGCACCGACCGCGAGCGCGACGGCCCCTCCGCCCGACGCGACCGCGGCGGACGACGTCACGAGGCCCACCACGACCCCGAACGCAGCCGCGAAGGTGAGCAGCGCGATCCGGTTGCAGAGCGGGCCGAGGTCGTCGGGCGTGGGCTCCTGCGCCCGGGCCTGCGAGAGGTTGATCGCGGGATTCCGCTTCGAGTTCGCCTTGATCATGGTGTGCCTCCAAGGGAAGGAGGCAGGCGGCCGAGCGCCGAGGTCCTGCGGGCGCCAGGAGCGCATCCCTCCTTCTCCACGCGGGTCCGCGCGTACGCGACGCCCGGACCCTTCGTGGAGCAGCGGCCCGACCGCTCCGTTCACCTGCGGCGTGGAACGCCGCACCCATGACCCCTTCGCATCTATCGGCGCGGCGGCCGGAAGTCAATGGGACCCAGCGAGGATCGCGGCCCAGGAGAGGTCGCGGCGCGCACCGCCCCCCGCGTGCCAGACTCCGGGGATGAACCCGCTCACCGTCTCGCCAGCGCGGCTCCGGCGCCTCCGCACGATCACGCTCGCCCTCCCCGAGGCCACCGAGCAGGAGGCATGGGGCGACCCCACCTGGCGCGTCCGCGGGAAGATCTTCGCGATGCAGAAGGGGAACTACGCCGGCGGACGTCCGTCGCTGTGGGTGAAGGCCGCGCCGGGAGAGCAGGCGACGATGGTGGAGGCCCGGCCGGACCGGTACTTCGTGCCGCCCTACGTCGGCGCTCGCGGCTGGGTCGGCATCTACCTCGACGGCGAAGTCGATTGGGCCGCGCTCGCGAAGGCGGTCGACGAGAGCTACCGGCTCATCGCCCCGCGGCGGCTCGGCGGCGCCGCAGGCGCGCGGCGGCGTGCGCGGCGCCCGAACGGTTCCCCGCGGCGATGACCCGCCCTACAGGATGAGCCGCTTCGTGTCGTAGAGCCCGGTCCGCGCGAGGACCCACAGGGTCGAGAGCACCATCGCGCGCACGGTGCGCACCACGATCTGCTTGGGCGGCGGGTAGAGGTTCGTCTGCCCCGTGACGAGGTACCACTGCTTGCTCTTCGCGAGCGCTTTCTCGAAGTCGCTGTAGTAGTCGAAGTGGGTCCAGAACGGGAACAGGAACTCGGAGTAGAGCCGCCACTTCTGCGGGATCCCGAGGTTGGCGAGCTCCTCGGGGCTCGCGAAGAAGTAGACCCGGTGCCGCTCGTCCGCGAGCGCCATGTACTGCTCGAGCGACGCGCGCACCGACGAGCCGGTCAGCCCCTCGTCGAAGATCGCCAGGTGCGCGATGGCCTTGCGGAAGGCGGGGAGGATCTGCGCCACGTCGGCCGGGGTGCTCGGCGAGTCGATCTCGATGGTGGCCTCGAGATCGAAGTGGTGACCGCGGAAGTCGTACACGCAGTCCGAGTTCACGTAGAGCGTGACGCGCCTGTGCTTCTGCTCGATCTTGTGGAGGAGGGCGATGAGCGAGTCGTTGTCGATGACGACCGGGGGGCGGCCGTAGATGTCGCGCAGCACCTCGGCCCTGGAGCCCATGCAGTAGCCGCAGCCGCGGTGCGCCGCGGGGCAGCCGCCGCGGCCGGTGATGATCATCGGGAGGTGATAGCGGCCGCCCTTGGGCGGCACGCGCCAGCGGAACTCGAGCGGCACCCGGGCGTGCCGCTTCCGCTCCCGGTACTTCGGGAACCGCGGGAGCTTCTCGAAGCTCATGTCGACGTCGCTGTCCGGCCCCGGGAAGCTCTCCCAGCCCTCCTCGTGGCCGGCGAGCCAGTGGGTGTCGAACTCGAGGTCGCGGAACTCCTCCGCGGAGAACTTGTAGGTCTGGGGATTCTCGAAGTCCCGGCCGACGAGGTTCGGGATCTGCCGGGGATCGACTCGCGCCAGGAACTGCCGCATCGGGAGCTCGGCGTCGCCCTTGATGAAGTAGTCGACCGGGTGGCGCGCGAAGATCTCCCTGTACTTGAGCTGGCTGAAGAGCCCGCCGAACAGGATCTTCGCGGACGGGTTGTGCCGCTTGATGAACTCGACGACGAGCCCGAACTCGAACAGCTCGATGAACCAGTTGAGCTCGACGATGAACTGGTCGAACCCGCGGACCTTCTCCGGGGTGAGCGCGGCGCTGTAGACGCCCTCGACCTTGTCCAGGTCCTTCCCGAAGAGCCACGCGAGCGGCGCGGAGAAGGAGTACTTGTGCATGAGGCTGGGGATGACGACGAGGGTCTTCATGCGGTTCACCCACGGTCGAGCGGCCGGGGCCGCGAGGTCGGCCGGAAGGAGAGCGAGGCGTGCAGCGTTGCGTCACCCTAGCTGGTCCGATCTGCCCCAGGCGAGGGGACCCGACAGCCCCGAACGGGGCGCGAGCGCCGCTATGGCCGGCCTGCCGCTGTGCCCGCGCGTGGCCAAGGTGATGGGGCGGCGCAGGGAACGACGTTCCGATGAGCTCGCGGGAGGCCATTCGCCTGGAAACCGTCCATGCGTTCCTGCGTGAGCACCGCGATCACATCCTCCGTACCTGGGAGGAGCTCGTCGTCGCCGAGGTGCGACGCGTCGAGCTCACGAGGCTCGCCCTTCGCGACAGCATCCCCGCGTTCCTGGACGAGCTCGCGGACTGGCTCGAGACCGGCGCGCCCCCGGGAGGAGGAGCGCTGGGAGGGCAGTCCCACGAGCACGTCCTCGACCGGCTGGATCAGGGGTTCGACCTGGGCCAGGTGCTGCGCGAGTACCGGCTCCTCCGCGAGGCCATCCTCCGCGTCCTCCTCGAAGCCGAGCAGGACGAGCAAGATCGGGCTGGTCCGCGCGGCGAGGGACAGCGGAGGTCGCGCATCCTCGAGCTGGCGCGCCTGAACGCAGGGCTCGACGTCGCGCTGACGGATTCCATCGAGGAGTTCGTGGCCGAGCGCGACCGCCGCGCCGCCGCCGACCGAAAACGCGCCGACGCCGAACGCAAGCGGTCCGAGGGCGAGCTGCGCGCCTCCGAGGCGCGCCTGCAGAAGGCGCTGTCCGCGCCCACGGTCGGCATCCTGTTCTTCCGGCTCGACGGTACCTTGCAGTCCGCCAACGCGGCCTTCGAGCGTATGTCCGGGTACGGCAGCTCCGAGCTGACGCGCCTCCCGCACTGGAGGACCTTGACCGCGCCCGAGTTCTGGGACGTCACCGAGCGCACCGCGGTGGAGCTGGCCGCGAAGGGCGAGGCGCCGCCCTACGAGAAGCAGCTGATCCGGAAGGACGGGTCCCGGTGGTGGGGGCTCTTCGCGCCCACGCGCCTGTCCGGCTCCGGCCTGAGCTCGGAGTGCATGGAGTTCATCATCGACATCCACGCACGGAAGCAAGCGGAGGAGTCCTTGCGCTCCGCGAACGAGACGCTGCGGGAAGCGGACCGGCGCAAGTCCGAGTTCCTCGCGGTCCTCTCGCACGAGCTCCGCAACCCGCTGGGACCGATCCGGAACGGCATCTACCTGCTCGAGCGTGCCGCGCCCGACAGCGAGCAGGCGACGCGCGCACGAGAGGTCGTGCGCCGCCAGTCGGAACACCTGACCCGGCTCATCGACGACCTCCTGGACGTCACGCGCATCTCGCACGGCAAGATCCCGCTCCAGCGGTCCCGGGTCGACCTGCGCGAGATCGTCCGGAAGACGACCGACGATCTGTACTCCGTGTTCGACCAGGCCGGCATCCACCTGCGGGTGGACACCGCGGGCCCGATGTGGATCGAGGCGGACGCCACGCGCGTGGCGCAGGTGCTCACGAACCTGCTCCACAACGCGACCAAGTTCACGGCGCGCGGTGGCGCCGTTCGCGTCAGCGCCGCCGCGCGCGACGGCCGCGCCGAGCTGCGGGTCGTCGACGACGGCATCGGCATGGACCCGCACGCCATCGAGCACATGTTCGAGCCGTTCGCGCAGGCGGAGCAGTCGCTGGCGCGGACGAAGGGAGGGCTCGGCCTCGGGCTCGCGCTCGTGAAGAACATCGTCGAGCTTCACGGCGGCACCGTGACCGCGCACAGCGAAGGCGTCGGCCGAGGGTCGGAGTTCCTCGTGCGCCTCCCGCTCGTCACGCCCGGCGCGGCGGAGCAGCCGCGCGCCGCCGACCCCGGCGCGACCGCGCTGACGGTCCTCGTCATCGAGGACAACGAGGACGGGGCGCAGAGCCTCGCCGATCTCCTGGAGCTGCACGGCCACGACGTCCGCGTCGCGCGCGACGGTCGCTCCGGCATCGCGCTCGCCCGGGAGGTCCACCCGGACGTCATCCTCTGCGACATCGGGCTGCCCGACGTGGACGGTTACGAGGTCGCGCGAACGCTCCGGCACGACGGCGCGCTCCGGGACGCGCGCCTCGTGGCGCTGAGCGGCTACGCGCAACGGGAGGATCTCCAGCGGGCGCGCGACGCCGGGTTCGACGCGCACATCCCCAAGCCACCGGACGTCGACGAGCTGCTGAGCGTCGTCGGCGGTGTCCGTGGAGCCGATCCCGTCTCGCGGGCGACGTGATCACTCCCCGCGCAGGCGGGCCAGCGCGCGCGGGACGTCGTCAGGGCGCCGGTGCGTCGTAGGCGAGCAGGCGCCGCTCGCCCTCGAGCGCGCGCAGCCGGGTCAGGTCCTGGGTCACCTCGAGCGTGCCGAGGTAGGCGCCCGCCGGATCGCGGACCGCGAAGTACCGGATGTGCACGAACTTCCCGTGGAGGTCGATCCAGAACTCCGCCACGCTCTGACGCCCCGTCTTGAAGTCCTCGACGATCCGCTCCACCACGTGCACGCTCTTCGGCGGGTGGCAGTGCTTCACCTCGCGGCCGATGACCGCGCGCGAGCGCGCGAACACGCGGTCGGGGCCCTCGCTGAAGAACGCCACGCGGTCCTCGCGGTCGACGAACGTGACGTCCACCGGCAGCGTCCGGAAGATCCCGAGGAGCTGCTCGAACGAGAGCGTGCCGGTCGGGAACTGCACGGCCTGCGAGGCGGGGAGCGGGACGGCCTCGGGGAGAGGTCGCGGCTGGGGCGGCCGGTAGCCGGTCGCCGGCTCCACGAGGCACCAGCCGTACTCCGGGCTCTGGCGGTGGATCTCCCCCCAGTCCTCCGCGGTGAACATCCCGAGCGTCATCGGGAGGAGGATGTTCTCCTCCTTGTAGATCATGCCCTCGAGGGCGGCGAGCGCGGGCTCGAGCACGGCCTCCGCGACGACCTTCAGCTCCGCGCCCGAGACGTCCTCCTCGCGCAGCGCGGCGAGCGAGGCCTTCAGGAGCTCGCGGACCTCGTCGTCCTTGCCCCACATCACCTTGCTCGGGCCGGTCGTGCCGTGGCGCTCGAGCACGCTGAAGACGAGGTGCTCCTTGCGCTGGTAGTGCTTGTCGACCTCCCAGAGCGGCTCGAACGCGCGCAGCGTCGCGAGGCGCGCCGCGTCGAACCGTCCCTCGTCCGGCAGCGCCGCGAGCTGCTGGACCTGCTGCCGGGCGGCCTGCGCCGCGGCGCCCAGGGCGCGGTTCTCCGCGCGGAGCTGGTGCACCGGGTGCCCCGGCGCGAGCGGCATCGGCGTCGGCGGCCGGGACAGCACGTCCTTCAGCACGTCCGCGTGCAGATCGCACAGGGCCTGCACCTCGCGGTGCGACATGCCCTCGGCCATGAGCTGCTGCTCCATCGCCGCGACCTCGCTCGCGTCCACGTCCGCGATGAGGCCCGCGAGCCGCCCCCGCACCGCCTCCGGCGCCTCGCCGCGGTGCAGGTGGAGGATGATCTCCTTCAGCGTCTGGACGCGCTTCTCGCGGTTGTTGATGAGCTCGCTCATCCGGCCCTCCGGAACCAGGTCCGCACCAGGGCGTCTCCCTCCGAGACGCTGAAGCTCGCGAACCCCTTGTCGCGAGCGAGATCGACGAGCGGCGCCGGGACGAACGGTGTCACGAGCTCGTAGACGTCCCCGGCGCCGAGCGCCGCGAGATCCGCCATCACCTTCGGCAGCGGGTGCTCCCCCGCCTCGATCGCCGCGCGCGCGTCGTGGCGCCGCGTCACCGCCGACTCGACCGCCCACGGCGGGCGCTCCGCGCCGGGTTCTCCATGCGCGCCCGGTTCCCGCTCCGACGCCGCGAGCGGCGCGAGCCCCACCGCCTCGCGGAGCCGCCCGACCAGCGTGGCGAGCGGGACGCCGCCGACCTTCGACACCTGCCGCAGCGTCGCGACCTTCGCGACCGTCCGCCGGAGCACCGGGTTCTTGAGCGCGCGGTACCGCGGCGAGAGGTCGAGGAGCACCGCCTCGAGCGCGGGCCAGCGGTCGAGCAGGTCGCCGACGCGCGAGTCGGGCGTGATGTGGGGGCCGGGTTCGTCGATCGCCATCGGGCGATCGTGTCGGGGGGGCGGCGGGGACGCCACGGAATCGGATCGGGGCGATCGGCCGCGCGCCCGCCGGGCCAGCGCGGCCGGCATCAATCGGCCTCCGCCGTCCTACGCGAACAGCTCGCGGTCGCGGATCTTGTGGCCGACGGTGTAGTCCTCGAGCCACCACGGGTCCTCGTGGCTGACGAGCGGGTGCGGCCGTAAGGCGAGCCTCTTCATCGCCTTCTTGGCCTCCTGCTGGGCCACGCGGAAGTGGTACGCGTCGAACAGGCGGAGCGCCTCGACGGTGTAGGAGACCGCGACGCGCCGGTCGCGGATGAGGAGCAGGTTCTCGCCGTTCTTCGAGTCCGCGGTCGCCGAGAAGTTGTACGAGCCCGTGTAGACGCGAGCGGTCGGCTTGTCGAAGTCGATGACGAGGAACTTGTGGTGCATGCGGGCGCCGCCGCCGCCCGTTGGCTCGGACCTGAACGGCTCGGGCACGTTCTCGCGAAGCGCCGCCGGCTTGACCGGCGCGACGTTGCCGTTCGGCTTCTGCAGGGCGAGGCCGCCGACCTCGCGGTCGGACATACCGTAGACGAATACCTTCTCCTGGGCGGTCACCCTCTGGATGGCCTTCAGCATCGGCCCGGGTGTCTGGTACAGGAACGCCAGGGAGTAGAAGAGGCTCGAGGTCGTCTTCGAGCCGACATCGGCGGCGATCTTCGCCAGCGCCGACTGCCTGGAGGACATCGGCGAAAAGGTGACGCGCGCGTCGATGTCGTCGAGCCCGAGATCCGTCCACCGCGAGGCGGCGGACCTGGCGAAGGCGGACACTGCGTCGCTCGCCCAGTACCCCTCGAAGGCGGCTAGGAACGGGGCCACCGCAGACGCTCCTCGCAGCACGACAACGTTGTTCGCCTGAACGTACAGTCCGCGCCAGGAGAAATTGGTCGAGCCGCACACGACCGCCTGGACCTTCGGGCCGTCGACCACGATGGTCTTGTTGTGCTGGAGCTTCCCGAGGTGCTGCCGCTTCACCTCGGCGCCGGCGGCGGCCAGCCGCTCCGCAGCGGCCGTCTCACCCGAGTCCGCGTGGCCGTGCTCGTCGCTGTCGTCGATGATGATCTTGAGCCTCCCGCGCAGCTTCACGAGTCGCGAGACCACCTCGGGCTCGTTGAGGTCGTACGCGACGACGCGGACCTGCGCCTTGTCGCCGAAGGCCTGATCGAGAACGTCGAGGACGGCGCTGCGTGCCTCGAAACCCATCCACCGGAGGGCCTCGTGTCTGGAGGGATGGGTCGGAGCGAACGTGAGCCCGTCCTTGGCCTTCGCTGGGAGGAGCGTGTCGATCGGTCCCTTCGACTCATACCGGTCCACGAACGCCTGAGACGACACGTAGCCTCGCGTGAAGGCGACGTTCAGCTGGCCGGGATAGGTCTCGCGCCGGAGTTCGAGGGCGGCCTCCTGGGACTCGCCGTAGCTGAGCTCCTGGGATGCGTTCATGAAGACGGGCGTCACCCGGTACAGGAACTCGCCGGCCAGCTCCGCATTTCGCGGAAAGTGCACCCAGCGAAACTTCTGGATCGGCGAGAGCCGGGTCGAGAGCTTGTTCGGACCCTCGGCTCGTCCTCCGGGAAACGAGAGGCGGTTGTTGAGGGAGTAGAACCGCTCGCCGCCCGGCTCCCGGTACTCGACGGCGAATCCGACGAAGTCCTCCGGTGGTCGACCCCTCTTCCAGTTCATCGCCACCAGCGCCATTCCGTCGCCGCGGTGGACCTTGAGCGTGAAGGGTGCGGAGCCGTTCTGCCCTGCGACCTGGTACTCGCCTGCCATCGCGACCTCGAGGTGCTGCAGGAGGGAGTCGGCGGCGCCGATCCGACGCATCGTCGATGGTGACGTCGTGGTGCGTCTGGCCCGACGGAGCGGCGGTCGAGTCGCCCCATCACGGAGTGTGAATCAGTGCGCGGCGGGGACTCAAAGGCTCAGATGGGGCACTCAGTTCAGGTGACGCGGGGACGCTCGATGGCGTCGCGCTCGACCGCCGTCACAACGGGTGCAGAAGGCGTCCGGAGCCGGTGCAGGTGGAGCGTCCGCGCGCCGGCGACGTCCGCGGTGAGCAGCACGGAGGCAAACGGGCCCGGTCGACAAGAGAGAAGGCCCCGGACCCGTCCGCTTTCGCGAACGACTCCGGGGCCTTCAGATGGTCGGGGCGACTGGATTTGAACCAGCGACCACTTGCACCCCAAGCAAGTGCGCTACCAGGCTGCGCTACGCCCCGGAAACTGCGGGGACGGGAGAGGTATCACCGCGGAACCCTTGGGTCAACGCGAAAGCTGCCGGCCGCCGGGGGGCCGCGCCGAAGGCGGGCGAGCGGGCGCCGCCGACCTCACCACGGCTTCTGCGCTCCGGCGGGGTACGGGCCGTCCGTGCACGAGACCATCCCGATGTAGACGTCGCCGCCGGCGACGGTGGGGTGGTCGCACGCCCAGACGACCTGGCGACCGCAGCCGCGCAGCTCGAACACCTCGGCGTCCTCGTTCTCGCGGTCCTGCCGCTCGCGCTCCTGCTCCTTCCAGAGCGCGAGCCGCTCGGGATCGCGGGCGACCTCATCGGGCGGCACGGACGGGCCCCACCTCGCGACGTGGAGGTCCCACGGCGTCAGGTCGGCGCGGCGCCGGACCTCGACGCGCTCGAGCGGGCAGAGGTGGATCCGCGAGAACTCCTCGCGCGCGCCCTCGTCGAGCGGCTTGGTGGCGATCGCCTCGATGATCCAGGGGAGCGCGGAGATGGCCGCGATGATCCCCAGCGTGACGAGCAAGGAGCGGGAGAGGGACGGTCTGGACATGGGTTCGAAGACGCGCGTCACCAGGGCTTCCGCGATCCGGCGGGGTACTCACCGTCGAGGCAGACGACCCTGCCCGTGAACCTGCCATCGGGCTCCACGGGGCGATTGCAGGCCACGAGCACCTGCGCGCCGCAGCCGCGCAGCTCGTACACGTCGTAGTCGTCGTTCCAGCCGTCCTGCTTCTCGTGCTGGGTCTTCCGCCACAGCGCGAGCCGCTCGCGGTCGCGGGCGATGTCGTCCGGCGGGGCGGCCCTGCGGATCTCGACGAAGGTCACGTCCCATGCCTGGAGGTCCGCGCGCCGGCGGACCTCGACGCGGTCGAGGGGGCAGCTGCGGTCACGCGAGAACTGCTCGCGGGCGCCGCGGTCGAGCGGCGTGCAGGCGGTCGAGACGACGGCGAACGCGAGCGTGAGGACCGCGGATCGTGCGAGAGAGGCTCTCTTCATGGCGCAGTCCCGGCGCCCGGGCGCGGCGCATTCTCCCTCACTTCACGAGCTGCGACACCTTCTTGAACGCTGGGGTCCCGCACACGCCGAGCAGGTCGAAGAGCGCGGTCTCGGCGGTCGTCACCAGGGCGCCGGCCTCGCGGCAGAGGTCGAGGCCGATTCGGCGATGCTCCTCGTCGCGGCTCGCGACGGCGTCGGCGCAGACCTGCACCTCGTATCCGGCGGCGACGAGGTCGCGCGCGGTCTGGAAGACGCAGACGTGGGCCTCCATGCCGGCGAGGACGATCTGCGCCGGGGGCTCGCGGAGCCGGAGCCGGATCGACTCGAGCGCGGCGGTGAAGCCGGGGTCTCCGCCGCAGGAGAAGCTCATCTTCGCGAGCGGCGGGGCTGGCAGGAGCTCGCGCAGGCCAGGGAGCGTGGGGCCGAGGCCCTTCGGGTACTGCTCGGTGGCGAGGACCGGGAGCGAGAGCTCGCGCGCCGCGGAGAGGAGCGCCTGCGCGTACTTGAGGAGCTGCGCGAGCGCGGCGGGCGGCATCGCGGGGCAGAGCCGCTCCTGCACGTCGACGAGCAGGATGATGGTGCGGGAAGGGTCGAGCTTCAGGGGGAGGGGCATGGGAGATCCGATAGCTCGCCCTTCGACAGGCTCAGGGCGAGCGGATGTGACAACGAGGTGCGGCGCGCGCGGCGCTCGCCCTTCGACAGGCTCGGGGCGAGCGGATGCAGGACCAGGCTCGCGGCGAGCGGGTCGTGGTTGCTAGATGGCATACCCGGCGGACCCCGACGACGCGGCGGCCTCGGGATCGATCGCGACGTCGACGCAGTACACCGTCCCCGAGTTGAACGCGCGCTCCAGGGCGGGGACGAGGTCGGCGGGATCGTCCACGTGCTCGCCGTCGCCGCCGAGCGCCTGCACGACGCGGTCGTAGCGCGTGGGCGCGAGGCGGGTCGCGACGGCGTGGTCCTCGCCGTACATCGCCTTCTGCGGCACGGCGATCTGGCCCCAGGCGGCGTCGTTCCCGACGACGACCACCATCGGCAGGTTGAACCGGACGGCGGTCTCGAAGTCCATGCCGTTGAGGCCGAAGGCGCCGTCGCCCTGGATGACGCAGACGGGGCGGTCGGGCGCGGCGAGCTTCGCGGCGATCGCGAAGGGCGCGCCGACGCCGAGGCAGCCGAGCGGGCCGGGGTCGAGCCAGCGGCCGGGGCCGGGGAGGCGGATCACCTTGGCGGCGACGGCGACCACGTTCCCGCCGTCCGCGACGAAGGTCACGTCGCCGGCCCGGCCCGCGACCTCGTCGAGCGCGCGCGCCAGCCGGAAGTGGTGGATCGGCCGCTGATCGCTGTGCTCGAAGACCCTCTGCTTCCGGGCGCGCTCCTCCTCCCGCTCGCGCAGGAAGCGGCGCCAGGCGTCGGGCGCGAGGCCGGACCGCGCGCCGTCGGCGAGCGCGGAGAGCACGCTCCGTGAATCGCCCACGATCCCGACCTCGATCGGCCGGTTCCGGCCGATCTCCGCGGCTTCGCCGTCCACCTGGACGACGCGCGCGCCGGGGGCGAAGGTGGGCTCGGAGCCGTAGCCGACGCGGAAGTCGAGCGGCGTCCCGACGACGAGCACCACGTCGGCCTGCGCGAGCGCCTCCTTCCGGGCGCCCTGGAAGAACGACGGGTGATCCGGCGGCAGGCACCCGCGCCCCATGCCGTTCAGGAACACCGGCAGCCCGGTCCGGTCCGCGAGCCGGCGCAGCGGCTCGATCGCGTCGTCCCACCAGACGGACGATCCGCCGAGCAGCACGGGCCGCTCCGCGGCGGCGAGGAGCTCGAGCGCGCGGGCGAGCTGCTCCGGATCGCCCGGCGTGCGCGCGGAGGTCCGGTACTTCACCTGCGCGTCGGCGAGCGCGGGGTCGGCGCCGTTCGAGAGCACGTCCCACGGCAGCTCGAGGAACACCGGCCCGGGGCGGCCGGAGCGCGCCACGCGGAACGCCCTGGCGAGGAAGCTCGGGACGAGCTCGGGCGAGGGCACGCGGTCCGACCACTTCGTGATGCCCGCGAAGAGCTGCATCTGCGGCATCTCCTGGAGCGAGCCGCGGCCCTGGTTGAACGTCGGCGCGGCGCCGCCGAGGACGAGCAGCGGCACGTTCGCGGCCCAGGCGTTGGCGACGGCGGTCACCGTCCCGGTCACGCCGGGCCCGGCGGTCGCGACCGCGACTCCGATCCCGCGCCCGAGCCGCGCCCAGGCGTCGGCGGCGTGGGCCGCCGCCTGCTCGTGCCGCGTGTCCACGAGCCGGATGCCCTCGTCCACGCACCCCGCGTAGATCGGCGCGACGTGCAGGCCCGACAGGGTGAAGACCGTCCCCACGCCTTCCTTCTTCAGCATCCGGGCCACGAGGTGGCCGCCTGGCAGGGTGTCCATTCGCGATGCCTCCGCGCCGACCCGTGCACGAGCCCGGGCCCGCGCCCGAGCCCGAGGGCCGACCGTTCGACAGGAGGTCTAGATCGAGGACCCGGCGGAGGCCACCGCCAGGTTCGGGACGGCTACTTCCGGTACCGCGACAGCGCCGGCGGCAGGTCGGACAGCGGCGGGAACTGCTTGTCGGGGTGGATGGCGGCGAGCTTCGCGTAGTTCTGCGCCTCGGTCTCGGGCCGGTTCGGATCGGGCACGCAGCAGTCCACCGGGCAGACCGCGGCGCACGCCTCCTCGTCGTGGAAGCCGACGCACTCGGTGCACTTGGCCGGATCGATGACGTAGATGTCGTCACCCTGGGTGATCGCGGTGTTCGGGCACTCCGGCTCGCACGCGCCGCAGTTGATGCACTCGTCCGTGATGACCGTCGCCATGTGCCGTCTCCTCCTGGCCGCCTCGGGCGGCGGGCCTCCGATGGTAGCGCCCCGGGCGCCCCGCGGATAGGTCGTCACGCCCCCGAGACGCGACGAGGGCGGCGCCCACGGGACGCCACCCTCGCTGCGCTGCGGGACGTGCGGCGACTCTACTTCACGCAGCAGTCGACGGGGCACACGCCGGCGCACGCGGGCGTGTCGTTCTGCCCGACGCACTCGGTGCACTTCGCGGCGTCGATGACGTAGATGTCGTCGCCCTGCGTGATGGCCGCGTTCGGGCACTCGGGCTCGCACGCACCGCAGTTGATGCACTCCTCGGTGATCTTCAGGGCCATGGCTTCTCCGACCTCCCGCGCCCTCCGCGGGCGCAACGCGCGACTTATCGGTCCAACGCGCGAGCGAGTCAAGCGCACCGGCACGCGTCCTCGACGCGCCCTGCGAAACGCAATTTCTACGGCTCCGCCGTGCGATCGTTGCGCGCCTGGCCGGCCACATGTCGCCGGTCCTCCTCCACCTCGCGCGCGAGCCGCGAGAGCATCGTGAGGCCCGCGGCCGCGAGGCCCGCGCCGACGGCGGCGAGGATCCCGAGCAGCCGGTCGCGGCGCGCGGACGCGAGCGAGAGGGCGACCGCCCGCCGCTCGTCGAACGCCTGGCGCTGCCGCTCGGCCAGCTCGAGCCGCGACGCGCGCGACTCGTGGAGCCCTGCCGCCGGCCCCTCGAGCGTGGCGACGAACGACTCCCCCGCCTTCCGGCCCGCCTCCACGAGCTCGGCGAGGCGCCGCTCCTCGGCCCGCACGCGCAGCGTGGCGCGCCCCGCCACCGCCAGACCGGCGAGGGCGACGGGGATACAGAGGAGGGCGATCCGGGCTCTACGCATGTCCTTGACTGCAAGGCGGGAGCGCGCAGGATACCCGTCCCCGCCCGTCCGGGGCAACGTTTCCACTGGAAGACAAATGGCGAAGCCGTACGACCCCAAGGACTTCTACTTCCGCAAGGCCAAGAAGCAGGGGCTGCGCGCGCGCTCCGCCTTCAAGATCGAGGAGATCCTGCGGCGGCACCGCCTCCTCGGCCGGGGCGACGCGGTGCTCGACCTCGGCGCGGCGCCGGGCGGCTTCCTCCAGATCCTCGCCGAAGAGGTGGGAGAGGGCGGCGTGGCGGTCGGCGTCGACCTCGAGCCCATCCGGAACCTCGGCAAGAGGTGGGTCAAGACGGCGGTCGTGGACCTCCTCGCGCCCGACGCGATCGACCGGATCCGCGCGCTCCACGGCGGGACCTTCCGGCTCGTCACGAGCGACATGGCGCCGAAGACCATCGGCGTGAAGGTGACCGACGAGGCGCGGTCGCTCGAGTTGGTGCGCATGGCGCTGCGCGTCGCGGAGGAGACGCTCGCGCGCGGGGGCGCGTTCGTCGCGAAGGTGTTCATGGGCGGCGACTTCCCGGCGCTCAAGAAGGAGTTCGCGGAGCGGTTCGCGGAGGTCCACGTGGTCCGCCCGGAGGCGACGCGCGAGCACAGCTTCGAGGTGTACCTCCTGGGGAAGGTGTTCCGGGGGCGCAAGCCCGCGCCCACACCCGCCCCCGCGCCCGAGCCCGAGCCCGAACTCGTTCGCCCTTCGAGTCCGCGGCCGCCGAAGGCGGCCGCTACGCTCAGGACGAGCGGATCGAAACGGGGCCGCCCGCGGCCGGCCGTCGCAGGGACGAGCGGGAACAAGCCGCGTCGGGGACGTACGAAGGCCTGAGGATCCGTTAATCTACGCCCCTCATGCCCACGCTTCTCGAAGAGCTCAAGGCCCGCGACTTCTTCCAGGACGCCACCCCCGGCCTCGCCGAGCGCCTCGCGCAGGGGCCGATCGTCGGCTACGCGGGGTTCGACCCGACGGCCGACTCGCTCCACGTCGGGAACATGGTCCCGGTGATGGCGCTCTCGTGGCTCCAGCGGCTGGGCGGGACGCCGATCGTGCTCGTGGGCGGCGGCACCGGCATGGTCGGCGATCCGAGCGGGAAGCGGACCGAGCGGCCGGTCCTCTCGCTCGAGCAGATCGATCACAACGTCGCCTGCCAGCGCCGCCAGCTCGAGAGGTTCATCCGGTTCGACGGCGCCAACGCCGGCCGCGTGGTGAACAACGCCGACTGGCTCCGGCCCCTCGGGCTGATGGACTTCCTGCGCGACTGCGGCAAGCACTTCACCGTCAACTACATGCTCGCGAAGGACTCGGTGAAGAACCGGATGGAGACCGGGATCTCGTACACCGAGTTCACGTACATGCTGATCCAGGCGTACGACTTCTGGCTCCTCTGGAAGACGCAGAAGTGCGAGCTCCAGCTCGGCGGCAGCGACCAGTGGGGCAACATCACCGCGGGGACCGAGCTCATCTCGCGCAAGGAGGGGGCCTCCGCGCACGGCCTCGTGCTCCCGCTCCTCACCACCGCGACGGGCGCGAAGTTCGGGAAGAGCGAGGAGGGGGCGATCTACCTCGACCCGCAGAAGACGTCGCCCTACCGCTTCTACCAGTTCTGGCTCAACAGCGACGACCGCGACGTCGGGCGGTGGCTCCGGTACTTCACCTTCTTCCCGATGGACGAGGTGCGGGCGATCGTCGCCGAGCACGAGCGCGATCCCGGGAAGCGGAGCGCGCAGCGGCGGCTGGCGGACGAGATGACCGAGCGCGTGCACGGGAAGGACGTGCTCCGGAACGTGCTCGAGGCGAGCCGGCTCCTCTTCGGCGGCGCCGACCTCCGCGCCGCGGGCCCGGAGGTGTTCGAGGTGCTGGCCCGCGAGATCCCGACGGCCCGCGCCGCCCGCGCGGAGCTCGTCGGGCTGGGCGTGCTCGACGCGCTCGTGAAGTCCGGGCTCGCGAGCTCGAAGGGCGACGCGCGCCGCGGGCTCCAGGGGAAGGGGTTCGCCCTGAACGGCGAGGTCCCCGCGCCGGAGCGGACGCTGGCGGAGGGCGACCTGCTTCACGGGAAGTACGTGATGCTGCAGAAGGGGAAGCGGAGCCACGCGCTGCTCGTCGCGGAGTGACGGAGCGGCGCTAGAGATCGCCCAGCCGCTCCTGCACGCGCACGATGCTGCGCGCCTTCCCCGTCTCCTCGTCCACGTCCACGATCGCCCCCTGGAGCCACACGTCGCGGCGCGCCGGCTCGAAGCCGGTGGGGCGCTGGGTGAGGAACCGATCGAGCACGAGCTCCTTCTTCATGCCGATGACGGAGTCGTGCGGCCCGCACATGCCGGCGTCGGTGAGGAACGCGGTGCCGCCGGGGAGGATCCGCTCGTCGGCGGTCTGCACGTGGGTGTGGGTGCCCAGCACCGCCGAGACCTTGCCGTCGAGGAACCAGGCGAGGGCGGCCTTCTCGCTCGTCGCCTCGCAGTGGACGTCCACCAGGATGGCCCTCGCGCCGGCGGCCCGCAGCGCGGCCACCTCGACCTCCGCGACGCGGAAGGGATCCTCGAGGTTCTTCATGAACACGCGCCCCTCGAGGTTGAGGACGCCGAGCTTCCGGCCGTCGGGCGTCTCGATGACGGCCCGCCCGCGCCCCGGCGTGCCCGGCGGGTAGTTCGCCGGGCGGAGGAGCCGCGCGTCCGGGCGGTCCAGCAGCGGGACGATCTCGCGCTTCGCCCAGATGTGGTTCCCGCTCGTGAGGAGGTTCACCTCCGCGCCGAGGAGCTCCTCGACGATGTCGGGCGTGAGGCCGGCGCCCGCGGCGGCGTTCTCGCCGTTCACCACGACGAGATCGATCGCCTCCTTCACGATCAGCTTCGGGACGCGCGTCCCCACCGCCTGGCGGCCGGGCTTTCCGAACACGTCTCCGAGGAAGAGGATCTTCACGGCGCGTGCACGGGTTCGCGGGAGAAGGTGAGGGTCCGCGCCTCGGTGACGAGGGCGTCGAGGCGGGCGTCGTGCGGCTCGAACGGGAGCGCGGGGAGGAGCTGGACCTCGAACGCGAGGCCCACCCGCCGCGCGCCGGGCATCTCGTCGAGCGTGGCGTCGTAGTACCCGCCGCCCCGGCCGAGCCGGTGACCGTCGAGGGAGAAGCCGATGCCGGGGAGGATGACGACGTCCACCTCGCGGGGATCGACGGCGCGCGCGCCGGGCGGCGGCTCGCGCGCGCCGAGCGGCCCGCGCACGAGCTCGCGCGGCGCGCACCGGGCGAACTCGAGCCGGCGCGAGCCGGGGACCGCGCGCGGGTAGACGGGCTGGAGCGCACCGAGGAGCCGCACCAGCTCGAGCGCGTCGACCTCGGTCCCGAGCGGCGAATAGACCGCGACGAGCCTCGCCTGCGCGATGGCCTCGAGCGCGAGGGCGCGCTCGGCGATGCGGCGCGAGAACCCCGCCCGCTCCTCCGGCGACAGCCGCGCGCGCTCGGCGATGAGGGTGGACCGGAGCGCGCGCTTGCGCTCCGTCGTGCTCTCGGCCTCCACTGCCTTCCCCCTGCCGCCACGCGGCGCGATGATCGCGGGCGAAAAAAAAAGCCCCCCGCGTGAGCCGTGTGGCCCGGTTGCTTGGACCTGTATTTCTACAGGTGGGGCACCCGGTGCACCAGCGTCCGTAGGCTTCTCCCTCGAAGCTGGGAGCTTGCTCATGGACGAGGTCGGGCGCTCCGCTTTGGCACAAAGTCGGCCCAAACGACGCGAGGCCCAATCACGAACCCGGCAGGGGGCAGAACCAGCCCTGGCGTAACAAAGACCTAACCCCGCGAAACCACGCGGTGTTTTGATGGTTCTGATCCTAGGGAACCGCGCGTGCGGTGTCAAGCCGGAGCGCCGGGGCGCTCCCCGCGCGTGGCCTCTCCCCGCTCCATGCGGCCGCGGTTTCTCGCGTTTCCGCGCGCGCTCGGCGTGCGCGCGGGCGCTCCCTCGCACGACCTGAGCGCCGCGCGCGAGTGGTACAAGAGGCCTCGTGAGCGACGCCCTCCCCGACGTCCCGGGCTACGCGCTGGACGGGCTCCTGGGCCGCGGCGGGATGGCGGAGGTCTACCGCGCGCGCCCGGCGGCCGGCCCGCGCGCGGGGACGACCGTCGCGCTGAAGCGGCTCCTGCCGGCCCTCGCGAGCGACGCGGACTACGTGGCGCTCTTCCGGCAGGAGGCGGAGCTCACGCGGCGCCTGCGCCACCCCGCGATCGTCGAGGTGCTCGAGGCCGGCGTCGCCGGCGGCGTGCCCTTCATCGCGATGGAGTACGTCGACGGACGCAACCTGAAGGAGATCCTCGCCCGGTGCGCGGAGCGCCTGATCCTCCTCCCGGTGGACTTCGCCGGGTACGTGGTCCACGTGGTCGCGCAGGCGCTCGCCCACGCGCACGAGGGGTGGGACGAGTCGGGGCGGCTCCTCGGGATCGTCCACAACGACGTCTCGCCGTCGAACGTCTTCATCTCGCGGCTCGGCGAGATCAAGCTGGGCGACTTCGGCGTGGCGCGGCTCCTGCCGGGCAGCCCGCAGGCGCTCGTCGACGCGGGCGTCGCGCCGGCCGCGGTGCCCTCCGGGCCGGGCGCGTTCGGCAAGATCCACTACCTCGCGCCGGAGCTGATCCGCGGCGGGAGGCCGACGCCGGCGAGCGATCTGTTCGCCCTGGGCGCGGTCTTCTTCGAGCTGCTCACGAACCGGAAGGCCTTCCCGGGGCGCGAGGTGAACGAGGTCGGCCAGCGGATCCTCGCGGAGGAGCGGCCCGCGCCGTCGTCGCTCCGGCCCGAGGTGCCGGTGGCCCTCGACGCGCTCGTGCTCTCCTGCCTCCAGCGCGAGCCCGGTCGCCGCATCGAGACCGCCACCCGGTTCGCCGAGGACGTGGCCGCGAGCTACGACCCCGCCATCGGGACGCCGCTCGCGATCGCCGCCGTCGTGCGCGGGCTGTTCGGCTAGGTTCTCCCGAGCCCGAGCCCGAGATCCATCACGCAACCACGTTCTCCCGCACCCGCGCGACGAGCGGGGGCACGAGCCGGAGCGCCTCTTCGATCTCCTCGGCGGTCGTGGTCCACCCGAGCGAGAAGCGGAGCGTCGCGCGCGCGTCCGCCTGGGAGAGGCCCATGGCGAGGAGCACGCCCGACGGCGAGGTGGACCCGGAGTGGCACGCCGCGCCGGCGCTCGCGCAGAGCCCCGCGAGGTCGAGCGCGATGAGCAGCGTCTCTCCGTCGGCGCCGGGGAAGGTGATCGAGGTCGTGTGCGCGAGCCGCGGCGCGCCGGCGCCGTTCACCCGCGCGCCGGCCACCGCGGCGAGGAGCCCGGCCTCGAGCCGGTCCCGGAGCGCGCCGAGCCGCGCCTCCTGCGCCGGCCGCTCGCGCACCGCCGCGGTGAGCGCCGCCGCCAGCCCGGCGACGCCGGGCAGGTTCTCGGTCCCGCCGCGGCGGCCCCGCTCCTGCTCGCCGGGCAGGAGCGGCGCGATCCGCAGGCCGGGAGCGATCCAGAGCGCGCCCGCGCCGCGCGGCCCGCCGAGCTTCTGGCCGGTGATCGTGACCAGCTCCGCCCCGAGCTCGCGCACGTCGAGCTCGGTCTTCCCCGCCGCCTGCACCGCGTCGCAGAGGAGCGGCGCGCCCACCTCGCGGGCGGTCAGGGCGAGCTCCCGGACGGGCAGGAGCACGCCGGTCTCGTTGTTGGCGTGCATCGCGCAGGCGAGCGCCACGTCGGGCCCGAGGGCCGCGCGGAACGCCTCGGGATCGACGAGCCCGCGGCGGTCCACCGGGACGACGGTGACGGGCACGCCCTCGCGCGCGAGCTGGCGCGCGACCGAGAGGACGCAGGGGTGCTCGACCGCGGTCACGACGAGCCGGCGCCGCCCCGCCGGCGCGGCGGCGAGCACGCCGCGGATCGCGGTGGCCGCCGCCTCCGTCGCGCCGGACGTGAAGACGATCTCGCCCGGCCGCGCCCCCAGCGCCGCGGCCACCTCGGCCCGCGCGCCGTCGAGGAGGTCCCGCGCGGCGCGCCCCGCGGCGTGCACGGAGCTCGGGTTCCCGAACACCTCGAGCGCGCGCGCCACCGCCGCGCGCGCCTCGGGGCGCACGGGCGTGATGGCGTTGTGGTCGAGGTAGATCATCCCGCGAACGAGCCCGCGCCCGAGCCCGAGCCCGAGCGCTACACCAGCTTCTTCCCCTTCCGCGCCCGGACCCCGAACGCGTCGAGGAAGTCGCGCACGACCTCCTCCTTGAGCCGCTTCTTCGCGGCCGCGGACAGTCCCTTCACCGGGAGGCGTGCGCCGGCCATGGTGCCGTGGCCGCCCGCGGAGCCGCCCTTGCCCTCGATGACGTCGCGGATGAGCTTGCCCGCGTTCATCCGCCGGTCGCTGGTCCGGATGGAGTAGTAGATCGCGTCCTCGTACTCGCCGAACGCGAGCGACCACCGCATCTCGCCGAGCGACATGAACCGCTCGGCCACCTCCGCCACCATGTCCGGCGCGTAGATCTCGGCGAGGTCGCAGACCACCGCGTCGCCGAACACCTGCGCCTTCTCGATCGCGAGGTGGTACAGGCGGAAGTAGTCCGCCGGGAGCTTGGGGTGCTCGATGTCCGCGAGCGCCTCCTTGTCCACCATCGGGAAGAGCCAGAGGTACGCGTCCACGTCCTGCGAGGTGGTCTGCCGCCCGAGGTCGCGGGTGTCGGCCTTGATGCCGTAGAAGAGCGCGGTCGCGATCTCCGGCGGGACCTTGAGGCCGCTCGCCCGGAAGTAGCCGACGAGCAGCGTCGAGGTCGCGCCGATGGGCCCGCCGACGTCCGACACCGAGACGAGCTGGGTGTCCGGCCGCTCGGGGTGGTGGTCGATCACCACGTCGGGGAAGTGCGCGGCGGGCAGGGAGTGGTTCCCCTGCTCGGGCTGGGTGTCGACCATGCAGATGAGGTCGTAGTCGTCGAAGTCGACCCGGGCGACCGGCACCACGGGCAGCTTCAGCACCTTCACGAGCGCCCGGTTCTCCGACCGCCCGATGATGCCGCCGTAGGCGACCTCCGCCTGCACCCCGGCCAGCTTCCCGAGCAGGTGCGCGAGCGCGACGCCCGCGGCCAGGGAGTCGGGGTCCGGGTTGTCGTGCGTGAGGATGAGCGCGCGCTCGTGCCCGCGCGCGAATTCGACCAGCCGGTCGAGCTTGGCGCGGGTCTGGTCCGGCACGCGCGGGTAGAGCGCCATCCGGGCGGCGCGCAGGGCGGGGCGCACGCGGCTGGTACCGGGGGGCTCGTCGGGGCGTTCGGACATGGACTTCATGCGCGCACGAGGCGGCGGAGCGCCTCGATGTTCTCCTTGAAACGTAGCTCCGTCTCGACGAACCCCGGCGTCTCCGCGAACCGGGCGTCGTTCACCAGGAAGCGGAAGGGGGCGAGCCCCATGGCGCCCTGGCCGATGTGCTCGTGCCGATCCACGCGGCAGCCGAGCGGCTTCTGCGAGTCGTTGAGGTGGAAGGCGCGGACGTTCGCCAGGCCGACGGTGGCGTCGAGCTCCTCGATCGTCCGCTCGTACCCCGCCTCGCTCGTCACGTCGTACCCGGCCGCGAACAGGTGGCACGTGTCCACGCAGACCCCGGTCCGCCGGCGCAGCTTCGCCGGCAGCCCCGCGCGCAGCTCCGCCAGCCCCTCGAACCGCCACCCCAGGCAGCTCCCCTGACCGGCCGTGTTCTCGAGGAGGAGCCGCACCTTGCCCGGCACCGCCTCGAGCGCCTGCTCCATCGCCTCGATCACGAGCTTCGTCCCTTCGGCCGCATCCTCGTGGCTCCCGGGATGAAAGATGAGGGCCGGGATGCCGAGCCGCTCGCAGCGGTCGAGCTCCTCGCCGAGCGCCGCCCAGCTCTTCTGGCGCACCACGCGATCGGCCGAGGCGCAGTTGATGAGGTAGGAGGCGTGCGCGGCCACCGGCTTCCCGGTCCTCCTGGCCTCCCCCTGGAACCGCTCCACCTCGTCGGCGTCGAGAGGGCGCGCGGCCCAGCCGCGGGCGTTCCGGGTGAACACCTGGACGCAGTCCGCCCCGTCCTCCTCCGCGCGAGCGAAGGCCTTCGAGATGCCACCGGCGATGGGTTCGTGGGCTCCGAGGAGCATGGAAGGGGCGTAGCTATACAATAGCCGGCGACGCCGCTGCCACGCTCGGCCCAGGGCGTGTAGCCGCCCCCCGAAAACGCGTGTTGAACTCAGCTGGTTGACTGCCGGGTTGGCCGTCCAGGAAGGGCTGGGCGCCCTGCCGGACCCCCTTGCGGGTGGGTCCCGGGCGCCACGAATTCATCCCTGTGTGGGTACCCGTCGTACCGCTGGCGCTGCCCTACCGCGCGGCCTTCCGGGCCCTCGACGGGGCCTCCGCGAACAGCTTCTCGGCCTGCGACAGCGCGTTGTCGAGCGCCTCGATCGTGAGGTCCCGCAGGGTGGTCTCGGGGAGCCGGAGGGACTCGTAGTACCGCTGCCGGTCCGTGGCGTGGACGATCACCGGGAGCCGGTAGCCCTGGTGGAGGAGGACGAGGTTGGCGAGGAGGCGCGCCACCCGGCCCGAGTTCTCGGTGTAGGGAAACACCTGCATGAAGCCGTGGTGGAGCTTCGTCGCCTGCTGGAGGGGATGGCTGTTGCGGAAGTCGGACGTCTCGCAGGCGTCGAAGAGCTTCTGGAGGAGCGGGACGATCCGCGCCGGCTGCGCGATCTCGTGGAAGTAGGCCCGGTGGAGCGGCATGTCCTTGCGGTAGTCCGCCGCCGCGCGCCCCTCGAGGCCCTGGCCGAGCAGCTCGTAGAGCCGCTTCGCGAGGGGCGGGCCCAGCTTGAGCTTCTTGGCCTTGGCCTCCTCGCGCACGAAGTCGATCGCCGCCTTGTGGTTGCGGATCTCGGTGAGCGCGGAGACGAACGTCGCGTCCGTCAGCGTGGGCTCGGCGAGCGCGGTCTCGAGCTCCTGGCTCGAGTACACGACGCCCTCGAGCGCGTTCTCGTGGTACAGCCACGAGAGCTCGTAGCGATGGAGGAACTCGGTCGCGAGCTCGGGGTCGCCGCGCATGCGCTCGGCGAGGTCTTCCATACGATCGTCGATGTCGACGTATCGAATCCGCATCTCCCTGTCTCCTGGGCGGGAAGCGACCGAGCGCGATGGCCTGCTTCGGTGCGGCGAGCGCCCGTCACTGGTTGCGCTTGCGTCCGGGCCCCCGCCCCTGACGTTGGAACTGCCCGAAACTCGGGCGGATATTGACCGTAGTTCGCCAGGAGGTCAACTCATTTGACCTCTCGGGCGCACAACGGCCAGGCACCCGCCTTTGTTCCCGGAGGAACGCGGCCGCGCGAAACGAGGCAGGAGAAGGCCTGGATTCGTCGACTGCTACTTCGTGCCCAGGTCGTACGGTGTAATCCACTCGCGGTACTTCGGCTCCTCGCCGCGGACCGCCTTGAAGAAGACCTCCTGGATCTTCTTCGTCACCGGCCCCGGCTCGCCCTTGCCGATCTTCCGGTTGTCCACCTCGCGCACCGGGGTCACCTCGGCGGCGGTGCCGGTCATGAACAGCTCGTCCGCGAGGTACATCGTGTCGCGGGTGAACTTCTCCTCGCTCACCGCGATGCCGTTGTCCTTCGCGATCCGGATGACCGAGTCGCGGGTGATGCCGGCGAGCACGGCGGAGGAGAGCGGCGGCGTCTTGAGCACGCCGTCCTTCACGATGAAGAGGTTCTCGCCCGCGCCCTCGGAGACGTACCCCTCGGTGTCGAGGAGGATCGCCTCCTCGTAGCCGGCCATCGACGCCTCGCGCGTCGCGAAGAACGAGTTCACGTACTGTCCGGTGACCTTCGCCCGCACCATCGAGACGTTCACGTGGAGGCGGGTGAACGACGAGACCTTGGCGCGGATGCCGCGCTTGAGGCCCTCCTCGGAGAGGTAGGCGCCCCACGGCCACGCGGCGACCATCGCCTGCACCGGGTTCTGGGCCCCGACGCCGAGCGCGCCCGCGCCGGTGAACGCGAGCGGGCGGAGGTAGCCGGCGGCGAGCTTGTTCGACTTCAGCACCTCGATGCAGGCCTGCTCGAGCCGCTCGGCCGGGAACGGGATGCCGATCATGAGGACGTGGGCCGAGTCGTACAGCCGGCGGATGTGCTCCTTCAGCCGGAACACGGCGGAGCGCCCGTCGGCGGTCTGGTACGCGCGGATGCCCTCGAAGACGCCGATGCCGTAGTGGAGGGCGTGCGTGAGGACGTGGATGCGGGCCTCGTCGAACGGGACGAGCTTGCCGTCGAGCCAGAGGGTGTCGGCCTTGATCATCGGAGTCGGGTCCCTGCGAAGGTGGGTCCCGAAAGATGCCTCACGCCGGCCGGTCGTTCAATAGCGGACGTGATGGAGCGATAAGAATCCGTTCTGATCCCTCCGCTCCGCCCCTTGACGGTGATCAGGGGGCCTGCCCCCCGATGACCAGCGTCCCGAAGCTCTGCGGCGGGAGCACGGCGTCCCAGGCCTTCTTGCCGAGCTGCACGCGGAACTTCATCTCGCCCGTGCCGGGGTTCATGAGCTGCACGGCGAAGGAGCCGTCCGGACGGGCGACCGCGAGCGCGTTGTCCGTCCCGCAGGGCTCGAGGACGACCGAGCCCGGGACCGAGAAGCGGCTCCAGTGCTGGAACGCGAGGAACATCGGCGTGTAGGTGACCTTCTTCGCGGCCCGGTCCACCACCACGGCCGAGTTCTGCGGCCAGGGCCGCACGGCGTCGATGCTCTTGCCGGTCTCGTCCAGCACGATGTTCCACAGGCTGTAGAGTTCGGCGCCGCCGTCCAGGTACCGGCGGATGTGGCGCCAGGTGTAGACCGCGTACGCGAAGTCGTTCTGCGGCTTCTCCGGATCGAACCCCGGCTTCCAGTGGTGGTTCCCGCAGTCGGTCTCCGTGTGCCAGACGGGGAGCGCCGGGACGTGCTTGCGGGCGGCGCGGATGATCGGCAGGCCATCCCACTGGAGGCCGAGCACGCCGACGTAGGCCCGCGCCTTCTCGTCGCCGAGGACCGCCTTGGCGTGCGCCTCGTTGTCCGGCTGGTTGAACGTGCCGAGCACGATCGTGGCGCCGCTCTTCCGTTCCGCGAGCGTCGGGCCGAGGTGGTCGCGCACGAAGGTCCGGTACTGCTTCGGCTCCCACTTGCACGACGGGTACGCGGTCAGGATGTACGGCTCGTTCTGCACGGCGACGGCCTCGACCGGGATCTTCAGGGCGCGGTACGCCTCGACGAACCTGGCCAGGTAGAGCGCGTACGCGGCGTAGATCTTCGGGTCGTCCTTCATCTTCCCCGAGTCGAACGCGCCGTTGTCCTTCATCCAGGGCGGCGGCGACCAGGCCGAGCCCCAGAACCGCATGTCGGGCCGGAGCGCCTGGGCCGCCTGGATGTACGGGATGAGCATCTTCCGGTCGCGCTCGATCGAGAAGCTCTCCATCGCGAGGTCGCCCGGGGTCTCCGCGAGCGAGTAACGGGAGGTCGCGTAGTCGGACGCGCCGATCGGGATCCGGTTGAAGTTGAGCGAGAGCCCTTCACCCGGCGCGAAGAGCTTGCGGAGGACCTCGGCCCGGGCGGCGGCGTCGAGCGCCTGGAGCGCCTCCCAGCCCTTCTCGTTGAAGGCGCCGCCCCAGCCGGCCAGCGCCTGGCGGCGCTTGCCGACCATCACCTCGAAGTCGTGCCGGCCGGGCTCCGCGGTCGCGACGGGGCGCTCGACGAGCGCGCCGGCCTCGCTGCTCACGAGGAGCTTCACCGAGGGATCCGCCGCGCCCGGCGCGGCCGGCTGCGCCGCGGGCGCCGCGTCGGCGTGGCCGCCGCCGTGTCCGCCGTGGCCGTTCGCGGCGCGGACGGCGAGCGGGGAGAGGAGGAGGGCGAGCGAGACGAGCGGGGCGAGGGCGGTCTTGGGCATGGAGGATCTCCGGGGAGCGTGCATTCTATGCTCGGGCGCGGGCTCGTTCACGGGTGGGCGTTCGGGTGGGGCTCCAGCGCCGGGAATGGTCGGACCATGTGGGCGAGGAACGGCAGCTCGGGGTGGAGCTCGGCCTTGCCCTCGTTCACGGCGCGGCGCAGGTCGGCCGCGGCGGGGACGACGTCCGCCGGGGAGAGCACGCGCTGGAACGCGACGTGGAGGTGCGTGAAGGGCAGGTTCCAGGAGACGTTGCCCGCGGCGAGCTGCTGGAGGCCGTACCAGAGCGGCTGCGAGAGCCGCGGCGCGAACCCCTCGAGCGCCAGGACGAAGGCGTTGCGCGACCCCACGTGGCCCCGCTGCACGAGCTCCCAGGCGGCGCGCGCGGGCAGGTTGTCGACGAGCCCGCCGTCCACGAGGCGGAAGAGGTCCTCGCGGTGGAACAGCTCGTCGAGGAGCCGCCGCATCCGGTCGTCCTCCCGGAGGATGTCGTAGTGGATGACGCCCGGCAGCGCGGACGAGAAGCCGACCGCGTCGATGGCGTCGAAGTCCCGGGTGAGCTCGTCGGCGCCGAGGTGGAGCCGCGCGAGGCGGTCGCGCTGCGCGAAGAGCTCGCCGACCTCCTCGAAGACGCTCGCGACCGTGCGGGAGACGAAGCGGGCGGGGGGCTCTTCATCCCACGGCGGGTCCGAGGCCCCGCCGCCGGCCGCGTCGAGGAGGTGCTCGTAGTAGCTCGGGTCGCGCGGCAGCGCGCCGTTCCGCACGCCCGTCACGGCGACGACGAGCGGGATCGCGAGCTCGGCGAGGGTCGGCGAGCGGCCGTCGGCGGTCTGGAGGAACGGGCCGATGGCGGCCCGGAGGTAGAGGCGCATGGCCGCGGGGAGCCCGTACCGCGAGTCCACCTGGAGGAAGCGGAAGAGGCTCCGGAACGAGAGCTGCGCGAGGACCTCCTCGACCTCGAGCGGCTCCCACCGCAGCCGGTGCGCGCGGAACAGCGCGAGCGCCGCCCCCATGCTCGTCCCCGCGAGGAGCCGCGGGGTGAGGCCGTACCGCTCGAGGAGCTGGAACGCGCCCAGGTAGCTCCACGCCACGCCGCCGCCGCCGCCGCAGACCACGACGAGCGCCTTCTCGCAGACCTCGCGGTCGAGCGCCGCCGGCGGCAGCCGGCCGCCCGCGGCGAGCAGCGCGCGGGCGCGGGCGGCGAGGGCCCGCGCGCGGAGCGCCGGCGCGAAGCGGAGCAGGGCGGCGCGGTCGAGCCCGCCCGCGCCGCGGAAGGCGGGGAGCGCGGCGCGCACGTCCCCGCGCAGCTCGGCGAGCGCCGGGCCGAGGTCCACGTCGGCGCCGTCGGGCGTCCGCACGCGCTCGACCCGGGCGAGGTTGAGCGCGTACCGCAGCGCGGCCTCGTCGTGCTCGGAGAGCCAGGCGTGCGTCGTCACCACCGAACGGACCAGCGCGGCCTCCGCCTCCTCGAACGGCCGCAGCGCCTCCTTGCGCGCGTCGAGCGCGGTCTCGGGCGGGCTCACGCCACCACCTCCTCGAACGCGCGCCGGACCGCGCTCGTGACGCGGTCGTACTCGGCGAGGAACCGGGCGGCGGCCTCCGGCCCGCCGTAGCCGAGCCGGCGCGCGAGCTGATCGAGCTCCGGGCCGGGGCGCGGGAGGTGGTCCACGGTGTAGTCGTGCACGATCCGCAGGCGTAGATCGACGCGCCGGAGGAAGCCGTAGCCGCCGGAGAGCGCCTGGTACAGGGGCTCCGCGAGGAGGCCCGCGTCGCGCAGCAGCAGCAGCGCCTCGGGCGTCGAGCCGCTGCGGACCTCGGGGTGCTCGTGGCCGTGGACGAGCTGGAGGAACTGGGCGGCGAACTCGGCGTCCACGAGCCCGCCGTGGCCGGTCTTGGGGTTCCGCCCGCGCTCCTCCTCGTGGGAGAGCTCGGCCTGCATGCGCTCGCGCATGCGCCGGATCTCCTGCGCGATCGCGGCGCGGTCCCCCTGCGCGTCGTACACCGCGGGGACGATGGCCCGGCGCGCGACCTCGTCGAAGAGCGCCGCGTCCCCCGCGACGTGCCGGGCGCGGAGCAGCGCCTGCCGCTCCCAGAGCTGGCTGCGCACGGCGCTCGCCGGCCCCGCCGCCGGCGCCTGGCCGGCGTGGTAGCGGACGAACCCCTCGAGCCCGATCACCAGCGCGCCCTGGTTGCCCGACGGGCGCAGGCGCGTGTCGATCTGGTAGAGGCGCCCCTCGCGGAGCGGCATCTGCAGAAACGACATGAACCGCTGGGCGAGGCGGGCGTACCGCTCGTGCCCGGCCGCCTCGCCGGGGTAGACGAAGATGAGGTCGAGGTCGGAGTGGTAGCCGAGCTCGCGCCCGCCGAGCTTGCCCATGCCGATGACGCACAGCCGCGCGTCGGGCAGGGTCCCGCGGGCGCGGGCCTCCGCCTCGGCGAGGTCGAGGCAGGCCTCG
>DASPMI010000195.1:0-13920 GCA_035627135.1 Anaeromyxobacter sp. | reverse complement strand
CCGCGCGTGAAAGGACCCCATGACCCCCGATGTTACACCGGCCGCGCGTTTTTCCCGTCCTGGGGCGAAGGGATGCGGGCGGGGTCGGGCGCTATCGGAACCGGGCGGGTGCGGCCGCGCTTGTAGTCACAGAGATCACAGGCGCGGCGCGATCGGGCGCTGGCGGCGCTCAGCGCCCCTGGGTCGCCTCGGCGCCGGTGCCCGCGGCCCGGTCTTCCGGGGGAGGCCTCGCCACCGCCGGCGAGGGCTGCGGAGACGGCCCCGCGGCGCGGATCGCGGCGGCGGTCGCCTCGAGCGCGGGGCCGAGCTCGCGGAGGAGCGCGCCGGCGTCGTCGGCGCGCGGCGAGCGCGAGCCGGCGGTCACCCGCAGCTTGCGCGCGGCCTCGGTGAGCTGGGCGCGGGCGCGCGCGAGGAGGCGCCGGGCCTCGAAGTAGCCGGACTCGGCCTGGAGGACCGCGAGGCTGTCGCGCTGGGCGGCCGAGATGGCGGGGAGGTCCATGGCGCGCTCCAGGTAGCCGAGCCCTCGCTCGAGCCGCGCCGGGTCGCCGCTCGACACGTCCTCGGCGGCCCACGTCGACAGGAGGTCGTACAGCGCGCGATCGAGGTCCGACTCCTCCAGGAACTCGCGGCGGGCGGGCAGGGGCTTGCCCGACGGCGGGACGAGGGGCGCGTACACCTTCGCGAGCGCAGGGTCGGCGGGCCGGTACTCCTTGCTCCCGAACGGCAGGAACAGGCCGCGCTTCACGACGAGCCGCCCCTCCTCCGGGGCGAGCGCCCAGACCCGCGAGTTCCGCTCGGACACGAGGAAGGCGACCGCCGCGAGCAGGGCCAGCACGAGCAGCCAGGCGAGCAGGCCCTTCGCCGTCGCCCCGGCGCTGCGCCCCGCGACCGTCTCCGTCATGCGTGAACTCCTCCGTCAGGCGACGCGCGGCACGCCCACGAACGGCAGGTTGCGCAGCTTCCCGTCCCAGTCCAGCCCGTACCCCACGACGAACTCGTCGCCGATCACGAACCCGCGGTAGTCGATCGGGATCTTCACGCGGGCCCGCGCGGGCTTCTCGAGGAGCGCGGCGATCTTGACGCTGGCGGGGCGGCGGGTGCCGAGGTTGTCGAGCAGGTATTTCATCGTGAGGCCGGTGTCGACGATGTCCTCGACGAGGAGCACGTGCTTGTCCTCGATGGGCCGGGAGAGGTCGCTCGTGATCTTCACGACGCCGGTGGACTGCGTGCCCTGGTAGGAGCTGATCCCGATGAAGTCCACGAGCAGCGGGAGCTCGATCGCCCGGACGAGGTCGGCGAGGAAGATGAAGCTGCCCTTCAGGACCCCGACGAGGACGAGGGGCTTGCCCTGGTAGTCCCGGGTGATCTCCGCGCCCATCGCCGCGACGCGCGCGCGGAGGTCGCCCTCCGAGATGAGCACGTCGACCTTCGTGTCGCCTGCGGCGCCGCTAGACATAGGCGTTGTTCATGATCTCGCCGAACCCGCCGCCGCCCGGCACGATGTACTGGTGGTCGTCGAGCCCGCGCTCCTCGTCCCAGCGGGTGCCCGGGATCGTGCCGAGCACGTCGGGCGAGGAGAGGCCGCGGTCGAGGCGGATGGCGTAGATCGCCACGTCGGGGTGGGCCCGGGTCATCGTCCGCAGATACTCGGGCGTGACCACGAGGTGCAGGTTCACGATCCGCCGCGGCTTCCCCGGCACCTTCTTTTTGTAGGTCTCGATCGCGGTCGCGAGCGAGGACCCCGTCGCCCCCATCGGATCGGGGAAGAGGAGGAACGCCTCGTCGATGTCGCCGCCGATCTTCATCCCGCCGATGCCGGCGCCCACGACCTCCTCGTTCGCGCCCAGCATCCGGCTCATGATGATGTGGTCCTGCCGGACGAGCGCGGGGTCGAGGGTCTCGTTGAGGAGGTCGTAGACGAGCTGCGACGGCACCGCGCCGGCGCGGGCGATGTTGACCGTGACCGCGCGGACGTGGCGGTCGATCACCTCGCCCTCGAAGATCGCCTGGGGCGCGGTGTCGTGCATCCGGGTCGGGATCGCCACCCGCCGCCGCGGGAACTCGGCGTTGAGGACCGTGCGGATGAGATCCTCGTAGAGCAGCCGCACGAGCCGGTTGATCTCCGGTTGCCGGGTCTCCTTCGCGCAGAGGGTGGCGAGCTGACCGAGCAGGAAGGGGTTGGCGATGATGTGGACGTTCTCGCCGTACCGGTGCTCGATCTCGCTCACGTGGAACGGGACGTGGTCGTAGCTTCGGTCGCGCACGGGGCGGAGTGTAGCCGAGACGGGGGCGCGCGCGCGGAGGTTTCGGCGGGCTCGGGCTCGGGCTCGTTCACGGGCTTGGGTTCGGAACGTGGTAGGAGGGCAGGCGTGCGCTATTCCACCCTGGCTCCGGCGAAGGTGAACCTCGTCCTCCGCGTCGGCCCGCTGCGCGCCGACGGCTATCACGAGCTCATGACGCTCCTGGTGCCGCTCGACCTCGGCGACGGGATCGAGGTGGACGTCGCGCGCCGCGCCGGGCCGGTGACGTGCGAGGTCCCGGGCCAGCCCGCGCTCTCGGGCCCGGGGAACCTCGCCGCCCGCGCGGCCGTCGCGTTCCGCGACCGGTTCGGCGTTGCGAACGCGATCCACGTCCGGATCGACAAGCGGACGCCGGTGACCGCGGGGCTCGGCGGCGGCTCGTCCGACGCGGCGGCGGTGCTCCGGTGCCTCGCGAAGGCGTTCCGCGTCCGCGACCGGCGGGCGCTCCACGCGATCGCGCTCTCGATCGGCTCGGACGTGCCCTTCTTCCTGGGTCGCGGCCCGGCGTGGGCGGGCGGCCGCGGCGAGCGGCTCGTGCCCGCGGACGTGCCGCGGCTCGACCTCGTGCTCGTGTATCCGACCGACCCGGCGCTCGCGATCCGGGCAGGCGAGGCGTACCGGTGGCTCGACGAGCTGCGTCAGGGCGAGCCCGTCCGCTCGCCCGGGCGACCTGGACGGTTCGCGCTGTCCCGCGCGGGGAACGATCTCGAGCCGGCGTGCCTCGCGCGCCGCCCGGGGATCGCGCCGCTCTTGGGGCTCCTCCGGGGGGCGAAGGCGCGGGTCGCTATGATGTCCGGGAGCGGTCCGACGTGCTTCGGGGTCTTTTCGGGCAGGGGCGCGGCGCGCGCGGCGGCGTTAACGATGGAGGAGGAGGGACGCCGGTTCGAGATCCGCGTATTCGCCGTCCGGACGGTGCGAGGCCAGCCGAGGGTTACCGCATGGAGATCACCGAGGTCCGCGTCTTCCCGGTCAACGAAGAGAAGCTCAAGGCCTACGTGACGATCACGCTCGACGACTGCTTCGTCATCCGCGACCTCAAGGTCATCCACGGCAACACGGGCCTCTTCATCGCGATGCCCGCCAAGCGGCGCAAGGACGGGACCTTCAAGGACATCGCCCACCCGCTCAACTCCGAGACGCGCGATCGGATGGAGCGGGCGATCCTCGCCGAGTACGAGCGCGAGATCCGCAAGGGCTCGGCGCCACGCCCGACGGGCACCGACATCGACGCTTGATCGGCGTGCGGCGCGCCGAGCCGCTGCGCGATCCGCCGCGCGACGTCCTAGGCTCCGCGCCCGAGTGCCGCTCCCCGCATCCGTCGCGGAAGTCGGACCGTTCCGGTATAAGGACCGCCCCGGCGCCACCCCGGCGCCGCTTTCCTTCGCAGGTTCGGGAGCGCGGACATGCCCTTGCCCACGAACGGCGGCCGGCCGGACTACAAGATCTTCTCGGGGAACGCCAACCGGAAGCTCGCCGAGTCCATCTGCAAGGAGCTCGGCATCCCGCTGTCCCGCGCGATGGTGGGCCGGTTCTCGGACGGAGAGATCCAGGTCGAGATCGGCGAGAACGTGCGCGGGATGGACACGTACGTGATCCAGCCCACCTCGCCCGACGCCAACACCAACATCATGGAGCTCCTCATCATGTGCGACGCGCTGAAGCGCGCGTCGGCGGGCTCCATCAACGCGGTCATCCCGTACTACGGCTACGCGCGGCAGGATCGGAAGAGCGCCTCGCGCGTCCCCATCACGGCGAAGCTCGTCGCCGACCTCATCGAGAGCGCGGGCGCGACGCGCGTCATCTCGATGGAGATGCACGCCGGGCAGATCCAGGGCTTCTTCAACGTCCCCTTCGACCACCTCTACGCGACGCCGGTGCTGCTCGAGCACATGCGGCGCCGCTTCGACGGGAACGTCGAGAACGTCGTGATCGTCTCGCCGGACGCCGGCGGCGTCGAGCGCGCCCGCGCCTACTCGAAGCGGCTCGGCGCCGGGCTCGGCATCGTGGACAAGCGGCGCCTCAAGCCGAACGTCGCCGAGATCATGAACGTCATCGGCGACGTCCACGGCAAGACGGCGGTCCTCCTCGACGACATGATCGACACGGCGGGCACGCTCTCGCAGGCGGCCACGGCGCTCATGGACAAGGGCGCCGTCCGCGTGTTCGCCTACGCGACGCACGGCGTCCTCTCCGGCCCGGCGGTGGAGCGGATCTCCAAGAGCCCGATCGAGGAGGTGGTGATCACCGACTCGATCCAGCTCTCGCCCGCCGCCGCGGAGTGCAAGAAGATCCGCGTGCTCTCGGTCGCCGGGCTGCTCGCCGAGGCGGTCCGCCGGATCCACTCCGCGGACTCGCTCTCGTCGCTGTTCGTGTAGCCCCCGGGAACGAGCCCGCGCCCGAGCCCGCGCGCGAGCGACACTCGGGACGGTGACGTTCCCGGGCAGGTCGTCGCCCACCCTGGTTCCCGCGGGACCGGGCCGATTCCCCCACTCACGGCCGCCGACGATCGGGGCGTAGAATCGCGCTGCGTCCGTGCCGCGGGGGATCCGGCCGCTGGGCACGGAGCGGCCGCCATGAAGCGCCGTTCCGATCGGCTACCGCGCGATCCTCCGGAGCGTGCCCCTCGTGCAGTGGGCCACCGATCGCGACGGGACCTTCACCCTGTCCGAGGGGCTCGGCCTGGCGGCGCTGGGCCTCAAGCCGGGGCAGGTCGCTGATGCCCACCGACGTGGGCCTCGTGCTCCGCGGCAGCGAGAAGCTGCTCCGGCGGGCGCTCGGCGAGGACGTCGACCTCTCGATCACGGTCGCGCCGGACCTCTGGCCGGTGCTCTGCGATCCGGGGCAGCTCGAGCAGGTGCTGCTGAACCTCGCGCTCAACGCGCGCGATGCGATGCCCCGCGGCGGACGGCTCACGATCGACGCCGGGAACGTGCGGGCGGCCGAGGCCGCGGCGGCGCACGGCGAGCGGCCGGGCGACTGGGTCCGCCTGGTCGTGCGGGACACGGGCGTCGGCATGACGGACGAGGTGAAGGCGCACCTCTTCGAGCCGTTCTTCACGACCAAGGAGCCGGGCGCGGGCACGGGCCTCGGGCTCGCCTCCGTGTACGGGGCGATCGCCCAGACCGGCGGCCACATCCACGTGGAGAGCGAGCCGGGTCGCGGGACGACGTTCGAGCTGCGCCTGCCGCGCTGCGAGCGGCCCGCCCTCACGCCGCCGCCGCTCCCGGCGCCCGGCACGGTGGGCGGGACCGAGACGATCCTCGTCGTCGAGGACGACCCCCTCGTCCGGTCCGTCACGCGTCGCACGCTCGCGACGGCCGGGTACCAGCGAACGACGGCGACGAGGCTCTCCAGCGCGCCGAGGAACACGGCGCGGCGTTCGACCTCGTCGTCACCGACGTGGTGATGCCCGGGACGACCGGCGCCGCGCTCGCGAAGCGGCTCGAGGAGCGACGGCCCGGCCAGAAGGTGCTCTTCGTGTCCGGCGACTCGCGCGAGGTCATGGCCGAACGCGGCCTCGACACGGAGGCCCCGCGGATCCTCGCGAAGCCGTTCACGGCCGCGACGCTGCTCGCGCGGGTCCGGCGGATGCTGGATGAGTGAACCTCGGGCTCGGGAGCGGGCTCGTCCACCGGGTCAGGACGGCGAACCTGGGCCGGGCGGGATGGCGTCGGGCGGGCTGCCGGGGGCTCGATCGGGGTCGACGAGCGGCGATCCCTCCTGCCGGGGCGGGCGGCCGGGGAGGTCCTCCTCGTCCTCGGTGACCGCGGTCTGATCCGCGATCTCCTCGTCGAACGGCGTTCCAGAGCGTCGGGTGGGGTTGGGCATGATCGCAACCTGGGCACGCCTGCGAGCCTGCGCCCTTGACCAGATGCCCGATTTCAGCTAGGAACCCGCGTTCTTCTACACGGTCCGGCACGTTCGCCGGGCCCCCGACCACCCAGGGCCAGAGCCGACGCGAACGGCCCCTCCCGTCCGAAGGACGGCGAGTCCATTGGGAGAAGCAGATGTCCGACAACGTCCTCAGTGCGACGAAGCGCGACGAGCGGGGCAAGGGCCCGGCGCGGCGGCTGCGTGCGAAGGGTCTCATCCCCGCCGTCGTGTACGGCGGCGAGTCCGGTCCCGCCCACGTGGCGGTCGATCCGTCCTTCCTGATGAAGGCGATCGAGACCCCCCACAAGTTCAACACCATCCTGACCCTGAAGATGGACGGCGCGCCCGAGAAGCACGTCCTCTTCAAGGAGTACGAGGTCGACCCGGTGAGCCGCGAGCTGCTCCACGCGGACTTCCTCGAGGTCAAGATGGACAAGCCGGTCAAGGTGCGCGTGCCCGTCGAGACGGTCGGCCGCGCCGCCGGACAGGCCGAGGGCGGCATCCTCTCGCTCGCCGCCCACGACATCGTCGTCGAGGCGCTGCCGAACAAGATCCCGGTGAAGATCGAGGTCGACGTCACCGGCATCAAGATCGGCCACTCGCTCCACATCTCGGAGATCAAGGCGCCCGAGGGCTGCACCTTCCGCTACGGCGCCGACTACGTGGTGGCCTTCGTCGCCGTGCCCGAGAAGGAGGAGGTCGTCGCCCCGGTGGCGGCCGTTCCGGGCGCGGAGGGCGCTGCGGCGGCTCCTGGCGCTGCCGGCGCTCCGGCGGCCGCTGGCGCCGCGGGTGCTCCGGCTGCTGCCGGCGCTCCGGCGGCCGGCGCCGCGGCTCCGGCCGCGGCTGCGGCTCCCGCCAAGGGCGAGGCCAAGGGCGGCAAGAAGTAAGGCGGCCCTGGATGAAGCTCGTGGTCGGCCTCGGCAACCCGGGCGAGGAGTACGCGCGGACGCGGCACAACGTCGGCTTCGTCGTCGCCGACCGCCTCGCCGCGCTCGCCCGGGCACGCTTCACCGCGCAGAAGTTCGCGGCGGAGCTGGCCGAGGCCCGCCTCGGGCCGGAGCGGGTCTGGATCATGAAGCCGCAGACCTTCATGAACGCGTCCGGCGAGGCGGTCGGGGCCGCGCTGCGCTTCTGGAAGCTCGGCCTCGAGGACCTGGTCGTCGTCCACGACGACCTGGAGCTCGAGCCGTTCCGGGTGCAGCTCAAGGTCGGCGGCGGGCACGGCGGCCACAACGGCCTGAAGAGCGTGAACGCGCACGTCGGCGGCCCCGACTACGCGCGGGTGCGGTTCGGCGTGGGCCGGCCGCCGCAGTTCATGGACCCGGCCGACTACGTGCTGGGCAAGTTCGCGAAGGCCGACGAGGCCGAGCTCGAGGCGTCCGTCGAGCGGGCCACCGAGGCGACCCGGCTCGCGGTCGAGCTGGGGGCGGAGAAGGCGATGAACCGGGTGAACCGGCGGGCTCAGAAGGCCGCCGCACCTCAGGAGAAGCAGTAGCTGAACCGCGCGCCGGCATGGGGCCGACGCGCGGATGGAACGCACGACTCCTCGCGGCGGGCGAACCGCCGCTACGAACCCGAGGGGAGCGACATGGCCGACACGAAGAACCTCGTACGGGAGTACGAGACCATCTACCTGCTCAAGGCGGAGACGCCTGACGAGCAGGCCGATGAGATCAAGGAGCGGCTCCGCGGCGTGGTCAGCCGCGAGGGCGGGAAGGTGATCCGGTTCACCAACCAGGGGAAGCGGAAGACCGCCTTCCCCGTCGCCAAGAACAACAAGGCGCTCTACATGCACTGCCTGTACGTGGGCAAGCCCGGCCTCGTGCACGAGCTGGAGCGCAACCTCAAGATGCTGGACGTCGTGACGAAGTTCCAGTCGGTGAAGATCGCCGACGAGGTGGACTTCGACGCCCGGCAGGTCGAGCAGGACGTGAAGCTCCAGCCTGTCGAGGAAGAGACGAAGCCGCGCGAGGAGCGGGGCGAGTTCGCACCCGGCGAGGAGCCCTTCGAGGGCGAGCCGGCGGAAGGGATGGATTAGGCCATGGCGCGACCGGACATGGGTGGTCCCAAGACGGGTGGTGGCTTCGGCTCCCGCTTCGGCGGTGGCGGTGGTGGTGGCGGCGGCTACGGCGGCGGGCGCGGCGGTGATCGCGACCGCGATCGCGATCGCGGCGACCGCGAGGGCGGCGAGGAGGGCGGCCGGCGCGGCTTCGGCCGGCGCAAGGTGTGCCGCTTCTGCGCCGACAAGGCGCTGAAGGTCGACTACAAGGACCAGAACCAGATGAAGTACTTCCTGACCGAGCGCGGCAAGATCATCCCGCGCCGGATCAGCGGGAACTGCGCGAAGCACCAGCGCGAGGTCGCCACGGCGGTGAAGCGCGGCCGGATGCTCGCCATCCTGCCCTACACCGTCGGGCAGATGTGAGGACCGCCATGAAGCTCATCCTCCGTGAAGACGTGGAGAACCTCGGCAAGGGCGGCGAGCTGGTGGACGTGAAGCCCGGGTACGGGCGGAACTTCCTCCTGCCGCGCGGCCTCGCCGTGGTCGCGAACCCGAAGAACGTCCGCGAGCTCGAGCACCAGAAGTCGGTGGCCGCCGCCAAGGCCGCCAAGCTCAAGGCGAGCGCGCAGGCCGTCGCGAAGCGGATCTCCGACACGCCCGTCACCCTGAAGCGCAAGGTGGGCGAGCAGGACAAGCTCTACGGCTCGGTGACCGCGCTCGACGTCGCCGAGGCCCTGGCCGCCCGCGGCCTGGAGCTCGACCGGCGCACCATCGACCTCGCCGAGCCGATCAAGACCGTCGGCACCTTCGAGGTCCCGGTGAAGCTGCACTCCGAGGTCATCGGCAAGGTGAAGGTGACCGTGGAGCCCGAGGCCGAGACGGCCTAGAGCTCCGCTCGCCCCGGCGAGCGACGCTTTCGTTCGAGAGGCCGGTGCCGCGAGGCGCCGGCCTCTTCGCTTTCTGGACCGCACGCCCGCACGCCCGCTCGGGGCGCGGCCGAGCGGGGTCCCCAGTTCACGCGATGTCGCGCGCCGCGCACGCGAGGCGCCACCGCGGCTTCGCAGCGAACCACCCGCGCGCGTCGTCCTGACGCGCGACAGGCGGCCAACGGCCCGAACTCCGGCCGGCCGTCCTCGCGCGAGGCTTCGTGGCACGCAGGATGCTCTCCCTCCCGCCATCCGACGCTTCGGATCGCCCGCATGTCGCTGGCGCGAGGAGGACCAACCGTGAGGAAGCTTCGTTCCGTCCCGACCCACCCCGAACCGGACGCGGCCGCGCGCCGCGCCGAGCGGACCAGGTTCCTCGGCCAGGAGCTCTCGGCCGAGCCGCTCGACGGGAGCCCGTGGCTCGTCCAGGCGGTGCTGGGGGGTGCGAAGCCGCTCGAGATCACCCGCGACGGCGTGATCCCGTGGCGCTCGAACGGCGTGCTGCCGCTCCGGCACGGGTTCTCGCGGACGGGCGCGCCGGCGCGCTGCCTCCTCTCGGCGCCCGGCGTCGCGCGCCTCAAGGCCGACGCCGCCGCGGGCGCGCACGAGCAGGTCGACTGCGCCGCGTGCCGCGCCTGGCGGGCGCGGCGCGGGTCCGGGCGCGAGACGCCGAAGGCGGCGTGATCGCGGTGTCCCGCTCGCCCCTCGACGGGCTCAGGGGCGAGCGGGTATGCGGTCCGCTCGTGCTGAGCCTGTCGAAGCACGAGCGGTGAACGGCCCGCGCGGCCGTCGCGTCACTTCTTCTTCGCCCGCAGCCCCTCGTCGATCACCGCCCAGAACGCGGGCTTCGGCTGCATCTCGGAGAAGAGGAGCGGCGCGTCGGGCGGCCGGAGCCAGGAGTGCTCGTCGCTCAGGCCCCACACCAGGACGGCGTCGATCTTGTCCTTGTTGCGGACGAACATCTGGAAGAACTTCGCGTACCGCTCCGCCTGGAGCTGGAAGAGGAGATCGTCCTCTGCGTCCTCGACCGGCCGCCCCCAGCCCGTGCGCAGGCTCACGTCCATCTCGGTGACGTGGTTGCGCAGGCCGAGCTTCGCCACCTCCTGGATCGTCTGCTCGAGGTCCTCGACCGGCGGGCTCGAGAGGTAGACGTGCGTCTGGTGGCCGACCCCGTGGATCGGCACGCCCTTCTTCTGCAGGTCGCGGACGAGCTCGAGGATGAGGGCGCGCTTCGCGGGCTGCTCGGTGGCGTAGTCGTTGTAGAAGAGGAGCGCGTCCGGATCGGCCTCGTGCGCGAAGCGGAACGCGAGCTCGATGAACTCCGGGCCGATGATCCGGTAGAAGTCGCTCTTCCGCCAGCCGCCCACGGTCTCGACGTTGGGCTCGCCGGGCGCGAAGGCCTCGTTCACGACGTCCCAGGCCCACACGCGCCCCTTGAAGTGGCCGACCACCGCGTGGATGTACGCGCGCATGCGGGCGATGAGGACGTCGCGCGAGACGTCCTTCCCGTCCTTCGTGAACATCCAGGGGGCGGCCTGCTGGTGCCAGACGAGCGTGTGGCCGCGCACCTTGATCTCGTTCTTCACCGCCCAGTCCACGAGCTGGTCGGCCATGTTGAAGTCGTACTGGCCCTCGCGCCGCGAGAGCATCACCGGCTTCATCTCGTTCTCGGCGACGATGACGTTGAAGTGCCGGGCGATGAACTCGTGGGTCGAGCCCATGAGCACCTGGCCCGGCGTCACGGCCGCGCCGACGAGGAAGACGCCGTCGTAGGTCTGCGCGATCGAGGGGACCGGGCCTTCCCGCGGGACGTAGCGGTCCGGGCGCGGCGGCTCCGCCGGGGCGGGCGCGGGCGCGGGCGCCGCCGGCGTGGGGGCCGGCGCGGCGGCCTCGCGGGCCGGCGGGTGCGCGCAACCTGAAACGATCGAGATCAACGAGAACAGGGCGAGGCGGGTCGACCAGGTCATGCCCGGATCGATACCACTTCCCGGCTCACTTCGCCTCGCCGCTCTTCGCCTCGAAGGCGCCGCGGTAAGCCACGGCCCCACCCTCCTCGACGAAGATCGGAGCCCCGAGGACGCGTCCCGCGCGCTCGAACGGCGCGAGATCGGCCGGCCCGAGGCGCGCGGCCGCCTCCGCCGCGAGCGCCCCCGCGACCCCGAGCACCTCCGCGCGGGCGTCCGACCGGGGGAGCTGCCGCGCGGCGTGCGCGGCCAGCTCGAGGGCGGCGGGGAGGTGGCCGAGCGCTGCGAGGCTGCGGACCTGCTCCAGCGCGAGCGCCGCGGACCCGTCGCCAGCGGCGAGGAGGACGAGCGAGTAGGTGCCCCGGCCCTCGGCCCCGCGCACGCGGAGGAGCGGCGGGGCTGCGCCCGCGAGGGGGACGGCCGCGACGACCGGGGCGCCTGCGGCCCCGTCGGCCGCGGGGCTGAACCCGTCGCGGTCCGGCCCGCCGGGCTCGAGGTCCTCCGGCGCCGGGACCCAGCTGTCGACGGCCAGCGCCACGCCCGCGGCCGGGACGGCGAGGAGCACCCCGGTCGTCCCCGCGGCGCGGAGCTGGAACGTGTCCGCGTCGCGGTCTTGGAGCTCGCCGCGGAGCGGCTTCCCCTCGACGAGCGGCCGGCGCTCCGCCACCGCCGCCCAGCTCGCGAACCCGGACGCGCGCTTTCCGGCCGCCTCCGGCCCGTCGTTGGGCTCGATCTCCTCGTCCGCCCCCGCCGTGCGGACCCCGAGCTCGAGGACGTATCGATCGTTGGGCTTCTCCACCGGCCCCGTCGCCTCGTCGTGCCGCTCGCGGACGCCGAGGAACCAGGTCCCCGGCTCGACGCGCGCCTCGAGCACCTCCGGACGACCTGGCCCGCCCCGGTCGGAGGCCGCGACGAGCGGCGCCGCCGTGCGCGCGCCGGGGGCGGGCGCGCGGTGGAGCGTGAGCTGCACGTCCAGCCCGCGGATCCCGCCGTCGCCGTCCTCGCCGCGCCACCGCGCCGTCAGGAGCTTCTCGCCATCGCCCCCGGGGACCTCCAGCCGGTACACGTCCTCGTCGCCGTGCCGGACGTCGATGCGGCTCCCCACGTACCCCTTCACCGTCACGGTCCCGCCCGCGCGCGCCGGGAACGGCAGCGGGTTCGCGCGGCCGGGCAGGTCGTTGGGCTCGCGCTCCTCCCCGTCGAAGCGGTCGCCCGGGCGGAAGGCCTCCGGCACCTGGGCCGCGACCTCGGGCGCGCGCGCGGCCAGGAGCCCGTACACGTCGCTCCAGCGCCACGCGAGCGCGCCCGCGGCCGCGAGCAGGCCGACCACGAGGACCGGCGCGGCCACCCGGTGCCGCTTGAAGGCGCGGAGCTGGCGGTCGAACTCGGCGAAGTCCTCGCGGCTCGCGATCGCGAGCTCGCCGGTCACCTGCGGCGCCGGGACGAGCGACCGGGAGCTGGTGGGCTCGCCGAGCGCGAGGATCGCCTCGCGCATCTCGTCCGCGGAGGAGAACCGGTCGTCGGGGCGCTTCGCGAGCGCCCGGTGGACGAGCTCGACCATGCGGCGCGACGTGCCCGGCGCCGCGGCGGCGAGGGGCGGCGGCGGCTCGTGGAGGTGGGCGTTCACCACCGCCATCGGCGCCCGCCCGGCGAACGGGGCGCGGCCGGAGAGGAGCTCGTACATCAGACAGCCGGCCGCGTAGAGGTCCGCCCGCGGGTCGAGCGGCGCGCCGCGCGCCTGCTCCGGCGCGAGGTAGTTGGGGGTGCCCACGATGGCGCCGGTGCCGGTCTGGCCGGCGGCCATGTCGTCGCGGAGCTTGGCGATCCCGAAGTCGAGGACCTTCGCGAAGTCCTCGCCCGGCCGCGTCTGCATCAGCATGACGTTGCCGGGCTTCACGTCGCGGTGGATGACGCCTGCCTCGTGAGCCTCGGCGAGCGACCCGAGGAGCTGCTGGCCGATGTCGGCGACCCGCGACTCCGGGAGCGCGCCCTCCTCGCGCAGCACCTGGGCGAGGTCGCGGCCCGGGACGTACTCCATCGCCAGGTAGAAGCCGCCCAGCGCCTCGACGTCGCCGAAGTCGAACACCGCGATCGTGTTCGGGTGGGAGAGGCGCGAGACGATGCGCGCCTCCGAGCGGAACCGCTCGACGGCGGCGGGGTCGCGCGCGAAGTCGCCGCGCAGGATCTTCACCGCGAGCGCCTTGCCCATCCGCACGTGCTCGGCCTTGTAGACCGAGCCCATCCCGCCCTCGCCGAGGTGTGCGATGAGCCTGTAGCGATCCGCCACGACGAGGCCGAGGAGCGAGCTCGGCGGCGCCGGCTCCGCCGCGCCGCCGCGCAGGTCCTTGCCGCACTTCGGGCAGAAGTTCACGGGCCCGGCGGCGGGGTCGGCCAGGTACCCACAGGTCGGGCAAGGGGACCCGGCCTCGATGGTGGCAATGGGGCCCGCCATGGGCTTCATCGAGGGTAGCGGAACGGACCGCGGTGGCAAGTCCCCCCGCCCTCACCGCCAGCCCGCAGCCGTGGTACAAGGGCTGGCGCGAGCTTTTTGACGCTCGAGAGCAGTCCTCTCCGCCCCCTCCTCGCCTGGAACCGCCGTGCTCGACTGGCTCCACAACATCCTGTCCCGCGATCTCGCGATCGACCTCGGAACCGCCAACACCCTCATCTACATCCGCGGGATGGGCATCGTCTCCAACGAGCCCTCCGTCGTCGCCGTGCAGCAGGACGCGCGCGGCGGCCGCAAGGTCCTCGCCGTCGGGAAAGAGGCGAAGGAGATGCTGGGCCGCACGCCCGGCAACATCGTCGCCATCCGGCCGATGAAGGACGGCGTCATCGCCGACTTCGAGGTCACC
>DASPMI010000194.1:0-36419 GCA_035627135.1 Anaeromyxobacter sp. | reverse complement strand
CGGGCCTCTCGTTCTCGGCGGCGCTGGTGGAGGCGATGGGCCCATTCCTGCGCGCCCTGGTCGGCGACGCGCCGCTCCGGACCAAGCTGGGCGAGGGCTGAAGAGCGCGCGGCGCGCGCGCACCTGCTGCGCGCAGGTCGCCGCTCCGCCCACGCGGCCACACCTCAAATACAGTGACAGGCGCTCGACCGCCGTGCTCTCCTTCGGCGCGAGGCCGGAGGTCTCCGATGCCCGCACCGATCGATCGGCGCAAGTTCCACCGCGCCCGCGCCGCCATCCTCGTCCGCCCGGCGGGCCCGCTGGCGCGCGTCGCGCCCCGGCTCGTGCAGGACATCTCCCTCGGCGGGCTCCGCGCGCTCTCCGACGATCCGCACAAGGTCGGCACGCGCCTCGAGCTGGAGCTCCTCTTCCCCGAGGGCGGCACCGCGGTCTGCCTGGCCGAGGTGGTCTGGGCCGAGCCGCAGCCCGAGGGCTCGCGCGGGCGGTTCGAGATGGGCCTGCGGTTCGTCCAGGTCGAGCCCGAGGACCTGGAGCGGATCGGCCAGGTGCTCGAGGACTGACTTCTCACCCTCCGGGGAGCCCCTCTCCGAGCGCGTGTCGCTCGCGCGAGGGCCCGCTAGGAACCAGCCGTCCCGTTCCCCATCCCTCCCTGGAGGATTTAGATGCGCGCCGTCGCCCTCGCCCTGCTCCTGTCGGCCTCGCCGGCCCTCGCCGCCGGAACGTTCACCTTGAGGAGCGCGGACACGAAGGAGGGCGGCACGGTGCCGGAGCGCAGCGTCTACGACGGCTTCGGCTGCACGGGCGGCAACGTGTCGCCGCAGCTCACCTGGTCCGGCGCGCCCGCCGGGACGAAGAGCTTCGTCGTCACGGTCTACGATCCCGACGCGCCGACCGGCTCGGGCTGGTGGCACTGGGTGGTCTACGACATCCCCGCGAGCACGACCGAGCTGCCGGCGGGAGCCGGCAGCGGGACGGGCCTGCCGGACGGGGCGAAGCAGGGCCGGACCGACTACGGCTCCACCGGCTACGGCGGCCCCTGTCCGCCGCCCGGCTCGAAGCACCGGTACGTGTTCACGGTGTTCGCGCTGAAGGTGGACCGGCTCGACGTCCCCGAGGACGCGAGCCCCGCGCTCATCGGGTTCATGACGCGCGCGAACGCCCTGGCGAGCGCGAAGCTCACCGCGACGTACGCGCGCCGGAAGTAGCCGGGGGACCGCGCGGGCGCCGGCCGCGAAGGGGATGACATCTCCCCTTCCGGACGCTACTCTCCGGCCCCCATATGGCCCAGAAGACCACCAAGAAGACCAACGCCCGCGCCCGCTACCGCGAAGACCTGCTCGACGCCCCCGACTGGCTGAAGAAGAAGAAGATGCCCCACCGCGACAAGTACCTCGCGGGGAAGCGCATCCTGCCGAAGGGGCTCACCGGGAAGGAGCCGCTCGCGCACCTCGTGGACGAGGTGTTCCTCGCGTACAACGCCGCGCGCCTGAAGGAGGGCTGCCACCTCTTCACGCAGAAGATGCTCGAGCCCGACGTGACCATCGGCATGAGCATCTCCGGCGCGCTCACGCCGGCCGGCCTCGGCTGCTCGTCGATCATCCCGCTCATCAAGGCCGGGTTCGTCGACTGGATCGTCTCGACGGGCGCGAACCTCTACCACGACATGCACTTCGCGCTGAACTACCCGGTGCGCGTGGGGAGCTTCAAGTTCGACGACACCGAGCTGCGCAGCAACGACATCGTCCGCATCTACGACGTGCTCCTCGGCTACAGCGACTGCCTGATGGCCACGGACGAGATCCTCCGGAACATGCTCTGCCAGCCGGAGTTCCAGAAGGAGATGGGGACCGCCGAGCTGCACTACCTCCTCGGGAAGTACTGCGCCGAGTGGGAGCGGAAGGCGGGCCTGAAGGACGTCTCCGTGCTCGCCGCCGCCTACCGCGCCGGCGTGCCCTGCTACACGTCCTCGCCGGGCGACTCCACGATCGGCATGAACATCGCCGGCGTCGAGCTCCGCGGCTCGAAGCTCCGCGTCAACCCGTCGATCGACGTGAACGAGACGACCGCGTTCGTGCTCGCCGCGAAGCGCGGCGGCGGCCGGAGCGCGGTGGTGCTCTGGGGCGGCGGCAGCCCGAAGAACTTCATGCTCCAGACCGAGCCGCAGATCCAGGAGGTCCTCCGGATCAAGGAGTACGGCCAGGACTTCTTCCTCCAGGTCACCGACGCGCGCCCCGACACCGGCGGCCTCTCCGGCGCGACGCCGAGCGAGGCGGTGAGCTGGGGCAAGGTCGATCCCGACCGGCTGCCGGACGCCGTCGTCTGCTACACCGACACGACCATCGCGATGCCGATCCTGACGCAGTACGCGCTCGCGACGCACAAGCCGCGCAAGCTCCGCCGCCTCTACGACCAGCGCGGCAAGATGGTGAAGGCGCTCGCCCGCGAGTACTTCAAGCACAACGACGTGAAGATGCTCGACGGATCCGAGCCGAAGGTGGACTGACCATGGACCCGAAGGACCTGGAGAAGGTCGCCCGCGAGCACGGCACGCCGGTGGTGATCGTCGATCACGACGTCGTCCGCGCGAACTACGCCGCCTTCAAGCGCCACCTGCCCAAGGTCCAGGCGTACTACGCGGTGAAGGCCAACCCCGACCCGGCCATCGTGCGCACGCTCTACCGGGCGGGGGCGAGCTTCGACGTCGCGTCGCTCCAGGAGTTCATGCTGGTCCACGCGAACATCGAGGGCCTGCCGGCCAAGGAGCAGCAGGACTTCATCTGGGACAAGATCATCTACGCCAACCCGGTGAAGCCCAAGGAGACGCTGCGGGCCCTCGATCCCTACAAGCCGCTCGTCACCGCCGACAACCTGCTCGAGCTCCAGAAGATCAAGGAGCACGCGCCGCGCGCCGGCGTGGTGATCCGCCTGCGCGTGCCCAACACGGGCTCGATGGTGGAGCTCTCCTCGAAGTTCGGCTGCGACTCCGGGGACGCGGTCGATCTCATCGACGCGTCGTTCGCGATGGGCCTCCCGGTCGAGGGCCTGTCCTTCCACGTCGGGAGCCAGTGCACCAACTTCCTCAACTTCGTGCAGGCGCTGAACATGGCCGCCGCGGTGATGGCCGAGGCCCGGAGCCGCGGCCACGCGCTCAAGATCCTCGACATCGGCGGCGGCTTCCCCGCCCCGTACCACCGGGACGTGAAGCCGATCGAGGAGCTGGCGAAGCGGATCAACGCGGAGATCGACCGGCTCTTCCCCCGCGACATCGAGATCATCGCCGAGCCCGGCCGCTTCATCGTGGCGACCGCCGCGACCGCGGTCGCGCGGATCATCGGCAAGACGCGGCGGGACGGGAAGACCTGCTACTACGTGGACGACAGCGTCTACCACACGTACTCGGGGATCATCTTCGACCACTGCCAGTACCGCCTCAAGGCGCTGCGCGACGGTCCGACCGAGCTCGCCGCGGTCTTCGGACAGACCTGCGACGGCCTCGATACGATCTCGCTGTCGGAGGAGCTGCCCGATCTCGCGCTCGACGACCTCGTCTACGCCGAGAAGATCGGCGCCTACGCGAGCGCCTCGGCCACCTTCTTCAACGGCTTCCCGCCGGCGAAGGTGGTTCACGTCAACGAGGGCTGAGGCGAGGCTCCAGGCCACGGGCTCCAGGCTGCGGCTGGATCCGTCCCTGGAGCCTGCAGCCTGAAGCCTAAAGCCTTCCTGTCTACGTCCTCTGCGGCGCCAGCGGCCGCGTCGAGACCGGCTCGCGCTCCGCGATCGCCTTCACGCGGCCGGCCGCTCCCGCGGCCCCGCCGAGCCCGGACGCGACGAGCGTGAAGACCGCGGCGACGAACGCGCCCCACGCCCCCGCCCTGCCGCCCGTGGTCGCCGACTCCGCGATCTGGCCGCCCTGGGCCTGCGCCTGACCGATGGCCTCCTGGGCCTCCTGCTGCGCGCCCTGGAGCGCCTGCTGCGCCGCGCCCGGCTGCTGCGCCGCCGCCTGCCCGCCGGCCTGCGCCGCGGTCTGGGCCGCGCTGCCCGCGGCCCGCGCCGCGCCGGTGATCGCCGCCGCGCCCATCCAGAGCCCCACGAACCACGTCAGGCCCCACAGCGCCGCGCCGTGCAGCATGCCGGCCGTCCGGTCGGGCGACGTGGAGAGCCTGCCGGCCACCCACGCCGAGAAGAACGAGGCGATGATCGCCGAGATCCCACCCCAGATCCCGACCCCGATCCCCATGTTCTTCCAGGAAGAGAGATCCCGCGCGTCCACCGTCGTGAGGCCCACCGCCGCGCCGAGCGAGAGCAGGAGGAAGAGCACTCCCACGCCCACCATGAACCCGGCAAAGAGCGCCCCCCAGCTCACGCGCTCGAGCCGGCGGGCCGCCCCGTACACCATCGTCTCCGCTTCAGCCATGTCGATCCCCTCCGCCTTCGACCGACCGCTCTGAGCGTTCGGCCCCGCGGAACGCAGGGCCGGAGTCGAAGGGACAGGGCGAACCTGTGCATGGGCCCGACCCACGGGGACCCCCGCGGGACGGACGAGCGGGCGCTCCGGGGGGCGCGCGCCCTCCGGAGGTCTTCACCCATCGTCAGTAGCGGCTGCGGTGCAGGTTGAGGGCGAGCGACTTCCGCCCGCCGGAGAGCTTCACCTTGGCGGCCCGGCGCCGCTCGAAGGTCCGGAAGAAGACCAGGGCGGCTGCGACGGCGAGCACGACTCCGGGGACCAGCGCGGACTGCATCTCGAACGCTCCTTCGGCCGGCGCTGGCCGAGGCGCTCACCGCCCCGCCTCTGCGCCGCGAGACCGACCCTACCGCCCGCGGACTGGTGGGGTCAAACCGAGGCAAGTCGCCGCTGGCGTGCGCCGGGAGACCGCTCGCTCGCGCCCTCGCCGTGCCCGCGGTCGGGACGTGTGCCGGCTGCTCGGCGACTCGGCGACGTACACGGAGAGCGAACCCTGGGTGCGCGGACGCGAGTGAACCGTTTCACTGCTAGGAAATCGTTTCATCCGGGCCCGCGGGTGCCGCGCCGAGCGCCACCGGGGCGCCCGCCCCCTCCGTGGGTCACCCGGAAGCGTCGAGGAAACGGACGACCTGCTCCGCGCGGGGCGCTTCGCTGCCGGAAAATGCAGCGTTCCGCCCGAAGTTCGCTCGGAGAGCCGCAGCGGCGGCGACTGGGCCGGCGCTGCGCCGGCGCGCGCGGGGAGGCCTCGACTGGAGCACTTCTCCGCACGTGCGCGCATTGCACGCAGGCGGCCGATTCTTCCTTGCTCGCCGCTGCCGGTTCCCGTAGTGTTCATTCACCCGGCCCGCGGGGGTCAGGCTGGAGCACGGATCCCCCCCCTCCTGTTTCGGTCGTCCCCCGTGGCCGGGCCTTCCCTTCACTCCACGACCAAGGAAGCGTCCGGACCTGGACCGAGCGCTCGATGCGCGCGGCGTAGGTCCGGACGTGACCGGCCGGATGTCACTGTTCGTGACTACCGGCGCTCCGGATCGTCGATGTCCGAGCGCGGGTAGTCCGACCTCGTGTCGAAGTCCCGCGTGCCCTCGACGTCGCGGCGCGTCTCGACGTCGTCGCGCGCGGTGAAGTCGTCGCCGCCCTCGATCCGCGCCTCCTCGCGCCGGACCTCGGCGTCCGCGCGGCGCTCCTCCTGCCGGCGCGTGCGGCCGACCCGCACCTCCTCCTTCACGACCGGACGCTTGCGGATCTCGACCTCCTCCTCGTGCACGGGGACCGAGATCGTCTGGTCCTTGAACGCGGCCTCGCTGGGCGCCTGCGTCCCCGACACGGGGACCCGGTCCACGTGGACCTCCTCGCGCGTCACCGGGACCGAGATCTGCTTCTGCTCGGTGACGACGTCCTTGTGGACGCGGACCTCACCGGTCTGCCGCTCGACCTTCATCGCCTCGAGCTGCTCCTCCGCCAGCGGAACGCGTACCTCCTCGTCGCCGCGGAAGTCGCGGCGCGACTCGTCCCGAAAGCCCTCGTTCATCGCGCCGAGCCCGGCGCCCGCGCCCGGACCGGCCGGCGTCCCCGCGGCCCCCAGGCCTGCCCCGGACAGGGAGCCGCCGACGGCCGTGGTGGAGGGATTCGCCGCCATCGTGTCCGTGCTCTCGGCGCCGAGGTCGAGATCGGCCACGTTCAGGTAGACCTCGTCCTCGCGGACCTCGGCGACCTGGTCGTACCGGATGCTGTAATCCTTGGGGAAGAAGAGCCCCTTCTCCACCACGAAGCTCCCCTCGGCGCACTCGATCACCTTGCCGAGCTTCTTCCCGTCAGCCGCGCGTACCGTCATGCCTTCGGCAATGCCCCGCGTCTCCATGTGGACTCCTCCCATCGGGTTGGCCTTGAACATGGGGATGGGGCCCGACGGGTCCAAGAGACACCCCAGCGCTCGGTCCGCCCCGCGCCGGCCGCCAGCGCCGCCGCGGAGGCGGCGTGCACCCGCCCGTCCGGGCACCAGCAGGCCGACCCGCCCCACCCCACTTGGCCCGCTCGCGGGACGTCGCAAGGGTCTAGAGTCCAGGGACATCACTCATGAACGCTCCGAGCTCGATCGTCGTCGTGGACGACGACCATGACGTCCGCGAAGCGCTCGGCGAGGTGCTCACGGAGGAGGGGTTCGACACCCGCCTCTTCGAGAGCGCCCGCGCAGCGCTCGAGTTCCTCCGCGCGCACGGCGACGGCGAGCCACCCCCGGCGCTCATCCTCCTCGACCTGATGATGCCGGGGATGAACGGGTGGCAGTTCCGCGAGGAGCAGCTCAGGGACGAGCGGCTCAAGGACATCCCGGTGGTGGTGATCACTGCGAGCCGCCTCGGGAGCGAGGCGATCCGGGCGCGCGAGGTGCTCTTCAAGCCCGTGGCGCTGGGCGACCTGCTCGACGCCGTCCACCGGAACACGGCGAAGCCCTGAGGCGAGCGCGGCCGCGCTCCGCGATCACCGGCGGTCGGTGTCACGGCGCGCGACCGTGCCTCCGCGACGGCCGCTCAGAGCTGCTCGCCCTTCGGGGTTCGCTTCTCCGCCGGATCGTCTGGGACGTCCACCTCCTCGATCTCCTGCTCGCCGCGGACCTTCTCCTCCTCGTCGCCGGTCCCGAAGTAGCCCTCGTAGTAGGGCTCGCGGGTGGGGGGCAGATCCGTGCGCGGCGCTTCCCCGGAGCTCTCCTCGCTCCGCGGAGCTTCGGGCTGCTCGCCTGGCTGCATCTCGTGGCCTTCCATGGCGCACCTCCTCCCGGCAAGCTGTGGCCCGCACCTGCGCGGGGGAACCCGCGCCGCGTCATCCCCTTTGCTGTCCCGTGCGCCCGCAGCGGCGCGGGACCACCTTGAGCGCGACGTCCGGGTGCCGCCGTCCGGCGCGCGCCGCCCGGGCCGGAGGGGTCATGGAACGAAAGGTCGTCACCACGGACCCGATCGCGGGCGAACCGCTGGGGCCGGTCGAGAGCACCGAGCTCCGCCTGCGCGCGCTGCCGCTGCGCGATCTCGTCTCCGAGCTCGCGAAGAAGGGCAGCCAGCTCGCCCGCAAGGAGGTCGAGCTCGCCAAGGCGGAGGCGAAGGAGGACCTGCGGACGGAGCTCCGGATGGTGAAGGGGCTCGGCGTCGCGGGCGTCTGCGCGCTCCTCACGCTCCAGATGCTCCTCGTCACGATCGCGTTCGCGCTCATGGAGGCCCAGGTGATGCCGGGCTGGGCCGCCTCGCTCCTCGTCGCCGCGGTCGTGCTCGCCGTCGGGACGGTGGCGGGCCTGTGGGGCTGGAAGAAGCGGGTGCGCACGCCGCTCGACGCGACGCGGAGCTCGGTGCGGACGAGCTTCCGCTGGGCCAAGGAGCAGATGGCGTGACGACGCACAACGGATCGTCCACCGACGTCCGGCGGGTCTCGGGCGAGATCGACACCCTGCGCCAGGAGCTCGGGCGCCTCGTGGCCGAGCTCGACCGCCGCCGGCACGAGCTCCTCGACGTGAGGCTCCAGGTTCGCAAGCACCCCGGGGTCGTCATCGCCGCGGCCGGCGTGGCGGCGCTCCTGGTCGGCGGCATGGTGGGGATGGCCTTCCGCAAGCGGCGGCAGCACGCGCGCCCCGCGACGCGCGCCCGCGAGACGCGCCGGGCGCTCGCTCGCCTGCTCGATCACCCCGAGCGCGTCGCGAACGAGCCGAACGTGGCCATGAGGATCGCGACGGCCGCGGGCGTGGCGGCGGGCACGGTCGTCGCGCGGCGCCTGGCGGAGCGGTTCGTGGCGCGCGCGGTGCCGCGGCGGTAGCGCCTCCAGAAAAAAAACGCTCGCCCCGGCTCCCTCGATCCGGGGCGAGCGCGGCCGCACGAGGCGGCGAGGACGACGGCCTACGCCAGCGAGCCCTCCGGGACCAGCGCGGGCACGCGCGCGCGGGCGGCCGGCACGTCCTGCTCGGCGCTCACGCGCACCACCCGGCTCGCGCCGGCGTCGGCGAGCACCTTGCGCACCAGCGCCTGGTTCAGGGCGTGACCGCTCTTCACGGCCGTGAGGTGCCCCACGACCGGGAGCCCGAGCAGCGCGAGATCGCCGACGGCGTCGAGCACCTTGTGGCGCGCGAACTCGTCGGAGAACCGCAGGCCCTCGGGGTTCAGGATCGAGAACTCGTCGATCACGATCGCGTTCTCGAGGCTGCCGCCCCGGGCCAGCCCCATCGCCTGCATGCGCTCGATGTCGCGCAGGAAGCAGAAGGTGCGCGCGCGCGCCACCTCGCGCTCGAACGTCCGATCCGACAGCGTCACCCGGAACGCCTGGTTCGTGATGAGCGGGTGGTTGAAGTCGGCGGTGAAGTCGATGCTGAACCCGTCGGCCGGATCGAGCCGGGCGACCTTGTCGCCGTCGCGGACCTCGACCGGCTGCTCGATGACGAGGTACCGCTTCCCGGCCGGGAGGAGGCGGATCCCGGCCTCCTGGATGAGGCAGACGAACGGCGCGGCCGAGCCGTCGAGGATCGGGATCTCCGGCCCGTCGACCTCCACGCGGCAGTTGTCGATCCCCATGCCGTGGAGCGCGGCCATCACGTGCTCGACCGTGGCCACGCGAGCGGTCCCGACGCCCAGGCTGGTGGACAGGGTCGTGTCCACCACGCGCTCGCTGCGCGCGTGGATCTCGACGCCGAGGTCCATGCGGACGAAGGTGATGCCGGCGTCGGCCGGTGCGGGTGCGAGGATCAGCGTGGCGGGCTTCCCTGAGTGCAGCCCGACGCCGGTGCAGGCGACCCGCTTCGCGACCGTCCGCTGGTTCCAGTAGGCCATATCTATCGTGGGTCCCGTTCGCGTGGTGCTCGGTGCCGGGCCGTTTGCTCGGCGCTCCGGGCTAGGAGCAATCGCCGTGCCACGCACCCTCTGAAGGCGGTGCCGTCTAGGTGCGGGACCGCGCCCTCAAATAGCCGAAACTACGGAAGTTTCCAAGCTTTTGTCCGGTGCGATCCGGGACCCAGCCGAACGAGGTGTCGAACATCCTTCAGGTCCCCTCCGAACCATGACAGCCATGTCAGAGCAAGCCCTGACGCGGCACCCCGCCCGGTCCCCCATCAGGCCGGCGCGGGCGGGAGCGACGCGGGGGTAGGACCTCGAGCGCCCGCGGCGAGGCAGGAGCCCACGTGCTTCCACTCCGAGACGACAACCCCACCGAGCGGTTCCCGATCGTCACGTACACCCTGCTCTGCCTGAACCTGGTCGCGTTCGCGTGGCAGCTCGGGTTCCCCGGGGTGCTCTCCGCGCCCCACCTCGTCGACGCGATGGTGCTGCACCTCGAGGACTCGGTGCGGCGCGGCGCCGTCGTCCCGCTCGAGATCCTCACGCTCAGTGACGTCGATCTCCGGAACATCGTCCCGCCCCCGTTCACGATCCTCACGAGCATGTTCCTCCACGGCGGCATCGGCCACATCCTCGCGAACCTGCTCTCCCTCTGGATCTTCGGGAACAACGTCGAGGACGCGCTCGGGCGCGCCCGGTACCTGGCCTTCTACGTCGGCGCCGGGATCGTCGCCGCGCTCACGCAGGTGCTGGCCTCGGCGGTCAGCGGCGAGGTCTACGTCCAGATGGTGGGCGCGAGCGGCGCCATCGCCGGGGTGCTCGCCGCGTACATGATGCTGTTCCCCCGCGCGCGGGTCCTCACGCTCGTGGTGGTGTTCATCCTCCCCGTCCCCGCCGTCCTGTTCATCGGGTTCTGGTTCTTCTGGCAGGTCTGGCAGGCCCGATCGATCGTCGGCGGGGCCCAGTCCGGGGTGGCGGTCTTCGCCCACATCGGCGGCTTCGTCGCCGGGTACCTGCTCGTCCGGATCGTCGGCCGCCGGCGCGGGTGGCGCGTCCGCCCCCGCGCGTACTGGTGACGGCGCGACTGGGGCGGAGACGTCGCAGTGTCGCGTCCGGGATACGGGTGACGGGGACGTACATGGGACGCGGCCCCCCACCCCGCCTCCCGCAGATCCCGTGCGCTCGGCCGTCTAGAGCAGGTCGCCCTGCTTCCCGCGCGGGCGCTCCCTGCCGAGGTGGGCGTACGCGCCCGGGAGTGCGACACGGCCGCGCGGCGTGCGGGCGAGGAGGAGCTCGCGGACGAGGAACGGCTCGTACACGTCCTCGATGGTGTCACGCTCCTCGCCCACGGCGGCGGCGATGGCGTCGATGCCCACCGGCCCGCCGCCGAACACGTCGAGCACGGTGGCGAGGATCCGGCGGTCCATCGCGTCCAGGCCGCGCCCGTCCACCTCGAGCCGCTGCAGCGTGCGGTCCACGATGGCCTTCGTGAGGCGCCCGTCGCCCTCGACCTGGGCGAAGTCCCGGGCCCGCTGGAGGAGGCGGATGGCGATGCGCGGCGTGCCACGCGCCCGCCGGGCGAGCTCCTCGGCGCCATCCGGGTCCACCGGCAGCGCGAGCTTGCCCGCCGCCCGCACGGCGATCTCCTTGAGCTCGCCGGGGCCGTAGTAGTCGAGCCGCTCCTGGATCGGGAAGCGATCGCGCAGCGGGCTCGCGAGGAGCCCGGTGCGCGTCGTCGCCCCGACGAGCGTGAACCGCTCGAGCTTCATCTCCATCGTCTGGGCGCCGAGCCCGGCGCCGAGGACGACGTCGAACCGGAAGTCCTCCATGGCCGGGTAGAGGGCCTCCTCCACCGCGGGTGAGAGCCGGTGGATCTCGTCGATGAAGAGGATGTCGCGCGGGGCGAGCGCGGTGAGGAGGCCGGCGAGGTCGCCCTTCTTCACGAGCGCGGGGCCGCTCGTGACGTGGAGCGTGACGCCGAGCTCGCGCGCGAGGATGTGCGCGAGCGATGTCTTGCCGAGGCCGGGCGGTCCGGAGAGGAGGACGTGGTCGAGCGCCTCCGCCCGCTTCCGCGCCGCCTGGGCGTAGACCCGGAAGTTCTGGACGATCTTCTCCTGGCCGACGTACTCGTCGAAGTTCGCCGGGCGGAGCGACTGCTCGAGCCGCTCGTCGCCCTCCTGGGCGGCGGCGGACACCTCGCGGACGGGCTTCACGGGCATGGCCGCGGGAGCGTAGCACGGGGGGGTGACGGGCCGAGGAGCGGCGCGGGCTCAGCGCCGCCTCGCGCCTTGGTCCACGAGGTCCGCCAGCGCGCGCAGGTCCGGCACCACGAGGTCCGCCGCGCCGAGCCGCCGGTGCGGGCGGTTCACGAGCACCGTCGTGAGCCCGAGCGCGCGGGCGACGCCGAGGTCGTAGTCGCCGTACGCAGCGACGTGCCACCAGGCCGGGCCCATCGGGATCCCGGTCCGCACCGCGAGCGTCCGCCAGACGTCCGGGTTCGGCTTGTAGAGCCCGAGCTCCTCCGCGCAGAGCCAGTGGCGGAAGGGGAACGCGAGCCGGCCCTGCACGTCGAGGCCGTGGGCGCGGTCGCTGTTGGTGAGCGCGCCGAGCGGCGCCCGGCGCGCGAGCCGCTGGAGGGCGGGCGCGGAGTCGAGGAAGAGCGGCCAGCGGCCGGCCTCGGCGCCGACCCGGTCGGCGTGGGCGGGATCCATCCCGAGGACGTCCACGAGGCTCCGGGCGACGATCTCGCGGTACGTCCGGAACGGCGGCTCCTGCTCGAGCGCGCCCTGGCGGTCCACGATGCGATCGAAGTCGTCCGCCCCGAGCGCGATTCCCCGGACGGCGAGCGAGTGCTGGAGGCCGGACCGCCAGTCGAGCACGGTCCCGAACACGTCGAAGGTGAGGAGCGCGGGGGCGATGGGCATGGCGGGGATCTACCACTCCCCCCGTCACCCGCGCAGCCGCTTCAGCGCCTCGCGCAGGAGCTCGTCGAGCGGCTTCCCGTCGGCCTCGTCGCGCAGCGACTCGACCGCGCCCTCCGCCTGGGGCGGGCGGTAGCCGAGGTTCACGAGCGCGGCCCGGAGCTGCTCGAGCGCGTCGGCCTCCTGCACGGCCGCGCGCGGCCCGCCGCTCGCCTTCGCGAGCGCCACGAGCTTGTCCTTCAGCTCGACCACGAGCCGCTCCGCCGTCTTCTTGCCGATGCCGGGCACCTTCGTCAGCCGGACGACGTCACCCCCGGCGACGGCCTGGGCGAGCTCCCGCGCCTCGATCCCGGAGAGGATGTTCTGCGCGGCGCGCGGCCCGACGCCCTTCACCTCGATGAGCGCCCGGAAGACGGCCTCCTCCTCCTCGGACGCGAAGCCGAAGAGGTCGAGCGCGTCCTCGCGCACGTGCGTGAAGATCCGGAGCGCGACCTTCTCGCCGCGCGCGGGGAGCGAGGCCTGCGTGAGCTGCGACAGGTGAACGAGGTACCCGACCCCGCCCACGTCGACGACGGCGAAGCCGGCGCCCACCTCGGCCAGGATCCCGGCGAGCCGCGCGATCACGGCGCCTCCCGATGGTCGCGGCGGGCGGGGCGGAGCCGCTCGAGCGCGGGCGGCCTGCCGCCGGCGCGCGCGGCGGAGGCGGCGGTCCGGAGCTGCCGCCGCGCGAGGTGGCAGACCGCGAGCGCGAGCGCGTCCGCCTCGTCGGAGAGCTCGGGCGCGGCGCCGAGGAGGAGGCGCGCCGTCCGCAGCATCTGGTCCTTGTCGGCGCGGCCGTTCCCGGTGAAGGCGAGCTTCACCTCGGCGGGCGCGTACTCGAACACGGGGAGCCCGGCCCGGGCGGCGACCGCGAGCGCGACGCCGCGCGCCTGCCCGAGCACCAGGGCCGAGCGCGCCGACGCGCCCGAGAAGACCGCCTCGACCGCGACCTCGGCCGGCCGCGCGCGGCGGACGACGTCCTCGAGCCCGTCGAGGATCCGCCCCAGCCGCTCGGCCATCGGGAGCGCGCCGGGCGCGAGCACGCCGGAGGCGACCACGCGGAGCTGCCTCCCCTCCCGCGCCACCACGCCGTAGCCGCAGCGGCGCGAGCCGGGGTCGATGCCGAGGACGATCACGGGGGCATCGTAGCAGAGGGGGGCGACGGGTCCAGGCGGCGCGGGGTGACGGCTCCAGGCTCCGGGCTCCAGGCTCCAGGAAAGGCTCCGGCGCAGCTCCCTGAAGCCTGCAGGCTGTAGCCTGTTCCTCACAGCTCCAGCTGCGCGCCCATCTCGACCACCCGGTTCGGCGGCAGGCCGAAGAAGCTCGACGCGGTTTGCGCGTTGCGGGCCATGATGATGAAGAGGCGCTTCCGCCAGCCCGCGAGCTTCGACCGCCCCACGGGGAGGAGCGTCTCGCGCCCGAGGTAGAACGTCGACTCCATCGGCTTCACCACCAGCGACGGGCCGTCCTGCGGCGCGCGCTTCCCGAGCGACTCGAGCAGCGCCGGCACCGACGGGGTCTCCATGAACCCGTAGCGGGCGAGGACCTGGTACATGCCGCGCCCCAGGTCCTTCACGGTCACGCGCTGCGTGTCGCGCACGTACGGGATCTCCTCGCCGAGGAGCGAGACGATGAGCACGCGCTCGTGCAGGACCTTGTTGTGCTTCAGGTGGTGGAGCATGACCGGCGGGACGGTGCCGGCGTTGGAGGTCATGAAGACGGCGGTGCCCGGCACCCGCTGCACGTCCTTGCGGTGCAGGTCGGCCATGAAGACGTCGAGGGGCAGGCCGGCGTCCTTGAGCATCCGCGCGAGCGCGTCGCGGCCGCGCTTCCAGGTGGACATGAGCGTGAAGACCGCGGCGGCGGCGAAGAGCGGGAACCAGCCGCCGTCCTGGAACTTGACGAGGTTCGCGACGAAGAAGGGGATGTCCACGGCGAGGAACAGGACCGTGAGCGGCCAGGCCCACCACCGCGGCCAGCCGAACCGGTCGCGCACCACGCGGTGGAAGAGGAGCGTCGTCACGATCATCGTGCCTGTGACGGCCACGCCGTACGCGGAGGCGAGCCGTGACGAGGTCTGGAACCCGAGCACGAGCGCGATGCAGGCGGCGCCGAGCGCCCAGTTCACCTCGGGGATGTAGATCTGACCGATCTCGCTGTGGGAGGTGTGCCGGATGGTGACGCGCGGCGAGTAGCCGAGCTGGACCGCCTGCTGCGTGAGCGAGAACGCGCCGGAGATGAGCGCCTGCGAGGCGACGATGGCGGCCGCGGTCGCGACCGCGATGAGCGGGTACAGCGTCCAGGCCGGCGCCATCATGTAGAAGGGGTTCTTCGCGACCTCCGGATCGTGGAGCAGCATCGCCCCCTGGCCCATGTAGTTGACGAGAAGCGCGGGCATCGCGATCCAGAGCCAGGCGAGCCGGATGGGCTTGCGGCCGAAGTGGCCCATGTCCGCGTAGAGCGCCTCGCCGCCGGTGATGACCAGCACCACCGCACCGAGGATCCAGAACCCCGCCCACCCGTTCCGCAGGTAGAAGTCCACCGCGTACGTGGGCGAGATGGCGCGCAGCACCGTCCAGTCGTGCGCGATCCCCCACACGCCCGTCAGGAAGATGCAGACGAACCAGACGAGCATGATCGGGCCGAACACCCGGCCCACGGTCGCGGTCCCCTTGCGCTGGAACAGGAACAGGCCGACGAGGATCACGAGCGCGATGGGGACGACGAGGTGCTCGAGCTCCGGGGCGGCCACCGTCACGCCCTCGACCGCGCCGAGCACCGAGATCGCCGGCGTGATGACGCCGTCGCCGTAGAGCAGCGCCGCGCCGAAGAGACCCGCCGTGAGCAGCACCCCGCGCCCCATCCGCCGCGCCGCGCCGCCCGCGAGCGCGAGGAGCGCGAGCACGCCGCCCTCGCCGCGGTTGTCGGCGCGCATGACGAAGCTCAGGTACTTGAAGCTGACGACGAACGTGATCGCCCAGAACACGAGCGACAGCACGCCGAGGATGTTCTCCGTGGTCGGCGCGACGCGGTGTGGCCCCGAGAAGCACTCCTTCAGCGCGTAGAGCGGGCTCGTCCCGATGTCGCCGTAGACGACGCCCAGCGCGCCGAGCGCCAGCAGGGCGAGGGCGCGGCCCGCCGGCTGGACCCGGTGCGTGCCGGTCGGCGCCTGCGCCTCGGCGCGGGCGGCGCCCTGGCTGGCCGTGCCGGGGAGATCTGGAGATTGCGCCTGGGCCATCGTCTCTCGGTCAATGGTTTCGATTCGGGGGGGCAGAGGAAAGCAGATCGGCCCCCGCGCGTCGACGTCCGGAACGCCCCAAGCGACGCGGCGCCCCGGATGCAAGAAATGCCGCACCTCTGACAGCGTGCAACCTTCGGGCCCCTCGGCTATCTTGCCGCGCCCCATGGAAGCGCGCCCGACACTCCGCGCGGAGCTCCGGCAGCTCGTGTTGCTCGGCGCGCCGCTCGCCATCACGCAGGTCGGGCAGACGCTGCTCGGCGCCGTCGACGTCGCCGTGCTCGGGCGAGCGGGGGCCGAGCTGCTCGGCGGCGCAGGGCTCGGGAACGCGCTGTACTTCGGCATCGGCATCCTCGGGATGGGGGCGATGCACGGGCTGGATCCGCTCGTCTCCCAGGCGCTCGGCGGGGGCGACGCGGACCGCGCCCGGCGCCTCGTGTGGCAAGGCCTGTGGCTCGCGCTCCTCCTGGCCATGGTGCTCGCCGCGCCGATCGCCCTCTCCCCGCGCCTGCTCGCGCCGCTCGGGATCGCACCGGCGGTGATCGAGCAGGCCGAGCGGTACCTCGCGATCCGGGTCCTCGGCCTCCCCCTCCTCTTCCTCTACTTCGCGCCCCGCGCGCTGCTCCTCGCGCAGAACCGGCTCCAGGCGATGCTCGTCGCGGTCGCGCTCGCGAACGTGCTCAACCTCGGCCTCGACGTGCTCCTCGTCTTCGGCGGCGCAGGGCTCCCCGCGTGGACGGGGCCGCTGCGCGCGATCCCGCCGCTCGGCGTCGCGGGCGCGGCGTGGGCGAGCAACGCCGCGTCGGCGCTCCAGGTCGTGGTCCTGGCGCTCGTCGTCCGCGCGGAGCTCCGCGGCCTCCCGCGGACGGGCGGCCGCTCCGCGGCGGCGCCCGATCGCCGGGACCTCGCGCTCGCGCTCCGCGTCGGCGTGCCCGCCGGGCTGCACATGTGCGCGGAGGTGAACTTCTTCGCGGTCCTCGGCTCGGCCGTCGGCGGGCGGCTCGGGACGATCCCGCTCGCCGCCCACCAGGTGGCGCTCCAGCTCGCGAGCCTGACGTTCACGTGGATCGTGGGGATCGGCAACGCGGGGGCGGTGCGGGTCGGCCTCGCCGTGGGCGCCCGGGACCGCGCCGGCGCGCGCCGGGCGGGCGTCGCCGCGCTGGTCGGCGCGACCGCGTTCATGGCGGCGGCGGCGCTCGCCTTCCTGTTCTTCCCGGGCCCGATCGCGGGGCTCATGACCGACGACCCCGCGGTGCGGGCCGCGGCCGTCCCGCTCCTGCGCATCGCCGCCGCGTTCCAGCTCTTCGACGGCCTCCAGGGCGTCGCCGCGGGCATCCTGCGCGGCGCGGGTGACACGCGCTTCACCTTCGCCGTCAACATGGTCGCGTACTGGGCCGTCGGCCTCCCGGTCGTGATCGTCCTCGCCTTCGGGCTCCGCTGGGGCATCGCCGGACAGTGGACGGGGTTCGTGGTGAGCCTGGCGATCGTCGCGGCGCTGCTCGTCCCGCGCTTCCTCCGCCTCTCCGCGCGGGACATCCGCCCGCTCGGCGATCCAGCCGGCGCGTGAAGGCCCGGCCGGGCGGCCCGGACGCGCCGCCCCGGCGCGGTCCCCCCGCCTCGGCGCGAGTCGGCTATCGTGCTGCGGTGCTCACGCTCCCCCAGCCCTTCGAGGACCTCGGCCACGTCGCCGACGTGGGCGTGCGCGTGCGCGGGAAGACGGCGCAGGAGGCGCTCGGACGCCTGGCGCTGGCGCTCGGGACGCTGCTCGCGGGCGGGGGGCCGCTCGCGCCCGAAGACGACGAGCTCGTCGCGGTGGAGGGCGGGCCTGGGCTCGCCGGGACGGCGGTGGCGCTGCTGCGCGAGCTGCTCTACCAGTTCACGGCGCGGCGAACGGTCGTGGCGGCGATCGAGGTCCTGAAGGTGGACGAGGTCGCCGCCGAGGCGCGGGTGCGGTGGGCCCCCTGGGATCCCGAAGTCCACGGCGAGGGGCTGGACATCAAGGCGGTGACCTGGCACCTCGCGATGCTCGAGCACGTGGAAGGCGAGTGGATCGGGCAAGCGGTGTTCGATATCTGACGGCCGGGCACGGAAATGAGCATCCGCCGCATCGAAGGCGATCTCTGGGAGCTGCCGCGCGAGGGCCGCATGAAGGTCCCGGGGCGGGTCTACTCCGCCGGGCCGCCGGCCCCGGACGATCCGTCGCTCGAGCAGGTGCGCAACGTGGCCCACCTCCCGGGCATCCTCCGGTTCTCGCTGGCGATGCCCGACATCCACTGGGGGTACGGGTTCCCGATCGGCGGTGTGGCGGCGGTGGATCTCGACGACGGCGCGGTGTCGCCCGGCGGCGTGGGCTACGACATCAACTGCGGGGTCCGCGTGCTGACGACCGCCGTGCCGGCCGCGGAGCTCCGGCCGCGCCTGCACGAGGCGGCGGCGCAGATCTACCGCGACGTGCCGGCGGGCGTGGGGGCGAGCCACGCCATCCCGCGGCTCGGGGATCGCGAGCTCGACGAGGTCCTCTCGCAGGGCGCGCGCTGGGGCGTCCGGCGCGGGTTCTTCGCCGCCCCGGACGACGCGGAGCGGTGCGAGGAGGGCGGGTGCCTCCGCGGCGCCGACCCCGCCGCGGTGAGCGCGCGGGCGCGCGCGCGGGGCGCCGACCAGCTCGGCACGCTCGGCTCCGGCAACCACTTCCTCGAGCTCGACGAGGTGGCCGAGGTCCACGACGCCGAAGCGGCCGAGGCGTTCGGGCTCTCCCCGGGCCAGGTGGTCGTGCAGATCCACTCGGGCTCGCGCGGCCTCGGCTACCAGGTCTGCGACGAGACCCTCGCCGCCCTCACGCCGCGCTTCGCGTCGTTCGGCGCGGACTACGCGGCCGTTCCGGACCGCCAGCTCGCCTGCGCGCCGGTGCGGAGCCCGGAGGGGCGGGAGTACCTCGCCGCCATGCAGGCCGCCGCCAACTTCGCCTGGGCCAACCGGCAGGTCATGACCGGCCTCACCGCCCGCGCCCTCCAGCGCGCGCTCGGCCTCTCGGACCGCGACCTCGGGGCGCGCGTGCTCTACGACGTCTGCCACAACGTCGCCAAGGTCGAGGAGCACGAGGTGGACGGCGCGCGGCGCCAGGTCCTCGTGCACCGCAAGGGCGCCACCCGCGCGTTCGGCCCGGGCGATCCGCGCGTCCCGGCGCCGTACCGCGCCGTCGGCCAGCCGGTGCTCATCCCCGGCGACATGGGCCGCCACTCGTGGATCCTCGCCGGCACGGCGCGCGCGATGCGCGACACCTTCGGCAGCTCGTGCCACGGCGCCGGCCGGGTCCTCTCGCGCGGCGAGGCGCTGCGGCGCGCGAAGGGCCGCTCGATCGCGCGGGAGCTCGAGGCGCGCGGCATCGAGGTCCTGGCGCGCGGGAAGAAGACGCTCGCCGAGGAGATGAGCGAGGCGTACAAGGACGTGTCCCAGGTCGTCGCGGTGATGGCGGGCGCGGGCATCTCGCGCCCGGTGGCGCGGCTCGTGCCCATGGCGGTGATCAAGGGCTGAGCGGCACCCATACGTCGCGTCGGGTCTCTGACGGGTCCCGTCCCGGAGCCGTGCTCCCCGCCCGCTCCCGGCGATCTACCTTTCGCCTCATGGAAGGCAGCACGCCCCTGGAGCTCGTCGTCCTCGAGGGAGGCCGCGCGAGGGATTCGTCCGTCGAGGGTTCCCGCTCGAGCGCGGACCTCCGCGTGGTGCGCGACGCGCCCGCGAACGATCTCCAGGCGGCGATCGAGGAGACGGTCGCCGCCGCGCGGAGGGTGCGCCGCGAGATCGAGGAGCGGATCGCGCACGCGCTCGACGACCTCCTGCGCACGCGTGCCCCGGAGCCCGGCCCCGGTTAGACCCGGACCATGACGGAGCCCCTCCCCGGCGCGGACCCGATCCCGGATCCGCTGGCGCGGCGGCTCGCCGAGGCCGCCGAGGACGCGGCCCGCGCGGGCCCGCCCCGGACGCACCACCTCGACCGAGGACGGCCGCGGTTCACGAACCGTCTGGCGCTCGAGCGCAGCCCGTACCTCCTCCAGCACGCGCACAACCCGGTGAGCTGGTGGCCGTGGGGCGACGAGGCGTTCGCGTTCGCCCGGCAGACCGGCCGGCCCGTCTTCCTCTCCGTGGGCTACTCGACCTGTCACTGGTGCCACGTGATGGAGGCCGAGTCCTTCGAGGACCTGGAGATCGCGCGGGTCCTGAACGAGCGGTACGTGCCGATCAAGGTCGACCGCGAGGAGCGGCCGGACGTGGACGCGATCTACATGACCGCGGTCCAGCTCCTCACGGGCGGCGGCGGCTGGCCGATGAGCGTGTGGCTCACGCCCGACCGCGAGCCGTTCTTCGGCGGGACCTACTTCCCGCCGCGCGCGGGCGCCCGCGGCGCCGCGCGCGGGTTCGTCGAGATCCTGGAGGAGATCGCGGACCTCTGGGCGCAGGACCGCGTCCGCGTGGCCCAGGCGACGGGCTCGCTCACCCAGGCCGTGCGGAGCGCGATGGCCTCGGCCCCCGCGCCCGCCGACGCGCCGCCGGGGCCCGAGCCGATCCTCCGGGCCGTCGCCCAGGTCTCGCGGGAGTTCGACGAGCGGCACGGCGGCCTGAGCCGCGCCCCGAAGTTCCCGAGCAGCCTGCCCATCCGCCTGCTCCTGCGCCACCACCGGCGGACGGGCGACGCGCGGTCGCTCGAGATGGCGACGCGCACGCTCGAGAAGATGGCGGCGGGCGGGATCCACGATCAGCTCGGCGGCGGGTTCCACCGCTACTCGACGGACGCCGAGTGGCTCGTGCCGCACTTCGAGAAGATGCTCTACGACAACGCCCTGCTCGCGGTGGCCTACGCCGAGGGCTGGCAGGTCACGCGGAGGCGCGACTTCGCCCGCGTCGCGCGGCAGACGCTGGAGTACCTCGTGCGCGAGATGGTCTTGCCCGAGGGCGGCCTCTCGTCCGCCACCGACGCCGACTCGGAGGGCGAGGAGGGCCGGTTCTTCACCTGGACGGCGCGGGAGCTCGAGGACGCGCTCGGCGCGGACGCGGCCCCCTTCATGGAGTTCCACGGCGCGACCGCGGAGGGGAACTTCGAGGAGGAGGCGGGCTCCGCCCGCCGACGGGGCGAGGGCGGAGCCCGAGCCATCGACGCCGCGAGGAACATCCTCTGGATCCCCCGGCCCGACGAGGACCGCTGGGAGTCCTTCGCGCCCCAGCGGCGCGGGCTGCTCGAGCTGCGGTCCGGGCGCGTGCCGCCGCTCCGCGACGACAAGGTGATCGCGAGCTGGAACGGGCTCGCGATCTCCGCCCTCGCGTTCGGCGGCCGCGTGCTCGGCGAGCGCCGCTTCGTGGACGCCGCGGCGCGCGCGGCGGAGTTCGTCCTCGGACGCATGGTGAAGGACGGCCGGCTGCAGCGCGTGTGGCGGGCGGGCGAGGCGGGCGTGCCGGGCTACCTCGACGATCACGCGTTCGTCGCGCAGGGCTTGCTCGATCTGTTCGAGGCGACGTTCGACCCGCGCTGGCTCGCCGCCGCGGTGGATCTCTCGGACCGCCTCGAGCGGCTCTTCGGCGATCCGGAGCGCGGCGGGTGGTTCACGACCGCGGCCGATCACGAGGGCCTCCTCGTCCGCGAGAAGCCCACGCACGACGGCGCGGAGCCGTCAGGAGCGTCGGTGGCGGTCTCGAACGCGCTCCGGCTCGAGGCGTTCACGGCCGATCCACGCTGGCGCGCGCGCGCCGACGGCGCGCTGCGGGTCCACCGGCGCACGCTGGAGGAGCAGCCGCTGGCGTTCTCGGAGATGCTCTCCGCGCTCGACGCCGCCTCCGACTCCTTCCGCGAGATCGTGCTCGTCTGGCCGGAGGGCGGGCCGCCGCCGGAGCCCTTCCTCGAGGTGCTGCGGACCGCGTACCTCCCCAACCGCGCGCTCGCCGGGTCGGAGGAGGGGGCGCTGGATCGGCTCGCGGCGGTGGCCCCCATCGCGGCGGGCAAGGTCGCCATCGGCGGACAGCCGACCGCCTACGTGTGCCAGCGCGGGGCCTGCCAGCTCCCGGCCATCTCGCCCGACAAGCTCGCGAGCCAGATTGGCACCGCGAAGGGCTACGCAAAGTAGCTGATTTTCCGGCGCGCACGGCCGGCGTGCACCCGGGCGTACGCTCGCAGCGTGCTGCGTCAGCTCCCTCCGCATGACGTGAGCTGCCGGGGCGGGGAGGCTCACCCGCGCCCACAGGCCCATCGGGCACACGGCCGCACACGTGCAAAGTCAAGGAAAACGAATAACGATTGGGTCAGACTTGTTTCCAATACGGCCGCCGCGCACGGGCGGCCCGGTCGAGGCGGGCGCGCCGGGACACTCCCTCTCCTGGCGCACTCTCTTCGGCTCGCCGGAACGGGCCCTGCCGACTCCCTCACGGCAGGGCCCGGCTCCGGCCCTTGGGGTGCCCCCCGTCAACGAGCCCGAGCGCGCTCCCGAGCCCGAGGAGCGACCGGATCGTCACCCAGCCCACGCCCGTCAACGGCCCGCTCGCGCTCCAGCGAGCTCGCCGAGATCGGGCCCTACCGCCCGCCGACCCGGCCTTCGCGATATCGCCGCCCTTCGCGCCGCCGCGCAGACCCAGGGACGGGCGCGCAGCCGTCGTTCAATTGTCCTGTCCCTCGGCGCACCTCGCCGAGCAGTTTCGCGGGTCCGGGGTTGCTTCACCCCGGGTCACGCGTCACCCGACCCGCATTCGCGCATTTTCACTGGCGCTGCGACAATGTTGCGCGCACGCGGCTGGACCATGGCTTGCACCCGCGTCTGGACGCATGCCCACCCGTGCCCGTGCCACCAACCTGCCGCTCTCCTCGATCGTCACCCTCGGTGTCGGCGGATTGCTCGCGATCGCGGCGCTCTGCGCGGCGATCGCCGGCTGGACGCTCCGCGGGACCGGCGCCGCCCAGCTCGCGCCCGTGCTCGGCGTCCTCGTCGCCGCCGGCGCGCTCCTCATGTTCTGGACCACGCGGCGGGTCGCCGAGCGGGAGAAGGCGCTCCGCGCCGAGCGCGAGGATGCCGAGCGCCTCGCCCTGCGCGACGCCCTCACGCACGCGTACAACCGGCGGTTCCTCGCCGAGGTCCTGCCGAAGCTCGCCCACCAGAGCGCCCGCTGCCGGACGCCGCTCTCGGCGCTCATGATCGACGTCGACCGGTTCAAGCGGCTCAACGATCGGTACGGCCACCCCGCCGGCGACCGCGTCCTCTCCGCGGTCGCCCGGTGCCTCGCCGGGCAGATCCGCGCCAGCGACACGCTGGTCCGCTACGGCGGCGAGGAGTTCCTGGTGCTCCTCCCCCACACCGCGCTCCCCGGCGCCCTCGTCATCGCGGAGCGCGTGCGCGAGGCGGTGGAGCGCACACGGACCGCCGTCCCGCAGGCCGACCACCCGCTGGCGGTCACGATCAGCGTCGGCGTCGCGACGCTGCCGGCGGACGGGGCCAGCGCCGAGGACCTGCTGCTCGCGGCCGATCAGGCCCTCTTCCGCGCCAAGGGCGCCGGGCGGAACCAGGTGGTGGCCGCCGCCGAGGCCGAGGCGCGAATGCTGGCGCTCGCCGCCGGGACCTAGCGCTCCCGCCGCTCCTCCCGATCGACCACGGCGAACGGCCGCTCGCCCTTGAAGACCCGGAACAGCAGGTAGAGCGCGGGGAAGAGCAGCACCGCGCCCGCGCCGAGCGCCCAGAGCACCGGCACGAGGGTCGCCCGCGGCGCGGCGGCGGCCTGGAGCGTGAGCTCGGGCGCGACGACGTACGGGTACTGCGACGCGCCCCACCCGAGGACGATGAGCGCGACCTGCGCCGCGGCCGCGGCGCGGGCGAGGCGGACCTGGTCGAGCACCAGCGCGACGAAGGCGGTGACCGCGGCCACCGCGGTCGCGAGGTGGAGCGGGATGGTGAAGCCGCGCCGCGTGAGGCCGGCGAAGACGGCGGGCGCCTCGGCGCGCGAGAGGACGAGCACCGCGAGCGCGCAGGCGAACACCGCGACGCCGGCGCCGATGGCGCGGAGCCGGAAGTCCCGGCGGAGGTCGCCCTCGGCCTCGACCGCGAGGTAGCACGCGGCGAGGAACGCGAACAGCGCGGCGGCGAAGAGGCCCACGGCGACCGTGAAGGGCGAGAGCCACGCGAGCGAGTCCGCCCGCTGGATCGCGCCCGGCCCCGCCCTCCCCGAGGCGACGGCGCCGAGCACGACGCCGAGGATCACCGGGGTGACGACGGACGAGATGGAGAAGGCGAGCCCCCAGCGCTCCTGCACCTCGTCGTCCGGGTGATCGTAGGTCCGGAACGTGAAGGCCGCGCCGCGCAGCACGATGCCGATGAGGAGGAGCGTGAGCGGCAGGAAGAGCGCGGTCGAGATCGACGCGAAGGCGGCGGGGAAGCCGGTGAACAGGAGCACGACCACCAGGATCAGCCAGACGTGGTTCGCCTCCCAGACCGGGCCGATCGCGTGCTCGATGAGCGTCCGCTGCGCGCGCCGCCGCGGCCCGGAGGCGAGCAGATCCCAGATGCCGCCGCCGTAGTCGGCGCCGCCGAGCAGCGCGTAGAGGACGAGGGCGGCGAGCATCACCCCGCCGAGCAGCACCTCGGGCGTCACGGCGACACCTCCGGACCGGACATGGGCTTGGGCGCGGGGTGATCGTGCGGCCCGTGCGCGATCTGCCGGCGCAGGAGGACCACCACCATGAAGGCGAGGAACAGGTAGAGGACGCCGAACGCGACGAACGGCGCGGTGAGGTTCTTCACCGGCGTCACCGCGTCGGCGACGCGCATGACGCCCTGGATCGCGAAGGGCTGCCGCCCCCACTCGGTCACGAGCCACCCGGCCTCGAGCGCGAGGAAGCCCGCGGGGCCGAGCGCGACGAGCGCCCACAGGAGGCGGCGGCCGGGCTCCCTGCGGCGGGCGCGGACGTACGCCCAGGCGAGCGCGGCGAGCGCGAGGAGGCTCCCGAGGCCGACCATCGCCTGGAACGCGAGGTGCGTGAGCGTCGCGTTGGGCCAGTCCTCCCGCGGGAACGCCTCGAGCCCCTTCACCTCCGCGTCCGGGTCGTGGAACGCGAGCAGGGAGAGGCCGTTCGGGATCTCGAGCGCGAAGCGGGTCTCCCGCGCCTCCATGTCGGGCAGGCCGCCGATCTTGAGCGGCGCGCCGCGCTCCGTCCGGAACTGCGCCTCCATCGCGGCGAGCTTCTTCGGCTGGGTCTCGGCCACCTTGCGCGCGGAGAGGTCCCCGGAGAGCGGCTGGAGGAGCGCGGCGACGGCGCCGACGCCCATCACGATCCGCAGCGCGGCGCGGTGAAAGTCCGCGTCGCGGTCGCGCAGCAGGTACCACGCGTGGATGGCCGCCACCGCGAAGGCGGTCGCGACGTAGCAGGAGAGGAGCACGTGCAGCACCTGCTGCCACCAGCCCGGCGGGAACATGGCGACGAAGGGACGGACGTCCTGGGCCGCGCCGGCGGCGTCGAGCCGGAACCCGGCGGGCACGTTCATCCAGGCGTTGGCGAGCGTCACGAAGAAGGCCGACGCGGCCCCGCTCACCGCGACCACCCACCCCGCCGCGAGGTGGAGCCGCGGCGAGACGCGCCCCCAGCCGTAGAGGTAGATGCCGAGGAAGATGGCCTCGGCGAAGAACGCGAACCCCTCGAGCGAGAAGGGCATGCCGATGATCGGCCCGGCGAACTCCATGAACCGCGGCCACAGGAGCCCGAGCTCGAACGAGATCACCGTGCCGGAGACCGCGCCCACCGCGAACAGGATCGCGGTCCCCTTCGCCCAGCGGCGCGCGAGCTCGCGGTACGCCTCGGAGCCGGTCCGGAGCGCGCGACCCTCGGCGAGCACCATGAAGAGCGGCATCGCCACGCCGACGGCGGCGAAGACGATGTGGAACGCGAGGGAGACGCCGAAGAGCGAGCGGGCGGCGAGGAGGTCGGGCACGGCGGGATCATGCGGCGGCGGGTGTCCCGACCGGGATGCCTGGATGGGGCTGCGAAGAAACGCCGGGCTCGGGCTCGGGCTCGTTCACGAGGTGCCCTGGAGCAGGCGGACGACCTCGCCCGGAACGTTGGTGATGATCGCCGAGACGCCGAGCGCGGAGAGCCGCCGGACCTCGGCCGGCGCGTCCACCGTCCAGACGTTCACGTCGAGCCCGGCGCGACGCCACCGGCGGGCGCGCGCGGGGGTGACGAGCCCTGCCTGCGGGTGAACCGCCGCGGCGCCGAGCCGCACGACCGCGGCGGCCGCGCGGACCGCCCACAGCGACCTGCGCTCGAACAGGAAGCCGCGCCGCACCTCGGGCGCCGCCGCGCGGAACGCGGCGAGCAGGCGGGCGTCGAACGACGAGACGACGACCCGGCCCGCCGCCCCCGCCCGCCGGATCACCTCCGCCGCCGCGGCGGCCAGGCGGAGGTCGCCGCCTTGCGCCTTGAGCTCCACGTTGACCACCGCGCCGGGGAGCTCCTCCAGCACCTCCGCGAGGAGCGGGATCCGTTCGCCCCGGAACCGCTCTCCTTTCCACGCACCGGCGTCGAGCGCCCGGAGCGCGGCGAGCGGCGCGTCGGCCACCCGCAGGGGCGCCCCCGCCGTGCGGCGAGCGTCCTCGTCGTGGATCACCACCACCTCGCCCGTGGCGCAGCGCCGGACGTCGAGCTCGACGCCGTCGGCGCCCACGTCCCGCGCCCGCCGGAACGAGGCCAGCGTGTTCTCCGGCGCCTCGGCGCTGGCGCCGCGGTGGCCGAGGACGAGGGGGCGGCCTGGGGACGTCGGGGGCGGCAACGGGACCTCCGGGGGTGAGTGGCGCTTGCGCCACCGCGCCGCGGGCCCGAGGGCCTGGCGGGGCGCGCGGAGCGCCGCTATCCTACCGCGCGGACGCAGCCGGAGCGGGACGCCATGACCGAGATCGTCGTCGTCGCCGTGGTGATCGTGCTGGTGCTCGGGGCGATGAAGATCCCGGCGCTGGGCGACGCCATCGGCCGCCGGCTGCGCGGCCCCGCGCGCACGCCCCCGCCGGACGCGGAGGCCTAGAGCGCCACGGCGCCCTTCACGCCCGCCGCGCCTGCGCCAGCCGCGCCGCGAGCGCGCGCACCAGCGGGTGGATCGCCCCGTCCCGGCCCAGGTCGGCGAGGTCGGCCTCGCCGAGGAACGCGAGGAGCTTCAGCGCCACCGCGGGCTCGGTGTACGGGTTCCGCGCCACGGCGAGCGCCACCGCCGGCTGGGTCCGCCAGCGCGGCGACTCGGCGAGGAGCCGCAGCGTCTCCGGCCGGCACGGGCGGCGCGCCGCGATCCGGACCGCGAACGGCTCGGTGAGCTGCGGGTTCTTGAGGAGCTCGCGGACCACCTCGGGCGCGCCCTCGGCGGCGAGGCGCGCGAGGAGGTCCGGGTCGCGCTGCGCGCGCGCGAGCGCCTTCTTGTGCCCGAGCGAGAGGTGGGCGAGGCGGGCGTCCGCCTCGCGCGGCGGCGCCCAGGCCTTGAGCGGCGGCGGCGCGAGGAAGAGGCTCGTCACCTCGGTGAGGCCGTGCGCGGCCGCCGCCTGGTAGACGGCGGCGCACGCGTCGTAGGCGAGCCCGGGATCGAGCAGCCCCTGGCCGACCGCGAGCAGCGCCACGCGCGCCGCCGGCTCGGGATCCCGCGCCAGCGCCGCCAGCGCGCGCGCGGTGCCCTCGGGATCGCCCTCGGCGATCGCCCTCGCGGCCGCCCGGGCGCGGATCGGGCCCTCGGGGAACGCCTGGAGCCGGTGCGCGAGCGCGCGCGCCGCCGCCGTCGCGACCATCTCCCTCCCGTCGTTGCCCTGCCCGCCCGTCACGGAGCTCCGGTGGCCGCCTGGAGCCGCACGCTCGTGCCGGAGAGCTCGGCGGGCGCCTCCCCGAGGACGATCACGAACGGGAGCCGCTCGCCGGCGGCGACCTTCCGGGGCGCGCGCCCGCTCAGCTCGCGCGCGAGCGCCTCCAGGCCCGCCTGGCCGGCGGCCCTCCAGACGTCCTCGGGCGACGGCGTGGCGCCCGCCAGCACCTCGCCGCGCGCCAGCACCTCGCCTTCCCGCACGAGCTCGGCCGCGACCTTCACGCCGCCCGCCGGCGCGGGGGACCGGCAGATGACCGCGCCGCGGACGAACAGCACCGTCCCCCCGGTCGCCTGCGGGTACACCCCGGTCCGCACCTCCGCCACCTCGAACGGCGCCGCGGGCGCGCGCCCGCCGCCGAAGGCCTGGAGGAGGCGCGCCGGCCGCAGGACGCCGGGCCCGAGCGGCTCGTCCCCGCGCAGCACGGCGTGCATGCCGAGCGCGACCACGACCAGCGCCACGAGCGCGAGCGCGTTGACGGCGGCGCTCCGGACGCCGCTCCGCGGCGCGAGCGAGGGGTGCGCGGCGGCCGCGGGCTCGGGGTCGGTCACCTCGGGCCGCTGCCGCGGCGGCGGGCGGGGCGGCGGCTCGTCGACGGGGGCCGGCGCGGGCGGCTCGAGCCGCGGAGGGCCGGGGGTCTTCTCCGTCGCGAGCGCGAGCGACTCCTCGCCCGGAGCAGGCGGGGCCAGCGGCCCGTCGTCCCAGACGCCCGGCGGGAAGGCGGCTCCGAACGACGTCGGCGCCGGGCCGGGCTCGGCCGCGAACACGTCCGCCGGATCGGCGAAGGCCGGCGGCGCGGGCTCGGCCTCCTTCCGCTCCTCGAGCGTCAGGTCCTCGCCGAACGCGGCGAACGAGGGCGGCGGCGGGGCGGCCGGCGCGGCGGCCGCCGGCGGCGCCGCCAGGGCCGGCGGGACGACCGGCGGAGGCGCGGGCGCGGGGACGGGCGCGCCGGTCCCGCCGAGGAGCTGCGCGAGATCCGTGACGGGGAGGCTCTGGCTCACCGTCGTGGACGGGGCGGCGGCGGCGAAGGGATCGGCGGCCGCGAACGGGTCCTGGGCAGGTGCCGCCCCCGCGCCGAGCACGCCGCTCCTCCCGAGCTCGCTGGACGGGAACTTCACGGTAGGTTGCTTGGGCGCGGGCGGCGCGAACGGATCCGCGACCGCCGCGGGCGGGCCGTCGAACCCGCCGATCCCCGCGGCCACGAACGGGTCCGCGGCCGGCGACGCAGGGCGGAACTCCGCCGCGGGGAACGTCGCCGGACCGGGCTCGGCGGCGAACGGATCGCGGGCGGGCGCGGGGCGCGCCGGCCCCGGTGTGAGATCGAGCTCGAGGGCGGCCGGCGGGGGCGCGGCCTCGCGCTTCACCAGGAACACGTTCTGGCACCGGGTGCAGCGGACCTTGGCGCCGCGCGGACCGATCTTCTCGTCGGCGACCCGGAACCTCGCTTGGCAGCCCGTGCAGATGACGATCATTCGGCCCCCGTCCGGGAAACCGAGGTTACACCTCGAACGGCCTTGACACCAGTCGCCGCGAGGCAGAAGAATTCACCGATTGCGCGCACTTACATGAACTCCGGCCCGGGGATGCGGGGATGACCGACGAGCGTACAGAAGAGACCGACTCGCCCCCGCCCGACGCAGGCGCAGCAGCAGGCGCGGGTGTGCCGAAGGTGATCAAGCGCTACACCAACCGAAAGCTCTACGACACCGAGGAGTCGCGGTACGTCACCCTCGAGGAGATCGCCCAGATGATCAAGGGCGGCGCCGAGGTGAAGGTCGTCGACAACCGCACCAAGGAAGACCTCACGTCGGTCACGCTCGCCCAGATCATCTTCGAGGAGGAGAAGAAGACCTCGAAGGTGGGCCTGACGACGTTGCGCGACATGATCCGCCACGGCGGAGAGGTCGCGCAGCGCCTCGTCGAGGGCACGCAGGCCGAGCTGCGCGGACGGGTCGAGGCGGTGCGCGCCGCCGCCGAGCAGCGCGTGCAGAGCCTCCTCACGCGCTCCCAGGACACGCGCGACCGCGCCCTCGAGCTCGTGCAGGCCTCGCAGGAGGCGATGGTCGCCCTCCAGCGCAAGGTGGACGAGCGCGTCCGCGCCGCCGTCGAGGGCATGTCCAACCTCTCCGAGGTCCGGCGGCAGCTCGACGACATCGGCAAGCGGATCGACGAGCTGGAGAAGCGGATCGAGGAGCTGTCGAAGAAGTAGGACGGCTCGGGACCGCTCCCCCTCCGACGCGCTCCCCCTCCGATACCCTCACCCTTCGACAGGCTCAGGGCGAGCGGGTATTCGCAACGGCCCCGACCGGCGATCCGCGTCGGGGATTCTCAACCGCCCGACCGCGCCACAGCCGCCGGAGCGCCGGAGCCCGGCTCCCGCGGAGCGGTACACCGAGGGCGCGCAGCCCCGCCGAGCGCAGTCCGCGCGCGGACCGGGCCAGGCGCAGCGGGCGCGCCTCTTTCCGAAGCCGGCCACCCGCGAGCGCAGCGAGCGGAGGTGGCCGGCAAGTTTGGCGCGCCTCGCCCAAGAACGATGCGCGTGGACGCGCGCGTATCGAGATCCCCGCCGCGCGCCCGAGGTAGCGAGCGGGAGCCGGGCGGAGGCGCGGAGGCGCGGAGGCGCGGAGGCGCGGAGGCGGCGTACGGCCCACGCGACCCAGACGCATCTGCTCATCCTTCGACAGGCTCCGGGTGAGCGGCCTCTCTCACACGCCGCTCGAGCAGCTCGTCCCCGAGCTTCGCGAGCTCCCGCGCCCCCTGCGACCGCGGCGCGTGCTCGAACACCGTCCGCCCATGGCTCTGGGCCTCGTCCACCTTCACGCAGAAGCTCAGCACCGTGCGCGAGAGCTCCTGGGGGAACCGCTCGCGGAGCTTCGCGAGGATCTCGCGGGCGAGCTGCGTGCGGCGGTGGAACGTCGGGACGACCAGCGACAGCGCCGGCGCGCGGCCGCGCTCGGCCCGGAGGCGATCGAGGCTCTGGAGCACCTCGGCGCAGCCGTCGAGGGCCAGGTAGGTGAGCGCCACCGGGATCACGAGCTCGCGCGCGGCGCGGAGCACGTTCTCGGTCACGAGCGACTGCGAGGGCGGCGCGTCGAGGAGCACGACGTCGTGGCGCGCCGGGAGCGACGAGAGCCGCGCGTCGAGCCGATCGGCGCGGTCCGGCGCGGCCGCGAGCGCCACCGGCAGGTCGGCGAGCGCCTTGTTGGCGGGCACGATCTCGACGCCGGCGATGGGCGTCGGGCGCACCACCGCCTCGAACGGCACCCGGGCCTCGTCGAGGAGCCACTCGTGCACGGTCGGTGAGAGACCCCGGACGTCCACGCCGAGCGACTTGCCCGCGTGCCCCTGGGTGTCGAGGTCCACGACGAGGACACGCTTGCCGCGCCGGGCGAGGTGCGCCGCGAGGTGGACGCACAGGGTCGTCTTGCAGGTGCCGCCCTTCTCGTTGAAGAACGCGATCCTGCGCATCCGATCATTCGCCCGGTTCGTCGCGCTTCTCGGGCGGACGCCCGACCCGCTCCGAGAGCCCGTCGATCATGGACTCGAGCTCGTCGAGCTTCCGCCGGAGCTGGGCCATGTCCTCCCGGGACGGGAGGTTCGCGGCGCGCAGCGCCTGCTGCACGCCCCGATCGAAGGTCGCCCGCGCCTGGAGCGCCGACTGCACCAGGCCGTGCAACCCGGAGGTGACGGTCTCGCTGGAGAGCAGCTTCCCGAACACCTTGCCCACCTGCTCCTCGCCCGCCGCGAGCGCCCTGCGAAGGGCGGGGTTCTTGAGCACGTCGTCGAGGATCATGGCGTGTGGACTTGTCCCCCTCCCCTCGCTAGCTTGTCAAGCCTCGTGGCCGATCCCACCCTTCTCGACCGGCACCTCGTGTTCGTGGCCGGCAAGGGCGGCGCGGGGAAGTCCACGGTGACCGCGGCGCTGGCGCTCCTCGCGGCGCGAGCGGGGAAGCGGGTCCTCGTCTGCGAGGTGAACGCGCCGCAGCCGCGCATCGCGGCGCTCCTCGGGGCGGAGGGACCGGTCGACGCGCCGGGGCCGCGCGAGCTCCTGCCCGGTCTCCACGCGCTCAACGTGCTGCCGGCCGCCGCGATGCACGAGTACGGCCTCATGGTGCTCCGGTTCAGGGCCGTGACGCACGCCGTGTTCGAGAACCGGCTCATCCGCTACTTCCTGCGCGCGATCCCCTCGCTCGCCGAGCTGGTCGTGCTCGGGAAGATCCTGCACGAGGCCCGCTCGCGGGGCCCGAAGGGGCCGCGCTGGGACCTCGTGCTCGTGGACGCACCGGCGACCGGTCACGCCATCCAGCTCCTGCGCGTCCCCTCCGCCCTGCTCGACGCCGTCCCCGCCGGCCCCCTCCGGCACGACGCAGAGTGGATGGAGCGGCTCCTCGTGGACCCGGTCCAGACCGCGGTGGCCCTCGTGACCTTGCCCGAGGAGACGCCGGTCAACGAGGCGATCGAGCTCGACGCCCAGGTGCGCGGCGTGCTCGGCATGTCGCGGGCCGGACTCTTCGTGAACGCGGTCCCCGCGACCCGGCTCGCGCCGGCCGAGGTGGCCGCGCTCGCGGGCGCGCGCGACGCGCCGCCCCCGCTCGGCCCCGCGGTCCGCGCGGCCACGCTCGCGTCGATCCGGGCCGAGGAGGCCCGGCGGCACGTCGGGCGGCTGCGCGCCGCGCTCGACCTCCCCACGACGCTCCTCCCGCTCGTCCCGAGCGTCGGCTGGGGGCCGCGGCAGGTCGAGGCCGTCGCCGGCGCGATCGCGCGGGCGTGGCAAGGCGGAGAGGAGGCGGCGTGGACATCTTGCTGGGGGGCCGGATGATGCTCGGCCCCCCGGACCCCCGGCTCGCTCCGGGGCAGGCTCGCCCGCCTGCCCCTGCGCTCGCGGCTACGAGCGTCCGGGCCCAGCTCGCCGGGCGCCGCATCGCGGTCTGCGTCGGGCCCGGCGGCGTGGGCAAGACCACCACCGCCGCGGCGCTCGCCCTCGCGGGGGCGGTGGAGGGCGGCCGCGCCCTCGTCTGCACCATCGACCCCGCGCGCCGGCTCGCCAACGCGCTCGGGCTCACCGCCCTCGGCAACGTGGAGGCGCGCATCCCCGCCGCCCGGCTCGAGGCGGCCGGGCTCCAGGCCAAGGGCGAGCTCTGGGCGATGATGCTCGACGTGAAGCGCACCTGGGACGACCTCGTCTCGCGCAACGCGCCCGATCCCGCCCGCCGCGACCGCATCCTCGGGAATCGCCTGTACCAGCAGATGTCCTCCGCCCTGGCCGGCTCGCAGGAGTACATGGCGATGGAGAAGCTCCACGAGCTGGCGATGGAGCGGGACTACGATCTCATCGTCCTCGACACGCCGCCCACCGCGCACGCGCTCGACTTCCTCGACGCCCCGAACCGCATCCTGGACTTCCTGGGGAACGACGCCGCCCGCGCCTTCCTCGCCCCCGCGCTGGGAGCGGGGCGCTTCGGCCTGCGGCTCGCGCAGCTCTCCGGCGCGTACGCCGCCCGGATGCTGGCCCGCTTCACGGGCCAGCAGGCGCTCGCCGATCTCGGCGAGTTCCTCCAGAGCTTCCAGGGCATGTACGACGGGTTCAAGACGCGCGCGGCGGCGGTCCGCGCCCTCCTCGGCCGCCCCGAGGTGGGGTTCGTGCTCGTGACCGCGCCGAACGAGCTCGCCATCGCGGAGGTGCTCGCCTTCCAGGAGCGGCTCGCCGCGGAGCGGATGCCGGTGGCCGGCCTCGTGGTGAACCGGCTCACGCCCGATCTGTGGACCGGCGACGCCCCCCTCCCGGCACCGGCGGAGCTCGCCGCGGTCCTCCCCGGGACGGCGCTGGACCGGGACCGGCTCCCCGCCCTCCTCGCCGCCGGCCTCGCCGAGCACCAGGACCTCGTCCGCGGCGAGCGCGCGGCGCTCGCGCCGGTGCTCGCGCGCGTGGTCGGCGCATGTGCGATGGTCCCCCGCCTCGAGACCGACGTCCACGACCTCGCGGGCCTCGCCAGGCTCTCGGCCTGGCTCTAGGATGGGAGGAGGAATGTACAAGTCCTTCGACGTCCAGACCAAGGAGCGCGCGCAGCTCATCGACGTCACCGCGAAGGTGGAGGCCCTCGTCCACGCGTCCGGGGTGTCCGACGGCGCCTGCGTCGTGTTCGTGCCCCACACGACGGCCGGCGTGACGATCCAGGAGAACGCCGACCCGGACGTCCAGCGCGACCTGCTCGCGGCGCTCGCGCACGCGGCGCCGGACGTCCTCCCGGGCGGAGCCTACCGGCACGACGAGGGCAACAGCCCCGCCCACGTGAAGAGCTCGCTCGTGGGGTGCTCGGTGACCGTGCTCGTCGACGGCGGCGAGCTGGTGCTCGGCACCTGGCAGGGCATCTACCTCTGCGAGTTCGACGGCCCCCGGACCCGCCGCGTGCTGGTCCGGATGCTGCGCGGATGAACCCGCTCGACGGGAACTGATCGTGGACCTCGACCTCGACGCCTTGCGCCCCGCCGCGGCTCGCTCCGGGCGGTCGCCGCTCCGCCCCGCCCTCGTCGCCCTCGCCGCGGGGCTCGCCGCCGCCTGCGCCACCGCGCCCCGCCCTCCCGCGGCGACCCGGCTCGGGGCGCCGGCGATCGAGTTCCCGCCCGAGGAGGTCAGGGTCTCGAAGCTCGACCTCGAGCTCGAGGGCAAGGGCGAGGAGGAGCTCTTCGCCCTCGGGATGGCGGCGTACGAGGCCAAGGACTGGGCCCGCGCCGCCGCCGCGTTCGCGCGCATCGCCGACCGGTTCCCGGGCTCGCGCCGCGAGGCCACCGCCCTCCTCGACGCGGGCCTCGCCTACCGGCAGCTCCGGGAGTGGCGGCTCGCGCTCGAGCGGTTCCAGGCGCTCGCCCGCGGGTGGGAGGGGGCCGACGCCCTCGAGGCGAGCTTCCTCGCCGCCGAGTGCCAGTTCGAGCTCGACGACCTCGCCGCGGCGCACGCGACCCTCGCGGCCATCGCCGCGCGGCCGGACCTCGACGCGCCGGAGCGCGTGCGCGCGCTGGCCCAGCTCGGCGTGGTCGAGCTCGAGGACGGGCGGGCCGCGCAGGCCGAGGGGACGCTCCGCAAGGCGCTCGCGATCTGGGTCGGCCTCGACGGGGACCGGCGCGCGGCGCTCGATCCCTACTGGGCGGCCCAGGCGCAGTACTACCTGGGCGAGGTCCGGCGCGCATCGTTCCTCGCCGTGAACGTCGATCCGAGCGCGGCCGGCGAGGCGCGGCTCGAGGCCGCGCTCGAGGAGAAGTCCACGCTCCTCCTCGAGGCCCAGGGCCATTACCTCAAGGCCATCCACATGGGCGACGGGCGCTGGGCGGTCGCGGCCGGCTACCGCGTCGGCGAGCTGTACGACGCCTTCCGCAGGCAGCTCCTCGAGGCGCCGCTCCCGCCGGAGCTGGACGCGGAGCACGCGACCGCGTACCGCGACGAGCTCCGGCGCCGCGTGCGGGTGCTCGCGGACAAGGCCGTCGGCGCGTACCGGGCCGCGCTCGACTTCGCGCGGCGCCAGGGCGTCAGCCTCGAGCTGCTGGCGGACGCGCAGCAGGCGCTCGAGCGGCTCCAGGCCGCGCTGGGAGACGAGGGCGGCGCGAACGCGGAGATGTGAAGGGAAGCAGGCTTCGGGCTTCGGGCGTCAGGAACAGGGCCGCGCGCTTCTCCCGTAGCCTGGAGCCCGTAGCACGGAGCCGTCTCACCCTCCCCCGTACATCTCGTCCAGCACCTCGCGGTACTTCGCCTCGATCGCGCGCCGCTTGAGCTTCTGCGACGGGGTGACCTCGCCCGCGGCCTCCGTGAACTCGGCCGGGAGCACCCGGAACTTCTTCACCGTCGCGAACCGCGGGAGCGCCGCGTTCACCTGATCGAGGCCGCGCTGGATCACCGCCGAGAGCTCGGGCCGGCGCGCGAGGGCGGGGAGGTCGCGCGTCTCGAGCGCGTTCATCTCGGCCCACTTGCGGGCCGCCTCCGCGTCGAGGGTCACGAGCGCGGTCACGTAGCTCCGCCGGTCGCCGTGGACGAGCGCCTGCGCGACGAGCGGGCACGCGAGCTTGATGCGGGCCTCGAGCTCGGCGGGGGCGACGTACTTCCCGCCGGAGGTCTTGATGAGGTCCTTCTTCCGGTCCGTGATGGAGAGGAAGCCGTCCGCGTCGACGTGCCCGACGTCGCCGGTGTGGAGCCAGCCGTCGGCGTCGAGCGCCTCGGCCGTCTGGTCGGGGAGGCCGCGGTACCCGCGCATCACCCAGGGGCCGCGCACGAGGACCTCGCCGTCCTCGGCGAGCTTCGTCTCCATCCCGGGGAACGGCCGCCCCACGGTGCCGATCCGCCGCGCGCCGAGCAGGTTGCAGTGCGTGGCGGCCGAGGTCTCGGTGAGGCCGTAGCCCTCGAGGATGACGACGCCCATCGCGTCGAAGAACTCGGCCACCTCGCGCGCGAGCGGCGCCGAGCCGGAGACGAAGAACTGGAGCCGACCGCCGAACAGGGCGCGGATGCGCGCGAAGACGAGCCGGTCGGCGAGGGAGCGCTGGGCCGCGAGCACCGGCCCGACCGGCCGCCCCTCCCGCTCCGCCCGGCGCGCCGCGAGCCCCACGTCGAGCGCCCACCCGAACAGGCGCGCCTTCACGGCCCCGCCCTCGCGCGCGCCGGCGACGACCTTCGCGTGCACCTTCTCGAAGATCCGCCGGACGGCGCAGACGAACGTCGGCCGGAGCTGGCCCAGGTTCGCCACGATGGACTCGATGCGCCCGTCGATGGCGGTGGGGAAACCGAGGCGGAGCTGGGCCGTCCCGATCATCTTCCCGAACGAGTGCGCCAGCGGCAGCCAGAAGAACTGGAACGCGTCCGGGTGGTCGAGGATCCCGGACCGCTCGACCGCGAGCGACTGGGACACCCAGCAGGCGTGCGTGAGCTCGACGCCCTTGGGACGCCCGGTCGTGCCGGACGTGTAGAGGAGGGTCGCGAGCGCGTCTCCTCGCACGGCGGTGGCCGCCTCCTCGAAGCCGCCCGGGTGCGCCGCGTCGTGGGCGCGCCCCTCGGCCTCGAAGTCGGCGAAGGTCACCACCCAGCCGTCGGGGGTGGGCAGGCCGTCGAAGACCACCACCCGCTTCAG
>DASPMI010000193.1:0-65779 GCA_035627135.1 Anaeromyxobacter sp. | reverse complement strand
CTGCTGGAAGAGGAGGAGGATGGCGCTGATGAGCGTGCCGGCGTGGCCGATGCCGATCCACCAGACGAAGTTGGTGATGTCGTAGGCCCAGCCGACCGGGATGTTGTTCCCCCAGACGCCGATCCCCTCGAACATCACCTTGTACAGGCAGACGAGCCACAGCCCCACGCCGAGCGCGAGGACGCCCATCATCGCCTTCCAGCCCTTGCCCGGCGGCGTGGAGATGGGCCGGAGCAGGCTCTCCGTCAGGGCGCGGTCGTCGGGGCGCCCCACGAGCACCGGGGTGGACTCCAGCGGATCGGGGACCGGGAGTTTGTCGGGAGCGGTACTCATGCCAGCTCGGGGTTGGGGTTGCGGAGCTGCACGAGGTAGGCGGTGTGCGGCCGGGTGCCGAGCTCGTGGAGGAGGTTGAAGCGCCGGCCGTCGCGGTGGCGGCGGGCGACCGTGGACTCGGGGTCGTTCAGGTTGCCGAAGACGATCGCCTGGGTCGGGCACGCCTGCTGGCAGGCGGACTGGACCTCGTCGCCGCCGATCTTCCCGCCCTGCGCCCCGTGATAGTTCCGCGCCCGCTCGATGCGCTGCACGCAGTAGGTGCACTTCTCCATGACGCCGCGCGCGCGGACGGTGACGTCCGGGTTGTGGAGCATCTTGAGCGTCGGCGACGCGCGGTCGTGGAAGTCGAACCAGTTGAACCGGCGGACCTTGTACGGGCAGTTGTTCGAGCAGTACCGGGTCCCGACGCACCGGTTGTAGACCATCTGGTTGAGCCCTTCCTCCGAGTGCACCGTGGCGTTCACCGGGCACACGTACTCGCAGGGCGCGGTCTCGCAGTGGACGCAGCCGAGGGGCTGCGAGACGGAGGTGGGCTCCTCGAGGCTGCCCTCGAAGTACCGGTCGACGCGGAGCCAGTGCATCTCGCGGCTCTTCGCCACCTGCGCCTTGCCGACCGTGGGGATGTTGTTCTCGGCCTGGCAGGCCAGCGTGCACGCGCCGCAGCCGATGCAGCGCGACAGGTCGATGTTCATGCCCCAGGAGTAGTCCTGCTTGGAGTAGTCCACGGGCTCGTGGATCGTCGCCGGGATGCCGCGGTGGTGCTCGAGCTCCTCCTGCGCGTGCGCGAGCTCGGAGGCGGCGTAGGCCGGCGCGATGTACCGGCCCTCCATGTCGAAGTGCTCCTGGGTGGTGACGAGCTCGACCTTCTTGCCGGTCCTGCGGAGCTCGCCGCCGCCCGTGAACCACGGCGCCGCGGCGCTGCGCAGCGCGTACGCGTCGAAGCCGGTGCCCTTGCCGACCGGGCCGGCCACCTTCCGGCCGTAGCCGAGCGCGAGGGTCACCGCGTCGTCGGCGTGGCCGGGGACGACGAGCACGCCGCCCTGGACCGTCCGGCCGTTCACGGAGACCTGCACCTCGTCCTTGCTCGCGAGCCCGAGGCGCTTCGCCGTCGCCGGCGAGACGTGCACGGCGTTGTCCCAGGTGAGCTTCGTCACCGGATCCGGGAGCTCCTGCAGCCAGGCGTTGTCGAGCTGCCGGCCGTCGCGGACCTTGTAGTCGAGCGCGAAGTTCACCTCGACGCCGCCGCCCGGCGCGCGGACGTCCCCGAGCGCGGCGGCGATCCGGCCGGCGTCGAGGGCGGGCGTCTCGACGGGGAACGCGGAGCCGGCGACGACGCCCGCCGCCAGCCAGCCGTTCCACCGGAGGTCGAACCCGGGGTCGCCGGTCCGGGCGCGCCATCCCTCGCGGACGAGGGCGTGCCCGCCCCGGTCCCCCGCGTCGACGAAGGCCGCGAGGAGCTCCACCTCCGAGATCGTCTCGCGGAGCGGCGCGATGAGCGGCTGGACGATCGACACCGTGCCGTCGCGGGCGCGCAGATCGCCCCAGGCCTCGAGCGGATGGGTGGCGGCCACCTTCCAGGTCGCGGCGGCCCAGGTCTCGTCGGCCCGCAGCGCGAGGACGATCCGCTCCCGCGCCTTGCCGAAGGCGGCGCGCAGGTCGAGATCGGCGGGGGCGGTGTAGAGCGGGTTCCAGGCGGTGACGACCAGCGTGTCCACCGCCCCGGCCTGGAGCTCCTTGACGAGGGCCGCGAGGTCGCCAGGCCCCGCCTCGGGATCGAGCAGCGCGGAGGCGCGGTAGCGCACGGTGACGCCGGCGTTGCCGAGCGCGTCGTTGAGCGCCGCCGCGAGCGCGTGGACCGCCGCCGGCTGCCGCGGCCCGGCGGCGACGAGCGATCGGCCGCGCGCCCGCGCGAGGTCGTTCGCGACCGCCGCCGCGGCCTTCTCGAGCCCCGCGGGCGCGTTCCCGCCGAGCGGCGCGAGCGTCGCGAGGCCGTGCCGCGCGGCGAGCTCCGCCGCCACCGCGCGCGCGAACCCGACCACCTCGGCGGCGCGCATCCGGAAGCGGTGATCCGCCATGCCGCCCGTGACCGTGTAGGCCGGCTCCGCGACGTAGAGGCGGTTCATCTTCGCCGCGTCCACGCGCCGCCCCGCGTACTCGCGCGACTGCCGGAGCGGCTCGCCGTCCCGGGCGAGGAGGTCGGCGTCGAGGGCGAGGATGACGTCCGCCTCGGGGAGGGACCAGTGCGCCTCGAGCGGGCGCCCGAACGCGAGCGCCGCCCCGGCGCGCGCCTGCGCGTCGGACTCGCTCGACCATGCCGTGAACCGGGCGCGCGGGAACCGCGCCAGGATCCGCCGCCGCAGGTCCTCGAGCGTGGGCGAGCTGGTCGGCTCGACGAGGAAGCGGAGGCGCGCGCCGCCGTCCTTCTCGTGCGCGCGGGCGAGCTCGGAGAGCTCCTCGAACAGCGCCGCCGGCCCGAGGTGCCGCCGATCGCGCACCGCCCCGCGCGTCCGCTCCGGGTCGTAGAGGTCGAGGATCTCGGCCTGGAGCGTGGCGTCGGTGGCGCCGAGCGACGACGGGTGCTCGGGGTTGCCCTCGATCTTGGTCGGGCGCCCCTCCCAGCTCGTCACGACGGCGCCCACCGCCAGGCCACCGCGGGCGAAGGCGGTCGCGTACGCGTTCGGCACGCTCGGGATGACGTTCGCCACCTGGCGGACGTACGGCACGAGCGGCTCGCGGCGCGGCTTGCACGCCTGGAGCCCGGCGAGCCCGGCCGCGGCCCCCATGAGCTGGAGGAAAGAGCGGCGGTTCACGCCCTGCGGCGGCTCCGCCGCGCCCTCGGGGAACTCGTCCCAGCCGCGCTTCGCCGCCGGGTCGGCCTCGGCCGAGGCCTGCTCGGCGCGCGCGAGCCAGGTCTCGAGCTCGCCGGGGCTGCGCCACCGCGGGGCGATCGACGTGCTTTGACCGTAGATGGGGAGCTTGCCTAGCGATGGCATGTGTAGCAGTCCGTTCGCGCTCTGACGTTGTTCTGCTTCGCCAGCCGGCGGCCGAGCTCCTCGGGATCGCCCTCGGGCTGCCAGCTCATGTTCGTGACCTGGTCGAGCGGCCGGAGGCGCGGGAACGGGTTCCGGTGGCAGTCCATGCACCAGCCCATGGTGAGCGGCTGGTCCTGCTGGATCGCCGGCATCAGATCGACGCGGCCGTGGCACTCGGCGCAGCCCACGCCCTTGTTCACGTGGACGGCGTGGTTGAAGTAGACGAAGTCGGGGAGCCGGTGCACCCGCACCCACGGGATCGGCTCGCCGGAGTAGTACGAGCCGCGAACGAGATCGAGCAGCGGGCTCTTGTTCCAGACCTGCGAGTGGCAGTTGAGGCAGAGCTCGGTCGACGGGATCCCGGCGCTCGGCGCCGTGTCCACGGTCGTGTGGCAGTACCGGCAGTCGATGAGGTCGTCCTGGATGTGGTGCCGGTGGTCGAACTGGACCGGCTGGGCGACCTGCTCCTGCTGGCCGGTGCCGTACGGCGTCCGCCAGTAGATCATCAGGGCCGAGACGGTCCCCGCGGCGCCGGCCACGAGGAGCACCAGCACGGCCTTGAACAGCGCGTTGGATCTCCGGCTGAAGAGTGCGCTCATCGGTTCGCGGGCGCAGGGGCCGCCGGTCCGTCATGGCAGATGACGGCGTCCTCTGGGACCCCGGGCCCGCGCCGGGGCGTAAACTGTTCGGCGCAACCCTCGACCGGAAGGTCTCTGAAGGGTTGATGTGGGTCAACGGGACGTACCGCGTGTAGGGGGGGAGACTCGCCGGCTATCCCCGTGAACGCTCCCGAGCCCGCGCCCGAGCCCGGCTTCTCCTCGGGCTCGGGCTCGGGAGCGGGCTCGTTCACGGGAGCCCTCTCCCCCGGCAGCACCGTATATTCCCCCCGTGCCCATCTACCGGTTGCCCCGCGAGCCCGCCTTCCCGGACCCGGCGCGGGCCGAGCCGGACGGGCTCCTCGCCGTCGGGGGCGATCTCTCGCCGGAGCGGCTGCTCGTCGCGTACGCCTCCGGGATCTTCCCCTGGTACGGCGACGACAGCCCCATTCTTTGGTGGTCGCCGGACCCGCGGCTCGTGCTCGAGCCGGCCCGTCTCCACGTCCCCCGCTCCCTGCAGCGGACGATCCGCAGGGAGCGGTACCGCGTGACGGCGGACCAGGCGTTCGCGGAGGTGATCGACCGGTGCGCCTCCCGGGCCCGCCCCGGGCAGCGCGGGACGTGGATCACCCCCGAGATGCGCGACGCCTACGTCCGCCTCCACGACCTCGGGTTCGCGCACTCGTTCGAGGCCTGGGAGGGCCCCGAGCTCGCGGGGGGCCTGTACGGGGTGTCGCTCGGGACGGCCTTCTTCGGGGAGTCCATGTTCGCGGACCGGCCCGACGCCTCGAAGGTCGCCTTCGTCCGGAGCGTCGCCTGGCTCGCGGCGCGCGGCGTGAGCCTCGTCGATTGCCAGGTGCGGACCGAGCACCTCGTCCGGTTCGGCGCGCACGAGGTCTCCCGCCCCGCGTTCCTGCACCGGCTCGCCCGCGCGCTCCGCGCCCCGACCCGTCGCGGGCGCTGGTCGCTCGAGGAGCCCGCCCCGACCTCATGACGCCGATGCTCCCCTCGCCCGCACCGTCCACCCCGGCCGAACCCGCGCTCCCCCCCGTCTCGCCGCCGCGCTGGCTGCTCGTCTACGCGGTGACGCTCGCCGCGGTCCTCCCCTACCTCGGCTCGATCCACAACCCGCCGATCCTCGACGACGGCTGGACGGCCATCAACAACCCGCTCGTCTGGAAGCTCGAGAACGTCCCGCGCATCTTCCAGGAGCTCTACGGCTACGCGGGGCCGCCGTCGGTCCGCGGCCCGTACCGGCCGCTCACCACGCTCTCGTTCGCGCTCAACTACGCCGTCCACCAGAAGGCGGTGCTCGGCTACCACCTCGTGAACATCGCGCTGCACGCGATCGCCAGCCTGCTCGTCGCGGCGCTCGCCGGGCACCTCGCCCGCGCCGTCGTCGCGCCCGCGCGCGCCGCCTGGATCGCGCTCGCCGCCGGCCTCCTGTTCGCGGTCCACCCCTCGCACGCCGAGTCGGTCGTCACGATCTTCGGCCGGACCGAGCCGCTCTCCGCGGTCTTCGCCCTCTGGGCCCTGCTCCTCGCGCTCCGCGCCCGGCGCGCGCGCGGCATCGCCGCCGCCGCCTTCGTGCTCATGCTGGGCATCCTCTCGAAGGAGGTCGCGGTGACGATCCCGCCGCTCTACCTCCTCATCGCGTACGCGCTGCCCGCGGCGGCGGGCCTCCCCGCGCGGCCGGGCCTCCGGGGGCCCGAGGCGCGACGCGCGCTCGGCCGCGCGGCGAGCGTCGCGTGCGCGCTCGGCCTCGCCTTCCTCCCCTACCTCGTCGGGCACACCGCCGCGCTGCACGAGCCGGGGAACAGCTGGTGGCCCTCGCTGGGCGTGAAGCCCGTGGCGCTCTGGTTCCCGCTCGGCACGCCGCGGGCCCACGTGCTCATGACCATGAGCCGGGTGCTCGCGGAGTACCTGCGCATCCTCGCCCTGCCCGCGTTCCTCGGCGGCGACTTCGCCTACGCCGCGCGGATCCCGACGATCACCGCCCCCACCGCGGGCTTCGCGATCGCGACGGCGGCCTGGGCCCTGGTCCTCGCCGCCGGCGTCCTCCTCCTGCGCCGCGCGCCGCTCGTCGCGGTCGGCGTGATCTGGATCTTCGTCGCGCTCCTCCCCGTCCTCCACGTCTTCGTCCCCGTCGGCGTGCTCCTCGCGGAGCGGCTCCTCTACCTGCCGTCGGTCGGGTTCTGCCTCGCGGCGGGGGCGGTCCTGGGCGGCGCCCTCTCGTCCGCCTTCGCGCCGCGCGAGGAGGGGCGCGCCCGCGCCGGGGCGTCGCTCGTGCTCGCGGGGTTCGCGGCCCTCGCGGTCCCGCTCCTCTGGGCGCGCACCGCCGTGCGGACCGAGGACTGGTCCACCACCGTCCGGTTCTGGGAGTCGGAGGTGCGCAAGGCGCCCCTCCAGGTCACGCCCAACAACAACCTCGCGGTCGCCTACACGACGATGGGCCAGCCGCGGAAGGCCATCGAGCGGCTGGAGGTCGTCCTCGCCGTGGATCCCCGCTACTGGCGCGCGTGGGTGAACCTCGGCATCGCGCGCGGCGAGCTCGGCGAGTTCGAGGCGGGGCGCGCCGCGTTCGAGCACGCGATCCGCCTCGCGCCCGACGAGATGGACCCGCCCCGGTTCCTCGGGCGGATGCTCGCGCAGGCGCAGGATCTCCCGGGCGCGATCCGGGCGTACGAACGGGCGCGCCGGATCCGGCCGGAGCAGGCGGTGCTCGCCCGCGAGCTCGCGCAGCTGCTCCTCCGCGCGGGGCGCACCGCCGAGGCGCGCGCGCAGCTCGAGGACGTGCTGCGCCTCGACCCGGGAGACGGGGCGACGCGGGCGCTGCTCGGCCGCCTGCGGTGAGGCCGGGAACTCCGGGCGCCCCTGGCGGATTCCGCGCCGGCCACCCGCTCCCTCGCTCCGCTCGACGGCGGGGCGTTTCCGCCGCCGCCCGTTTACAATGGTCCGAGCCATGGCCGAGCAACCCCGCCCCGGGGGCGACACGGCGACCGCCGTCCCGAAGACACGCCAGGAGCGGGAGACGAAGCGGCCTCCCCTCTACAAGGTCCTCTTCCACAACGACGACTACACGACGCAGGAGTTCGTCGAGCAGGTCCTGATCGCGGTCTTCAACCACGACCCGGAGACGGCCCACCGCATCATGCTCCACGTTCACATGCGCGGCGTGGGCGTCGCCGGTATCTATCCGTGGGAGATCGCGGAGACGAAGACGAAGAAGACTTTGGACCTCGCGCGGGAGGCGGAGTTCCCGCTCCTCGTGACGGTCGAGCCGGAGTAGCGGAGCACGGAGCGGCGATGGTGACGGTTTCCAAGGAGCTTCAGCAAACCCTGCAGGCGGCCGTGGGCGAGGCCCGCCGGCGACGGCACGAGTACGTCACCCTGGAGCACCTGCTCCACGCGATGACGAAGGATCGGGTCGCGTCGGAGGTGCTCACGGCGTGCGGCGCCGACCTTCGGCTCCTCGAGCGCGAGCTGGAGGAGTACCTCGACCGCACCCTCGAGTCCGCGTCGAGCGTCCAGGATCCGGAGCAGACCGCGGCGTTCCAGCGCGTGCTCCAGCGGGCCGCGTGGCACGTGCAGGGCTCCGGGCGCACCGAGCTCAACGCCGGCGACGTCCTCGTCGCGATCACGCGCGAGCGCGGCTCGCACGCCGTCTACCTGCTCGAGAAGCAGGGGGTCCGGCGGCTCGACATCCTCCAGTACATCTCGCACGGCATCGGCAAGGAGGGCGGCGGCGACGACGAGCCCGGCGGCGAGGGCGGCGAGGGCGAGGAGGGCGGCCCGCGGCCGGTGAAGGATCCGTTCCGGACGTTCACCGTCAACCTGGTCGAGCGCGCGGCGCAGGGGCTCATCGACCCGCTCATCGGCCGCGACGCCGAGATCGAGCGGACGATCCAGGTCCTCTGCCGGCGCCGGAAGAACAACCCCGTCTTCGTGGGCGAGCCGGGCGTCGGCAAGACGGCGATCGTCGAGGGGCTCGCGCTGCGGATCCACCAGAAGAAGGTGCCCGCCGTCCTCGAGAAGGCGGCCATCTACTCGCTCGACATGGGCGCGCTGCTCGCCGGCACCAAGTTCCGCGGCGAGTTCGAGCAGCGGCTCAAGGGCGTCATCGCCGGGGTGAAGAAGACCCCGCACGCCATCCTCTTCATCGACGAGATCCACACCATCGTCGGCGCGGGCGCCACCACCGGCTCGTCGCTCGACGCCTCGAACCTGCTCAAGCCCGGCCTCGCGTCCGGCGAGCTGCGGTGCATCGGCTCGACCACGTTCCACGACTACAAGCAGACGTTCGAGCGCGACCACGCGCTCGCCCGCCGGTTCCAGAAGATCGAGGTCCACGAGCCCTCGGTCGAGGACACCATCCGGATCCTCCGCGGCCTGAAGAAGGTCTACGAGGAGCACCACGGCGTCTCGTACACGCCCCGGGCGCTCCGGGCCGCGGCGGAGCTCTCGGCGAAGCACATCAACGACCGGCAGCTCCCGGACAAGGCCATCGACGTGCTCGACGAGGCCGGCGCGCGCGACCGGATGCGCGCCGACGCCGACCGGCGCCACCGGATCACCGCCCGCGACGTCGAGCGGGTGGTCTCGAAGATCGCGAAGATCCCCGAGCGCACCGTCTCGGCCAACGACGAGGCCGCGCTCAAGAACCTCGAGCCCGAGCTCAAGAAGGTCATCTACGGGCAGGACGCCGCCATCGAGGCCATCGCGAGCGCCATCAAGCTCTCGCGCTCCGGCCTCGGCGCGCCGGAGCGGCCCATCGGCAACTTCCTCTTCTCCGGCCCCACGGGCGTCGGGAAGACCGAGCTCGCGAAGCAGCTCGCCCGCATCCTCGGGGTGGAGTTCATCCGCTTCGACATGACCGAGTACCAGGAGAAGCACACCGTCTCCCGGCTCATCGGCGCGCCCCCGGGCTACGTCGGGTTCGACCAGGGCGGCCTCCTCACGGACGCCATCCGCAAGACGCCCTACGCCGTGCTCCTCCTCGACGAGATCGAGAAGGCGCACCCGGACATCTACAACCTGCTCCTGCAGGTGATGGATCACGCGACGCTGACCGACAACAACGGCCGGAAGGCCGACTTCCGCCACGTCGTCCTCATCCTCACGACCAACGCCGGCGCGCAGGAGCTCTCGGCCCGGCGGGTCGGGTTCGGGCAGGACCAGTCCGACCCGGGCAACGCGCGGAACGCGATCGAGCGGACCTTCAGCCCCGAGTTCCGCAACCGCCTCGACGCGTGGGTCGCCTTCGACTCCTTGCCGCACGAGGTGATCCTCAAGGTCGTCGACAAGATGGTGAAGGAGCTCGAGAGCCAGCTCGCCGAGAAGAAGGTCCGGATCGAGCTCACGCCCGAGGGGCGCAAGTGGCTCGCGGAGCACGGCTTCGACCGGAAGATGGGCGCCCGGCCCATGAGCCGCCTCATCCAGAACGAGGTCAAGAAGCCGCTCGCCGAGCGGATCCTGTTCGGCGACCTCCACGGCGGCGGCACGGTCAAGGTCGAGGTCGAGCCGGACGGCGAGAAGCTCCGGCTGGTCGTCACGGCCGACGCGCCGCCCGCGCCGCGGCAGCCCGTGCCGGAGCCGGCGTAAAAAGGCCTCAGGCTTCGGGCCTCAGGCCTCGGGCCGGCCATCGAGACGAGCAGGGGCGCCGCGGACTCCACCCGGCGCCCCTTTTGCTTGTCTCGAACGCGCGCAAGGCTGGTGCCGAGTTTGGTACGCTGCCTCCATGCGGGGAGCGCGGGTTGCCTTCCTCGGGGTCGCCGGCCTGGCGGTGCTCGCCGGGCTGGCGTACGCCGTGTGGCTGCGGGCGGCGGGCGGCGGCCCGCTCGCGGGCGTGTTCGGCGCGGACGGCCGAGGGGGGAAGGCGCACGGGCTCGCGCTCCGGGGCGTGATCCTCGACGGCGACGTGCCGGTCCGCGGGGCGACCATCCTCGTCACCTCGGACGAGGACGGCGACTCCTTCTCCGCGGCGCGGTGCCCGAACGAGGAGGACCGCTCGATCTTCGATTGCCCCTGCGCGGCGGTCCCGGACCTCGCCGGCTGGCGGATCGCGGACGGACGCGGGGAGGCGGCGCTGGTGGCCCACGCGACGACGTCCGACGACGGGACCTTCCTCGTGACGGGGCTCGCGCCGGGCCGGTACGCGGTCTGGGCCGAGGCGGGGGACCTCGTCGCGATGACCTACGACGTCGAGGCGGGCGAGCGCGTCGAGCTCGCCCTCGCGCCGGCCGTCTGGTACGGCGGGGTGGTGCGCGACGAGGAGGGCGTGCCCGTCGAGGACGCCCAGGTCGCGGCCGTCCACCGCGCGCACAGCCGCTTCTTCCAGGCCCGGACGGACGAGGACGGCGGCTTCCTGGTCGGTCCGCTGCCCGAGGGGCCGTACGCGATCTTCGCCTGGTCGGAGGGGCGGATCCCGGACGTGGACCTTTCACCATCGGGCGACATGGAGCTGAAGCTCGCGGCCGCGGCGCGCGTCGAGGGCAGGGTCGAGCGCGACGGCACGCCGGTGCCGGGGGCGGAGGTGCGGGCCGAGGTCGCGTGCAGCCCGACCGTCACGACGACCGACGCCGAGGGCCGGTTCGTCCTGGAGCGGCTCCTCCCGGCGCGCACCGCCGTCGCGGCGTTCTCGGGCGACGAGGGCGGGCTCGCCACGGTCGATCTCACCGCCGAGGACCGGGAAGGGCTCGTGATCGCGCTCGCGCCGGGCGGCGCGGTCGCGGGCGAGGTGCGGGACGACGCCGGCGCGCCCGTCGCCGGGGTGCGCGTCGCGCTCGAGGCCGAGCTCGTCGCGATGGCCGCGGTCACCGACGACGAGGGCCGGTTCCGGCTCTCGGGCCTGCCGGCGGACGCGTACGCGGTCTGGCTGTTCCCGCCGCCCGGGTTCGTGCGCCCGGGCCCGCGGGCGATCCGGGTCGAGCAGGGGGGCGAGGTCCGCGCGTCCTACCGGCTGCTCCGCGCCGCGCGGATCGCCGGCGTCGTCGAGGACGAGGACGGCGTACCCATCGCGGACGCCGTGATCACCGGCCGGCGGATCCGCGACCGCGGACCGCTGCCCGCCGACTGGGACGCGCGCGGGGCCGTCGAGACGCGGTCGGATCGCGCGGGCGCGTTCGCGCTGGAGCACGCCGCCGCCGGCGCGTGGCGCCTGTCCGTGGCCGCCGACGGGTTCGTCCCCGCCACGTTCGACGCCCAGGCCCCCGAGGAGCTCGCCGTCACGCTCCTCCGCGGCGGCGCGCTCGACGTGGAGGTCGTGGACGAGAGCGGTGCGCCCGTGCCGGGGGCGCTGCTCAGCGCCGTCGCCCTCCAGCCACCGGGCGGGGAGCCCTTCCGGAAGGAGGCGGCGGCGGACGCGAGCGGCTGGCACCGCTTCGACGGGCTGCCGCCCGGGCGGTACCGCGTGGTGGCACAGCGCCTCGCGCGCGCCAAGGACGGCGTGGGCTACTTCCGGACCGTCACCGCCGAGGAGACGGTGGAGGGGCCCGTGACGACGGCGCTCCGGCTCCGGTTCGAGCTCGGCATGTCGATCGCCGGGAAGGTGGTGGAGGAGGGGACGGGCCGCCCGCTGGCCGGCGTCGAGGTCGCGGCCGTGGACGAGGTGCGTGAGGCCGCCATCGGTCCGAGCGACGGCCCGCCCTCGCGCGCCGGAGGCCTGGCGATCACCGACGCCGAGGGGCGGTTCGAGATCCCCCACCTGCGGCCCCGCCGGCACCGCCTGTCGTGGGCGCTCGAGGACCACGCCGCGGCCGAGGGCGGGCGCTGGGCGCGGCCGATGGAGACGGGCCTCGTCCTGACGATGCGGCGGACGGCGCAGCTCACCGGTCGCGTGACCGGCCACGACGGCTCCCCGCTCGACGACTTCACCGTGAGCGGGCGGCCCTTCCGCGCCGCCGGCGGGACGTTCGCGCTCCCGATCCAGCGCGCCGGCCCGCAGACGCTCCGCGTCGAGGCGGACGGCCACGAGCCGCTGGTGAAGGAGATCACCCTCGACGACCGGCGGGACCGCGACGTCGGCGAGCTCCGCCTCTCGCGCGGGCGCACGGTCCGGATCTCCGTCCTCGTCGCCGCCACCGCGCAGCCGGTCCGGTCCGCGGAGGTGCAGGTGGGGACCGCCGCGCCGCATCGCCCGTGGGCGATCACGGCGCTCCACGCCCGGGGCCGAACCGGCCGCGACGGCACGGTGGCGCTCGGCGGCCTCCCGGCGACGCCGCTCGACGTGCTCGTCGTCGCCGACGGGCTCGCCCCGGCGCTCGTCCCGCTCGGCGGCGGCGCGACCGACCTCGCCGTTCGCCTCGACGCCGGCGGCCGGATCGAGGGGATCGTCCGGAACGCGGCGGACGAGCCCGTCCGCAACGTGCCCGTCACCGCCGCGGGCGCGTTCTCGCGCGAGAGCCTCACGGACCGCGACGGACGGTTCACGGTCGAAGGGCTCCCGCCCGGCGACTACAGCGTCGCGCTCGAGGACGGCGTCACCGACGGGAACGCGGGGCTCTCGCAGCGCCCCGCGGCCGTGAAGGCGGGGGGGACCGCCCGGGTGGAGTTCCGGGAGAGCACCGGCGCGACGCTGGCGCTCCGGGTCCCGCCCCCGGAGGACTGCGGCGCCTGGCTCGTGCCCGGCGCGGTCACCGCGGGCGGCGCGGCAGACCTCCTCCAGGTCCGCCAGCGCATCCTCACCCCGGCGTCGCACGAGGACCGCGTCCTGCTGTACCGGGGCCTCGCGCCGGGCCCCTACACCGCGGCGTGCGTGGCGGACGCCACCGCGCCGGGGGAGACGGCCCGCGTCGTCTCGCTCCGCCGGATCGACGTCGCCGGGTCGGACGTCGAGGTGACGCTGCCGGCGCCGACCGTCGCCGTGCACGAGGCGCGGGCGGCCGAGAAGTGAAGAGGGGCGCCCGATCCCTGGGCGCCCCTCCTCTCCGTCCCGTGCGACGGCGCTGCTCGACTCTCCGCTCGTACTTCGACAGGCTCAGGGCGACCGGCGTCCTCGTCCGCACGTGCCTGCGGCCGTCCCTACTTCACGCTCACCGGGATCGTCCGCGCCTTCGCCTCCTCGCGCTTCGGCAGCTTCACCGCGAGGACGCCCGCGTCGTACGCGGCCTCGACGCGGCTCGCGTCCACGCCGGTCGGCAGCGTGAACGAGCGGTAGAACGTCCCGAAGGAGCGCTCGCTCCGGTGCACCGTCTCGCCGGCCTGCGTCGCGGGCTGCTTCCGCTCGGCCTGGATCGAGAGCGTGTCCTTCTCGACGCGGAGCTGGATCGCCGCCGGGTCCACGCCGGGCAGGTCCACGAGCACGCGGTACTCGCCCTCGGTCTCCACGACGTCGGCCGCGGGCGCGAGGCCGTAGCTCCAAGCCTCGGACGCGAGGCCCTTCACCAGCCGGTTCATCTGCTCGTCGAGCGCGGAGAGGGTCCGCGCGGGGTTGCTCCACAGCGTCAACATGGTCGTCTCCTCCTCGCGCGGACATGGGCCGCGCGCTGAAAGCCGTTGGTGGGTTTCGGTCGGGGCCGCGCTCCGGGGGTGGTTGCCCTCGGCTCGCGACCTCGTTCTCTAGGTAAGGCTGGGCCGAGGGGTGTCAAATGCCCGCCGACGCGCCACGTCGGCCCCTTCCCGGGTTAGAACTGCGCCGTGCCGCCGCCCCCCACTCCGCTCCCGATCGACGCGCTCCTGCCCGAGGTCGTGGCGGCGCTCCGCGCCGGACCCTCGGTCGTCATCGAGGCGCCGCCGGGCGCCGGGAAGACGACGCGCGTCCCGCCCGCGCTCCTCGGGGCTGGGCTCGCGGGGACCGGCGAGGTGGTCGTGCTCGAGCCCCGGCGCCTGGCCGCTCGGCTGGCCGCCCGGCGGGTGGCCCAGGAGCTGGGTGAGCGGCCGGGCGAGACCGTGGGCTGGCAGGTCCGGTTCGAGGAGGTCGCCGGGCCGCGGACGCGGATCCGGTTCGTGACCGAGGGGCTCCTCACGCGGCGCCTGCTGTCGGCGCCGACGCTCCCGGGGGTCGGCGCCGTCGTCCTCGACGAGTTCCACGAGCGCCACCTCCCCGGCGACCTCGCCCTCGCCTTCCTCCGGCGGCTCCAGCGCACGGCGCGGCCCGACCTCAAGCTCGTCGTCATGTCCGCGACGCTCGACGCGGAGCCCGTGGCCCGCTTCCTCGACGCGCCGCGGCTCCGGTCGGAGGGGCGCCGCTTCGAGGTCGCGGTCGAGCACCTCTCGCCCGAGGAGGCCGCGCGCGACGAGCGGCTCGAGGAGCGCGTCGCGCGCGCGGTGCGGCGGCTGCACCGCGAGGCACGCGAGGCCGGCGCGGGCCGGGCGGGGGACGTGCTCGTCTTCCTCCCCGGGGCGGCGGAGATCCGCCGGGCGCGCGAGGCGCTCGGGCCGTGGGCGGGCGACGCCGGCGTGGACCTCCTCCCGCTGCACGGCGATCTCCCGCCCGAGGAGCAGGACCGCGCCGTCCGGCCCGGACCGTCACCCAAGGTGATCCTCTCGACCAACGTCGCGGAGTCGTCGGTGACGATCGAGGGCGTCACCGCGGTCGTGGACTCCGGGCTCGCGCGGATCGCCTCGCACGCGCCCTGGTCCGGCCTGCCCACGCTCGAGGTGAAGAAGGTGAGCCGCGCCTCGGGGGCGCAGCGGGCCGGGCGCGCCGGCCGGACCGGCCCGGGGCGCACGCTCCGCCTCTACACGCGCCACGATCACGACGGCCGGCCCGCGTTCGACGCCCCGGAGATCCAGCGCGAGGACCTCGCCGAGCTGGTGCTCGCCCTCGCCGGGCTCGGGCTGCGGGCCGCGCCGGGAGGCGCCGCGGACGCCGGCGGGCCCGCTCTCGGCGAGGGCGCCCTCCCCGCCCTCGAGCTCCTCGAGCCTCCCCCCGCGCCGGCGCTCGCCGCGGCGGAGGGGCTCCTCCGCCGGCTCGGCGCGCTCGACGCCGCGGGCGCGCTCACCCCGCTGGGCCGCCGGATGCTGGACCTGCCGCTCCACCCGCGGCTCGCGCGGCTCGTCGTCGAGGCCGCCGCCCGCGGCGCCGCGGCGGAGGGCGCGCTCCTCGCGGCGATCCTCGGCGAGCGCGACCTCCGCGAGCGGCGCGCGTGGGAGGGGGCCGCGCTCCCGCCGACCGGTCCGTCGGACCTGCTCGAGCTCGCGCACGTCTTCGAGGAGGCGAGCCGGGCGCGGTTCGATCCCGATCGGCTCCGGCGGATGGGCGTCGCCCCGGGCGCGGCGCAGGCGGTGGAGCGGTCCCGCCGCCAGCTCGCCGGCCTCGCGCGCGGCCTCCCCCGCGGACCGCCGGCCGCGGACCCGGAGACGGCGCTGCTCCTCGCGACGCTCGCGGCGTACCCGGACCGCGTCGCCCGCCGGCGCGCGCCCGGGTCGGACGAGATCGTCCTCGTGGGCGGCGGGAGCGCGCGCCTCGACCCGGCGTCGGTCGTACGCGAGGCGCCGCTGCTCGTGGCGCTCGACGCCGAGGAGCGCAGAGCCCTTCGACAGGCGCAGGGGGAGCGGTCCACCTCGAGCGGCCCGGGGCGCGGGGGCGGCGCCGGTGCGCGCGGCCCCGAGGTCCGCGTCCGCCTCGCGAGCCTCGTCACGCAGGAGATGCTCCTCGACCTCTTCCCCGCCGCGCTCCGGTACGACGAGGCGGTCGTCTGGAACGCGCAGGCCGAGCGCGTCGACGCGACGGAGCGGCTTCTCTACGAGGACCTCGTGCTCGAGGAGGGCCGGGCGGCGAAGCCGGATCCGGACCGGCTCGCGGCCCGGCTCGCGGAGGAGGCGCTCGCGCGCGGGGCGCGGGCCTTCGCCGAGGAGGGCGCGCTCGACGCGCTCCTCGCGCGCCTCGCCTTCGCGGCGCAGCACGCGCCCGAGGCCGGCATCCCCGCGCCCACCGAGGCGGACCTCGCCGCCGCGCTCGCGGACGCCGCCCGGGACCGCCGGAGCTTCGCCGAGCTGCGCGAGGCCGACCTGCCGGCGCTCCTCCTCGCCCGCCTGGAGCCGAAGGCGCGCGCCGCGCTCGAGAGGCTCGCCCCGGAGCGGATCACGCTGCCCGGCGGCCGGAGCGCGCGCGTCCGCTACGAGCCCGGGAAGCCGCCCTGGCTCGAGAGCCGGCTCCAGGACTTCTTCGGCATGGCGCAGGGGCCGACCCTGGCCGGCGGCCGGGTCCCGGTCGTGCTCCACCTGCTCGCCCCCAACGGCCGCGCCCAGCAGGTGACGACCGATCTCGCCGGGTTCTGGGATCGCCACTACCCCGCGCTGCGGCGGGAGCTCTCGCGGCGATATCCGCGCCACTCCTGGCCCGAGGATCCGCGGACCGCGGCGCCGCCGGTCGCGCGAAGGAAGGGATGAGCGCGCGGGAAGCGGGCCTCAGGCTTCGGGCTTCGGGCTTCAGGAAGGACGCGGCGCATCGAGGTCCTGCTGGAGCCATCGAGCGGGCCGCCAACCTGAAGTCTGAAGCCTTCCTCCCACCCCACCTCCCCCCACACCCCCAGGTTGCTCCTCCGCCTCCCCTTCCCGTACCGTGAATTCCGCGCAGCGCCGCCGCGTCCCCGTTCTCGGAGGTCACCCCGTGCGCCGATCGCCCCTCGCCCTCGCCCTCCTCTCCCTCGTCATCGTCATGCCGGGCTGCGTCGCCCACGAGAAGGTCGGCGACAAGGCGGCCCTGACCGGCAACTGGAAGGTCGCCGAGCGCGAGTACGCCGAGGCCCTCCGCCGAAACCCGAAGGACAAGGCGGCGGTCCAGGCCAAGTGGCAGGACGCACGCGCCCGCGCCATCGACGGCGCGCAGCGGGCGGCCCAGGCCTGCATGGTCGGGCAGGACTGGGAGTGCGCGTACGCCGAGGCGAGCTACGTGCTCGGGCTCGACCCCGGCGACGCGAGCATGGCCGCGGTGAAGCGCGACGCGGCGCGCGAGGTGGGCTCCCTCCGGCTCCGCCGCGCGAGCGAGGAGCTCGATCGCGGGCAGCTCCCGCACGCGATGGAGCTCGTCGAGTCGGCGCGCGGCGTCACCGACGACCCGGGCGTCGAGGCCCAGGCGCGCCGGTTCATCCCGGTGGTGACACGCGCGGCCGCCGCCGACGCCGAGCGGTTCCGGGCGGCGCGGCAGTTCCCGCAGGCGATCGACCTCCTCACCCGCGCCGTCCGCCTCGACCCGAACCTGACCCCGCGGCTCCAGGCGGCGCAGGCGGAGTACGAGCTCTGGAAGGACGCCGAGGCCGAGCGCATCACGCGCGAGGGCGACGGGCTCCTCGCGGCGCGGCGCTTCGCGGAGGCGAAGGCGCGGTACGACGCCGCCCTCGCCATCCGCCCGCAGTGGCGGGCCGCGCCGCTCGCCCGCTATGCCGGCCTCCTCGCCGAGGGCGAGGAGGCGATCGGCCGCCGTGACTTCGCCCGCGCGGAGCGCGTCTACCGCGAGGCGGTGCAGAGCCCGGTCGAGACCGGCTACGCCCGCGACGCGCTGGAGCGCGTCCAGCTCCGCAACTACTCCGTCGAGCTCCGGGCGGTGAAGGTCCGCCCCGGCGGCCCGCAGGGCCCGATCGTGGTGACCGTCCGCCTGCCGGACGGCCGCTCCGTGCAGACGCTTCCGCAGCGCGCGGGCAGGTTCGTGCGGCTCGACGCCCGGTTCGTGGTCGCCGCGAACGCCTACGACGACCGCCCGGTCTCCGCCCGCGTCTTCCGGCTGCCCGAGCGCGAGGGCTCGAACGACCCGCCGTTCGATCTCGGCACGGTCCGGTTCGCGCTGTCGGATCTCCTCGGGCGCGGCGCGCTCTCGCTCGAGAACGGCGTCGTGGACGAGCTCCGGGTGGAGATCGCGCCCACCCACGCGCCGGCGGGCGACCTGCGGGGCCTCGTGCCCGTCCCCGACGCACCGCCGCCCCGGCCCCCTCCGCCGCCTCCGCCGCCCCGGCGGGAGACGTGAGACCAAGGCTTCGGGCTTCGGGCTTCACCCGGGCGCGGTGGCCCCCTGAGAGGCGCGCCCCCTGAAGCCTGGAGCCTGTAGCCTGTAGCCCTTCCTCCCGGAGCCTCCATGTCCCAGGTCCAGCACCACGCGATCCCCATCCTGACCACCTTCGACCCGCCGCCCGGCTACGTGATCGAGCGGATCATCGGCCCGTGCTGGGGCATCACGGTCCGGAGCCGCAGCATCGTCGGCACGACCTGCGCCGGCTGCCAGACGATCTTCGGCGGCGAGATCACCATGTTCACCGAGCTCGCCATGTCCACGCGCAACGAGGCCATGAACCGGCTCGAGACGACCGCGCGGGAGATGGGCGGCAACTGCATCCTCGGGATGCGGTTCGACAGCTCGGAGCTGATGCAGAACACGAACGAGATCGTCGCCTACGGCACGGCTGCCCTGATCCGGCCGGCGTGATCGATTCTCGAGGGCTGCGGCCCTCGCCCGCGCGTTCGCGCGGGACCCCACCCTGCCATCGTCCGCACGACTTGAGCCGGATCCCACGCCCCCTCGCGCGCCGGATCGATCGCCTCGCCCGGCGCGCGCACGCGTTCCATCGCTGGGCGCACCACCCGCTCTGCGCGCGGTACGGCCCGGAGGTCGTCCGGCTCGGGCGGCGGACGCGCGTCTGCCGGGGGTGCGCGCTCACCGTTCTCGGCGCGGTCACCGGGCTCGCCGCGGGGCTCGCCTCGCCCGCCGCTCCCGGCGTCGCCTGGCTCGCCGCGGCCGCGCTCCTCGCGGCCGCCGTCCCGCTCGCGATCCCGCCTCTCGCGACCCCGGACGCGCCGGCCGAGCTCGACGCGGCGGCCGGTGCCCGCCGGACGCCGAAGCTCCTCACCCGCTTCCTTCCCCTCGCGGTCGCCGGGGGCGCCCTGGCCCAGGCGCTCGTCGCGCCCACGGCGGCCGGGATCGGCGCGGCTGCCCTCGCAGCCGGCGCGACGGCCTGGGGCACCGCGCGCTACCGGCGCCGCGGTCCCGACCGTGCCGCGTGCCGGACCTGCCCCGAGGGACCTCCCGGGGCGCGTTGCTCCGGGTACGCCCCGCTCGTCCGGCGCGAGCACGCCATGGCGCGCCTCGCCGGGCGGTGGATCTCCGCCGCGAGCGCGGGCCGAGTTGCGGGCCGCGGCGCGCGATAGGAGGTTCCCCGTGGGATGGCCATCCGCGTGGGGACGAGCGGGTATCAGTACCGGCACTGGCGCGGCGTTCTGTACCCGCCCGGGGTCCCCGTCCGTGCATGGCTCGCGCGGTACACGCAGTTCTTCGACACGGTCGAGCTCAACGCGACGTTCTACAGGCTGCCGACCGCCGACGCGGCGGAGCGCTGGCGCGCGGGGGTGCCCCGCGGCTTCGTGTTCGCGGTGAAGGGTTCCCGCTACCTGACGCACCTGAAGCGACTGCGCGACGCGGGCGAGGGGCTCGAACGGTTCTTCGGGCCGGTCCGGCACCTCGGCCCGACCCTGGGCCCCGTCCTCTGGCAGCTCCCGCCCCAGTTCGCCCCCGACCTCGAGCGGCTCGACCACTTCCTCTCGCGCCTTCCGCCCGTCCGGCACGCCGTCGAGTTCCGCGATCCGGCCTGGTACGCAGAGGAGACCTGCGCAGTGCTCGATCGGCACGGCGCCGCGTTCTGCGAGCACGATCGGGTCGAGCGGCGACCGCCGCGGCTCACGGGAGCCTTCCGGTACGTCCGCTTCCACGGCACGACCGGCCACTACCACGGCCGGTACGGGCCCGCGTACCTCCGCGCGATCGCCGAGGAGCTCCTCGACTGGGCGCGGCCCGGACGCGACGCCTTCGTCTACTTCAACAACGATCTCGGCGGCGCGGCGGTCCACGACGCGATCGACCTGCTCGCGGCGCTCGGAGAGGAGCGACCCTCGCTCGCGGCGCCGGCGCCGTGACCCTGCCGCTCACCGCTCGGAGGGACTCCCTGGAAGGGTCATCCCGCACGCAGCAGCCGGGGCCCGCTGCGGGGCCCGCTCCGGCCGCCAGCTCCGGCCGGTCGCGGAAGGGGGAGCGTGAGCTGGAGCTCCCGCGGGCGGGCGGTCGAGAGCCGCCGCTCGCGGGCCATCGCCCGCTCCCGCGCCTCGGCCGCCCGGCGGCGGATCCGCTCGGTCAGCTCGTGGAGCTTCGCGAGGGCGGGGTCGCTGTCATAGGCACGTGCCATGGCGTTCATCGTGAGACCTCCGTCGAACCTGAACGGACGTATAGCAGGAGGGTCCGACAGCCGCGGCCGAGGGCTCTCCGGTAGATTGCGCCGGTGAGCGACTTCTCCACGATCGGCGCCCACCCGGCGCTCCAGAGCGCCCTCGCGGCGCGCGGCTACGGCACCCCCACCCCGGTCCAGGCGGCGGTGCTCGCGCCCGAGGTCCGCGGGCGGGATCTCCTCGTCTCCTCCCGGACCGGCTCGGGCAAGACGGTCGCCTTCGGGCTCGTGCTCGCCGAGGCGCTCCTGGGCGACGCGGCCGGGTTTCCGGCGGCCGGTCCGCCGCTCGGCCTCGTCGTCGCGCCCACGCGCGAGCTGGCGCTCCAGGTCCACCGCGAGCTGTCGTGGCTCCTCGCCGACGCCGGGGGCCGCGTCGCCGCCTGCGTGGGCGGCATGGATCCGCGGCGCGAGGCGCGGCAGCTCGCCGGCGGGGCGCACGTCGTCGTCGGAACGCCGGGCCGGCTGCGCGATCACCTCGACCGCCGGAACCTCGATCTCTCGGCCGCCGCCGCCGTGGTGCTGGACGAGGCCGACGAGATGCTCGACATGGGTTTCCGCGAGGAGCTCGAGGCGATCCTCGCGGCGGCGCCCGAGGAGCGCCGCACGGTCCTCTTCTCGGCCACCCTCCCCCGGCCCATCCTCGAGCTCGCCCGCCGCTACACGCGCGAGCCGGCCCGCGTGGCCGCGACGCCGCCCGAGGAGGCGCACGGCGACATCACGTTCCGTGCACACGTGGTCGCGGAGCGCGAGCGCGAGCACGCGGTCGTGAACGTGCTCCGGCGGCTCGAGCCGCGGAGCGCCCTCGTGTTCCGGGCGACGCGCGAGGCGGCGCACCACACCGGCGCGAGCCTCGCCGAGCGCGGCTTCGAGGCGGTCGCGATCTCGGGCGAGCTCGGCCAGGCGGAGCGGCTGCGGGCGCTCAAGGCGCTCCGCGACGGCCGCGCCCGCGTGCTGGTCGCGACCGACGTCGCCGCGCGCGGGCTCGACCTCCCGGGCATCGAGCTCGTCCTCCACGCCGACCTGCCGCGCGATCCCGAGGCGCTCCAGCACCGGAGCGGGCGCACCGGGCGCGCCGGCAACAAGGGGCTCGCGGTGCTGCTCGCCGCGCCGGCGGAGCGGTTCCGGCTGGAGCGGCTCCTGCGCGCCGCGCGGATCCAGGCGGAGTGGGCGCCGCTCCCGAGCGCGGAGGAGATCCGCGCCGTGGACGACGAGCGGCTGGGCGAGGAGGTGGCGCGGCTCGCGGGCGAGGCGACGGAGGAGGAGCTGGCCGTGGCGCGGCGCCTCCTCGACGCGCGCGCGCCGCTGCTCGTCGCCGCGGCCCTCGTCCGGCGGGAGCGGGCGCTCCGCCCCGCGCCCGAGGAGCTGCCGGAGACCGCGCGCGCCGCGCGCGAGGTGCCCGTCCGCGAGGCCCGCACGCCGCGGAAGCTCAAGGCCCACCAGCGCGCCGACGGCGTCTGGTTCCGGCTCACGCTCGGGCGCGAGAAGAAGGCCGACCCGCGCTGGATCCTCCCGCTCCTCTGCCGGCGCGGGGAGGTGACGCGCGAGGAGATCGGCAAGATCGTCGTGCTCGACCGCGAGACCCGGTTCGAGATCGCCCGCCCCGCCGCGGCGCGGTTCGCGAAGGCGGCGCGCAGGCCCGACCCGCGCATGCCGGGCGCGCGGATCGAGCCGTCGGAGCGGCCTGCGCGCTGATCGACGGGCGTCCGTCGACGGGCGCGGTCCAGGCGGCGGTCGTTCGGCCGAGGAACAGGCTCACCCCTACCCACAGGCCCGCCCGGCTACGATGGCGGGATGCGCCCCTCGCCGAGCTCCTCCCGCGTCGCCGTCGTTGCCCTGGCCACCCTCCTCTCGTGCGCCACGGGCGGGCAGGGGGTCGGCCCCGACGACGGGACGGTCGAGGATCCGGGGCCGCGCCCCGCCGGGATCCTCCGGGTCTCGGGCCGGCGGATCGTGGACGACGGCGGCAACCCGGTCGCGCTCCGCGGGGTCGCGTTCGGAAACGCCGTCTGGTCCAACGTCCCGCTCCCGACGGCGCACCACGGCGAGATCGACTACCAGCGCGTCGCGGACATGGGGATGAACCTCGTCCGCTTCTACCTGAACTACCGGACCTTCGAGGACGACTCCGCGCCGGGCCGGTACAAGGAGTCCGGGTTCCAGTGGATCGACCAGAACGTCGCCTGGGCGAAGGCGCACGGCGTGCGGCTCATGCTCAACATGCACGTGCCCCAGGGCGGGTTCCAGTCGCTCTCCCGCGGCACGGCGCTCTGGACGGACGTGCGGAACCAGGATCGCCTCACGGCGCTCTGGAAGGCGATCGCGCGCCGCTACCGCGGCGAGCCGACGATCGCCGGATACGACCTCGTGAACGAGCCGGTGGTCGCCGGGGAGAAGGAGCAGTGGGAGCGGCTCGCGAACCGGATCGTCCGGGCCATCCGCCTGGTGGACCCGTGGCACATCGTGACCGTCGAGCGGCTCAACGGGCGGCGCGCCGACGGGAGCGGCGCGGCGGACTGGTCGAACGACGCCGATCTGAACTTCTTCGTGGTGGACGACCCGAACGTCCTCTACGAGTTCCACGTCTACACGCCGATGGAGTTCACGCACCAGCTCGCGTCGTGGGTGACCTGCTGCCAGGTCCCGACGACGTACCCGGATCCGTCGGCCGTCAGCGTCTCCTGGAGCACGCTCGCGTGGAAGCACTGGAGCTGGGACGGCACGCCAGAGGCCGGACGGCTCCGCGTCCCCGACGGCACCTCGCCATGGACCGCGTACTCCGTCCGTTTCACGGTCACGGACTCGACCTGGAACGTCGGGCGGCCGGTCTTCATGTCGCAGCGGAACGCGGGGACCGTGTACTTCGACGACTTCGAGGTGAACGAGTACGACCCGGAGGGCCGGCTCGTGCGGCAGGTCTTCAAGGTCGACGTCGAGGACCCCTCCGCGTGGAGCCTCTGGGTGGCGACGCCGGGCGCCCCCGGCGCGCGCGTCGCCGGGCGCGACGGCCACGCGGGCACGCGCTCCGTCGGGATCGCCGGGACGACCACGGACGCGTCGCTCTCCGCCGACATGTACTTCTTCCCCGTCGTGACGGGGAACACCTACGAGCTCAAGTACTGGGCGCGCGCGGAGGGGAGCCGCGCCGGCTCGACCTCGCTCGGCCGGCTCGACTTCCTGACGAGCTCCGCGCCGCTCCTGGGGCGCGAGAAGGCGCTCCTCGCTGCCGAGCTCGACCGGTTCGCGGCCTGGGGCGAGGCGCACGGCGTGCCGCTCTACCTCGGCGAGTTCGGCGCGATCCGCGCCGCCTTCGAGCGTGGCGGGACGGCGTGGGTCGGCGACATGCTCGACCTCCTCGCGACCCGCGACATCGCGTGGACGTACCACTCGTACCACGAGAGCGCGTTCGGGATTTTCTGGGGCGACTACCCGACGCCGCCCGACCCGGCGAACGCCAACACGGCGCTCATCGAGCTGTTCCGGCGGACGCTCGCCCCTTGAGGCCGACCACCCGCCTTGCTGCGCCGGAGCCCGTGGAGTAAGTTCCGGGCCCTGCGATGAACTCCGGGCGCACACAGGTCGACGCGGGGCGCCGCGTCGAGCGCTCCCGCGAGACCGCCGAGGCCGCCCGCGAAGGCGCGCCGGCCCCGCTCCCCACGATCCACCTCGTCACGCTCTTCAAGGTGAAGGGCGGATCGCAGGAGCGGACGCTCCAGCTCGCCGCGACGCTCCGCGGCTCGGCCACGGTGCACGTGTGGAGCTCCACGCGCGTCGCGGACTGTTACCGCGACGCCGGCGTGCGCCGCATCGTTCCTGCGCTGGGCCGTTTCCCGCGCGGCGGCACGATCGTCTTCGTGGGCACGTCGCCGATCGGCGTGTGGGTCCGCGCGTCCTTCCCGCGCCGCGTGATCCTCATCCACAACACGCTCAACGTCGCGACACTCCAGAAGCGCTTGCGGCGCCTCCACGGCTGGCCGCTCCCCGCCACGGAGCTGGTCTTCTGCTCGCGCAAGGTGGCGCGGTCCACGCGGATGACCGGCGTCGTGCACCTCTCGCCCATCGACCTCGAGCGGTTCCGCCCCGCAACCCGCCCCGCGGGTGCGCAGTTCACGGTGGGTCGCCTCTCCCGCGACTCGGCGATCAAGTTCGGCCCCGGCGACGCGGCCCTGTTCCGCGCGCTCGGCGCCGAGGGGATCCGCGTGCGGCTCATGGGCGCCACGTGCCTCGCCCGCTCGCTCGCCGGCGCGCCGAACGTCGAGCTCCTCGCCGTCGGCGCCGAGGACCCGGCGGACTTCCTGCGGAGCCTCGACTGCTTCGTGTACCGGACCGCCGACGAGTGGCCAGAGCCGTACGGCCGCGTCGTCGCCGAGGCGATGGCGTCCGGGCTCCCGGTCGTGTGCCACCGGGCAGGCGGGTACGCGGAGGAGCTCGTCGAGGACGGCCGCAGCGGGTTCGTGTTCGACGACGACGCGCAGGCGGCGGAGCGGATCCGGCTCCTCCGCGACGATCCCGCCCTCCGGGCGCGCGTGGGAGCCGAGGCGCGCAGCCGCATCGAGCGGCTCTACGGTCCCGAGGAGCTGGAGCGAGTGCGCGCGTTCTACGCGGGGCCGGCGCCGGCCCGTCGAGAGTGACGCCGATGCGAGTCCTCCACTTCGCCTGGGAGTTCTCGCGCCTGACGGAGACGTTCATCTACGACGTCGTCCAGGAGACCAGCACCCGCGCCGAGGTCATGGTCGCTGCGCGGCGCCGGCTGAACGCAGCCGCGCGCCCGTTCGAGCCCTTCGCGCTGGTGTCCCCGCGCGGTGGCCCCGTCGGGAAGCTGCGGGACTGGGTCGGTTCGTGGTTCTCGCCCGACCCCACGTTGATCACGACGTGGGTCGGCGTCCGTCGCGAGCTGGCGGCGGTCGCGCGATCCTTCCGGCCCGACGTGATCCACGCGCAGTACGGCGACGTCGGCGTCGTGGCCGCACCCGTCGCCCGGCAGCTCGGGATCCCGCTCGTCACGACGTTCCACGGATACGACGCCTCCGAGCAGCTGCAGGACGCGCGGCGGCGCCGGTGGTTCCCGGCGCTCACCCGCGGTCGCAACCGCGTGATCGTCGTGGCGGCGGCGCTCCGGCGCGGCCTCGAGGACGCCGGCCTGGACGGCGCACGGATCTCCGTGATCCCGAACGGCAAGGACCTGTCGGCGTATCCGTTCCGGGAGCGCGACCGCCCTCCCGTCCGCTTCGTGACGGTGGGCCGGATCGTCGACAAGAAGGGGCACCTCGACGCGCTGGCGGCGCTCGCGCGGCTGGCCGCGGAAGGTCACCCGGTCGAGCTGGACATCGTGGGCGACGGGCCGCTGGAGCCGCTGGTCCGGGCGCGCATCGCCGAGCTCGGGCTCGACGGCCGCGTCCGCCTCACGGGGGCGCTGGAGCACTCCGCCGCCCGGGCGCAGATGGAGGCGAGCGACGCGTTCCTGCTGTGCAGCCGCACCGCCGAGAACGGGGATCGCGAAGGGTTGCCGATGGTCCTCCTCGAGGCCCAGGCGCTCGGGTTGCCGTGCGTGAGCACGCGGCACGCCGGGATCCCGGAGGGCATCCCGGCCGAGAACCACTTCCTCCTCGCCGAGGAGCGGGACGTGGACGGGATCGCGGCGGCGATCCGGCGCCTGCGGACCGCCTCGCCGGAGGAGATCGCCGCGGTGTCCCGTCGTGGCCTCCACCACGTCCGCGCGCGCCACTCGCTCCGCGCGCAGGGGGATGCGCTGATGGACGTCTACCGCGCCGCGATCGCGGGCGAAGGCGCTGGCGGAGGCGCGTCCGGCCCGGCGGGGCGCACCAGGGGCGCTCAGCCGGCCGAGGCGGACGGTTCCGCGGCCCCGGGGCCGGGCTTCTCGACGACCAGGAAGTAGCCGAGGGGGAACCTGCGGGCGGATCGCGCCGCGCGCCGGCGGCCGCGCCGGGTCCGCAGGAGCATGCCGGCGTACCACTGGACGAACGCGGCCACTGGTCGCCCCAGGAGCCCGAAGCGCAGGAGGAGCTTCGCCGTGAGATCGGCGAGGACCTGCGCGCCGCCGCCGAGCGCCTCCAGCTCCACGAGGCGGAGACCGCAGAGCTCGACCATTCGACGGAGCGCGAACTCCGTGTACCGGTAGTAGTCGTGCGGGGCCTCGTGGATGGCGTACAGGAACGGGACGTTCAGGAGGAGCCGGCCGCCCGGCGAGAGGATCCGCGCCACCTCCTGCAGCAGGTGCTCGGGGCGCTGCACGTGCTCGAGGACGTCGGAGAGGATCGCGGTGTCGAACCGCTCGGCGTCCCAGGGCAGCGGTCCGTCGAGATCGACCGTCCGGTCGAGGAACGGGCTCTGGTGCGGGGTGTTCGCCCAGTCCACGCAGACGACCTCGGTGACGAGGTCCCGGTAGGCCTCGTACAGCGGCACCTTCCCGCAGCCGAGATCGACGAGGCGGCCCCGCGCGTACCGGGGGAGCTTGGTCCCGTACTGAGCGGCGATGGCGTCGGCGATGAGCCGGGAGCCCACGGAGACCTCGCCGCGATCCCGGGAGGCCTCCAGCTTTCCGCGCCGCAGGCGGTACTTGCTCGGCTCCCAGCGGTCGGCGTTCTTCACCTGCCTCTCGTACACCAGCGACGCGCCCCGCTCAAGGCGGCGTCCGACCCAGAGGTCCGCCGGGCGGACTGGGGGTCGCGGCGCGGACGATCACTGGGGGTCCTCTCCTGAGCTTTGGGACGGTTGCGTTGGCACACGTCCTGCGACGGCAGCTCCCGTGACCGCACCTCGACGGATCGCCAGAGGCACGACGTACCTCGTCTCACGCCGATGCTCCCAGCGCGAGTTCCTCCTCAAGCCCTCGGTGCTCACGAACCTCGTGTTCAAGTTCGTGCTCGCGGTCGCGGCGGCTCGCCACGGCATCCTCGTTCACGCCGTCTGCGTCATGAGCAACCACTACCACCTGGTCGTCACCGATTGCCGCGCGAACCTCCCGGCGTTCGGTCAGCTCCTCGATGGCGTGGTCGCGAAAGCCCTGAACGCGCTCCACGGACGCTGGGAGAACTTCTGGGCACCGGGCAGCTACAGCGCCGTCGTCCTCGTCACGCCCGACGATGTCGTGGAGAAGGTCGCCTACACGCTCGCGAACCCGGCGAGCGCAGACCTCGTCGAGCACGGCCGTCAGTGGCCCGGGATCTGGTCGGACCCGCGTTCGATCGGCGGGCCCGGCGAGCGAATCGAGTGCCCGGGCCACTACTTCGCGGAGGACGGCTCGATGCGTGAGGGCGCAGAGCTCGTGTTCTCGGCTCCGCCCGGCTTCGAGTCGGTCGACGCGTTCAGGGCGAAGGTCGTCGCCCGCGTCACCGAGCTCGAGGAGGAGGCTGCAGCCCGACGTGAGGCGCGCGGCGTGGCCGTCGTGGGCGCGCGCCGCGTGATGAAGCAGAAGCACACGGACCGCCCGGCGACTCGTGAACCCCGACGCCGCCTCAATCCGAGGATCGCCGCGCGCGACCCGCAGAAGCGCATCGACGCCCTCGAGCGGCTCGCCCGTTTCCTCGAGCGCTACCGAACCGCCCTCGAGAGTTATTGCTGCGGCGAACGGAAGGCCGTCTTCCCGCTCGGCACCTACCTGATGCGCGTGAGGTTCGGGGTCTCGTGCGCGAGCAGCTGATGATCACGCCGACGCAGACGGCGTTCTCGTCCGCGAGTGCTCCCTCGAAGGCCCAAGCTCGTCTCGGATCCCACAGGCACCCCGCGGTGACCTGCACACGACGGCTCGATGGTCGCGACGCAGGCCTACGATTGCCCCACCTGGGCCGATTCCGCCGCTCGACCGCGACTTGGACGTAGCCTCTAGTCGGTTTCAGCCCGCGCCGGACGACCGTCCAGCGCCGCAGCGCCGGACCTCTGGGTCGGTCGTCACTCCGGATAGGTGACGCTCCGTCCCTCGATCCTCGCGAACGGCGTCAGCCGGTGGGGCCGCGTCTTTCCCGGCCCGGTGATGTGCTCCACGCCCACCCCGCGCGCGAGGAGCGCGTCCGCGAGCAGCGACCGGTGGCACCGCCACGGCACGGCCTCGGCGCACATCACCGCGACCGGCCCTTCGCGCGCGAGCGCGGACAGCTCGCGCAGGCCCTCGGCGAACTCCGCCGTCGCCATGTGATCCGCGTAGCCGCGGAAGCTGGTGTTGCGCCACCCGGCGTTCGGCGAGTCCTTGCGCGGCCGCCGCAGGCCGCCGAGCCGCGGGAGCCACGCGTAGGCGATCCCCGCGCGCGCGAGCGAGCGCGCGAGCGCGCGACCCTCGAACTGCGGGTTCTTGCGGGAGCGCGGCACGGTCCGGATGTCGGCGAGCGTGCGGACGCCGGCCCCCTGGAGGAGCCCGAGGAGCTCCTCGATCGGCCGCGTCGAGTGACCGATCGCGAGCACGCGCGCGCCGCCCCAGCCCGGCGCGGCGCGGCGCTTCCGCGCCGGCTCGTCCGCGGGAGGGCTGCCGCGGCCGCGCGTCACCGCTCCTTCTTCTCGAACACGAGGGCGGTGTCCGCCGGCAGCCGCTCGATCTCCTCGACCTCCATCGTGTGCACCTTCCAGTCGACCGCGAACTTCAGGCGGACCCGGTCGCCCGGCTTCACCTCCGCGCCCTCGACGCCGCGTCCGACCTGGAAGGGCATGATCATCGCCTGCATCCCGACCCGCGCGCCGCTCGAATCCACGAACTCGGGGATGGCCTCGTGGCGCACGAGCAGCGAGCGCCCGGAGGCGGTGTCGTCCACCTGCACCACCTCGCCGCGGACGGTGTACCGCGGGGCGGACGGATCGACGCGGCGCTCCGGCTCCTTCCGGCAGGCGCCCGCCGGGAAGGCGAGCAGCGCGGCGGCCGCGATCGAGGCGAGCGGCCGCAGGTGGGTCATGCGTCGCATGGAGACCTCCTCCGCGCGTTCTCGCACGTCGCTGCGACGCCCGGGCGGATCTTTCGGGGCGACGCCCTGGTGTACGATTCGCCCGACGCAGCCGGAGGAGACGCCCTGACCACGCGCAAGACGAAGATCATCTGCACCATCGGCCCCGCGACGAGCGCACCCGAGACCGTGCGCGAGCTCCTCCTCGCGGGCATGGACGTCGCCCGCTTCAACTTCTCGCACGGCACCCACGAGGAGCACGCGCGGGGCATCGCGACGGTCCGCGCCGAGGCGCGGAAGCTCGGCCGCGAGATCGCGGTCATCGCGGATCTCCAGGGACCGAAGATCCGGACCAACGGGTTCCCCGGCGGCTCCATCCAGCTCACCCGCGGCGCCGAGGTCCGCATCGTCCTCGGCGAGGGCGATGGCGGGCCCGGCCTCATCACCACGAAGTTCGCGCCGCTCGTGCGCGACAGCGCCGTCGGCGACCGCATCCTCATGAACGACGGGCTCCTCGAGCTCCGGGTCGTCCGCAAGGACGCCTCCGAGCTCGTCTGCTCGGTCGTCCACGGCGGCGAGCTCAAGGACCGGCGCGGCATCAACCTCCCGTTCGTGAAGCTCGACGTCCGCGCGATGACGGAGAAGGACGTCGCCGACGCGCGGTTCGCGATCGCGCAGGGCGTCGACTTCCTGGCGCTCTCGTTCGTGCGGTCGGCGCGCGACGTGTTCCAGCTCAAGGACCTCGTCGACGAGCAGACCCGGCCGGTCCAGGTCATCGCGAAGATCGAGAAGCCGGAGGCCGTCGAGGATCTCGAGGCGATCCTCCGCGCCGCCGACGCGGTGATGGTGGCCCGCGGCGACCTCGGCGTGGAGATGGGCATCGAGCAGGTCCCCGGGGTGCAGAAGCGGATCATCCGCGAGGCGCTCCGCCACGGGATCCCGGTGGTCACCGCCACCCAGATGCTCGAGTCGATGATCGTGAGCCCCCGCCCGACGCGCGCCGAGGCCTCCGACGTCGCCAACGCGGTCTTCGACGGCACCGACGCGGTCATGCTCTCCGGCGAGACCTCGACCGGGAAGTTCCCGGTCGAGGCGGTGCGGACCATGGCCGAGATCGTCGAGCAGGCGGAGCAGCTCCCCGTCTTCTCCAACTTCGACGACTGGCAGATCCTCGACAGCTCGTCGGGGAAGCTCGGCATGGCCCTCGGCAAGGCGGCCCGCGACTTCGCCGAGCAGATGGGCGCGAAGGCCCTCGCCTGCCTCTCCGACACGGGCAACGCCGCCATCCGGCTCACCGCGCAGCGGCCGCAGATCCCGGTCCACATGTTCTCGACCCGGCTCGACAGCGTCCGCCGGATGAGCCTCGTCCGGGGGGCCTACGCGATCCTGCTCGAGGAGAGCCTGCCGCCCGGCCGCGTCTTCCCGATGATGGAGGCGCTGCTCGTCGAGCGCGGCCTCGTCAAGGCGGGCGACGTGGTGGTGTACACGGCCGGCATCTCGATGACGCACGGGGTGACGACCAACACCATCCACGTCCGGACGACGCTGCGGGACTGACGCGGGGCGGGCGCGAGCGTTGCCGGCGCGCCGGCAGCGCATGCGCCGCCCGGCGCTACCCGTTCCGCTCGAGCGCCTCGGAGAGCAGCTTCGCGAGCGCGACGCCGAAGTCGGCCTCGGCCGCCAGCCAGCGGCGCTTGGGCCCGATGTGCTCGTGGCAGAGCACACCCATCATCCGGTCGTGGGCCCAGATCGGGATGTCGAGCATCGAGTTGATGCCGAGCGGCTTCAGGTACGGCTCCGAGAAGCACGAGGTGCGCACGTCGGTGTGGGCGTCGTCGGCGTCGATGGCGCGCGCCACCTCGAGCACGCGGAAGTAGACCGGGAAGTCCTTCGACGTGAGGCGCAGGCCGCTGCTGTGCTTGTTCGCCGGCCGCTCGAAGAGATCGAGGCACTCGATCGCTGTGCGCGTGGAGTCGTAGAGCCAGACGCTGGCGCGAGCGACCTGGAGCCCCTGGGCGGCGGTCTCGACGATCTCGCGCGCGGTCCGCGACGGGTCGTCGAGGAAAGTCGCCTGTCGGGCGCTGAGCGCCGAGAGGAGGCCGGCGAGCTGCTGCGCGCGGCGCGGGTCGTCGGCCAGCGGCGCGCGCGCCGCCGGGGCGTGGGCGGCGTCACGGAACTCGACGCGGAGCGTGGCAACGGCCTTCTCGAACCGCGCGATCAGGGCCGGCGCGTCCTCCGCCGCCTCGGCCGTCGCGGGAGTGGTGGCGGTGTGCTTCGCCAGCGCCACGCGCGCCGGGAGGCCGCCGATCCGATACGCCTCGTCGAAGAACGACACGAGCCTCTTGCCCATGGAGACCTCCGGGGCGACGACGCGGCACGGCTGCGCCTCCCGCGGCGGCCGGGAGTGGGCCGCGCGCCGAGGTCGTCGCTTGGAGGATGGTAGCGGAGCAGCGCCCCGACCGAACGTCAAAGGCGTCGCGCGGCGACGGACCGCCTGCGCGATCCACCCACAGCGCGCGACCGGCGCCATGCGGCGCGGCGGAGCCGCGACGCCAGATCCCTGACGATGGGCCCGGGGGCCCGCTCACGCTGCGTCACACCTCGAGCAGTAGCCGCTCCGGATCCTCGATCCCCTCCTTCACCTTCACGAGGAACGAGACCGCCTCGCGGCCGTCGATGATCCGGTGGTCGTACGAGAGCGCGACGTACATCATGGGCCGGACGACGACGGCGTCGCCCTCGCCCACGACCGGCCGCTTCTCGATCTTGTGCAGGCCGAGGATGCCGGACTGCGGCGGGTTCAGGATCGGCGTCGACAGGAGCGAGCCGTAGACGCCGCCGTTCGAGATCGTGAAGGTTCCGCCGGCGAGGTCTGCGGGGCCGAGCTTGTTGTCGCGCGCCTTCTTCGCGAGCTCGCCGACCGTCTTCTCGATCTCCGCGAACGACAGCGCGTCCGCGTCGCGGACCACGGGCACGACGAGGCCCTTGCCGCCGCCGACGGCGACGCCGACGTCGTAGTGGTCCTTGTAGACGATGCTCTCGCCCCGGATCTCGGCGTTCACGGCGGGGAAGGCCCGCAGCGCGTCCACGGCCGCCTTCACGAAGAACGACATGAAGCCGAGCTTCACGCCATGGCGCGCCAGGAACACCTCGCCGTGCTTCTCGCGCAGGGCGAGCACGCGCGACATGTCCACCTCGTTGAAGGTCGTGAGGATCGCGGCGGTGTGCTGCGCCTCGACGAGGCGCCGGGCGACCGTGCGCCGGAGGGTGGTCATCGGGACGACGCGCTCGCGCGGGCCGGCCTCGGGCGCCGGCTGCGCCGCCGGCACGGCCGCGAGCGGTTGCGCTCCGCCGTCCCGCGCGCCGAGGACCCGCTCCACGTCCTCCTTCCGCACTTGCCCGGCCGCCGCGACGCGCGCCACCTCCTCGGCGCGTACGCCCTGCTCCGCCATCAGCCGGCGGGCGCTCGGGGACGCCCGGACCGCAGGGACGGGCGCTGGCTCCGGAGCGGCGACGAGGCCGGGGGAGGGGCGCGGCTCCGCCCGCGGCGTGGGCGTGGGCGCGGGCGCGGCCGCGGGCGCAGACGCACCGGCGGCCTGCGCCGCCGAACCGTTCACGCTGCGTGCGACCGGCACCACGCCGCCGGGCATCGGGCCGGAGCCGAACGGCGACGTCGCGGTGGACTGGGCGGCGGCGCCCTCCTCCACCTCGGCGATGACGTCGCCCACGTTGACCGTGTCGCCGGTCGCCCGGAGCACCTTGCGGAGGATCCCCGCGGCGGGCGCGGGGACCGCGACGGTCGCCTTCTCGCTCTCGACCTCGACGAGCGGCTCGTCCACCTGGACGGGTTCGCCCTCCTTCTTGAGCCAGGCGCCGACGGTGGCCTGCGTGACGGACTCTCCGAGGGACGGGACCTTGAGCTGGACGGGCATGGAGGACGGCTCCTGGGGTCAGTGGGCGGCGTTGGGCGAGGGCTGCGCCCCCGCCGGAGCGGCTGCGCGCGGCTCGGCGCGCTCGAGGCGCGGGACGGGCTCTCCCAGGGCTTCCCGCACGAGCTGCTCCTGCTCGAGCTTGTGGCGGCTCGCGGAGCCGACGGCGGGGCTGGCGGAGGCGGGGCGCGCGACGAGCTCGAGCGGCCGCGGCAGGCGCGGCGAGAGGTGGCCCGCGACGTAGTCCCACGCGCCCATGTTGGCCGGCTCCTCCTGCGCCCAGACGAGCTCGAGCCCGGGGCGGTAGGGGGCGAGCGCCCCGCGGATCTCCTCGGCGTGCACCGGGTAGAGCTCCTCCACGCGCACGATCGCGACGTGGTCCGCGCGCGCGGCCTGCCGGGCGGCCACGAGATCGTAGTAGAGCTTGCCGGAGCAGAGGACGGCGCGGGTGACCTTGGCGGGGTCGGCGTGCGCGTCGGGGAACACGGGGCGGAAGGCGCCCTCGGCGAGGTCCCGGAGCGGCGAGACGGCGGCCTGATGGCGGAGGAGGCTCTTCGGCGCCATCACGACCAGCGGCTTCCGGTAGCGCGAGAGGACCTGGCGACGGAGCGCGTGGAAGAACTGCGCGGGCGTCGTCAGGTTCACCACCCGCCAGTTGTCGTCGACCGAGAGCTCGAGGAACCGCTCGAGGCGCGCCGAGGAGTGCTCCGGGCCCTGCCCCTCCATCCCGTGCGGCAGGAGCAGCACCAGCCCCGAGAGCCGCCGCCACTTCGCCTCCGCCGAGGAGAGAAACTGGTCGATGAGGACCTGGGCGCCGTTCACGAAGTCCCCGAACTGCGCCTCCCAGATCGTCAGCCCCTCGGGCATGTCGAGGCTGTAGCCGTACTCGAACCCCAGCGCGGCCGCCTCCGAGAGCAGGCTGTCGCGGATCTCGACCGGGCCCTGCCCCTCGCGCAGGTGCGCGAGCGGCGTGTACGGGACGCCGGTCTCGTGATCGTAGAGCACCGCGTGCCGGTGGCTGAACGTGCCGCGGCGGCTGTCCTGGCCGACGAGGCGGACGCGCGTCCCCTCGAGCGCGAGCGTCGCGAAGGCGAGCGCCTCGGCGGCGCCCCAGTCGAGCGGGCGCTCTCCGCGGCCCATCTCGGCGCGCGCCTCGAGCACCTTGACCAGCTTCGGGTGGACGTGGAAGCCCTGGGGCACCTGCGAGAGCGCGAGGGCCGCGCTCTTCAGCCGGTCCTCGGGGACGGCCGTGACGGGTTCACCATCGGTGATCGGGCCGCCGAGGTAGCCCTTCCACACGCCGTCCAGGCTCGAGGGCAGCGGGCGGGCGGCGATCCGGGCCGAGGCCTGGAACGCCTCCTCGAGCTTGGCGCGGTACCCGCCGGCGATCGCCTCGACCTCGGCCGGCGTCAGGACGCCCTCGCGCACGAGCGCCTCCGCGTAGGTCTGCCGGAGCGTCGGCTTGCGCTGGATCGCCCGGTACATCACGGGCTGCGTGAACGACGGCTCGTCGCCCTCGTTGTGCCCGTGCCGGCGGTACACCCACAGGTCGATGACGACGTCCCGGTGGAACCGCTGGCGGAAGTCGGTGGCGAGCAGCACCGCCTGGGCCACCGCCTCCATGTCCTCGCCGTTCACGTGGAAGATGGGGACCTGGAGCATCCGGGCCGGGCCGGTGCAGTACGTCGTCGAGCGGGCGTCGCGGGGCGCGGTGGTGAAGCCGACCTGGTTGTTGACGATGACGTGGATCGTGCCCCCGACGTGGTTGGCCTCGAGCTGCGACATGTTGAGGGCCTCGGCCACGATCCCCTGGCCGGCGAACGCCGCGTCGCCGTGGACGAGCACGGGCATCGAGCGCAGCCGGTCGTAGTCACGGTAGCGGTCCTGCGTCGCGCGGATGCGCCCCTGGACGACGGTGTTGATCCACTCGAGGTGGCTCGGGTTGAACGAGAGCGAGACGTGGAACTTGATGCCGTCCGGCGTGATCCGGTCGGTCGAGTGGCCGAGGTGGTACTTCACGTCGCCGCCGCCCGCGCCGGCGATCCCGGTGTCGCGGAACTCGGCGAAGATGTCCTGGAGCGGCTTCCCCACGATGTTCGCGAGCACGTTGAGCCGCCCGCGGTGCGCCATGCCGATGACGACGTTCCGCACCCCGTACCCCATCGCCAGGTCGAGCAGGAACTCGAGCAGCGCGATGAACCCCTCGCCGCCCTCGGCGCTGAACCGCTTCGCGCCGAGGAACCGCGTGCCGAGGAACTGCTCGAGGAGCTCCGCCTCGACGATCTTGCCGAGGAGCTTCTTCTTCACCTCGGGCGCGAGCGTCAGGCGGTTGCGCGTGCGCTCCATCCGCTGCTGCAGCCACGTCCGGAGGTCGCGGTCGTTGATGTGCTGGAGCTCGACGCCGAGCGTCCGGCAGTAGGTCTCCTCCAGGCGCGCGACGAGCTCGCGGAGCGTCCGGTCGCCGCGACCGTCGGGGTCGGCGGTGGGCCGCTCAAGGTCCGCCTCGGAGAGGCCGAAGGCCGCGAGCGAGAACGGCTCGGACGGCCGGATGAGCTCCAGCGGATCGAGGCGCGCGCGCAGGTGGCCGAACTCGCGGTACGCCTGCACCATCGCGTCCACCTTGGACTGGAACGCGGCGTCCGCCGTGGGCCGCGCCGGGGCGGCGTGCACGGCGGCGCCGTTCGGCCGGCGGGGGGCGAAGCCGGCCGGGGGAGGCGACGCGCCCGGGGTCCCTGGCAACCCCTGGAAGTACCGCGCCCACGCCTCGTCGACCGAGGAGGGATCCTCCAGCCAGGCGTAGTAGAGATTCTCGACGAACGCGAGGTTGCCGACGCTGGGAATCGCGGGGAGATCCGTCCGGGATGACATGCGGAACGATATTTAACGGGCCAGCCGGCCAGGTCAGGGATTCCGTGCCAGTTCCGCGATGGCTCGCCCCGGACAGGCCTGCTCCCGGCTGCTGGCACGAGGTCGGCGACCAGACCCGAGCGGAGGCGGCGCTGGAGCTCGCCCGCAGGCGCCACGGGCTCCTGTACCGGGGCAGCTATCACGGAGCGCGACAGCTCCTCGCGGGGATGGGTCGAAGGCTCCGACCGCACCCGTCCGGGTCGCGGCGCGCTCGCGCGACGGCGCGTGACGTCGCGTCCGGCGCAGGCGCCAGTGCGCTCACGCGGCTCTTCCTCGCCTCTCGCGAGTCGGCCCGCCTCGAGCACGAGGTCCTCGCGCGCCTGGCGGTGCCCATCGGCGTCGGCTACGCCGTCGAGCTCGCCCGGGCTCCGGACGTCCGCGCCGCGTGCGAGGAGGCCCTCGGGCCGGCGACCGGCGCCGGCGCGCTCCCGCTCCGCGACCTCCTCGGCATGGTCGGCGCGCACGAGTGGCGGCGGCGCGGCGTCCACGTGCCCGCGCTCGGCGCGCGCGTCCACCCGCACCACGGGGTCTTCGCGCCCATCCGCGGCGAGTACGTCGACCTGGTCGCGCGCGCCGCGGAGCGCTGGCCCGTCGCGGGAAAGCGCGCGCTCGACCTCGGGACCGGGACCGGCGTCCTCGCGTTCGTCCTCGCGCGCCGGGGCGCGCGCGTGCTCGCAACCGACCTCGAGCCGCGCGCCGTGGCCTGCGCCCGCGAGAACGCCGCCCGCCTCGGCCTCGAGGCGGCCGTCGAGGTCTGCGCCGCCGACCTCTTCCCCGGCGAGGCCGCCGACCTCGTCGTCTGCAACCCGCCCTGGCTGCCCGCCGACGCGTTCGGACCGCTCGACCGCGCGGTCTACGATCCTGGCGGCGCCTTCCTCGCGCGCCTCGTCGCCGGCCTCCCTTCGGCGCTCGGCCCCGGGGGCGAGGCGTGGATCGTGATCTCGGATCTCGCCGAGCGGCTCGGGCTGCGGCCCGCGGGGCACCTCGCGGCCCTCGCCGCGAAGGCAGGTCTGCGCGTCACCGACGTGCTCGAGACCCGCCCCGCGCACCCGCGGGCGCGCGACCGCGAGGATCCGCTCCATGAAGCGCGCGCGGCCGAGATCGTCCGGCTCCTCCGGCTGACGCTCGGCGCGCCCCCGTGACCCGGCTCCCGGAGCCGTTCCCGTCCCCGCCCCCGAACCCGCTCCCGGTCCCGCACCCGACTCTTCTACTGGTGCACCCCGTGCCCCCTCACCGCTTCCCCGCCTCCGCGGCCTCCCACTCCCGCTCGGCCACGAGCTCGCCGAGCTCGCGGAGCACCAGCGACTCGTCCCCGACGTTGACCTCGAGGATCCGGCGGAGGTGCTGCATCGATTCGAGGTCGAGCTCGTCGCAGCGGACGCCGATCTGGTTCCCGCGCTGGTGGGCGACGTCGCCGTCCATCCGGATGCGCGCGCCGCCGGCGGGGTCGAGGTCGATCGTCACCGCGCACGTGCTCCCCTTCGCCGGCGCGACCCCCGACGAGAGCTCGACGAGCGCGCCCTTCAGCGAGACGTTCACGAGCGAGCAGGGGAGCCGCTCCCCGTTCGCCTCGAAGTACGCCGGGACGTGGAACGGGATCCGGGTGAACCGGCGCTGCCTCGGCCATTGCCGCTCCGACATTGGCTCCTCCCGGGTCCTCCGCTGCGACGGGAGGACAATCCTACCGTGCGCCAATCGTCGAGCGATAGCCCGGCAGCCTCCGCCGGGAGGTCAGCCCGGACCGGACGCGTGGAAGTCGCCGTTCCCGAGCAGCGCTTGGAGATCCAGGCGCCCCCGCAAGGCCAGCGACTGCGTGCGCCTGGCGCGCGGGTGGTACCTGCGCAGGACGTCCTCGAGCTCCCTGCGCGGGGTGGGCGGCGCCTCGAGCCCGTACCCGAGCCGGATCATGATCTGGGGAAGGCCGGCCTCCCCGATCGCGTCCCGGAGGCGCGCGCGCAGCTCCGGGACCTCGATGGCCTGGTTCAGGTACGAGGCCGTGAGGCCCGCGGCGGTGGCGCGGAGCAGCACGCGCTGGAGCGCCTCGCCGGCGGCGACCCACTCCTCCTTCCCGTCGCGGCGCGTCGAGAACACGAGCAGCGCACGCGTCGTGCGCGCGCGTCGGCGGTCCCGCTCCGCCTCGATCCGCGCCGGGTTGCGGAACCGGAACAGGATCGGCTGGAGGAGCGCGGCGAGATCCGAGAGCCCCTGCGCCGCCGCCGGCATCCCGTCCCTGCGAGGGCTCGCGCTGCTGTGCGTCCACGACGCGAGCTCCGCCCGCCAGCGCGGGTTGGACCACTGGATGCGGTCGCCCTCACTCACGAGCTCGGCCACGAGCGCACGCTGGTGGTCCTCCACCGGCCGGACGGCCACGCCCTCCCGGCGCGCCTCGCGGACGAGCTGGGCGACGAGGCCCTCCGGGGGCTCACGCCCGTCGAGCGGCAGGCGGTTCGTCCGCCGGCGCGGGATCGCCTGGAACAGCTCCTCGACGTCCGGCCGGATCGACCGGCGCTCCTCGAGCTGGACCCGCGCGACGAGCCCGTCGCGCCGGTGGCCGGGCGCGATCTCGACGGACGTCGCCCACCCGAAGTGCCCGGCCGCGACGACGACGTTGGCGAGCGCCGCGCCGCAGGACATGAGCAGCTCGCGCCCGTCGGGATCGGTCGCCGGCAGCGCGCGGGACGGGTCCGCGTACAGGCGCAGCTCGTCACCCTCGATCTCGAAGAGCCATGGCTGCGTGTTGTGCCGCGACGGCGCGAGGATCGCCCAGGGGAGGAGCGCGCGGAGCCGGCCCGCCGGGCTCCTCTCCGGACCAGCGAGCTCCAGGTCCGCCGGTCTTCCGGTCGGCTCGAATGACATGGTGGATCCCCGGGCAGGGCGTGCAGCCTCCAGGCCGGGTGTGAAGTAGACCTCGGGGGGCGACGGTGGGAGTCTCCGGTCGGGGCCGAGGTGAACGATCCCGCGCCGGCGGCGAGCCCCGACGCACGGGCGGACGCAGGCTCATCCCCAGGAAAGCGCATGCCAGACGTCCTGTTCGAGCTGCTCGTCGTCCTCGCCCTCGTCCTCGCGAACGGGGTGTTCTCCGGCGCCGAGATCGCGGTGATCTCGCTCCGCCGGAGCCGGATCGCGCAGCTCGTCGAGGAGGGGCGGCGGGGCGCGCGGGCGTTGCGGGAGCTGCGCGACCAGCCGGAGCCGTTCATCGCCACCGTGCAGACCGGCATCTCGGTCGTCGGCGCCACCGCCGCCGCGTTCGGCGGCGCAGAGCTCGCGAGGCGCCTCTCCCCGGTGGTGGCGGCCATCCCGGGCCTCGATCGATGGGCCGACACCATCGCGTTCACCCTCGTCGTCGCGCTCGTCTCCTACCTCTCGCTGGTCCTGGGCGAGCTCGTCCCCAAGTCGCTCGCGCTGCGCGGCGCCGAGCGGTACGCGCTCCTCGTCTCCGCGCCGCTCCTGCTGCTCTCCCGCCTCGTGCGGCCGCTCATCTGGTTCCTCACCCGCAGCTCGAACGTGGTGCTCCGCCCGTTCGGCGACAGGACCACGTTCACCGAGACCCGGCTCTCGGCCGAGGAGCTCGAGCAGCTCGTCGAGGAGGCGGGCAAGTCGGGCTCGATCGACCCGCCCACCGCGGAGATCGCCTCGCGCGCGCTCGCCTTCCGCGACCTCACCGCCGCCGACGTGATGGTGCCCCGGAACAGGATCGTCGCCCTGCCGCTCGACGCGCCGCAGGAGGACCTGAAGCGCCTGCTGCTCGAGGAGGGGCGCTCGCGCATGCCCGTCTACGACGGCACGCTCGACGAGATCGTCGGTTACGTGATGGCGAAGGACCTCGCGGCCATGGCGTGGGACCGCCACCTCCTCGTCCTGCCCGACCTCCTCCGCCCGGTCCGCTTCGTGCCGGAGACCGCCCGCGCGGTGCAGGTGCTGCGGGACATGCAGCGCGACCGCCAGCAGCTCGCGATCGTCGTCGACGAGCACGGCGGCGTCTCGGGCATGCTGACGCTCGAGGACCTCGTCGAGGAGCTCGTCGGCGACATCCTGGGCGAGGCCGAGGAGCCGCTCGACGCGATCCGGCGCGAGCCGTCGGGCACCGCGATCGTGCGCGGCGACGTCCCGGTGCGCGACGCCAACCGGGCGCTCGGCCTCGGCCTGCCCGAGGGCGAGGACTACACCACGGTGGCGGGCCTGTGCGTGAGCCTCGCGGGCGCCGTGCCCGAGCGCGGCACCCGGCTCCGCCTCGCGGACGGCACGGTCGTCGAGGTGATGGAGGCGTCGGCGCGGGTCGTGCGGCGGGTGCGGATCCGGCCGCCGGAGGCCGTCCCGGCGCAGGCGTGAGCGAGCGCAGGTCCGGCGCTGCTGGGCCGGAGCGCGCCGGCGCCGGCGGGGCGTCCTCGGCCCCGGCGGACTCGCCGGGCCCGGCCCCGTCAGCCCAGCGCCTTCAGCGCTTCCGTGTCCGCGCGGAGCTTCCCGTTCGCGATCGCCCAGCGGAGCGTGTCGATCACCATCTCGTCGAACGGGCGGATGGCGTAGGCGAGCTCCGCCCGCGCCTTGTCGGAGGAGGCGAAGGTGTACAGGGCGGACGCCCGCACGAGGTCGCGGGTGATCGAGGGCTGGCGCTTCTGGAGCCCCGCGGTGATCTCCTCGGCCGCGGCGATGGCCATGGCCGCCGAGAAGGGCAGCTTGCGCGGGACCTGTGCGCCGGAGAGCTCGCACACGCGGGTCACCATCTCGGTGGTCGTGAGGTTGTGGCCGCCGAGCGTGTAGATCTCGCCCGCCCGGCCGCGCTCGAGCGCCTCCACGTGCGCGCGCGCGACGTCCCGCACGTCGCAGAACGAGGCGCCGCCCTCGACGTAGCCCGGGATGTGGCGGCGGGCCAGGGCGACGACGGTGGCCGCGGAGGAGCCGTGGACGTCCCCCGGCCCGAGCACGAACGACGGGCGCAGCACGACGAGCGGCAGGCCGCGCCCGGCGAGCGCCAGGGCGTGGCGCTCGCCCTCCAGCTTGCTCGTGAAGTAGGCGATGCCGAGCGACTCGGCGTTGCCGGCGCTGCGCTCGTCCAGCACGGCGGGTGTGCGGGCGCCGCCCAGGACGGCGGTGGACGAGGTGAACACGGCGCGCGAGATACCGGCGGCGAGCGCCGCGCTCAGCACGACCTCGACGGCGTCCACGTTGGCGATCCGGAGCTCGGACTCGACGCCAGGGCGGACCAGGACCCGGCCGGCCACGTGCATCACCGCGTCGCAGCCGGAGAGCGCCGCCCGGACCGCGGCCGCGTCCGTCAGCTCGCCCCGGACCACCTCCGCCCCGGCCTGGGCCGCCCGCTCCGCGACGCTCGTCGGCCGGCAGAGGACCCGGACCGCGTGCCCGCGCCCGGCGAGCTCGCGCACCACGGCGCCGCCGATGAAGCCGGTTCCACCCGTCACGAGAACGCGCACGGGGTCGGTTTATCTCGGCTGGAGGGGGGACGCAAATGGGCTACCCGGGGGGACACCCGTGAACGTGCCCGAGCCCGAGCCCGCGGGGAAACCGGCCTCGCGCGCGGGAGCGGGCTCGTTCATGGGCCCTCACCGCAAGAACCGCTGGACGGCGCGAAGGAACTCGTCGAGCTCGAAGGGCTTCGCGAGGAACGCGTCCACCTGCGGAAGCTCCACGCTCCCGGGCGAGGCCGCGGTCATGAGCACCACGGGGACGCGTGCGCCGGGTTGGGCGCGGAACTCGCGGAGGAACTCCTCGCCGCCCATGCGCGGCATCACGAGGTCGAGCACGACCAGGCGGGGCCGGTTTCCGGCCGCGAGCCACCCCAGGGCCTCGGCCCCGTCGGAGACCGCGTGGACCCGATGGCCCGCCAGCTCCAGGCACTCCACGAGCCCCTCCAGGATGGCCGCGTCGTCCTCGAGGAGGAGGATCTCGATGTCTGGCGCCTGGCTCATGGCCGGAACCGCCGTTCGATGCGCGCGCGCAGGAGCTCGAGGAGCTCCGGGCCGGTCACGCCGGCGTCGGGCGCGGGCGCGAGCTCGAGGCGGCCGCGCCCCTCCAGGCGGGCGCCCGGGCCGAGCGGGCCCTCCTCGCCGAGCACCTGCACCGCCGCCGGCGCGAGGGCGACGTCGTAGGGCGTGAGGTAGAGGTCCGCGAAGCGCCGGCGCAGCTTCTCCGCGGTGAGCGCCTCTGCCTCGGCCGGGAGCAGCTGGAAGCCGAGCGTCGTCCCGGCGAGCGCCGCGGTCACCTCCGCGACGAGCCCGAGCCGGAGCGCGTGCGGCGCGAGCGCCTCCAGCCCGTCCACCTCGCCGTACCGCCAGTAGCTGCGGAGCACGGCGCCGCACGCGGCGCACACGAGCCCGTGCAGCGTGTCGAGGCCGCGGGTCCGGTGCAGGTGCCGCGCGGGCCCCGCCGCGCGGCACGCCGGGCAGGTCTCGACGGGCCCCAGCGCCGCCAGCACCGCGGCGCCGACCCGCGCGACGGCCGGGCGATCGAGCGCCATCTGGACGCCCGCCGCGAGGTCGGCGGACGCGAGCTGCATGCCCGCGAGGACCTCGTCGCCGTCCTGCCGCGCGCCCAGGGTGAGGTGCCGCGGGAGCCGCGCGAGCGCCCGCGGCAGCTCGGGCGCGCCCGGCCACTCCGCCCGCACCGCGTCCCAGACCGCGGTCCAGCCCTCGGCCGTCGCCAGCACGTCGGGCGGCCGGGTGCCGGCCGCCTCTGCGAAGAACGCGAGGCAGGTGAGCGCCACCTCCCACAGGGCGGCGCGGGCCTGGTCCTCGAGGGCGCGGGCCAGCTCCCGCGCGGCGGCGGTGGCCCGGCGCTCCTCGAGCCGCGCCGCGCCGCGGCGGACCAGCTCGCTCTCGGCCAGCGGATCGAAGGCGCGCTTCGCGCCGGTCGGTCCCCTCTTCTCGAGCTCTCGCATCCGTGCCTTCCTCGCGCGCGCCAGCTCGCGCGCGGCCTTGCCGAGCCGCTCGAGCCGGGCGAGCGCGTCGCCGTACGCCGCCGCGGTCTCCTCGGCGAGCTCGACCCGCGTCTCCTCGACGAGATCGCCGCCCGCCTCGGCGCGGCGCGCGGACTCCGTCCGCAGCCGCTCGGTGTCGCTCCGGAGGAGCCGGTCGCGCTCGCGCCGGAGCGAGGCCGCGATCCGCTCGAGGTTCGCGACGCGGGCCTGGAGGTGCGCCCGCCGCTCGTCGTCGGTGAGCTCGCCGAGCGGCTCGCCCGCGCCGAGGCGCTCCGAGAGCACGGAGAGCTCCGTCAGATCGCCACGGGCGTACGCGGCGTTCACCCGCGCCATGAGGTCGGAGAGCCGGGCCCGCTCGCCGTCGTCCTGCGCGAGGTCGGGGTGGAGGAGCCGGGCGAGGCGCCGGTACGTGCGCTTGAGCGACACCTCCCGCGCCTCGACCTCCGGCTCCGGCGCGGCCTGCGCGGCCTCGGCCGTTCCCGGATCGGGTCCGCCCGCCTCCGGCCAGCCGTCGTGAGGCTCCGGCGCCGGATCCCACGCGGCGCGCGCGCGCCGGGCCGCCGAGGCGTGCCGCGTCCGCCGCTGCGCCCGCCGCCGGCGCGGCTGCGGCTCCGCCGCGCGGACGCGGTTCGACTCCTCGAACAGCGCGTCCTCGAGCCCGGTGAGGCGGCGCACGAGCCGCTCGGCCACGGCGCGCTCGGCGAACGCCCGGCCGAGCTGGTGCTCCCAGGCGCGGGAGAAGTCGGCGAGCGCGGCCGAGAGCTTCTCGATCTCGACGTCGAGCGCGGTGACCTCGTCGAGGACGCCGCGGAGCCGCGCCTCGAGCGCCGCGACCTCGTCCCCCCCGGACGGCTCGGGGGCGCGGGTGCGCGCCAGGGCGTCCCTGCGGGCGAGCTCTCGGCCGGGCGCGACGGGCATCGGGGCATTCTACATCGGCGACGGGGCGTGCCGCCCCGCCCCAGCGGCGGCCGTCCCCTCGGCGCCCCTCAGGCCGCCTTGCCCTGCCCCGCCTGCCTGCCGGGAGGGCGGGGGCGCGAGAGCCGCCAGGCGCCGTACGCCGCGAGCACGATGACGATGTACTGCGCAGCCGTGAGCCCGAACACGCGACCGTCCGCGTACCCCACGTCACCGGGGCGCGCGCGGAGGAAGTCGAGGAAGAACCGGGCGACGCCGTAGAGCACGGCCAGGAGCGCGAGCAGCCGTCCACGCAGCAGGTCGCGCCGGTGCAGGGTCCACAGGAGCGCGGCGAGGGCGAACAGGAGGATGGCTTCGTACAGCCCGAGGTCGTGGCGGGGCACGCCGTTCATCTTCACGGCCAGGAAGAAGTCCGAGCGGACGCCGGGGTGGTCGTGGACCGTGAAGCAGCCGACCCGCGCCACGCCCCACCCCGGCGCGATCCCCAGCGCGAACGCGTCGGAGTAGTCGGCGAAGGGGATCTTCTTGCGGCGGAACCAGATCGCGGCGGCGGCGATGCCGCCGACGAGGCCGCCCATGGAGGAGAGCCCCTCCCACACCTTGAACGCGCCGCCCACGTCGCTGCACCCCTCGCCGGAGAGGCACTTCCCGATGAGGCCGAGCGCCTCGCGGCCTTCCTCGGGGTGGTAGAAGCCCGCGTGGACGAGGTGGCCCACGAGGACGCCGGCCAGGATCCCGACCACCGAGAAGTCGACGATCACCTGCGGGTCCTTGCCCAGCTGGCGCGCGGCCCGGCCCGAGAGCCAGACCGCGGTGAGCACGCCGAGCGCGGTGAGCACGCCGAACGACTGGATCGTGATCGGGCCGAGCTCGAGGCTGGGGAGCTGGAACGAGGGGATCAGCGCGAGGGGCATGGGCCTCGGTGTACCGCTGGCGCGGACGAGCGTCTACAGGGAGGCTACGGGCTACGGGCTGCAGCCTACGGGAAGAGCCCCGGGCGCGGTTCCTGAAGCCCCGGCGCCTGCAGCCCTGGGGGAATCACCGACCGGCCACCCGAGCCCGATCGCGGAACAGATACCCCTGCACCATGTCGATCCCGAGGTCCCGGGCGACCACGAAGTCGCCGGTGGTCTCCACGCCCTCGAGCACCGTCCGCGCGCCGGTCTCCTGCGCCATGTGGATGAGGGCGCTCACCAGGGCGCGGCAGCGCGGGTGGCGCAGGCGCGGGATGAGGGTCCGGTCGAACTTGAGGACCTCGGCGTCCGCGATGGCCTCGAACGAGATGAGCCCGTTGGCCGTGCCGATGTCGTCGAGGGCGAACGAGATCCGGCGGGACCGGAGCGCGGAGATCATCTGCTGCGAGCGGACCACGTCGGCGGTGGCGAGCGCCTCGGTCACCTCCACGACGACGCGGACGCCGGCCGAGGCGAAGAGCGCCATGAAGGGGTTCCGGTTCCGATCGCCCGCGCGCGTCCAGGAGTCCGGGTCGAGGTTCACGAACAGCGGGGCGCGCGGCGCGTGCTCGACCTGCTGGAGCTTGAGGGTGAGCTCCGCGCGGACGAGCAGCCCGGGGTCGGCGTGGAGGAGCGAGAAGACGCGCGCCGGGGCCACGGGCCTGCCGTCCCGGTGGGAGAAGCGCGCCAGCGCCTCGAACGCCGAGGTCTTCCCGGTGCGGGCGTGGACGAGCGGCTGGTACTCGGTCCAGAACCGGCCCTCGTCGAGCAGCCGCCGGACCTCGTTCAGATCGAGCCGGCCGGGGATCGGCTGGCGATCGTGGCCCGCGAACAGATCGAACGACGCCGGCGCGAGATCGCTCGGCGCGGAGTCGGCGGACGGTTCCTGGGCCTCGAGGGGCACGGAGTGCAAATTGCCGGAGCCCACGCCCACTGTCATTCGCGCCTCCGCGCGACACGCACGCCGGGGACAGGAACCCCCCGCCGCCCTGCCCGGTGGTCTTGCGGCTGCAAGACTGAGTCGATGTGCGCATCCTGCCACCGCAGCGGACGCGGGTCCAGCGGCGGGCCGACGCCTGCTCGCCTCCTGGCGCCAGATCGCCCTGCGCTTCCGCACGATAGCGACGGGCGAACGGACCGGTTCGCCCCACATAGGCTGCCGGTGAACCTCCCCGTTCACCCCTCGGCGCGAGCGCCGCGAAGGCCGGGTGGTCAGGAGTCCGATCGGAGATCCTGCGCGAGCGCCTCGCGCTGTGCCGGATCCAGGGGACTCTCCACGGAGAGCGCGGGCAGGTCGGAGCCCACCGCCACGGGCACGCGCCCGCGGACGTCGAACTTGAGGTACTGCACCGAGGAGAGGCGGTCCTCGCCGACCTGCCGCTCGTCGTACCGGGGCCGGACCTTCTCGCCGTCCTCGAGCTTCACGTACAGATGACGGGGCAGGTCGAGCCACGCCCGCAGCTTCCGATCGCGCTCCGCGGGGTCGGCCTCCTCGATGAGGAGCGAGACGCCGAGCTCGCCCTTCCCACCCAGGAGCTCGTTGTACGTCTCGAGCTCGTGGGCGATCTCCTCCTCGCGCCGGAGCCCTTCGGCCCGGCACATCTCCTGGACCTGGTAGCGCATCGTGGCGGTGTTCTCGAACAGGAACGTGAGCACGCCACCGGCGGTCACGCGCCGGAGCCGCTTCGCCTCCATGATGCCGCGGCGGATCTCGTCGCGGGACCGCTCGTAGACGTCCAGGGGCAGGATCTCCTCGCGGCGCACGTGCCTCACGTCCCGTCCTCCTTCTTCGCTGTTCCCGTGCTCGAGCCCGCGCCCGAGCCCGAGCCCGGCAGGCCCTCGGGCCCAGGCCGCCCGAACCCGTCCTCCCGGTACGCGCGGGCGAGGAACGTCATCGGGTGGATCGGCTTCTTGCCCGCGTGCTGCTGGAACTGGAGCGCGGCGAGCGGGCAGTCGGTGACCCACACGTCGGCCTCGGCCGCCTTCATGCCCTCGAACGCCTTGCCGCCGACGCGGATCGACGGCGCGAAGCCCTCGACGGTCATGGCGTACGTGCCGTCGTGGCCGCAGCACTCGATGACCGAGCCGGCGATGGTGACGCCGGGGACCCGGCGGACGAGGTCGCGCCCCTTGAACCCGACGCCCTGCGCCCGCAGGTGGCAGGGGGCGTGGTAGGCGACCTTGCCGCCGGCTGGCGCCGACTTGAACCCGGCGTCGAACCGGGGCTCGTTCCGGATCGACCAGAGGAACTCGGAGACGTCCATCACCGCCGCGGCGAGCTTCTCGGCGCGTGCGCGGTCCTCGCCCTCGAGCAGGTGCGGCCACTCGCGCCGCATCATCATCGAGCAGGTGGGGTTCACGACCAGCACCTTCGCCCCGCGCTCGACGTACGGGGAGAGCAGGTCGAGGTCGCGGTGCGCCTGCGCTCGCACCGCCTCGAGGTCGCCGTGCTCCCACGCGGGCATGCCGCAGCAGGCGAGCCCCTTCACGACCCGTACGTCCACCCCGCAGCGCTGCAGCACCTCGAGCGCGTCCTTGCCGATCTGCGTCTCGTTGTGCTGCACGTAGCAGGTCTGGAAGAGCACCGCCTCCCCGCCGGGCTCCGGCTTCACGTAGCCGTGCTTCGCCGCCCAGTCGTCGAACGCCTGCGAGGCGAAGTCGGGCAGGAGCTTGTCCCGGTGCACGCCGGCGGTCTTCTCGAGGAGGACGCGGAAGGTCCGGCTCCGGTTCATCACGTTGGCGAGCCCCGCCGACATCCGCGCCATCTTCCCGCTCGCGTCGGGGTCGTTGAGCACGCGCTGGCGGAGCGAGCGCCGGGTGCCCTTGCGCGTGACGCCGCGGTACCGGTGGACGAGCTTCGGGAAGTCGAGCTGGAACTCGTGGCCGTCGCGCGGCGTGTACGGGCACTGGACCTCGCACAGCTTGCACTGGAAGCACGTGTCCATGACGCCCGCGGTCTCCGCGGCGGTGAGCTTGCGGACGTCGCCGTCGTGCGTGTCGTCGATGAGCGAGAAGAGCGAGGGGAAGGTCTCGCAGTACTTGAAGCACATCCGGCAGCCGTGACAGATCTCGAACGCGCGCTGGACCTCGCCGTCCAGCGCCGCCCGGTCCCAGTACTTCGGCTCCGACGGATCGTAGGAGAGCCCGGGGGTGGGCAGGTACGAGATGCGCTTGTCGGACGGCGATTCGGGGGTGCTCATGGAGGAGAGGCTCCTGGGTGTTCGTCCCGCGCTTAGACTGCGTCTAAACCTTCCCCCACGGGCCCGAAACGCCCGTTCGGGGCGCTTCAGGTCCCCCGCTCGCTGTCCCTCCGCCGCCGCACCGCGCCCCCGGCCGCGACCGCGAGCAGGAGCGCGGCAGCGGCGACGCCCGCGATCCCGTCGGCGGCCCAGGCGACGAGCGCGAGCCCGGAGAGCCCCACCGCGAGGACGGCGTGGTCCACGGCCGGCGGCCGGCGGCCGTGCCGCGGAAGGAACCACGCCGCGCCCGCGGCCAGGACCGCGCCGGCGGCGCCCGCGCCGAGCCTCGCCCACGCGTCGACGCGGTGGAGCGCGGGCAGGGCGATCGCGACGAGGATGACCACGCTCCCGCCGGCGAGCGCGAGCACGGCGCCCGCCGCCGCGTCCTTCGCCACGCGCGCGCGCACGTTCCAGTGGGGCGAGACGAGATCCACGACGGCCTCGAGCGCGGAGTTGGCCGCCTCGCCGGCGACCACGAGCGCGACCGCCAGGAGGAGCAGCGCCCGCTCGCCGCCGGCGACGGGGAGGAGGCTCGCCGCGGCGCTCGCGAGGATCCCGAGCGCGAGGTGGATCCGCATGTTGCGCTCGCGCACCGCCGCGCCCGCGAGGCCCGCCCACGCCCAGCCGAAGCTCTGGCCGAGCGAGTGGCGCGGGCCGTGCCGCTGCGCGCCGGGCTGCGGCGGAGCAGGCTCCTCGGGCAGGGCGGGGCGCGGCCGTTCCATGGCTGGAGGCAATGGTCTAGCAGCCGCGGCGCCGTCTGAGAACAGAAACGCGGGGGGCGGCTACAGGCTACGGGCTACAGGAACGACGCCGAAGTCTTTCCTGAAGCCTGAAGCCTGGAGCCTCGGACCTCGACCGAGGTCAGATATTCTGGCTCAGGATCAAGTGCACGTACTGCGCGCGCTCGAACGTCGCCGGGTCCTGGATCTCCCGCTGCGAGAGGGAGCCGCGGATCTCGTCCACGCCGTCGGCGCCGCGGCTCTCCAGCCAGTCGTCCAGGCCCGCCGCCACCTTGCCGAGGTGCGGGATGCCGTTCTTGACGAGGGCCGACGCGAGCTGCACGACCTGCGCGCCGGCGAGAAGCTGCTTCACGACGCCCGCGGCGTCGTAGATGCCGGTCGACGCCGCGAGCTGCGCGCGGGTGCGCCCGTGGAGGATCCCGATCCAGCGGAGCGGCACCAGCGCCTCGGCGGGCGACGACAGCGTCATGCTCGGCGTCGCCGCCATCCGGTCGAGCGAGATGTCGGGCTGGAGGAACCGGTTGAAGAGGACGAGCCCGTTCACGCCGAGGCTGTCGAGCTTCGAGACGAAGTTCGCGAGCGAGCTGAAGTACGGCGAGAGCTTCACCGCGACCGGGATCCGGACCGAGCCCTTCACCTCGGCGACGGCCTCGAGGTAGCGCTTCTCGACGTCGGCGCCGCTCCGGGCCGGATCGGCCTCGACGGCGTAGACGTTCACCTCGAGCGCGTCGGCGCCGGCGGACTCGATCTCCTTCGCGTACTCGGTCCAGCTCCCCGGGGCGACGCAGTTGAGGCTCGCGATCACCGGGATCCGGAGCGCCTTCTTCGCGTTCGAGAGGAACTCGAGGTAGTCGTGCGGCCCGACCCGCTGCGGCGGGAAGAACGTGCGGGCCTCGGCGCTCGCCTCGGCGCCGCGCGAGAGCTCGTCCTGCAGCGCGCTGTCGGCGGCCTCGATCTGCTCCTCGAACAGCGACCGGAGCACCACCGCGCCCGCGCCGTGGCTCTCGGCGGCCTGGAGGTTCTCGAGCCGGTTCGAGAGCGCCGAGCTCCCGAGGACGAGCGGCGTCGGCAGGGTGAGGCCCATGAAGCTCGTCGTGAGGTTCGCCATGTCGTCTCCTCCCCGATGCGCGGCCCGCGCCGCGCAAACGCGTCCCGGCCGCGCCGGCTGCCGCTTCCTACCCTCGAACGGGCCTCACCGCCAGCCAAACCGCGCGGCGCGCGGCCCCCTCCCCCGCTACATCGCCGCGATGGCGCGCCGCCACGTCCTCGAACGTTCGCAGCTCGTCCCGGCCCCGCGGGCCGAGGTCTTCGCGTTCTTCGGCGACGCGTTCAACCTCGAGGCGATCACCCCGCAGTTCCTGCGCTTCCGGGTCACCACTCCCGGGCCCATCCCCATGGCCCCCGGCGCGCTCATCGACTACAGGCTCTCCCTGTACGGCGTCGGGTTCCGCTGGCGCACGCGGTTCGAGGCCTGGGAGCCCGGCGTACGCTTCGTCGACGTCCAGCTCTCGGGCCCGTACCGGCTGTGGCGCCACACCCACGTGTTCGAGGACGCGCCCGGCGGGACGCGCGTCTCGGACCGGGTCGAGTACGAGCTCCCGCTCGGCCCGCTCGGAGCGCTCGCGCACGCGCTGTTCGTGCGCCGCGCGCTCGGGCGGATCTTCGATCACCGGCGGGCGCGGATCGCCGCGCGGTTCGGGGACGGACCGGCCTCGGCGCCGGACCCGACGCGCGGGTTCACGAGCCGGGATGGACCGTCAGCACCGGGCACCGCGCCCGCCGGACCACCTTCTCCGCCACCGATCCCATGAGCGCGTGCTCGAGGCCGGTCCGCCCGTGCGTCCCGAGCACGAGCAGGTCGGTCTTCCGCTCGCGCGCCCAGGCGACGATCTCCGCCGCGGGCTCGCCCACCACCGTCTCGGCGTTCACGGTCCGTACACCGAGCGCCTCGGCCTGGCTCTTCCACTCGGCGAGGTGCTTCGCCGACTGATCGGCGAGCTCCTGGAGCATGCGCGCGCTCGCGACGACCGAGCCGTCCGGGAACGTGTAGCCGGGTACGGGGTAGGCGTGGAGCAGCGTCAGCGACGCGCCGGTCCGGGCCGCGAGATCGGCCGCCACCTCCATGGCGGCGCGCGACGCGTCCGAGAAGTCGATCGGGCAGCAGATGGTCTTCCAGTCCGCCTTGGGCATGGGATCCTCGCCACTCGAGAATAGACCGCGCGTTCCCGTGGGGCCTCGGGCTTCGGGCTTCAGGCCTCAGGAAGGACTCGCCCGCCCGAGGCCCGAGGCCTGAGGCCCGACGCCCCATTGCGCAACCGCCTCGCAGGGGTATGGTGCGCCCCGTGTCCTCGCGCTCCCGCGGCCTCGGTTCCGCCCTGCTCGCCTACGGCTTCTGGGGGTTCTTCCCGATCTACTTCAAGGCGCTCGCGCACGTCCCCGCGCTCGAGGTCCTCGCACATCGGGTGGTGTGGTCGGTGGTCCTGCTCTCGGTGGCCACCCCGCTGCTCGGCCGCTGGGCCACGGCGCGGGAGGCCCTCGGTCCCCGCAAGCGCCACCTCGTCGCGGCGAGCGCGCTGCTCATCGCCGCAAACTGGGGCACGTACATCTGGGCGGTCCAGGCAGGGCGCGTCCTCCAGGCGAGCCTGGGCTACTACGTGAACCCGCTCGTGAGCGTGCTCCTCGGCGTGGTGTTCCTGCGCGAGCGGCTGCGGCGGGTCCAGACGCTGGCGATCGTCCTCGCGGCCGTGGGCGTCGGCGTGCTGGTCGTCGACCGGGGCGAGCTCCCGTGGCTCCCGCTGACGCTCGCGCTCACGTTCGGCCTCTACGGCCTCGTCCGGAAGCGCGCCGGCGTGGACCCCGTCGGCGGGCTGCTCGCCGAGACCGCGCTCCTCGCCCCGTTCGCGCTGGGGTGGGTCGGCGTCCTCGCGGCGGACGGCGCGGGCGCCTTCGGCGCGGGCGCAGGTACGAGCCTCCTCCTCGTCGCCGCCGGTCCCGTCACCGCCATCCCGCTCGTCTGGTTCGCCCTCGGCGTCCGGAGCCTCCCCCTCTCGACGGTGGGGCTCCTCCAGTACGTCACGCCGACGCTGCAGTTCCTGCTCGCGGTGCTCGTGTACCGCGAGGAGTTCACGACCGCGCACGCCGTCGCGTTCGCCTTCATCTGGGGCGCGCTCGCGCTGTACTCGTGGGACTCGCTGCGCGCGGTCCGCGCGGGTGCGGCGCCGCCGAACGCCGACGCCTCCACCCCGCCCGTCGAAGGGTAGAGGAGGCCCAGCGAAGCTGGGGGAGGGGCCCAGCCCCTCCCCCGCGGAGCAGCCGCGCGCGGCCGCGAAGCGGCGAGCACGGCACAGGGCCCCGCGTAGCAGGGGTGGGGCCCCGCCGGCTCTGCCGGGTGGGGCGGGGGCGCAGCCCCCGTGTGATGACACCCCCTCGCTCATCGCGGCCGCGATGATTAGTGCGGGGGTGAACCCCTTTGCGGAGGCGGTCATGATCCCGCAGCGCGTCGATCAATACCTGAAGCAGCATCACCCCGCGTACGAGCACACGGCGCACGCCCGCGCGGTGCCCGCCCAGCGCCTCGCTGCCGCCGAGCACGTGAGCGGCATGCGGGTCGCGAAGACCGTCGTGGTGAGCCTGGACGGCGAGCTGGTCCTCGCGGTGGTGGCGGCGGACCGCAAGGTCGACCTCGGCGCGCTCGCGCTCGCCACCGGGGCCATCAGCGCGGATCTCGCCCCCGAGGACGAGTTCGCCCCCCGGTTCCAGCCGTGCGAGCCAGGGGCCGAGCCCCCGCTCGGCCTCTTCGGCCTGCCGATCTTCGTCGACGAGGAGCTGGCGCGCGAGCCGTGGCTCGTCATGCGCGGCGGCACGCACGAGGACGCCATCCGGATGTCCACGGACGAGTGGATGGACGTCGAGCACGTACGGATCGTGAAGGGGCTCGGGACCGACGCCCTGGGCGCGTGGGACACCTGGCGGCAGTGATCCGCCGGCGTCAGGGACGACCGAGCCGCACCCGCACGCGCGCCTCGGCCAGCGCGCCGAGCGCCGCGCCGGTCGCGGCGCGGTGGAGCTCGCCGAGCGAGCGCGCGCCCTCCTCGCGGATCCGGAGCGCGAGGAAGGCGCTCGCGAAGCGGCCCGCCGCCGAGAGCGCGAAGACCGCCTCGAGGCCGTGGCCGCCGCGGGCGCCGAGCGTGGCCACGGCGTGCGGGAGCGCCGCGGCGAGGCTCCCGCCCGCCCAGGTCGCCGCCGCGTACGCCGCGCCGCCCACCATCGCGAAGGTCGCGAGGTAGAACGGCCGGTCGCGCCGCGGGCCCACCGAGAGCGGCAGCGCGAAGCTCGCGAGCCCGTGGCCGCTCCAGGCGACGCCGCTGATAACCCCGTCGACGTAGATCGGCCACACGAGGTCCGGCGACGTCGCGAGCCACACGAGCGGGAGCGTCGCCGCGGAGAACGAGCAGGCGGCGAGCACCGGGCGCGCGCCGAACCGATCGATCGCGCGCCCCCAGAGCGGCGCCGCCAGGATGCGGGTCGCGGCCGCGACCGCGCCGTGGAGGGCCACGACGGTGAACCCGACGCGGAGGTTGTGGAGCAGGTGGAAGGTGAAGAAGCTCCCGCCCACCGCGACGGACGCGTTCCAGGCGAGCTGGTAGCGGAGCAGCGCGCGGGCGCCGCGGTCCTGGAGCGGCCGCAGCGTCGCCGCGAGCGCCGGCAGCGCTGCGCTTCCGCCGACGTCGTGCTGCCGGCACATGAGGATCGTGGTCACCGCCCCGAACAGGCAAGCGGCGCCGGCCATCGCGGCGAGCGCCAGATCCGCCGCGCCGCGCGCGGCCGCGACGTCGAGGAGCCGCGCGACGCCGACGCCGGCGATCGTGCCGCCGAAGGTGCAGAGCGCGGTCCGCCGCCCGAAGTAGCGGCCCCGCAGCCCCTCGGGGACGAGCTCGCCCATCCACGCGGTCCAGGCGTTGTTGCCGAGCACCCCGAGGACGGCGGAGGCGGCCGAGACCGCGAGGAGGAGCACGCGCCCGCCCTCGGCCCCGGCGCCGAGGAGCGGCGCGACCGCGAGCGGCAGGAGCGCCTGGCGGGAGAGCGCGACCGCGGCGATGGCGACGCGCCGCCGCCCGAACGCCGCCGTCACCCACGCCGACGGGAGCTGCACGAGCTGCGCGAGCTGCGGGATCGCGGCGAGCGCGCCCACCTCGAGCGGCGTCGCGCCGAGGTGGAGCGCCCAGCCGGCCAGGATCGTCGGGCCGGCGCAGGCGTTGACGAGCTCCGCCGCGATCCCCTCGGCCGTCGCGGCCCGTAGCGAGCGGCGCAGCCGGCTCATCGGACCGCGCGCGCGGCCGCCGCCGGCGAGCGGCGCGGCGGCCTGCAGCCCCGCGGCCGGGGCGGCGGCGAGCAGCGCGAGGCTGTGCAGGAACAGGGACGAGAGGCGGCGGAGGTGGGGCACGGAAGCACGCCCCCACGTCCGGCGCGGGGTCGCACGGCCGTTCTACACTCGCGGTGGAGCCTGGTCAGCAGGCGGCCGAGCGGGCGCTATCCCTTCTTCTCGTAGGTCCCGACGAGCTGCGCCTCCGCGAGCACATGCCCCTTCATCGCGGCGAGCAGGCCGGCCTTGGTGCGATCGGCGAGCGGGCCGAGCGCGGCGTCGAGCGCGTACAGCTTGAAGAAGTACCGATGGCGGCCGATCGGTGGGCACGGACCTCTCCAGCCGGTCGCCCCGTAGTCGTTCGTCCCCTGCTGCGTGCCCGGCGGGAGATCCTCCGGCCGCACCGCCTCGGCGAGCCCCGGCGTGCCCGGCGGCAGATCGTGCAGCACCCAGTGGACGAAGACCGTCCTCGGCGCCGCCGGGTCGGGGGCGTCGGGATCGTCGACGACGAGCGCGAGGCTCCTCGCGCCCGCCGGCGCGCCGGCGAACGCGAGCGGCGGCGAGCGGTTGGAACCCTCGCAGGTGAACGGCTTCGGCATCGCGCCGCCGTCCGCGAAGGCGGGGGAACGGATCGTGAGCGCCATGCCGCGAGTGTATCAACCGCCGGCGAGCGGGAGCCGGACCGTGAAGGTCGATCCCTCGCCGGCCGCGCTCCGGACGGCGATCTGCCCGCCGTGCGCCTCGACGAAGCTGCGCACGATCCAGAGCCCGAGCCCCAGGCCCCCGTAGCTCCGGGGCGGGACGGCGCGCTCGAACCGCCCGAAGATGCGCGCCTGCTGCTCGGGCGGGATCCCGATGCCGCCGTCCTGCACCTCGAGCACCGCGTACCCCTCGTCGGCCCGGACGCGCACGTGCACCGGCGACCCCCGGCCGTACTTGAGCGCGTTCGAGAGCAGGTTGGAGACGACCTGCTCGACGCGGTCCGGGTCCGCCTGGCACGGCACCGGCCCCGCGGCCTCCACCGCGACCGGGGCGCCGGCGGCCTGCGCCTCGTCCTCGTGGCGCGCCACCACCTCGCGGGCGAGCGCCGCGAGGTCCACCTCGTGGCGCAGCAGCGTGAGCCGCCCGGCGGTGATGCGGGTCACGTCGAGGAGGGCGCTCGAGATCCGTCCGAGGCGCTCGGCCTGGCGCATGAGGACCCGGAGCCGCTCGTCCACGCGGTCGCGGCTCCCGCGGGCGAGCTCGCGCGCGAGGAGCTCCACCCCGAGCCGGAAGCTCGCCACCGGGCCCTGCAGCTCGTGCGAGGCGACCTGCATGAAGTCCTCGCGCGCCTGGGCGGCGAGCTGCGCGGCGTGGTACAGGCGCGCGTGCTCGAGCCCGAGCGCCGTGCGCCGGGCGACGTCGGAGAGGAGCGCGACGTCCTGCGGGCCGTACCTCTGGACCGGGTCGGCGGACGCGACCACGAGCGCGCCGAAGCCCTGGCCCCGGGCCCCGAGGTGGACGAGCGCCGCGACGAGCGGCGCGCGGGGGTCGCCTGGCTCGGCCTCGACCACGGCCGGCGCCCCGCCCTGCGCCACGGCCTCGAGCCGCGGGCGCAGCTCGCCGGCGAGGAGGGACCCGGCGCGCTCCGCGAGCGCCTCCGGCCCGGACGCCGCCGCGCGCGCCACGGCGCCGTCTTCTCCCACGGTGAACACGGCCGCCCAGTCGCCGAGCGCGGGCACCGCGAGCGCGACCACGCGCGTCGCCATCTCGCCCGGATCGAGCGTGTCGGTGACGACCGCGGAGAGGGAGTCGAGGAACGCGAGCCGCCGCTGCGCCGCGACCGCCTCGGCGCGCGAGACGCGCTCCGCCACGAAGAGCCGCGCCCGGTCGAGCGCCTGCGCGCAGAGGCCCGCCACCGCGCCCGCCAGCGCCCGCTCGTCCTCGCCGAAGGGCCGCGCCTCGTCGAACCCGAGGAGGAGCATCCCGAGCACCCGGCCCTCGGCGGCGAGCGGCAGCGCCGCGAACGCGCGCCAGGGCACCTCCCCGAGCGCCGCCGCGAACGCCGGGAAGTCGGCGTCGATCGCGTCCGGCTCCGCGAGGTAGAGCGGCTCCCCCGACTTCCAGGCCTCCTCGGCCGGCGAGCGGCCGCCGGCGGCGAGGCAGCGGTGCAGGGCCGGATCGTCGATGCCCTTGGCCCGCAGGACCTCCAGCGCCGTCCCGAGGGCGCCCTGCACCAGGAGCACGCCGGAGTGCGCTCCGAGCGCGGACAGGCCCGTCGAGAGCGCCGCCTCGGCCACCTCGTCCGGCGTGCGGGCGCGCGACAGGGCGGCCGTGACGGCCTGCAGCCGCCCGAGCCGGGCCGCCAGCCGCTCCGCCTCGCGGCGCGCGGCCCGCTCCGAGGCCAGCCCGCCGCCCTGCGTGTCCCCTGGTCCCGTCACGTGGTCGCCAGGCTACAGGCTTCGGGCTCCGGGCTCCAGGCCTCCTGCTCGGCGCGGTCGCCGCCGCCTGCCGTCTCCTCGACCGCCTTCCTGGCGGCACGCGGCACCGGTTGGTACATTCTGCGCCGTGCGAGTCCTCCTCTCGAACGACGACGGCGTGCACGCCGCTGGCCTGCGCGCGCTCGCGGCGGCCTTCTCCGGGGACGAGGTGTGGGTGGTCGCGCCGGACCGCGAGCAGTCGGCGTCGTCCCACGCGATCTCGCTGCACCGGCCGCTCCGGATGGCCGAGGTGCAGCCGCGGTGGTACGCCGTGGACGGGACGCCCACCGACGCCGTGTACATGGGCATCTGCCTCGTCCTCAAGCACGCCCGCCCCGACGTCGTGGTGTCGGGGATCAACCACGGCCCGAACCTCGGGAACGACGTCCACTACTCGGGCACGGTCGCGGCCGCGATCGAGGGCGCGCTCCTCGGCGTCCCCGCGGCGGCGATCTCGCTGGCCGCGTCGCCGCCCCACGACTTCGAGCACGCGGCCCGGTTCGCCGCCGCCCTCGTGCGGCGCATGATGGTGCCGCCCGCGAACGGCGCGAGCCCCGCGCCGCTGCTCCTCAACGTGAACGTGCCGCCCGGGCCCGTGCGCGGCTTCACGGTCACGCGGCTCGGCCGGCGCACGTACGGCAACGAGGTCGTGGAGAAGACGGACCCGCGCGGCCGCAAGTACTACTGGATCGGCGGCGAGGGCGGCGCGCGCAACGAGGACATCCCGGGCTCGGACTGCAACGCCGTGAAGGCGGGCCTCGCCGCGGTGACCCCGCTCCACCTCGATCCCACCCACGACCCCGCGCTCGCGCGGCTGCAGGATCTCGCGGTCCCGGGGTACGAGAAGGAACGGAGCCCGTGACCAGCCGGCCCGGGCTCGCGCTCGCCCTGGCCGCGCTCTGCGCCTGCGCCACGGACGACGGCGCCGGCCCGCGCGCCGGCGCGACCGCGCCGCCGCGCCCGCCCCTCTCCATCCCCGAGGGCACCGACGTCGCGGGCGTCGTCCACGTGGTGCAGCCTGGGCAGAACGTCTACCGGATCGCGAAGGCGTACGGGCTCGAGCCGGACGATCTCCTGCGGACCAACGGCATCGAGGATCCGCGCACGCTCGCCGTCGGCCAGGAGCTCTTCGTCCCCGGGGCGACGCGGGTGCTCGACGTGGAGCCGGCGCCGGGGTTCGGCGGCTCCCCCGACCCGGCGCCCGCCCCGCCCGCGCCCGCCGCGCCGCGCGTCGATCCCGCGGCGGTGCGGACGGCGCCCTCGGCCGCCCCGTTCGCCTGGCCGCTCAAGGGCGTGCTCTACGGCCGCTACGGGAAGCGCGGGGCGCGCAACCACGACGGCATCGACATCGCCGCGCCGCACGGCACGCAGGTGACGGCGGCCGCGGATGGCGAGGTCGTCTTCGTCGGCGTTCAGAGCGGCTACGGCAAGGTCGTCATCCTCCGCCACGACGGGGGCCTCGTGACCGTGTACGCGCACAACTCGCAGATCCTGGTGCGAGAGGGCGCGCGCGTGCGGCAGGGTGAGCCGGTCGCGAAGGTCGGCCAGACGGGACGGACGACGGGCCCGCACCTCCACTTCGAGGTCCGCCAGGGGGTGAAGCCGAGGGACCCGCTCCTCTACCTTCGGTAGCATCCGCGCCCCCGATCGGACGTGATAGGGTTTTCCACATGACCGACCCCATGGACGCCGTCCGCGCCCGCGTCCGGGACGTCCCGGACTTCCCGCAGCGGGGCATCGTGTTCAAGGACATCACGCCCGTCCTCGCCGACGCGGCGCTGTTCCGGCAGGTGGTGGACGCGTTCGCGGCGCGCTGGCGCGGCGAGCAGATCGATCGCGTGGTCGGCATCGAGTCGCGCGGCTTCCTCTTCGCCGCGCCGCTCGCGTACGCGCTCGGCTCCGGCGTCACCGTCGTGCGCAAGCCCGGGAAGCTCCCGTGGCACGTCATCCGCGAGGTCTACGCCCTCGAGTACGGCGAGAACGCGCTCGAGCTGCACGTCGACGCGGTGCAACCCGGCGATCGGGTGCTGGTGGTGGACGACGTGCTCGCCACCGGCGGCACCGCCGACGCCACGGGCCGCCTCGTCTCGCGGCAGGGCGGGACGCTCGTCGGCTTCTCGTTCCTCGTGGAGCTCGGCTTCCTCGACGGCGCGAAGCGGCTCGGCCCGGAGCGGGTGCACTCACTCCTGAAGTACTGAGCGGAGCGGACGGCGGCGGCCTGCGCGGGCGAGCCGACCTGTTTCGCCCGACTCGTCTCTGCGTTACATCTCTCCCATGCTCGGGCCGACCGTCCATCACGCCGTGCCGGTCCTCGGGGCCTGGGACGAGACGGCCGCGTTCCGGGGCATTCGCCTCGCGCTCCCCGCGCCGCTGGCGCGCGCCCACGTGCAGCCGGGCCAGGTGGTGAAGATCCGGACGCGCCCGGGCGAGGGGTTCTTCGCCCTCGCCAGCGCGCCCGACCCGGCGGGCGTCGCCGAGCTCCTCGTGAAGCGCGGCGGCAAGGTCGCCGACGCGGTGATCGCCGACGCGGCCCCCGGCGGCGCGCTCGAGCTCACCGAGCCGTTCGGGAACGGCTTCCCTGTGGAGGCCGCGCTCGGCCGCGACGTGCTGCTGTTCGCCGCCGGCTCCGGCGTCGCGCCGATCCGCGCCGTCATCCAGCACCTCGTGCGCGAGCGCCAGCGGGTGAACCGGCTCACGCTCTTCTACGGCCAGCGGCACGGCGCCGAGTTCGCGTACCGCGGCGAGTACCTCGCCTGGGAGCGCGCCGGCGTGCGGGTCGTGCTCTGCCCGTCCCAGGCGGACGACGCCTGGGAAGGGGTCCGCGGGCGCGTCCAGGAGGTGGCGCGCACGCTGGCGTTCGGCGGCTCGGCCCCCGGCGAGACCTGCGCGTTCGTGTCCGGGATGACGGCGATGGTCGACGACGTGCGGCGGACGCTCGCGGAGGCCGGCGTGCCGAAGGAGCGGGTGTACTCGAACTTTTGAGTGGGAGATCCCGATGGCCTCCGAGGTCCACGCCCAGCGCCTGCTCGTCTTCCTGCTCATCGCGGCCATCGCCCTCGCGGCGTGGCTCATCCTCCCGTTCTGGGTCCCGCTCACGCTCGCCGCCGTGTTCGCGGCGGCGCTCCAGACGCCGTTCGATCGCCTCACGGGCCTGCTCCGCGGCCGCCGGAAGCTCGCGGCCCTGGTGATCACGCTCGGCGTGCTGCTCGCGGTCGTCCTCCCGCTCGGCGGGCTGAGCGCCGCGATCGTCACGGAGGTCCTGGAGGGGATCGAGTGGTTCCGGAAGGCGCTCGCGAGCGAGGGGTTCGCCGGGCTCGTCCGGCGGCTCCCCGATCCCATCGAGGAGCTGGCCCGCCGCCTCGTCGCGGCGATCCCCGATCCGCAGCGGTCGCTCCGGCAGCTCGCGGGCGCGGGCGGCGGCGAGGCGGCGCAGGCCGTGGGCGGGTTCCTCGTGGCCACGGGCGCGGCGATCTTCCGGGCGGTCCTCTTCCTCATCGCCCTCTTCTTCTTCCTCACCGACGGCTCGCGCCTCGTGGACTGGATCGACGCCCACGTGCCGCTCCGCCCCGGCCAGCTCCGCAAGCTCCTCGACGAGTTCCGGCGCACGAGCGTCTCCGTGCTCCTCGCGAGCCTCGCCACGGCCGCCATCCAGACCGGGGCGGGCGTGGTGGGCTACGTCATCGCGCGCGCGCCGAACCTGTTCTTCCTCACGCTGGCGACCTTCATCGTCGCGCTCGTGCCCGCCGTCGGCGGCTCCTTCGTGGTGGTGACGGTCGGCCTCCTGCTCCTCGCGACCGGCCACCCGATCGCCGGCGTCTTCCTCATCGCGTGGGGCATCGTGATCGTGTCGCTCGTCGACAACGTCGCCCGGCCCTACCTGCTCCGCGGCGGCATGGCGCTGCACGGCGGGCTGCTCTTCTTCGCCCTGCTCGGCGGCCTCGCAGCGTTCGGCGGCATCGGCCTCGTGCTCGGTCCGCTCGTGCTCACGTTCCTCGTGACGGTCGCGCACATGTACCGGCGGGAGTTCGGGCCGCCCGAGGAGCTCTCCCCCGTCTCGCCCGCCGCGGCGGCGGCGCTGCCCCCCGCCGCGCCGGAGCCGCGGCCGGAGAAGCAGGCGGGGACGCCGTAGAGCAGGCCTCAGACCTCAGGCGAATGACGTCGCACCTTCAGGTGGGTTTGAACGCGCGGAACGCGAGCAGCGTCTCGGTGTCGCGGATCCCCTCGATCTTCTGGAGCTTGTCGGGGATGAGATCTCCGAAGGCGTCGTGATCGGGCGCGTACAGCTTCACCAGGAGATCCCACGGCCCGGTGATCGAGTGGACCTCCGACACGCCCTCGATCTCCATGATCGCGTTGGCCACCGTTTCGAGCTTGCCCAGCTCGCACTTCACGAGCACGAACGCCGCTTTCATCGTTTCCTCCCGATCCTGGGCTCCAGCCTACGGGCTACAGGCTACAGGAAAAGCACACGCCGTCGTTCCTGACCTGAAGCCTGACCCCTGAAGCCTGTTCACGGCCACCCGGGCAGCTCGCCCGCGTGCCAGTCGGCCGTCACCTCGAGCCACATCGCGAGCCCGGCCCACTCCCCGTACCGGGCGTACCAGCGCCGCAGGGTGCGATCGCTGGGCGGCCGGCGCTTCCCGCGGAGCTGCGCGAGCTTCTTCCGGTTCCACGAGTCGAGCGCGAGGTGCCCGTGGCGGCCGAGCAGCCGCAGCAGGTGCTCGGTCGCGTAGGGGCCGAACCCGTCGAGCGCGCGGATCTCGCGGGCGACGGCGTCGACGTCCTCCGCCGGGTGGGCCGGCGTGCGCAGCCGCTCGAGGTCGATCCGGCCCTCCGCCACCCCGCGGGCGAGGGCGACGAAGAACGGCGCCCGGTACCCGGTCCGGATCACCTCGCGGTAGAAGCGCGCGTCGCGCGACGCCATCGCCGCGGGCGTGGGGAACGTCCGGGTCTCGAGCGGCGCGGGCGCGCCGAGCTCGGCGCAGAGGCGCCCGACCATCCCCCGCGTCACCGCCCAGGTGCAGTTCGTGGTGCAGAGGGTCTTCACCGCGTCCTCGAAGACCGTCGGGGAGCGGAGCAGCCGCCCCGCACCGCTCGCGACCGCCCAGCGCAGATCCGGCAGGTCCTTGCCCTTACCCGACGCCCGCACCGCCTCGAGCGCCTCGACGCGGGCGCGGAAGGGCGCCAGGTCCTCGTCGAGCGCGAGGCAGGCCGCCATCGCGTCCCGCGCCTCGCGGGCCTCGGCGGCCGAGAGCCGCCCCTCGGCGACGGCCCGGAACGCGAGCCCGCGGTCCGCCTGGCCGACCTCGGCGAACACGGCGCGGCCGGAGGCGAGCCGCAGCGGTCTCCCCAGCCGCCGCTGGGCGCGGTCCCAGCGCCACGGCGGGAGGTCGTACCAGCCGTGGCTCTCGACGGTGAGGAGCAGGTCGAACGGCTCGGGCGTCTGCACGCGAGGGGAGACCTAGCACCGGCGCACAGCGGCGTCACCTGCCCACCCTTGTACGGCTGGCCCCGCGACCGCCGGACCGGTACGCTGCGCCGGACCCATGCGGCGCGCCGCCCTCATCTCCCTCGTCTCCCTCCTGGTCGCCGCGCGGACGGCGAGCGCCGACGTCAGCTCCGCCACGTCGCCCCCGCCGCCCGCGGTCTCCCCGTCCGGCGCGGTGGAGGCGGTCCCGGCCGCGGTCACCACCCCTCCGAATCCGGCGCCCGCGCCCGTCCCCCTGCCGGCGCCGGACGCCGCGCGCCGCCGGTGGTTCCTCATCCCCGTGGTCTCGTACCTGCCCGAGACCGGGCTCGGCGGGGGCGCCTCGGCGGGCCTGCACCTGCCGGTGGAAGGCGCGCCGCGCCCGGCGAGCCTCTTCGCCACCGCGCTCTACACGACCGAGGGCCAGGGCCTCCTGGACCTCGCCGCCGACTACGCGCGCCCCGGGGGCGCCGTGCTGGGGGCGCGGGCGCGCGCCGTGTCGTACCCGGATCGCTTCTACGGCATCGGCCCGGACACGCGCTCGGGCGCGCGCGAGAAGTTCCGGCGCCGTACGCTCGACCTCGTCGCCTCGGCGGAGGTGCCGGTCCTCGGGTGGGCCCGCCTCCGCGCCGGGCCGCGGCTCGAGCTCCGCGCCGAGGAGATCGACGAGGTCGCGCCGGACGGCGCGCTCGCCGCGGGCGGAGTCACCGGCGCGGACGGCTCCGCGGGCGCGGCGGCCGGGCTCGGGCTCACCTGGGACACGCGCGAGGGGACGTTCTGGCCCCGGCGCGGGTCGATGGCGCAGGTCTGGTACGTGTACGCGCCGGCGGCGCTGTCGCGGACCGGCGCCTACGGCCGCGGCGTCCTGGAGCTCCGCCACTTCGCGCCGCTCCCGGGCGGCCTCGTGCTCGGGCTCCACGGCTACGCCGAGGCGGTCTCCGGCGAGGCCCCCTTCACGCTCCTCCCGCGGCTCGGCTCCACCCGCATGCTCCGCGGGATCCGCGAGGGCCGCTACCGCGACGAGGTCGGCTGGACGCTCCAGTCCGAGCTGCGCGCGCCGATCTGGCGGCGGATCTCCGGCGTCGCGTTCGGCGCGGTCGGCGACGTCGCCCCGCGGATCGGCGCGCTCCGGCTCGACGACCCCAAGCTCGCCGGCGGCCTCGGGCTCCGGTACCGGCTCACCGACGAGGGCGCCAACGTCCGGATGGACGTCGCGGCGAGCCGCTTCGGGGTGCAGTTCTATCTGCTCGTCCTCGAGGCGTTCTAGCCGCTCGAGCCAACAGCCGACGCCCGCCTGGCACGTACGCGAATCCGGGGCGGAGGCCGCACGCCTCGCGGGAGTGATGGGCGGTCGTCCCGAGGGGAGGGGCGACGGTGCTGAGGGGAGGGCTCGGCTATGGCGCGCTCGGCCATGGCGCGATCACGGACAGCGCCCCTCTCGTTCCTGCAGCCGAGCCGCCACAAGCAACGCCCCCAGGCGGACGGCGGGGCCTGCCGGAGCGAGCCGACCATCGGCGCAGGCGCCGCACGGAACGAGCAAGGAACGCGCGCGGCGTGGCCCCACCGGGCGCGAGGGGCATGTCCGAGGTCGGCCATCGCGCGCAGCGCGATATGGCCGACCGAGTTTGCCCCGAGCGCACGAACGCGCCGTGCGTCCTCCGCGCGCGGCATCCGATCAGCCTGCGCGCCGAGCATTCTACCTGGTCGGCGAGCCCGGCAGGCCCCGGCGGCCGCCCACGGCAACGCGCCCCCAGGCGAGGCGTACGGACACCAACGCGACGAAAGGATCCGACGAACGGACGCCAACACGCCAAGACACGACTGACGAGAGCAACGCCCCTACGCCGCCGTCTCCGTCGCCCCGTGGCACTTCTTGTACTTCTTGCCCGAGCCGCACGGGCACGGGTCGTTCCGGCCGACCTTGGGCTGCGTGCGGACGACCGTCTCCTGCTTCGGCTTCTTGGCCTCGCCGTCCGCCCCCGCGCCGGCCTCGGCGTGGCTCGCGCGCGCCATCGCCATCGCGCGGCGCTGCATCGCGAGGCGCTTCGCCTCGATCTCCTCCGCCGACTCCTGACGGACGAGCTGGAGCCGGAGCAGGTTCCCGATGACCGCGCTCTTCACGCGCCAGGTCATCTGGACGAACATCGCGTAGCCTTCCTTCTTGTACTCCTGCTTCGGGTCCTTCTGCCCGTAGCCGCGCAGGCCGATGCCCTGCTTCAGGTGGTCCATCGAGAGCAGGTGGTCCTTCCACTGCTGGTCGATGGCCTGGAGGTAGAGGAACTGCTCGTACCGGCGGAGGCGCAGGGTCCCGTCCGGCTCGACCCCGAGCTCCTCCTCCTTCTGCCGGTAGGCCTTCTCGACGACGTTGTAGACCTGCTCGGCCAGCGCCTGGCGCGCCTGGGCGGCGTTGCCGCTCGGCGGGGCGAAGGTCATCGAGAGGCCGAACTGGTCCTTGATGACCGCCGCCAGGCTGTCCAGGTCCCACTCCGCCATCCGCGGCCCGCAGGCGGCGCCGACCATCTCGAGCACCAGGTCCTCGATGAGGTCGAGCATGTGCTCGCGCGCGTCGGACCACTGGTACACGGTCTCGCGCCGCGTCTTCTTCCGGGTCCGCGGATCCTCGTCGTACTCGACGACCGGCACGCCCGCGCCGAAGCCCAGCACCATCCGGCGCAGCCGGTAGATGCTGCGGCGCTGCTGGTTCATCACGTCGTCGTACTCGAGCAGGTTCTTCCGGATGTCGAAGTTCTGGGCCTCGACCTTCTTCTGCGCGTTCGCGATGGCCTTGGTGAGCCAGGGGTGCTCGATCTGCTCCCCCTCCTTCATCCCCATCGCCTTCATGAGCCCCTGGATCCGCTCGGACCCGAAGATCCGCATGAGCTCGTCCTCGAGCGAGAGGAAGAAGATCGAGGAGCCCGGGTCGCCCTGACGGCCGGCGCGGCCGCGGAGCTGGTTGTCGATGCGGCGGGACTCGTGCCGCTCCGTGCCCACGATGTGGAGGCCGCCCAGCCCGACGACCTCCTCGTGCTCGGCCGCCGTCTGGGCCTTGAGCCGCTCCGCCGCTTCCTTGAGCCGCTGGCCCCACTGGAGCTTCCGCGCCTCGAAGGCGGCCTGCTCCTCGCCCTCCATCGGCGCGTCCGGCTCCGGCCCGACCTCGTGCTTCGCCATCATCTCCGGGTTGCCGCCGAGGATGATGTCGGTGCCGCGGCCGGCCATGTTGGTGGAGATCGTCACCGCGCCCTTGCGGCCGGCCTGGGCGACGATCTCGGCCTCGCGCTGGTGGTGCTTGGCGTTGAGGACGTTGTGCGGCACGCCGCGGCGCTTGAGCAGCGACGAGACCACCTCGCTCTTCTGGACCGAGACCGTGCCCACGAGGACCGGCTGCCCCTTCGCGTGGCGGCCCTCGATCTCCTGGCAGATGGCCTCGAACTTCTCGCCCTCGGTCCGGTAGACGACGTCCTCGGAGTCCTTGCGGATGTTGGTCTTGTTGGTGGGGATCACCACCACGTCGAGGCTGTAGGTCTTCGCGAACTCCTCCGCCTCGGTGTCGGCGGTGCCGGTCATGCCCGCCAGCTTCGAGTACATGCGGAAGTAGTTCTGGAAGGAGATCGTGGCGAGGGTCTGGTTCTCGGCCTCGATCTTCACGCCCTCCTTGGCCTCGACCGCCTGGTGGAGCCCGTCGGACCAGCGCCGGCCCGGCATGAGACGGCCGGTGAACTCGTCGACGATGATCACCTCGCCGTTCTTCACCACGTAGTCCACCTCGTTCCGGTAGAGGTGGTGGGCGCGCAGCGCCTGCTCGACGTGGTGGAGGGTCTCGACCTCCTCCGGCGCGTAGAGGTTCTGGACGTTGAGCTTCTTCTCCATCTTCTCGACGCCCGCCTCGGTCATC
>DASPMI010000192.1:0-13119 GCA_035627135.1 Anaeromyxobacter sp. | reverse complement strand
CCCCTCGGCGGTCACCGAGGACGGCGAGCCGGAGAGGACGACGCCCTTCGGGGCGAAGGCCCGGATGGTCGCCGCAGAGGCGGTGCAGGGGTGGATCTCGCAGTAGACGCCGAGCTCGCGGAGCCGCCGGGCGATGAGCTGCGTGTACTGCGAGCCGAAGTCGAGGATGAGGATCTTCTCTGCGTGGATGTCGTTCATGAGCTCGATCGGCTCCGCGTTCCCGTGAACGAGCCCGAGCCCGCGCCCGAGCCCGACACCGCTCGCCCCTCGACAGGCTCAGGGCGAGCGGAGGCGCGCCTCACTCGGCGCGGTAGTTCGGCGCTTCCTTCTCGATGATCACGTCGTGCACGTGGCTCTCGCGGAGGCCGGCGGAGGAGATCCGGACGAACCGCGGCTTGGTGCGCAGCTCGGCGATGCTCTTGCACCCGAGGTACCCCATGCCGCTCCGGAGGCCGCCGACGAGCTGGAAGATCGTCATCTCCAGCGTGCCCTTGTACGGCACCCGGCCCTCGATCCCCTCGGGGACGAGCTTCTCCGCGTCGGTCACGTCGCCCTGGAAGTACCGGTCGCGCGAGCCCTGCTTCATCGCGCCGAGCGAGCCCATGCCCCGGTACGACTTGTAGCTGCGGCCCTGGTACAGGATCACGTCGCCGGGCGCCTCCTCGGTGCCGGCGAGGAGCGAGCCGATCATCACGGAGGCGGCGCCGGCGGCGAGGGCCTTGACGACGTCGCCCGAGTACTTCACGCCGCCGTCGGAGATCACCGGGACGCCGTACTTCTCGGCGGCGCGGGCGCACTCGTCGACGGCGGTGATCTGCGGGACGCCGACGCCCGCGACGACCCGGGTGGTGCAGATGGAGCCCGGCCCGACCCCGACCTTCACCGCGTCCACGCCCGCCTTGCAGAGCGCCTCCGCCGCCTCGGCGGTGGCGACGTTCCCGGCCACGATCTCGGCGTTCTTGAAGTTGGACCGGGTGGCGGCGACCGCGTCGATCACGTTGCGCGAGTGCCCGTGCGCGGTGTCGATGGCGATGACGTCCGCGCCCGCCTTGAGGAGGGCGGCGATCCGCGCCTCGCGATCCGCGCCGGGCCCCACGGCGGCGCCGCAGAGCAGGCGGCCCAGCCGGTCCTTGGCGGCGTTCGGGTGCTTCTGGATCTTCTCGATGTCCTTGATGGTGATGAGCCCCTTGAGCTCGAACTGCTCGTTCACCACGAGGAGCTTCTCGATCCGGTGGCGGTGCAGGAGCTCCTTCGCCTCCTCGATGGTCACCCCCTCGCGAGCGGTGACGAGCTCGCGCGTCATCACCTGCTCGACCCGCTGCTCGAGGTTCTTCTCGAACCGGAGGTCGCGGTTGGTGAGGATGCCGACCGCCCGCCCCTTCTGCACCACCGGGATGCCGCTGATCCCGTGCTCGCGCATGAGCGCCACCGCCTGGTGGATGGGCGCCTCCGGGGCGATGGTGACCGGGTCGGTGACGACCGCGGTCTCGTACTTCTTCACCTTCACGACCTGTGCGGCCTGGTCCTCGATCGAGAGGTTCTTGTGGATGAACCCGAGCCCGCCCGTCGCGGCCATGGCGATGGCCATGCGCGCCTCGGTGACCGTGTCCATGGCCGCCGAGACGATGGGGACGTTGAGGTGGAGGTTGCGCGTGAAGCGGGTGGAGGTGTCGACCGACTTCGGGAGCACGTCCGACTCGGCGGGGAGGAGCAGGACGTCGTCGAACGTCAGCGCCAGCCGGAGCTCGTCGCGGTTGAGCATGCGGACGTATACGCAACCCCGTGTAGGACCGTCAAGGCAGCTGGGGTCGCGGCGCACACACGCGCAGCTCCGCACCCCGGCACCCCAATTCCGGCGGCTTTCCTGGTGCGTGCGCTTGCTCCGCGCGGACCCCCGAGGGGATAATCCTTACCGCTCGTGGAGGGGCCCTCCGACAAACATGGCGGCGAGCGCCAGCCGGTCGGCCTCCTGGTACGCCTCGCGTACGGAAGCGTGGACGAGTTCGTCGAGCGCTTCTCGGTCAACATGTCGCGCGGCGGGCTCTTCATCCGCACGCGCGAGCCGCGCCCGGTCGGCACCCTGCTCAACCTCGAGATCCGGCTCCAGTCCGGCGAGGCGGTCCTCCGCGCGCAGGGCGTGGTCCGGTGGATCCAGGCGGCCGACGCCCCGGCGCAGGGGAAGCCGCTCGCGCCCGGGATGGGGATCCAGTTCACGAAGCTCGACGACGCGTCGCGCGCGGTCGTGGACCGGATGGTCGCGCTCCGCGAGAAGCGCAGCGCCGCGCCGGCCGCGCCGGGCGCGGCGAGCACGGCGAGCGCGCCGCCCGTGGCGCCCCGGCTTGCGTCCACGCCTCCGCCCCGGTCCGCCGCGACCCCTCCGCCCCAGCCCGCGACGACGCCCGCGCCTCGCCCCGCGACGACGCCCCCGCCGCTCCCGCCCCCCACGGCCCCGCGCGCGCCGCGTCCCGCCGGCGCCGCCCAGGCGGACCTCTCGCTGCCGCACCGGATCGAGCAGCTCGCGGCCGGCCCGGCGCGCGTGGCGATCGATCTCCCCGACGCGCCGGTCCCGATCACGCGGCCCTCGCGGACGATCATCGGCATCGACCTCGGCACGACCAACTCGTGCGCCGCGGTGGTGAAGGACGGGAAGCCCTTCGTCATCCCCTCGCGCGAGGGCTACAACACCGTCCCGTCGATCGTCGCCCTGAACGCCCGCAACCGGATCGTCGTCGGCCACCTCGCCCGCGCGCAGCTCCTCACCAACCCGCGCCAGACGGTCTGGGGCGCGAAGCGGCTCGTGGGCCGCGCGTACGAGTCCCACGTCGTCCAGGACATCAAGAGCAAGTTCGCCTACGAGATCGTGGCCGGCCCGGAGGGCCTCGCCGCGGTGAAGCTCGGCCCCGAGGTGCTCCGGCTCGAGCAGGTCTCGGCGCTCGTCCTCCGCGAGGTGAAGGAGGTCGCGCAGAACCACCTCGGCGAGGAGGTCAACCGCGCCGTCATCACCGTGCCCGCCTACTACAACGAGCGGCAGCGCGCGGCCGTCCGCGAGGCCGGCGCGCTCGCGGGGCTCCAGGTCGAGCGGATCTTGAACGAGCCCACCGCGGCGGCCCTGGCCTACGCCTTCGGACGGCGCGTGAACCAGCGGGTGCTCGTGTACGACCTCGGCGGCGGCACGTTCGACGCCTCCGTGCTCGAGCTCAACGACAACGTCTTCGAGGTGATCTCCACCGGCGGCGACACGTTCCTCGGCGGCGTGGACTTCGACGCCCGCATCGTCGAGCGCCTGCTCGAGGCCTGGAAGGAGAACACGGGCGAGGCGTTCTCGGGCGATCGCGTGGCGCTCTCGCGCCTCGTGGACGCGGCCGAGCGCGCCAAGTGCGCCCTCTCCGAGCGGACCGAGTTCCCCGTCCAGCTCCCGTTCCTGGCCATGAAGGAGGGCCGTCCGCTCTCGCTCGACGCCACCCTCTCGCGCGCCGACGTCGTCTCCCTGGTCGCGCCGCTCGTGGACCGGACGATCGAGGTCTGCCGGGAGGTCCTCGCGGCCAAGAACCTCTCGCCCTCGGACATCGACGAGGTGCTGCTCGTCGGCGGCCAGTCGCGCATGCCGCTCGTCCACGAGCGGGTGGCGGCGTTCTTCGGGAAGCCGCCGTCGCGCGCGGTGCACCCCGACGAGGCGGTGGCGATCGGGGCGGCGCTGCTCGCGCACTCGCTCGGCAGCGCCGAAGGCGTGGTGCTCATCGACGTCCTGCCCATGTCGATCGGCATCGCCCTCCCCGGCGACCGCGTGAAGACCATCATCGAGCGGAACACGCCGCTCCCGGTCCGCAAGCAGTACGGCCTCACGACCACCCGCGACGGCCAGACCGAGTTCGAGCTCGTCGTCCTCCAGGGCGAGAGCCCGCGGGCGTCGGAGTGCGAGTGCATCGGCAGGGTGCGCCTCCCCGACCTCCCGTCGGGGCCGCGCGGGATGGTGAAGATCGCCGTCTCCTTCGAGCTCGGCGCCGAGTGCCTCCTCAACGTGACCGCGCGCGAGCTGAACACCGGCAAGCTGACGCCGGCGGTGCTCTCCGTCGGCGTGGGGCCGAAGGCGGCGCTGCAGAAGGTCGACGACGGGACCTCGAAGGGCGCGACCGGCACGTTCCCGGTCGCGACGACGCCGCCGAACGGCGTGCCGGCGCCGCGGTCGCCGCCCGGCCGCCTGCGCCGGTTCCTCGACAGGCTGCTCGGGCGCGCCGAGGCGCGGTAGCCGGGACGGGCGCCGTCAGGGCTCGGGAGCGCCGCCCGAGGCGCGCGAGCGGGCGCTCGGCGGTTCGGCCGCGAGCTCGTTCGCCGCGGCGGCGTCCGCCGCCGCCCGCGCCCGGGTCCGCCGCACGTGCAGCCAGCGCGCGGCCAGCGCGAGGAGGACGACCCCCACCGCGGCCATGATGTAGTGGCCGAACTCGGTCGCCTTGCGGGCCGCCGCCTCGATGTCCGAGCCGAAGTAGAACCCGAGGCAGACCCAGACCGGCGCCGACACGAGCGCCGCGAGGCCGTCGAGGAGCAGGAACTCCCAGACCGGCATCCGCGCATGACCGGCCGTGAAGTACGTCGGCGCGCGCAGGCCGGGGAGGAAGCGCGCGATGACCACGACGAGATCGCCGCGCCGGCGCATCAGCTTCTCGACCTGCTCGAGCTTCGCCGGCGGGACGATGCGGCGGAGGGGGCGGAAGTCCGCGACCCTCGACCCGAAGCGGCGTCCGGCGAGGAAGATGACGAGATCGCCGGCGAGGATGCCGGCCAGGCCCGCGGCGACCATCGCGAGCAGCCCCGGATCGCCGAGCATGGCGCGGAGCGACGGGTGGTCCGCCAGCTCGCGGATCGGCGAGGCCTTCCAGGCGATGATCCCGCCGGACACGAGGATGATGTCCTCGGGCATCGGCAGGCCGAAGCCGCACAGGAGCAGGGCCAGGAAGACGAAGGCGCAGCCGAACTGGAGGGTCTGCCCTCCCATCTGCACGAGCTGCTCGAGCATCCGCCGCGATCTCCTGTCCGGCCGTCAGGTCGCCGCCCATGCGTCCGGGCGGAGACCGGCACGCCGACCCTCCCCGGAGCGGCGTCGCATGGCTACTACCGGACTCCGGGCGCGGCGTCCATACCAGCCGAGCGCTCACCCGCCTCCGAGGGTGTGGGCCCGCCGCACCCGTCCGGCGAGGCTCAGCGGACCAGGCGCTGGAGGGCGTCGCGGTTCTCGGCCATCCGCGCCGCGACGTCGGCGGCGATGGCGAGCGCGAGCTTCAGGCAGGCCTGCGGCTTCTCGGGCTGGAGCTTCACGAACTCGCGGTGCGAGAGCTCGACCACCTCGGTCGGCGCGACCGCCACGGCCGACACGAGGCGGACGGTCTTCGCGAGGAGCGCGAGGGCGCCCAGGTGCTCGCCCGGCCCCACGATCCCGAGCTCCTTCTCCACGCCGTCGACGCGATGGCTCAGGCGGACCGCGCCGGACTTCACGATGAAGAGCGACTCGCCCACCATGTTCTCGACGAACAGGGGCGCGCCGGCCGGGAACGCCTTCGCCTCGGCGATGCCGGCGAACAGGCGGAGCCCGATCTCGGTGAAGCCCTTGAAGAGCGCGTTGCGCTCGAGCAGCTCCTGGGTCGTCACCGCTTCCCCCACCCGTCCGCGCGGTACTGGGCCGCCACCTCGACGTAGTGCGCCGCCGATGCACGCAGCCCCGCCAGCTCCTCCGGCGTGAGCGGGCGCTTCACGCGCCCCGGCGCGCCCAGGAACATCGTGCCCGGCGGGACCACGGTCCCCGGCGTGACGAGCGCCCCCGCGCCCACGAAGGCGTCCGGCCCGACCACCGCGCCGTCGAGCACGATCGCGCCGATCCCGATGAGGCAGCGGTCGCGGATCGTGCAACCGTGCAGCACGGCCCTGTGACCGACCGTGACGTCGTCCCCGACGATCGTCGGGTGCGTGTCGGTGGTGACGTGCACCACCGTGCCGTCCTGGAGGTTGGTGCGGGCGCCGATCCGGACGTGGCAGACGTCGCCGCGGACGACCACGCCCGGCCAGACGGACGAGCCCTCGCCGAGCTCGACGTCGCCGATCAGCGTCGCCCCGTCCATCACGAGGACGGACGGGTGAAGGCGCGGGGAGATCCCCCTGTACGGGCCGACGGCAGGCATTCCGCGCCGATGCTAGCCCGCGGGCGGGGGGACGACAAGTTGAGGGCCGAACCCTGCCCGGGAGCCGCACCCGCATCACGGCGGAACGCTCGTCCCGTCAGTGCGGCCGCCCGGTCGCGTGCTGCAGCGCGTGGAGGACGTGGGCGGCGATGTCGTCCACCGCCACGCCCCGGGTCACCTGCGCGAACACCACCGGCCCGGCGCCGCGCATCTTCGCGGCGTCCCGCGCCATGACGCCGAGGTCGGCGCCCACGGCGGGGGCGAGGTCGGTCTTGTTCACGACGAGGAGATCCGACTGCGTGATGCCCGGGCCGCCCTTGCGCGGGACCTTGTCGCCGCCGGCGACGTCGATGACGTAGATGGTGAAGTCGGCCAGCTCCCGGCTGAAGTGGGCCGCGAGGTTGTCGCCGCCCGACTCGCAGAAGAGGAGCTCGGGGCGGTGGAGCTCGGTGAGCGCCTCGAGCGCGAGGAGGTTCGCGGTGACGTCCTCGCGGATGGCGGCGTGCGGGCAGCCGCCGGTCTCGACGGCGCGGATCCGGTCGGGCGGGAGCGCCTCGTTCCGCGTGAGGAACTCGGCGTCCTCCTTCGTGAAGATGTCGTTCGTCACCACCGCGAGCGAGAGGGTGTCGCGGAGCATGCGGCAGAGCGCGAGGACGAGCGCCGTCTTGCCGCTGCCGACCGGGCCGCCCACGCCCACCGTGAACGCGCGGCGGGAGAGGTCGCGGCGCCGGGCGCGCTCGCGGGCGGCGAAGGTGCCGGGGCCCTCGGCGGGGTCGTGGCCGGCGTGGAGGAGCAACCCGTGAACGCTCCCGAGCCCGAGCCCGGGGGCTCCTCGGGCGCGGGCTCGGGAGCGGGCTCGTTCACGGGTCGCTGAGCAGGCGGAGAGGTCTCGCGTGGGGTTCATGTGGGTTCCTTCAGCTCTGGAAGAGCCTCGAGTAGAGGCGGTCCTGGTGGCCCTGCAGCAGATCGAGGAGCGGCGCGGACGAGGCGGCCTCCTCGGGAGGGAGCTCGACGGTCGCCGCGAGGGCGCGCTCCGCCGCGTCCCCGGCGCGCGCGAGGAGCGACTGCGCCTCGAGCGGTCCGACGACGCCGAGCCGCACGGCGGCGGAGACGAGCGCGCGCGCACCCTGGAAGAGGAAGAGCCGCCGCGCGTCCTCCTCTGCGGCCCCGAGCGCGCGGAGCACCGCGCCGAACGCGGGCGCGAGGTGGCCGGGGAGGCGCCGGGCGCGGACCTCGTCGGCGACCGCCTCGGCGGGCGCGCCGAACGCGGCGCCCGCGGCGCGGAGGTACGCCTGGCCCTGGGCGCGGCTCGCGCGGTTCGCGACGTGGCCCGGCAGGCTCGCGTCGCACCGGAGGTCGAGCGCGGCGAGCGCGGCGGGGTCGCGGAAGGCCGCGCTCACGAACGGCAGCGCGGAGGTGGCGAGCGACCAGACTGCCTCGTCGACGAGGTCGGCGAGCTCGTCCGGCCCGGCCGCGCGGCCGAGCTGCACGGCCGCCTCGAGCCCGCCGGAGTGGGCGAAGCCGCCCGTGGGGAGGGCGGAGTCCGCGAGCTGGTGGAGGAGCCACGTGGACATCGCGTCGCTCAGAACAGGAAGTACCGCTGCGCCAGCGCCACCCGCTCCGCCGGCTCGCACCGGAGCAGCACGCCGTCGGCCCGCACCTCGTACGTCTCGGGATCGACGTCCATCCGCGGCAGCGCGTCGTTGAGCTTCATGTGGCGCTTGCCGATCCCGCGGCAGCCGCGCACCGCCTCGATCTGCTTCGCGAGGCCGTACGCGTGCACGGTGCCGGTCTCGACCGCGAGGCGCGAGACGAATGCGACGCTGGTCGCACCGGTCGCCCGGCCGAACGCGCCGAACATCGGGCGCATGGCGACGGGCTGCGGCGTGGGGATCGAGGCGTTGGGGTCGCCCATCTGCGCCCAGGCGATGAACCCGCCCTTGAGCACCAGCTCCGGCTTCGCCCCGAAGAAGGCGGGACGCCAGAGGACCAGGTCCGCGAGCTTGCCGACCTCGACCGATCCCACGAGGTGGGCGAGGCCGTGCGCGATGGCCGGGTTGACCGTGTACTTGGCCACGTAGCGCCGGATCCGGAGGTTGTCGTTCTCGCCGCGCTCCTCCGGGAGCCGCCCGCGCTGGCGGCGGAGCTTGTCGGCGGTCTGCCAGGTCCGCGTGATCACCTCGCCCACGCGCCCCATCGCCTGCGAGTCGGAGCTCATCATCGAGATCGCGCCGAGGTCGTGCAGGAGATCCTCGGCGGCGATGGTCTCGCCGCGGATGCGGCTCTCGGCGAAGGCGAGGTCCTCCGGGAGCGACGGGTCGAGGTGGTGGCAGACGACGAGCATGTCGAGGTGCTCGTCGAGCGTGTTGACCGTGAAGGGCCGCGTCGGGTTGGTCGACGACGGGAGCACGTTGGGCTCGCCGCACACGCGGATGATGTCGGGGGCGTGGCCGCCGCCCGCGCCCTCGGTGTGGAAGGAGTGGATCGTCCGGCCCGCGAACGCCGCGATCGAGTGCTCGGCGTTGCCCGCCTCGTTGAGGGTGTCGGTGTGGATCGCGACCTGGACGTCCTCGCGCTCCGCGACCGAGAGGCAGGTGTCGATCGCCGCCGGGGTGGTGCCCCAGTCCTCGTGGAGCTTCATCCCCATGCAGCCCGCGCGGAGCTGCTCCCGGAGCCCCTCGGGCCGGGCGGCGTTGCCCTTGCCGAGGAGCCCGACGTTCACGGGCAGCGGATCGAGCGCCTGGAGCATGAGCTGGGCGTGGCGCGCGCCGGGCGTGCAGGTGGTCGCGTTGGTGCCGGTGGCCGGCCCGGTGCCGCCGCCGAGCATCGTGGTGACGCCGCTCGCGACCGCCTCGAACGCCTGCTGCGGGCTGATGAAGTGGATGTGGCTGTCGATGCCGCCGGCGGTGAGGATCATCCCCTCCCCCGCGATGCACTCGGTCCCCGGCCCCACCACCATCCCGGGCGTCACGCCGGCCATGACGTCGGGGTTGCCCGCCTTGCCGAGGCCGGCGATGTGGCCGCCCTTCACGCCCACGTCCGCCTTGAAGATGCCCACGTGATCGACGACGAGCGCGTTGGTGACGACGAGATCGAGCACCTCCTCGTCGCGGACGCCGGCCGCCTGCCCCATGCCGTCGCGGAGCACCTTGCCGCCGCCGAACACGCACTCGTCGCCGTAGGTCGTGAAGTCGTGCTCCACCTCGGCGACGAGCGCCGTGTCGCCGAGCCGGATCCGGTCGCCCTTCGTCGGGCCGTAGACCTGCGCGTACTGGTCACGCTCCATCGTCCGGGCCATGGGTCAGACCTCCTCGTCCTGGTGCGCGAACCCGCGGGCGCGGACCGCCTCGAGCGCCTTCCGGCGCCCCTCCTCCGAGACCGGGCCGGTGGCGAGCGCGTTGCCGCCGCGGATGACGCGCGCCCCGGCGATCTCCACGAGCTGCACGGTCCGGGTCTCGCCCGGCTCGAAGCGGACCGCCATGCCGGCGGGGATGTCCAGGCGCCGGCCGTAGGCGCGCGCGCGATCGAAGCGGAGGTGAGGGTTGGCCTCGACGAAGTGGTAGTGGCTGCCCACCTGGATGGGCCGGTCGGCGAGGTTGGTCACGCGGAGCGAGATCGCCTCGCGCCCCTCGTTGAGCACGATCGCGCCCGGCTCCGGCAGCACCGCGCCCGGGCGCTCCTCCTCGTCCGGCCCGGGCGCGGCCTCGCCGAAGAGGGCGAGGTCCGGCACGGGCAGGAACGAGCCGTACAGGGCGAGCGAGAGGTCGCCGTCGAGCGCGGCGATGGGGTGGTGCACGGTGACGAGCTTCGTGCCGTCCGGGAACGTGCCCTCGACCTGCACCTCGGAGACGAGCTCCGCGATCCCGGGGAGCACCTGGCGCCGGCCGAGGAGCCTCCGGCCCAGGTCCATGAGCTCCGAGACGCGCCGCCCGTCGCGAATGAGCTCGAGGAGCTGTGTGGCGATGAGCGCGACCGCCTCGGGGTGGTTGAGGCGCACCCCGCGCGCGAGCCGCTTCTGGGCGAGGAAGCCGGCCTGGTGGAGGGTGAGCTTGTCGAGCTCGCGTGGCGTGAGGTTCATCGGTGGCTCCGGTCTCAGGGCCTGCGGAGGAGTGGATCGCCGTCGAGCGGTCCGGCGAGGAAGGCGAGGTGCGCGCGGAGGGCGGCCATGCCGGCCTCGACCGACCGCCCGGCGACCCGGAGGAGCACGCCGTCGGCGAGCGGGCTCGCGGCGGCGAGGACGGGCGCGTCGGCCGCGGCGGGGGCGGCGCCGACGGCCTCGCGGATGGCGGCGGCCCCGGCGGCGACGCGCGGGCCGACCAGGATCACCGTCGCGAGGAGCTCGACCCCGGAGAGCCGGCGCGCGACCGGGGGCCCCTCCCCCGCCGCGAGCCGCACGGCGTCGGCGAGCAGGAGCGCGCCGCCCGCGCGGACCTCGTTGCGAGCCGCGAAGCGGTCGAACGCCCACCGCTCGCCGCGCGCCGCGCGCCCGGCGGTGACCGCGTCGAGCACGGCCAGGCTCGCGCCGGGGGCGAGCGCGAACCGCTGGTCCTGGACGTACCGCGCGCCGGCGAAGGGGCTGACCGGGTCGGGGAGCCAGGCGAGGAGCGCGCCGGGGGCGATCGTGGCGGCGACGCGCTGCGAGGCCGCACCCGCGCCCGCCCGGTACACCTTCGTCTCCGCCTGCGTCCCCACGCACGCGGTCGCGCCCGCGCCGATCGAGACCTCGAGCGCGACGGAGTCGCCGGTCACGAGCCCGCCGCCGTGGCTCGCCGCCACGATCCAGACCGCCGCTCCCCGCGGCCGCGGCGCGAGGAGCTGCAGCGGGCTCGACGCGCGAGACGTGACGAGCGCCGATGCGCCCGCGACCTGCTCGACCGCGAGCGTCCCCGCGCCGGCGCGCGGCGGGGTCCGCTGACCCGGGATCGCGCAGCTGCCTGCGTACGGATCGAGCAGTCCGGCCCGGAGGTCGCTGGAGGGCGAGGCGATCATCTGCAGGTGGTCCCGGAGAGCAAGCCGCGGGCCAGCGATGCACCGGCCGTCCGCCGCGACGAGGGCCCCTCCGGGTCGCGCCCCGGTTGGTTCACGGTGCGTCAACGCCCGGCCAGCGGGCACGCCGCTGCGGGCGGAACGAGCAGCGCGCCCCGTGCGCCCCGTCGATTCGCGCCATGAACGGTGCGTGTGGGCCTGGCACGGTTCTGGCTCTCCCGGCGGGCGACGTCGGCAACCCGCTCACGAAAGGATCCAGATGCGCCAGCACGTTCGTTCCTTCCTCGCGTCCGCAGCGCTCCTCGCCCTGCTCGCGCCGCAGGCGATCCGCGCCGAGGGCACGATCAAGGTCGGCATCCTCCACTCGCTCTCCGGGACGATGGCGATCTCCGAGACCGCGCTGAAGGAAACGGCCCTCATGACGATCGACGAGATCAACGCCCAGGGCGGCGTGATGGGGAAGAAGCTCGTCCCCGTGGTCGTCGATCCCGCCTCGAACTGGCCGCTCTTCGCCGAGAAGGCGCGCCAGCTCCTCTCGCAGGACAAGGTCGCGGCCGTCTTCGGCTGCTGGACGTCGGTCTCGCGCAAGTCGGTGCTGCCGGTCTTCAGCGAGCTGAACGGGCTCCTCTTCTACCCGGTGCAGTACGAGGGCGAGGAGCTGGAGAAGAACGTCTTCTACACCGGCGCGGCGCCCAACCAGCAGGCCATCCCGGCGGTCGAGTACCTCATGAGCGAGGACGGCGGCGGCGCGAAGCGCTTCTTCCTGCTCGGCACCGACTACGTCTACCCGCGCACGACCAACAAGATCCTCCGGGCGTTCCTCAAGTCGAAGGGCGTCCAGGAGAAGGACATCGAGGAGGTCTACACGCCGTTCGGCCACGGCGACTACCAGACGATCGTCGCCAGCATCAAGGCCTTCGCCGCGGGCGGCAAGACCGCGGTCATCTCGACGATCAACGGCGACTCCAACGTCCCGTTCTACAAGGAGCTGGGGAACGCCGGGCTCAAGGCCACCGACGTCCCGGTGGTCGCCTTCTCCGTCGGTGAAGAGGAGCTCCGCGGCGTGGACACGAAGCCGCTCGTCGGCCACCTGGCCGCCTGGAACTACTTCATGTCGCTCAAGAACCCGCAGAACGACGCGTTCGTGAAGAAGTACCGGGCCTGGGCGAAGAAGCGGAAGCTGCCGGACGCCGAGAAGGTGGTGACCAACGACCCGATGGAGGCCACCTACGTCGGCCTGTGGATGTGGAAGCAGGCCGTCGAGAAGGCGAGGTCGACGGAGACCGACAAGGTGATCGCCGCGATGTCCGGGCAGACCTTCCGGGCGCCCGCCGGCTTCACGCTCACGATGGACCCGACCAACCACCACCTGCACAAGCCGGTCTTCATCGGCGAGATCCGCCCGGACGGTCAGTTCAACGTGGTCTGGAAGACGAAGGACGCGATCCGCGCCCAGCCCTGGAGCCCCTTCATCTCGGGCAACGAGGCCAAGCAGAAGCTGTAGGCGCCGGCCGCCGTGTCCCCGGGCTCGAACACGGGCGAGCCCGGGGACGCGGGACCGTTCGAAGCCGCGAAGCCTCCACCCTTTCCTCCGAGCCTCCATGCGCCTCCTCCGCGTCCTGCTCCTCTGCGCACCCTGCCTGGCCACGTCGCAAGCAGCCCGGGCCGTGCCCGACGATCCGGCGAAGCGGCTCGATCCCGCCGCCCTCGCCGGCCTCGCCGCCGAGGACTCGGCCGAGAAGATCGAGGCCATCCGCGCCCTCGCGATCCAGGCCGGCCCCGGCGCCGTGCCCGTCCTCCAGGCCCTCGCGGACGACCGGCTCCAGGTCGCGGGCGGCCAGGTCCTCGTCGCCGACGGTGATGCGCTCCGCGACGCCGCGACGGGCGCGCTCCTCCCCGCGCCGCCGGACGGCGCCGAGGCGGTCACCATCAACAACCGCGTCCGGCGCGCGCTCGAGGGCACCCT
>DASPMI010000191.1:0-31233 GCA_035627135.1 Anaeromyxobacter sp. | reverse complement strand
CCGCGGTAGTCGGGCGAGGCGAGGATGAAGGGCACCGGGTTGAGCGTGTGCGCGGTGTGCGGCTGCCCCGTGACCGGGTCGGTCATCATCTCGCAGTTGCCGTGATCGGCGGTGATGAGCATCGCGATGCCCATCTTCTGGCACACCTGCCAGAGCTTGCCGATGCACTCGTCGACGACCTTCACGGCCTTCACCGCCGCGTCGAGGAGGCCGGTGTGCCCGACCATGTCCGGGTTCGCGAAGTTCGCGAGGATGAACCCGTACTGGCCCGTGGAGAGCGCGGCGGAGAGCTTGTCGGCCACCTCGCGCGCGCTCATCTCCGGCTTCTCGTCGTACGTCTTCACGTCGCGCGGCGACGGGATCAGGATCCGGTCCTCGTTCTGGAACACGGTCTCCCGCCCGCCGTTGAAGAAGAACGTCACGTGCGCGTACTTCTCGGTCTCCGCGGTCCGGAGCTGCCGCGCGCCGGAGCGGGCGACGATCTCGGGGAAGATCTCCGAGAGGTCCTGCGGCGCGTAGGCGATCGGGTAGGTGAAGGTCTCGTCGTACTGGGTCATGCACACGTACGCGGAGAGCTGGGGCGGGGTCCCGCGCTCGAAGTCCTTGAACGCCGGGTCGGCGACGGCGCGGGTGATCTCGCGCGCGCGGTCGGACCGGAAGTTGAAGAACAGGACCGCGTCGCCGTCGCGGACCGCGCCGACGGGCTTGCCGTCGCCGTCGACGACGACCGAGGGCTTCACGAACTCGTCCGTCTCGCCCGCGCCGTAGGCGCGCTCCATCGCGCCGACGCCCGAGGCGACCTTGTGCCCCTCGCCCTTCACCATCGCGTCGTAGGCGAGCTTCACGCGATCCCAGCGCTTGTCGCGGTCCATCGCGTAGTAGCGGCCGGACACGGTCGCGATCCTGCCGTAGCCGGTCTCCTTGAGCCGGTTCTCGACCTGGCGCATGTAGTCGATGCCGGACTTGGGCGGCGTGTCCCGGCCGTCCATGAACGCGTGGACGTAGACCTTCGCGACGCCCTCGCGCCGGGCGAGCTCGATGCAGGCGTGCAGGTGATCGACGTGGCTGTGGACGCCGCCGTCGGAGACGAGGCCCATGAGGTGGAGCGCGCCGCCCTGCTCCTTGGCGCGGCGCGCGGCGAGGAGCAGCGCGTCGTTCTTGTAGAAGGAGCCGTCCTCGATGGCGCGGTTGATGCGGACGAGGTCCTGGTAGACGATCCGGCCGGCGCCGAGGTTGGTGTGGCCGACCTCGGAGTTGCCCATCTGCCCCTCCGGGAGCCCGACCGACAGGCCGCTCGTCTCCAGGGCGGCGCTCGGGAACTCGCGGGCCAGCGCCTCCATGTTGGGCGTGCCGGCGATGGCGATGGCGTTGGCCTCGCGCTGGGCGCGGATGCCCCAGCCGTCGAGGACGACGAGGAGGACGGGCTTCAGCTTGGACACGTGGGCTCCCTTCGATCGAAGGGCGGGATATTAGGAAGGCGGCCGTCTTGCGACAAGCTGCATCACGCCGCACGGGGCGCCCGCCCGGGCGGGAGCACCGCTCTTCCGCGACCATCCCGGGCGGCCCGCTCGCGCCGCGCCCGCGGACGCCGCAGGTTTCGTGCATGGGGGAACGACTCGCGCGCGCGGCGGCGGTGGGGCAGGGGGCGTTCTGGCTGGCGTCCGGGCTCTGGCCGCTCGTCCACTACCGGAGCTTCGAGGCCGTCACCGGACCGAAGCAGGACGACTGGCTCGTGAAGACGATCGGCGGGCTCATCGCGATCGTCGGCGCGACGCTCACGGTCGCCGGCCTGCGCCGGCGGGTCACGCCGGAGATCCGGCTCCTCGGCGCCGCCTCGGCGGCGGCCCTCGCCGCGGCGGACGTGTGGTTCGTCCGGCGCGGACGGATCTCGAAGGTCTACCTGCTCGACGTCGTCGCGGAGGCGCCGTTCCTGGCGGCGTGGGCGGTGGCGGGGCGGGGGCGCGGGCAGCGGGCGGAGCCGACGATCCCGGACGAGCGCCGCCTCGCGCCGGAAGAGGCCTACGTCCCGGCGACGTGAGGAAGGAGCGGGCCCATTCACTTGTGGTACGGCTCGCCCCGCAGGATCGTGAACGCGCGGTAGAGCTGCTCGACGAGCACGAGCCGGGCGAGCCGGTGCGCGAGCGTGAACCGCGAGACCGCGAGCTTCTCGCCGGCCCGGGCGAGGAGCTCGGGCGCGAGGCCGTCGGAGCCGCCGATCACGAGCGTCACGTCCTGGCCGCGCTCGACCCAGCGGCGGACGCGGTCGGCGAAGGCGAGGCTGGTGAGCTCCTCGCCGCGCTCGTCGAGGGCGACGACGTGCTCCCGCGGGCCGAGCTTCGCGAGCAGCGACGCCGCTTCCTCCTCCCGGGCGCGCGGCGTGCCGGCGAGCTTCCGCGCCTCGGGGACCTCGGCGAGCTCGAACTTGACGTACCGTGAGAGGCGCGCGGCGTACTCGTCCACCGCGGGGGCGTAGAGCCCCGAGCGGTCGCGGCCGACGGCGAGGACGCGGAGGCGCATGGACGGTCAGCCGCCGCAGCGCGGGGGCGCGTCGAGGCCGGCCTCGGCGGCGCGCGCGGGCTCGAGCGCGAACGCGGGCACGCCGGCCACGGCGCCGGTGGGCCCGGCGGCGCCGAGGCGGAGCTCGTGGACGCGCCCCTCGGACGACCAGCGGATCGCCCCGAGGGTCCCGTCCTCCTCGTAGAACTGCTCGAGGACGAACGGCTTCCCGGCGACCGCGCCGCGTCGCGTGACCTTCACGACCTCGCCGGCGGTGTCCGCCTCGACGGCGCGCGAGGCCTCGGCCGCGCAGCCCGGGAAGGCGCGCGTCGCCGTGCGGAGCTCGCCCGCGAGCGACAGCCGCTGGTGCCGCGCGATCGGGTGCTCCCGGGTGTAGCCGAGGACGATGGAGCGGCCCTTCTCGGCCTTGCTCGGGCGCGCCGGCTGCTCCCCGCGCGCGACCCGGTCGGCGGCCTCCTCGTCGCGCGCGGCGTCGTCCGGCGCGGACTCGGCGGCGGCGAGGGGCTCGCGGGCGGGGGCGGCCGCCCTGGACGGCGGAGCGGGCGCGGGCCCGGCGCGAGGACCGGCCGGCGCATCGAGTTCCCGCTTCGACTCGAGCGTCAACCGCTCGTCGGCGGACCCGGGCGGCGCGGCCGCCTCGGCGCGCGCGTCCCCGGCCTTCCCGCCGATCGCGGGCGGCTTCTCCTCCCGTCGCTCCAAGGGCTCCGCCTGCTTCCTGGGCTGCGGCGCGCCCTCGGCCTCGCGGGCGTACCGCTCCCGTGCGCCGCCGCCCCCGTCAGCGCCTGCGGGCGCCTGCGCGGCGGGCGGAGGCGCGCGCTGGGCGGTGGTCGCGTCGGGCCGGGGCAGGGCCTCGCGGAGCGCCGGGCTCTCGGGCGCGGGCGGAGGCGCGTTCGCGGGCTCGGCGTCGGCCTGCGGAGGCGGGGCGCCCGCCAGCTCCGTCGGATCGGGCTCGGCCGTGGGCGAGCGGAGGCCCGGCGCGAGCCGGAGCGTGAGGAGGACGACGGCGGCGGCGCCGACGGCGCCGATCGAGGCGCCCCATACCCACCCGGGCAGGAACGGCTTCGGGGCGCGCTCCCGCGCCGCCTCGCGCGCGGCGGCGAGGAGCACGTTCTCGCCGCGCGCGGGGGCGGGCTCCGTCCCGAGCTCCGCCATCGCGCTCCGCGTCGCGTTCATCCGCGCGAGCTCCGCGCGGCACGCCTCGCACGTCTCGAGGTGGGCGCGGAGCGCGCGCGCCTCGCGCCGGCCGAGCTCGCCGTAGGCGAGGTCGAGGAGCTGCTCGCGGAAGGTGTCGTGCGGGGTCGTCATGACGGGACCGCGCTCCTCGGGGTGGTCGCCGCGTCCGGGCCGATGCCGCGGGCCGCGAGCTCCGCGCGGAGCGCCTCCAGGGCGTAACGCATCCGGCTCTTCACGGTGTTCTCGGGCGCGCCGGTCACCTCCGCGATCTCGGCGAAGCGCAGCCCGGCGTGCTCGCGGAGGAGGAACACCTCGCGCTGCTCGGGCGGGAGGGCGGCGAGCGCCGCCTCGAGCCGGGGCCGCACGAGCGCGGCGTCGGCGAGCGCGTCGGGCGCGGGCGCGTCCGAGGCGGGGTCGGGGCGGGGCGGGTCTCCGGCCTTGCCCGCGCCGAGCGGCTCCGCGCGGCGGAAGCTCATCCGGCGGGCCTCGTCGACGGCCAGGTTGCGGGCGATGGAGAAGAGCCAGGTGGTGAAGCGCGCGCGCTCCTGCCAGCCGGCCGAGGCCTTGACCACCTTGAGGAACGCCTCCTGGCAGAGGTCCTCGGCCCGGCCGCGATCGCCGGTGAGCCGGAGCAGGAAGGAGAAGACCGGTGTGCGGTGGCGGCGCACGAGCACCTCGAAGGCGCGCGCGTCGCCGGCCTGGAAGCGGAGCATCAATCTTTCGTCGCTCTCGCCCAAGCACGCCCCGCGGGCCCCACGAGGAGAACGCGCGGGGCGCAAGAAGGATCTCCGCGCAGTGTAGGACGGGACCGGGCGGGGTTCCAGCGCGCGCGCAGGAGAAAGGCCGGGCTCGGGCTCGTCCACGGGGTTGAGATCCGATCTGGTCCTCGCTCGTTCGATCGATCGCGGCGGGCCCACGGTGCCCGCCGGGGATATCCGTCATGAACGCGCGCCCGCACCTCTCGAGAACCTCGCTCCTCCTCCTCGCCGCCACCCTCGGCTTCGCCGCGGGTCCGAGCGCGGCGAAGGATCCCGTCCGCCCTCCCGACGGACCCGGCCCGGGAGCGCTCATGACGAAGCTCGCGACGCTCCGCCGCGGCCCGGTGGCCCTCCCGCACGGCGACGCCGGCGGCGGGGCGGAGCGCTCGCGCGGGCCGTACTTCGTCGTCGCCGGCGGGGGCGACGGCGAGCGCCTGCCGCTCGAGGAGACGCGGGCGGACGTCTCGATCGTGGGCCCGATCGCGCGCGTGCAGGTGACGCAGGTGTTCCGGAACCGCGGGGCGAAGCCGATCGAGGCGATCTACGTCTTCCCCGCCTCGACCCGCGCCGCCGTCCACGGCACGCGGCTCCGGATCGGCGAGCGGACGATCGAGGCGAAGATCGACCGCCGCGTCGAGGCGAAGGCGCAGTACGAGGCGGCGCGCAGCGAGGGGAAGCGCGCCGCCCTCCTCGACGAGGAGCGGCCCAACGTCTTCACGATGCGCGTCGCGAACGTCATGCCGGGCGACCGGCTCGTCGCGGAGCTCGATTACTCCGAGCTGGTCGTCCCGGAGGAGGGCGTGTACGAGCTCGTGTACCCGACGGTCGTCGGGCCCCGCTACGAAGGCGCCCTTCGACAGGCTCAGGGTGAGCGGACCGATCGCTCCGATCGCTGGATCGCGAACCCCACGCTGACCGCGGGGGCGCCGGCCCCGTATCGCTTCGCGTTCGCGGCGCACCTCGAGTCCGCGATCCCGGTGAAGGAGCTCGCGTCGCCCTCGCACGCGCTCGACGTCCGCTGGCGCTCGCCGCGGAGCGCGGACGTGAAGGTGCAGGGGGAGGACGGCGGGAACAAGGACGTGGTCCTCCGCTGGCGGCTCGCGGGCGACGCCGTCGAGGCCGGGGCGCTCCTCTTCCCCGACGGCGACGGCGGCGGCTGGTTCCTCGCGACCGTCGAGCCGCCGGCCCGCGTCCACCCCGAGGCCATCCCGCCCCGCGAGTACGTCTTCGTCCTCGACGTGTCCGGCTCGATGCACGGGTTCCCGCTCGACACCGCGAAGGCGCTCATGGAGGACCTCCTGCCGCGGCTCCGGCCCGCCGACTCGTTCAACGTCGTCTTCTTCTCCGGCGGCTCGTTCGTCCTCTCGCCGGACGCCTCGCTCCCGGCGACCCCCGCGAACGTCCGGCGGGCGCTCGACACGTTCCGCCAGCTCCAGGGCGGCGGCGGGACGGAGCTGCTCCAGGCGCTCCGCACCGCCTACGACCTCCCGCGGGGGGATCCGCGCGTCGCGCGCACCCTGGTGGTCGTGACGGACGGGTACGTCGCCGTCGAGGCCGAGGCGTTCCGGCTCGTCCGCGAGCGGCTCGCGGAGGCGAGCTGCTTCGCGTTCGGCATCGGCACGGGCGTGAACCGCGCGCTCGTCGAGGCGCTCGCCCGCGCGGGCCAGGGCGAGCCGACCGTGGTCCTCTCGCCGAAGGACGCGAAGGCGGCCGCCGAGCGGCTCGAGCGGATCATCGCCGCGCCCGTGCTCTCGCAGCTCCGCTGGAGGGCCGAGGGGCTCGAGGCGCGCGACGTCCTCCCCGGCGCGCTGCCGGATCTGCTCGCCGAGCGGCCCGTGACGCTCCTCGGCCGCTACCGCGGCGCCCCCGCGGGGAAGATCGTCCTCACCGGCCAGTCGGCCACCGGGCCCTACCGCCGCGAGCTCGACCTCTCCGCCGCGGCGCCGCGCGCCGAGAATGCGCCGCTCCGCGTGCTCTGGGCGCGCCGCTGGGTGGAGCTGCTCCTCGACGAGCAGCACCTCGGCGCCGCGAAGGAGCTCGAGGAGGCCATCACCGCGCTCGGCCTCGCGCACCGCCTCCTGACCCCGTACACGTCCTTCGTCGCGGTGGACTCCGAGGTCGTGAACGCGGGCGGCGCGGGCGACACCGTGAAGCAGCCGCTCCCGTTGCCCGAGGGCGTGTCGAACCGGGCCGTCGGCGCCGCCGGGGGGACGCTGTCGCTCGGGTACACCCGCCGCGGGCACGCCCTGGCAGCTCCGGCGACGCCGCCGCCCGCCAGCGCCGCCCCAGAGGCCGCGCTCGAGGAGAAGGACACGGCGCGGCGCGACGAGCCCGCGGGGCAGGACCACGCGAAGGTGGCGCCCGTGACGTTCGTCCGCGAGGCCGAGACCGGGATCGGCGCCGTGGCGCCCGTCCGCGCGGCCGTCCGCGCGGCGCTCGCGAAGCTCTCCGCCGAGGGGCTCCGCGGCGCGCTGGAGCTCCGGCTCACGCTCGACGCCGCCGGACGCGTCGTGAAGGTCGACATCCTCCGCGCGCCGGACGCCGCGACGCGCACCCGGGTCGAGGCGGCGCTGCGCGGGCTCGCGACGGGCGTGGCGCCGACGACCGTGCCCGCGACGTACACCGTGGTGGTGAAGCTCGGGTAGACGTGCTCTCGCCGGCGCGTCGGCTCGCGGCCCGTGAACGAGTCCGGAGAAGCCGGGCTCGGGCGCGGGCTCGGGCTCGTTCACGGGACGGACCCTCCCGCGGGTTGCGCGGCGAGGAGCGGCGCGACATCGAGAGCGCGTGTCCGCCCCGCACGCCACCGTCGTGGGCTCCGGTCCCAACGGCCTCGCCGCGGCGGTCGTCCTCGCGCGCGCGGGCGTGCAGGTCCGGGTGATCGAGGCTGCGCCGGAGCTCGGGGGCGGCGCGCGGACGCAGGAGCTCACGCTCCCGGGGTTCCTGCACGATCACTGCTCCGCGATCCACCCGCTCGCGGTCGCGTCCCCGCTCCTCCGCGCGCTGCCGCTCGCCGACCACGGCCTCGCCTGGGTGGCCTCCCCGGCGGCGCTCGCGCACCCGTTCGACGACGGCACGGCGGCCCTGCTCCTGCGCTCGCCCGCCGACACGGGCGCGACGCTCGGCCCCGACGCGCGGGCGTGGGCGCGGCACGTCGGCGGCCTCGCCGGGCGGGCGCGCGCGCTCGTCGACGACGTGCTCTCGGCCCCGGCCCGCCTCCCGCGCCACCCGCTCCTCCTCGCGCGGTTCGGCCTCGCCGCGCTCCGCCCCGCCGCGGGGCTCGCGCGCGCCTGGTTCCGCGGGCCCCGGGCGCGCGCGCTCTTCGCCGGGATCGCGGCGCACGCGGCGCGGCCGCTCGAGGCGCCCGGGACGGCGGCGTTCGGCCTGCTCCTCGCCGTCGCCGGGCACGGCGACGGCTGGCCCTTCCCGCGCGGCGGCGCGGCCGCGATCCCGCGCGCGCTCGCGGGGGTGCTCCGGGCCGCGGGCGGCGCCGTCGAGACGGGCCGCGAGGTGACGTCGCTCGGCGAGCTCGAGGGCGGCGCGGCGCTGCTCGACCTCGTGCCCCGCGGCGTGCTCCGCGTCGCAGGCCCGGACCTCCCGGCGCGGTACGCGCGCCGGCTCGCGGCGTGGCGGCACGGCCCCGGTGCACTCAAGGTGGACTGGGCCCTCGCCGGTCCCATCCCGTGGCGCGCCGGCGACTGCGCCCTCGCCGCGACGGTGCACCTCGGCGGGACGATCGAGGAGCTCGCCGCCGCCGAGCGGGAGGCGGCGCTCGGGCTCGTGCCGCGCCGGCCGTTCGTGATCCTCGCCCAGCACACCCTCTTCGACCCGACGCGCGCGCCCGAGGGCCGGCACACCGCGTGGGCCTACGCCCACGTTCCCGCGGGCTGGGCCGGAGACGTGCGCGCCGCGGCCGACGCGATCGAGGCGCAGGTCGAGCGGTTCGCGCCGGGGTTCCGCGCGCTCGTGCTCCACCGCGCCGTCCGGCCGCCGCTGCAGCTCGAACGCGAGAACCCGAACCTCGTCGGCGGCGACGTGGGCGGCGGCGAGAACTCGCTCGCCCAGCTCGCCGCGCGCCCGACACCGGGCCTCGCCCCCTGGACCACACCGGTGCCGGGGCTCTTCCTCTGCTCCGCCGCGACCCCGCCGGGCGGTGGGGTCCACGGCATGTGTGGGCGACACGCAGCCGCTGCCGCGCTGCGGTGGCTCGACCGCCGGCGCCACGGGGTGGGGAATCGCTCCCATCCGCTCGGCCGGGCGCTCGATCCCGCCGGTGGCAAAACCGACCCGGCTGTCACGTGAACCCGGAGCACACTTCCGGGGATCTTGGTCTCGTTGCGGACGGTTCCGAGTCGATGAAACGGGCCTCTTCCTTGCAGTCGCCCACGAGCAGAGGTCGCCGCGAGATGCCTACCTGCCCACACGTGGAACGCTGTCTCCTCCGCCAAGCCATCGGCATGCAGGCGGCGCTGAGCGTGTGGCAGAGCTTCTACTGTGACGGTGGGTATCACCGCTGCGAGCGGTTCAAGCTCGTGACCAGTGGCCTCGAGGTCCCCGCGCGCCTGCTGCCCAACGGGAAGCTCCTGGAGGGGCAGGAGGCGCTGGTCGTCACGAGCGCGAGGCGGACGGGCTGAGCGGAGCTTACGGGGTGTGCTGCCCGGCGCCAGCGCGGTGTCGTGCACGCGCCCCTTGCCGCGTCGTCGCGCCCGCGCTTCCATGGGAGACATGCGCGTCATCCGGGCCGCGGGCGGAGTGCTCTGGCGCCTCGACGGCGCGTCGCCGCGCGTCGCCGTCGTCCATCGGCCGCGCCGTGCGGACTGGGGCCTGCCCAAGGGGAAGCTCGACGAGGGCGAGACCTGGGAGGCGGCGGCCGTCCGCGAGGTGCGGGAGGAGACCGGCTGCGGCGCGCGGCTCGGGCGGTTCGCGGGCTCGACCTTCTACACGCCCGGCGGGACGCCCAAGGTCGTGCTCTTCTGGAACATGACGTTGCGGCGCGCCGGTCCGCTCGACGCCGGCGACGAGGTCGACGAGGTCCGGTGGCTCCGCCCGCGCGCCGCGCTCGAGCGGCTCACGCACGGGAGCGAGCGGCGCGTGCTCGCGCGGGCCGTGATCCGGCGCGAGGGGCGCCTCCGCGGCGCGGCGGGCGCGCTCGCGGACGAGCTCGCGGCGGCGCGAGCGCGCCTGCTCCGGCGCGGGCTCGGCGACGCGCTCGGCGGCGAGCGGCTGGGTGCGCTGCTCGCGCGCCTCGACGAGGCGGAGGACGCGCTGTTCGAGCGGCGCCTCGACGCCGCCCGCGCGCTGCTCAGGGCGGGCGCGTTCGCACGTCCGCTCGTGCGGAGCCTCCCGGGCGTAAGCCCCGCGCAGCGGGGCCGGAGTCGAAGGACGAAGCACCGGCGGTGAAGGACTCCGCTCGACCGAGCAGGGGTCGTCAGCGCTGCCCGCCGTCGTACCGCACCAGCCACTCCGCCATCCGCCGGAGCCCCTCGTCGAGCGGCGTCTCCGGCGCGAACTCGACGAGCGCCTCGAGCCTCCGCGTGTCCGCCCACGTCGCCACGACGTCGCCGGGCTGCATGGGCGCGAGCACGCGGTGGGCCTTCTTGCCGAGGTGCTTCTCGAGCAGGGCGATGAACGTCTCGAGCTCCACGGGGCTCGAGTTGCCCACGTTGAGCACGCGGTACGGCGGGGCGTCGCCCGCGGGCGCCGGCGGGCGCGCGAGCACGCGGACGACGGACTCGACCACGTCGTCGACGTAGGTGAAGTCGCGGCGCATCCTGCCCTCGTTGAAGAGCTTGATCGGCTCGCCCCGGAGGATCGCGCGGGCGAACAGGATCGGGGCCATGTCCGGGCGGCCCCACGGGCCGTACACGGTGAAGAAGCGGAGCCCGGTCGTCGGCAGGCGGTGAATGTGGCTCACCGCGTGCGCCATGAGCTCGTTCGCCTTCTTGGTGGCGGCGTAGTAGCTCACCGGGTGATCGACCGGGTCGTCCTCGGAGAACGGGACCTTCTTGTTCGCGCCGTAGACGGAGCTCGAGGACGCGTAGACGAGGTGGCCGATCTTCGCCTTCACGCACGCCTCGAGGACGTTGCCGAAGCCGACGAGGTTGGCGCTCGTGTACGCGCCGGGGTTCGTGACCGAGTAGCGCACGCCCGCCTGCGCCGCGAGGTGCGCGACCGCCTCGGGCCGCGCCTCCTCGAGCAGCCGGTGGACCACCGCCGCGTCGGCGATGTCGCCCTCAGTGAAGGTGAAGCCGGGGAGGTTCCGGAGCTCCGCGAGGCGGGCGCGCTTGAGCGGCACCTCGTAGTAGTCGTTGACGCTGTCGATCCCGAAGACGCGGTGCCCGTCGCGCAGGAGCCGCGCCGCGAGGTGGAAGCCGATGAAGCCGGCGCAGCCGGTGACGATCGTGGTCGGCATGCGGCTGTCTTAGCACGGAGGGCGGGGCGGCGCCGGGCGCTCACCCCTCGAACACCGCCACCCCGCCCGGCGGGAGCGTGAGCTGCACCGCCTTGCCGTTCCGGTCGGCGATCGGGAGCGGGGCGAGGAGCGGCGTCGCGCCCCCGGCCGCGGCGACGGCGGGGTCGAACACGTGGAGGCAGGCGAGCGTGCTCCCCGGCGGGCGGCGCTTGCCCGCGTCCACCGTCACCCACGCCGTGCGCGGGCTCGCGGTGTCCACGTTGACGGCGACGAGGACCTCGGGGTCGTCGTCGAAGAGGCGCGACCACGCCACGATCGACTCGAGCCTCGGCCCGAGCTTCGCGGGATAGCCGAACGAGACGCCGTCGCCCGAGATCGGCCGGAGGTACTGGCGGCCCTTCCGCAGGGCTCGCTTCGCCCCGCGGAGCCGGAGGAGCGCGGCGGCGGCCTGGTACGTCCAGCTCCGCTCGTCGAAGAAGTGGCGGTCGCGGCTCTCGAACGAGCCGTACGCGCCGCCGAACATCGCCTCGCGCAGCGCGCGGTCGTCGCCGCCCTCGCCGTCGAACCCCTGCTCCGTCCCGTAGTACACGCAGGGGATCCCGAGCGTGAACGCGTCGAGCGCGATCGCCCCGACGAGCGCCTTCCAGGCGTCGGTGTCGGCGCAGAACCGGCGCTTGGGCCGGCCGATGTGGTCGTGATCGGCGAAGCCGGTCACGACCGTGGACCGGAACCACGCGTGCGTGCCCTTGGAGACGCCGCGCGAGTTCCGGAACAGGCCGAAGTAGTCGTCCGGCTCGGCCCGCCCCTTGGCGACGTCCTCGAGCAGGCCGAAGCTCGCGATGCCGAGGGCGCCGTCGAGGCCGGTGGTCTCCATCACCTCGACCGCGAACTCGCGCGAGCCCGCCACCTCGCCGAGGAGGTAGAAGTTCTCCTTGCCCAGGCTCTCGGCGTACTCGCGGACGGCGGTGTCGAAGTACCGGGTGGCGTCGATCGACATGTGCTTCACCGTGTCCACCCGGAACGCGTCCAGGTCGGCGAAGGCGATCCAGTACTTCATCGCGTCGGTGAGCGCCTGGAGCGCGGGCGAGGGCACGAACGACTCGTCCCGCCCCCAGCCGTGGAAGATGTCCTTCAGCGTCTCGAAGTCGCCGTCCCGGAACTCGGGGTCGTCGTCCCAGTTCACGATCTTGCCGCGGCAGGTGAACGTCCCGTCCGCCTGGAGCTCCACCGGCCAGACGGCGTCGTTCGCGAAGGTCGAGACGGGCGTGCGGACGCCGCGCCCGAACGGCAGGACGGGCTCGCCGAAGGCGTTCCGGAACCCGCGCACCGGGTAGGTGCGGCCGGTCCACGTCGGGTTGCCCGCCTCGTAGGCGAAGACGTCCCCGGCGTGGTTCAGGATGACGTCGAGCATCACGTACATCCCGAGGTCGTGCGCGGCCTTCGTGAAGTCGGCGAGGTCCTGCGCCGTGCCGAAGTGCGGGTCGATCTCGAGGAAGTCCTGCACGCCGTAGCCGTGGTAGCTCGGGAGGAAGCTCACCTGCTTGAAGACGGGACTCACCCAGACCGCGGTCGCGCCGAGCCGCTTCAGGTAGCCGAGCTTGGTCCGGGCGCCGCGGAGCGTGCCGCCCACCCAGCCGGCGCCCGCGTCCCACCAGCGCTGCCCGTCGGCGGCGGTGCGCGTCGCGTTCCCCGCGTCGGCGGAGGAGAAGAGCGGGGTCGTGCCGGACACGCGGATCCCGCTCGGGCCGAGGAACCCGTCCTCCTTCCCGTCGGAGAAGCGGTCGACGAGGAAGAAGTAGAGGACCTGGTCCTCCCAGGCGGCGGGCGACGGGTGGAAGGTCCGACCCGCGCGCAGCCCGGCCCAGTCGATCTCCGCGACGCTCCTCGGTCCCATCGTTCACCCCCGCGGGCGCACCCGCCCGGAGACCGGACGCTAGGTGAACTGTGCGCGGAGCGTCAACGGACCGGGCGGGGAGCGCGGACGCGAGAAAGCCGCTCGCCCGGGAGGGCGAGCGGCTCGTGATTCCAGAGGGTGAGGCTACGGCTTCTTGGGTGCCGCCGCCCCGTTCGGCTTCATGGCCGCCGCGAGGTGCTCGTACATCGCGTACTTCTCGCGGACGTCCTTCTGCGCCTGCTCCATGAGCTTCTTGAACTGCGCCGGGTTCGCCGCCTCGACCTGGCGGAACCGCGTCTCGTGCGAGACGAAGCTCGTGAGGTCGATCTTCGGCGCGGCGCTGTCCAGCTTGAGCGGGCTCTCCCCGGCGGCGAGGCGGCGCGGGTCGTAGCGGAAGAGCGGCCAGTAGCCGGACTCGACCGCCTTCTCCTGCTGCGAGATGCCGTCGCCGAGGTCGTACCCGTGCGCGATGCAGTGCGAGTACGCGATGATCACCGAGGTGCCCGGGTAGCTCTCCGCCTCCTTGAACGCGTTGACGGTCTGCGCGTCCTTCGCGCCGAGCGCGACCTTAGCGACGTACGGGTGCCCGTAGCTCATCGCCAGCATCGCGAGGTCCTTCTTCGGCATCGCCTTGCCCGCCATCGCGAACTTGGCCGCGGCGCCGAGCGGTGTGGACTTGGACGCCTGCCCGCCGGTGTTCGAGTACACCTCCGTGTCGAGCACGAGGATGTTCACGTCCCGGCCCTGGGCGATCACGTGGTCGAGGCCGCCGTAGCCGATGTCGTAGGCCCAGCCGTCGCCGCCGACGATCCAGACCGACTTCTTCACCAGCGCGTCGGCGATCCGGAGGAGCCAGCGCGCCTCGAGGCTCGTCTCCTTCGCGAGCTTCTCCTTGAGCGCCGCCACCCGCGCGCGCTGCGCGTCGATGCCGGCCTCGGTGGTCTGGTCGGCCTCGAGGAGCCCCTTCACGAGCTCGTCGCCGACCGGGCCGCCGAGCTGCTGCACGAGCTCCCTCGCCTGCTCGTTCTGCTTGTCGAGGGCGAGCCGCATGCCGAAGCCGAACTCGGCGTTGTCCTCGAACAGCGAGTTGTTCCAGGCCGGGCCGCGGCCGCAGGCGTCCTGCGTGTACGGCGTGGTCGGGAGGTTGCCGCCGTAGATCGAGGAACAGCCCGTGGCGTTGGCGATGAGGGCCCGGTCGCCGTAGAGCTGGGTGATCAGCTTCACGTACGGGGTCTCGCCGCAGCCGGTGCACGCGCCGGAGAACTCGAAGAGGGGCGTGAGGAACTGCGTCCCCTTCACGTCGAGCTTCACCTTGGTGCGGTCGGGATCCGGGAGGGAGAGGAAGAAGGCGAAGTTTTCGCGCTCCTTCTCCTTGAGCGGCAACGCGTCCTTCATGTTGATGGCGCGCACGCCCTTCTCGGTCTTGGACTCCGCGGGGCAGATCTCGACGCACAGCCCGCAACCGGTGCAGTCGTCGGGCGCGACCTGGAGCGCGTACTTCGCGCCCTTCACCTCGGCGGACTTGTAGTCCATCGAGACGAAGCCCTGCGGCGCCCTGGCCGCGTGCTCGGCCGCGAACCACTTCGGCCGGATCGCGGCGTGCGGGCAGATGATCGCGCACTTGTTGCACTGGATGCAGAGGCTCGGCTGCCAGACCGGGATCTCGAGCGCGATCGACCGCTTCTCCCACTTGCTCGTGCCCGTGGGCCAGGAGCCGTCCACCGGGAAGGCCGAGACCGGCAGGAGGTCGCCCTTCCCGGCGAGGATGAGGCCGGTGACCCGCTTCACGAAGTCCGGCGCGGCGTCGGAGACCGCCGGCGGCCGCGGCGTGCCGTCCGCCTTCCGGCCCTCGGTCTTCACCACGTAGAGGTGCGCGAGCGTGTGATCGACGGCGGCGAAGTTCTTCTTCACCACCTCGGGGCCCTTGCGGGCGTAGGTCTTCTCGATCGTCTTCTTGATGTGCGCGATGGCCTCGTCGCGGGGCAGGACGCCCGAGACCGCGAAGAAGCAGGTCTGCATGATCGTGTTGATGCGCACGCCCATGCCCGTGTCGCGGGCGACCTTGTACGCGTCGATCACGTGGAGCCTGAGGTTCTTCTGCAGGATCTGCTGCTGCACCTCGCGCGGCAGCTTCTCCCACACCTCGTCCGGCCCGTACGGCGAGTTGAGGAGGAACGTCGCGCCGGGGACCGCCTGCTCGACCATCTCGTACTTCTCGAGGAAGCCGAACTGGTGGCAGGCGACGAAGTTCGCCCGCGTCACGAGGTAGGCCGACCGGATCGGCCGCGGGCCGAACCGGAGGTGCGAGGTGGTGAGCGTGCCGGACTTCTTGGAGTCGTAGACGAAGTAGCCCTGGGCGTAGTTGGGCGTGTCCTCGCCGATGATCTTGATCGAGTTCTTGTTGGCGCCGACCGTGCCGTCCGCGCCGAGGCCGTAGAAGAGCGCCCGCACCACGTCGTCGGCCTCGATGTCGAACGACGGGTCGACCGCGAGCGACGTGTGGGTGACGTCGTCGTTGATGCCGACGGTGAAGTGGCGCTTCGGGCGCGTGCGGGTGAGCTCGTCGAAGACGGCCTTCACCATCGCCGGCGTGAACTCCTTGGAGGAGAGGCCGTACCGGCCGCCGATCACCGTGAGCTGGTGGTGGAAGCGGTCGATGTGCGCCTGCTCCGCCTCGCGGAGCGCGGTGACGACGTCCTGGTAGAGCGGCTCGCCGAGCGCGCCCGGCTCCTTCGTGCGATCGAGCACCGCGATGTGGTGCACGGTCCGCGGGAGCGAGGTCATGAAGGCGCCGAGGTCGAAGGGCCGGTAGAGCCGCACCTTCACGAGGCCGACCTTCTCGCCCTTCGCGACGAGGTGCTCGACCGTCTCCTCGATGGTCTCGCAGGCCGAGCCCATCGCGATGATCACGCGCTCCGCCTCGGGGTGGCCGCGGTACTCGAACAGCTTGTACGGCCGGCCCGTGAGGCGGGCGAACTCGTCCATCGCCTTCTGCACGTGGTCGGCGGCGACGGCGTAGAACGGGTTGCAGGCCTCGCGCGCCTGGAAGAAGGCGTCGGGGTTCTGGGCGGTGCCGCGGAGCTGCGGCCGGTCGGGGGTGAGCGCCCGGGCCCGGTGCTGGGCGACGAGGTACTCCGGGATCATCTTCCGCAGGTCGTCGTCATCGAGCTCCTCGATCTTCGCGACCTCGTGCGAGGTCCGGAAGCCGTCGAAGAAGTGGAGGACCGGGACGCGCGCCTCGAGGGTGGCGCGCTGCGCGATGAGCGCGAAGTCGTGCGCCTCCTGCACCGAGGCGGACGAGAGCAGCATGAACCCGGTCTGCCGCACCGACATGACGTCGGAGTGGTCGCCGAAGATCGACAGCGCGTGCGTCGCGAGGCAGCGCGCCGAGACGTGCATCGTGAACGAGGTGAGCTCGCCCGCGATCTTGTACATGTTCGGGATCATGAGGAGCAGGCCCTGCGACGCCGTGAAGGTCGTCGTCAGCGAGCCCGCCTGGAGCGCGCCGTGCACCGCGCCCGCCGCCCCGCCCTCGGACTGCATCTCCGAGACGCTCGGCACCGTCCCCCAGATGTTCCTCTTTCCCTTGGCCGACCACTCGTCGGCCCACTCCCCCATGTTGGACGAGGGGGTGATGGGATAGATCGCGATGACCTCGTTGGTCCGGTGGGCCACCGAGGCGACGGCCTCGTTGCCGTCCATCGTCACCAGCCGCCTGCTCATTCCCGTTCCTCCTCGCTCGCGCATCCGGTGCGCGGCGCACCCAGGACCCACGCCCGAACGCAGAAGCTGCGGGCTTGATCGAGGTCACGTGGTGGTCTTGCAACAGCCGAGCCTCGCCTGGCGATACCGCGCCCAACGACGAGCCCCAGCGGGGCGGCGAAGTGTAGCAGCTTCGACGGGTCCGGAAAGCGGGGAACGGGCGGCCGTGCCCTTGAGTGGGACAGGCCCGCCGGGCGATGCTGCCGGGCCATGGTCCGCAAGGTCGGGACGGCGCGCATCGTGCGCGAGATCGGCCGCGGCGGCATGGGCGTGGTCTACGAGGCCGTGCAGGAGAGCCTCGACCGCCCCGTCGCCGTGAAGGCCCTCGACCAGAAGCTGGTCCGCTCCAAGGAGCAGCTCGAGCGGTTCCGGCGCGAGGGGCGCGTCTACGCGCGCCTCCGCCACGAGTCGATCGTCGCGGTGCACGACCTCGTCGAGAAGGACGAGCAGGTCTACCTCGTGACGGAGTTCGTGGACGGCGCGGATCTCGCCAAGATCCTCGCCACCGGCGGCGCCCTGCCCGCCGACTGCGTCGCGGTGATCGGCGCGCGCGTCGCCGAGGCGCTCGACTACGTCCACTACAACGCCATGCTCCACCGCGACGTGAAGCCCGCGAACATCATGCTGTCGCGGGACGGCGAGGTGAAGCTCATGGACTTCGGGATCGCCAAGGGCGAGGACGATCCCGCGCTCACCCGCGCCGGGATGCTCGTCGGGAGCCCGTCCTATATGGCCCCCGAGGTGCTCGGCGGGGAGGAGGCCGGGCCGCCCTCCGACGTCTGGGCGCTCGGGGTGACGCTCTACGAGCTCCTGACGGGCGAGAAGCCGTTCCGCGGCTCCAACTCGGACGAGCTCTTCGGCGCGATCCGCCGGGGCCGGTTCCGCCGCGTCCGCTCGCTCGCGCCCTCCTGTCCGCGCCGGATCGCGTGGGCGGTGGAGAGGTGCCTCGCCCGGCGCCCCGTGCGCCGCTGGAAGAGCGCCGGCGCGCTGGCGCGGGCCCTCGACGGCCGCGCCGCCCGGATGCTCCGGCGCATCCACCCCCGCTCGCGCCTCGTCGCGTTCCTCGCGCACCGCGGGTACGCGACCGAGGAGGTGGCGCTCGCGCACGTGGACGGCGCGACGCTCGCGGCGACGAAGCGCGCCGACGAGAAGGGGACCGCGACGCTGGTGGAGTTTCCGGTCCGCCGGCGCGCGCGGAACCTCGCGCTCACGCTGGCGGTCGCGGTGGCGACGGCGCTCGCGGTGTGGATGGTGCCGTGGTGACGCCGTCTCCAACGGCGTGAGCCCACGCTCACGGGACGCAAACGTGTGGGATCCCTGCACGCGGAGGTTCATCTCCGGGAGCTTGCTTCGGCGGGCGCGCGGAACTCCGCGTCCCACATTCCCCTCGGCTTTCGATTCCTGCTACCGTTCACTCATCATCGGCCCCCGATCCGTAGGTGAGTCCCACGGGCTCAGACGAGCTCGTGGCTCTCGACCGAGGGTTAACTCAAGTCGTTCCGGGGATCGTCCCCGGCCCAAAGGAGGACGTTCGTGAAGAAGCTCGGACTCAAGACCGTGTTCGCGGTCCTCTGTGCATCGACCCTCATCATCGCCTGCGACGGTGGCAGCGACGATTCGAACCCGAACCCTGGAAATCACTACCTCGTCGTCGCGCTCACCGATGACGGCACCGCGGTGGCTGTCGAGGGCCAGGGGACGGCCGGCGCCACCAAGCAGTTCATCTACTTCAACACGACGGATGCTGAGTCGAGGAACGTGACGAGCATCTCCTTCAAGTTCCGGATGGAGGAGGCCGCGCCGTTCGAGGGTGGCATGTTCGGCGTCGTCGACGGGACCTGGACCGCCGGCTGGCAGAACCTCCCGGCCGGCGTCAAGACGGGCTGGCAGACGATCACGCAGGCCCTCGCCACGAGCCGCCCCGCGGACGGCTCCAACGGGTTCGGCTTCCAGATCGCGTGCTGGGCCGACCAGTGCAACCCGCTCCCGAACGCGACCGAGATCTATATCGACGACTTCACCGTCACCTTCGAGGGCGGCGGGACGAAGACGTACGACTTCGAGGACGGCGTGGTGCCCGCGGAGCTCGAGACGCGCAGCTTCAACCAGACCGGCGGCGCGTCGCAGACGACGGCGATCGCCGAGGAGTGACGCACGGGCGCGGCCCGCTCGCGCAGCGACGGCAGCACCGAGAGGCCGCCTCGTTCGAGGCGGCCTCTCGCGTTTCGCGCCCGATCGACCCGGTCACGCCAGGGACGTGTTCTCCGCCGCTTCGGGCATGACAGGACCGACGCGCGGCGGGGTCCGCGCGGGGAGGTCTCATGAAAATCGGAGTCCTCGGTTCCGGCGCCGTCGGCCAGACGCTCGCAGACGGATTCCTGAGGCACGGCCACGAGGTGATGCGCGGCTCGCGCGAGCCGGGGAAGCTCGACGGGTGGAAGGAGGCCGCCGGACCGCGCGCGCGGACCGGCACGATGGCCGACGCGGCCGCCTTCGGCGAGGTCGTCGTGCTCGCCGTGAAGGGCACGGCGGCGGTCTCGACCGCGCAGGCGGTCGCGGCGTCGCTCGCCGGGAAGACGGTGATCGACCCGACGAACCCGATCGCCGAGGCGGCGCCGGTCCACGGCGTGCTCCAGTACTTCACCGGGCCGAACTCCTCGCTGCTCGAGGAGCTCCAGCGTCACGTCCCGGAGGCCCGCTTCGTGAAGGCGTTCTCCTCGGTGGGCGCCGCGCTCATGGTGAACCCGAGGCTCCCCGGCGGGAAACCGACGATGTTCGTCTGCGGGAACGACGACGGCGCGAAGCGGCAGGTCGCGGGCCTCCTCGACCAGCTCGGCTGGGAGACCGAGGACCTCGGCCGCGCCGAGGCGGCGCGGGCCATCGAGCCGCTGTGCATCCTCTGGTGCATCCCGGGGTTCCTCCGGAACGACTGGGCGCACGCGTTCAAGGTGCTCAGGCCTAGCAGGCGGTCTCTGCCCCGTCAGCCAGGCGGGCAGAGTACTGGTCCGTACGAGGCAGCCGCGTCGGTCGTTGACCCAAGCGGCACTTGTGACGCGAGCGCCAGGCGAACTTGAGGAGGGGATGTCCTGGCTCACGAAGTGGGGCGCCGCGCGCTTCGTGGCGGCGCTCGCCACCGCAGCCGCCACCGCGGCGTCGGCAGCTCCCGAGTACGCCTACAAGCAGTGTCCCACGTCTTCGGCAGTCGCGAGGTGGGACCTGCTGAGTGAGAAGCGCTTGCCGCCGCCCATCCCGGTGGAGAACGTCTTTCCGGCTTGCCTGCCTACCGTGTCGGGTCTTTACGATAAGTGGAAGGGCGAAGATCTGACCGATTGGGAACGAATCTCCAACGAGTATTGCTCACACCAGGCAGGATGGGTCGAGAAGGTTCCAGGAACGTGTACCGCCGGGGGCCCGCCCCCGATCTGCCCCGCTGACCACTGGAAGCGCGATCCAGACGCGCCTGAGAAGTACGCGCGCAGCCTCGGCGAACTCCAGGAGAAACGCCGGAGTGCCATGAAGGCCGCCGTATGTGCATGCATGGGCGCCGAGCTCGGCGCCGCCGCGAGAGAACCCGCGAATGCAGACGTGACCGGTGCGCCGGGCCGTGAGACCTCCCACCTCGAACGTTGCAACTCGAAGGGCGACTGCCCACCGGGGCTGGATTGCGTCGCCCGCGTCTGCACCGCTCACCCGGTCGTGCCCACGCAACCGAATGAGCTCGAGACATGGCTCTCCGAGGAGGCGCTGAGGCGAGTCGAGGACGAGGCGTTGAGGCGGGCGGAACGTAACCTCGAGACTCTCGCGAAGAAAGCAAGCGTCATCGGTACGCTGGCCTCGGGCGCCTTGAAGGTGCTCAAGGTGACGGAGTCGTTCCCGGCGCGGGTCCTCTTCGGCGTGATCGAGCCCGTCGAGCTGTCGACGCACCGTGCGCGCTATACGGCGAATATCGAGAGAGCCACTCTTCTCGGCAAGGCGTACGTGCCGCTGATCAAGGATCTCGAGGAGCAGAAGAAGATCGCGTCCACGGGTGCCGAACCTCTGCACGGTGCGTGCTACTACCGCTTGCACCTGGCGGACCTCGATCAGCGGGTCGATGGGGTGCTCACAAAGACTCGAGCGGCGCTTGAGGGCATGAAGACCGAGCGGGAGTTCAAGAACAACGAGTGCCCAGAGGTCGTCGAGTTCGTGACTTCGAAGCTCGCGAACGAGCTGGCGGCGGTGAAGAGGCTGGCGAGCGAGGCGGCCCAATCAGGTTTGCCGGAGCGGGGCTCACGCGATTCCGAGCAGTGTCGTTGACGATCTCGTGCGTAGCGGGAGGCGAAGCCGTGGGAACGATTGGTGTTATGTTGGTGGTTCTCGTCTCGTTGGCGCCGGACGCCGATGCTGAGGCGTTCTCGACACAGGAAGCGTTCGCCTCGTGCAAGGCCGCCCTGAATGCGGGCGACCATGGCTACGCCGTTCAATGCCTGCGGGCCCTTCCCCCGGAGGCCAAGGGCGACATCAGCTACGACTACTATCTCGGACTCGCGCTCGAAGGAGCCGGGCATCTCGCCGATGCCATCGGGGCATTCAAGTCCTACGCGGAGCGTCTCGAGGCGACCGGCACGGATGTGCCGCGTGAGGTCACGGACAAGATCGGTGCGCTGAAGTACCGCCTGGACAAGGCGGAGCGCGCATCGTCTCTCGCGGATGCGCTCGACAGGACGAGGCCGCTCTCCGAGCAGAAGCGGCGACTCGAGGAGTTCGAGAAGAAGCACCCGGAAGACCCGAGCGTTCGGTCACGACTTCGTGAGATCGGCTCCGAGATCGCCGAGGAGAAGGCGAGGCACGATCTCTCCGGCCTCTGGGTCCGCCGTGGGAGTCGTCTCAGGGTCGTTCAGAACGGCTCTCGGCTCGTCGCTACATACGACTCCGTGTCCGCCCACGACAGGGAGAGCGGATTTGGCCGCGACGACACGAAGCTCCGAGCAGTGCGCAAGGGCGAGCATGAGGTCACCGGGACGATCACCCTCGGCGAACCGGCAACCGCCACGTATGTCTGCGATGAAGGCGAGTGCACGGCCGACTGCAGCGACTCGAACCGCTACGATGCAGAAGTGCACCTCGTCGTGTCGGACGACGGTAGGGAGATGACTGGCTGGGCCGACGTCCAACGCCTTCGGTACCGCGATTGCTCGCTCCAGGAGGTGGGTCCCAAGAACGAGCGCTGGCAGCGCCTGGTCGGCGTGCAATGAGGTTGCGGACCGCCCCGAACGTCACTCGTTCACCTCATCGGCGCGGATGAGCCGCCACAGCACGCTCTCGAAGTCCCCGAGCGGCGGGAGCGGGATCCCGACGCGCAGGAGCTCGTCGCCGCCGTAGGCGCGCTCGTGGCCCTCCAGCCGGTAGTCGGCCGCCGGGTCGACGCCGCGGAGGCGGAGGCGCGCCGGGGGCGGGTTGGGGCGCGTGAGGAGCTGCACGACGAACACGGCCGCCTCGCGCCGATCGGGCGCGACGTACATCCAGGCGGCGCGCTCGCTGCGCTGCGGGTCCTGGAGGCGGAAGAGGAGCCCGCGGTGCACGAGGTCCCGCAGCGCGCGGTACGTCGCGACCTGCGCGCGGAGCTCGGCGCGCTCGGCCTCCGGGAGGCGCACGAGATCGAGCTCGTAGCCGAAGCTGCCCGAGAGCGCCACCCGGCCGCGCGTCGCGAGCGGCGTCACCCGGCCGATCTGGTGGTTCGGCACCGCCGACACGTGCGTGACCACCGAGGACGCGGGGAAGAGGTAGCTCGTCCCGTGCTGGATCCGGACCCGCTCGACGGCGTCGGTGTCGTCGCTCGCCCAGATCTGCGGCATGTAGAAGAGCATGCCCGGGTCGAACCGCCCGCCGCCGCCCGAGCAGCCCTCGAACAGCACCTCCGGGAACCGGCTCGTCAGCTCCTCCATCATCGCGTACACGCCCAGCACGTGCCGGTGCCCCGCCTCGCGCTGGCGCTCCGGCGGCAGCGCCGGCGACCCCACGTCGGTGAGGTTCCGGTTCGAGTCCCACTTGACGTAGGCGAGCGGCGCCGAGGCGAGCACGGCGGCGATCCGGTCCGTCACCGCGCGGCGGACGTCCTCGCGGCCGAGGTCGAGCACGAGCTGGCTGCGCGTGCCCGTGGGCGCGCGCTCCGGCACGTGCAGGCACCAGTCGGGGTGGGCGCGGAAGAGGTCGCTGTCGGGCGAGACCATCTCCGGCTCGATCCAGAGCCCGAGGCCCAGGCCCAGCGCGTTCACGTCTGCCGCGAGCCCGTCGAGGCCGCGCGGGAGCTTTCGCCGGTCCACGGTCCAGTCGCCGAGCGAGGTCCGGTCGGAGTCGCGCCTGCCGAACCAGCCGTCGTCCACCACGAGCACGTCGATCCCGACGTCGCGCGCGGTCCGCGCGAGGCGGACGAGCTTCTCGTGGTCGAAGTCGAAGTACGCGGCCTCCCAGCTGTTGAGCACCACCGGCCTCGGCCGGTCGCGCCACGGCCCGCGCACGAGCCGCTCGCGGAAGAGCGCGTGGAACGTGCGGCTCATGCCGCCGAGCCCCTGGTCCGAGAAGACCAGCACCGCCTCGGGCGTCTCGAACCACTCGCCCGGCTCGAGCCGCCAGGAGAACGTGAACGGATCGATCCCCAGGAGGACGCGGGGGTTCTCCTGCTCCGCCACCTCGACGTGCGCGACGAAGCTCCCGCTGTAGACGAGCGCGAGCCCGACGACCTCGCCCGCGTCCTCGGTCGTCCCGGGGCGCTGGAGCGCCAGGAACGGGGCCTGGCCGTGGCCGGTCGTGCCGCGCCGGCTCCCGACGCCCTGGATCCCCGGGACGAGCGGCCGGACCACCGGGATCCGCTCGCGCGCCCACGCGCCGGAGAGCGTCACGAGCTCGAACGCCATGTCGGGGAGGTCGAGCGCGAGGCTGTGCGCCGCCCGGAGCGTGAGCGGCCGGGCGCCGCGGTTCACGACGCGCGTCGAGCGGCAGAGGACGTCCCGATCGCGGAAGACGGTGTAACGCACGGTGACCGCGAGCCCGATGGCGTCGTCCGCGAGGTCCACCTCGAGCGTGTCCGCCTCGCCGGGCGACTCGACGTAGGTCGCGGGGAGCCCCGGGAGGCGGGGCTTCCCGGGGACGATCCGGTGGCCGGCGTACGCGAGCTCGGTGATGGCCGAGCCGCTCTCCTGCTCGACGTGCAGGGCCGGCGCGCGGTAGTCGACGTGGCCGAAGGTGGGGAGCTCGAGCTGGGCGGCGTCGAGCGCGAACCCGCGCTCCGCCGGATCCGGGTTCACGCAGAACGCCCGCTCCGCGTCGAACACGAGGTGATCGAGCTCGCCCGCCCGGATCCGCCCGCCGCAGTGCAGGTGCACGAGCCAGCGATCGCGGTGGACCTTGAACAGGTAGCTGAGCGACGGGCCCTGCAGGTGGAACGTGCGGTGGGTGGGGTCGAAGGTGATGGGCATGATCGTTCAGCTCGGGGTCTCCGAGATCACGACGCCCGCCGCGAGCCGCTCCACGAGCTCCCGGTCGCCGACGGCCGTGCCCGGCAGGCTGGCCGCCGCGGCGCCCGCGGCGAGCGCCCACCGCAGCGCCTCCGCGAGCCGGAGCCCGCGCGCGAGGCCGAAGGTGAACCCCGCCAGGAGCGCGTCACCGGCGCCGATCGGGTTCCGCTCCTCGACCGCGGGCGGGGTCGCGCGCCAGGTGCGCGCCCCGTCCGAGAGGACCGCGCCGTCCGCGCCGAGCGTGAGGAGCACGTGCGCGGGGCCGAGGCGGTGGATCGCGTCGAGCACGGCCCGGAGCTCACCGTCCGACTCCGCGGCGGGTTGCGCCGCTCCGCCCAGGGCGAGCGGAGCGAGGGCGATCCCCGTCAGCTCCCGCGCCTCGACCGCGTTCGGCTTCACGAGGAACGGCGCCGCCGCGCAGCCGGCCCGGAGCGCGGGCCCGCTCGTGTCGAGGAGGGCGCGCGCGCCCGCACCCTGGACGATCCGCACGAGCTCGGCGTAGAGCTCCGGGCGGGCGCCGGGCGGGAGGCTCCCGGAGAGGACCCAGAGATCGCCCGCGCGCGCGAGCGCCCGCACGCGCGCGACGAGCTGCGCCTCCTCCTCGGGCCCCACGGTAGGGCCGGGCTCGTTCACCTTCACGTGCCGGTCCGGCGCGACCACGGTGACGTTGGTCCGCGTCTCTCCGGCCGCGAGCGTGACCAGCTCCGTCGCGAGGCCCAGGGCGGAGAGGCCCTCGGCGATCCGCCGCCCCGCGGGCCCGCCGACGAGCCCGACCGCCACGCTCGGCGTGCCCAGCGCGAGCAGCGCGCGCGAGACGTTGAACCCCTTGCCGCCGAGATCCTCGCGGACCGTCGACGCGCGGAGCACCTCGCCGAGCACGAGGGCGGGTACCTCGTACTCCCGGTCGAGGGCCGGGTTGAGGGTGACCGTGTAGATCACGGGGCGGAGTCTATCAGGGCTCCGCCGCGACCTCCCCCGCCGCGGACAACCCGGTCAGGATCTGCCCGAGCCGCTCGAGATCCACCGGCTTGACGAGGTGCGCCACGAACCCCGCCTCGCGGGACCGCGCGCGATCGCTCTCCATCCCGTAGCCGGTCACGGCGATGCAGTGCGGGGGCCGGTCGGGGCTGCGCTCCCGCAGGAGGGCGCCGAGCGCCCAGCCGTCCATCCCGGGCAGGCCGATGTCGAGGATGGCGACCTCCGGCGGGTGCGCAGCCGCCACGTCGAGCGCCGCCTCCGGGTCGTGCGCGGTGACGGCGTCGTGGCCCAGGACGCGGAGGGCGTCGGCGAGGGTCTCGGCGGCGTCCAGGTTGTCGTCCACCACGAGCACGCGGCTCCCCCCGGGCGCCGCCGCCGGCCTCCGGTCCGAAGGCTCCGGCGCCGCTTCCACGCGCGCCGGCGCGAGCGGGAGCTCGACGGTGAAGGTGCTCCCCTTGCCGCGCCCCGCGCTCCGGACGCGGATCGTGCCGCCGTGCATCTCGACCACCGATCGCGCGATGGCGAGCCCGAGCCCGAGGCCGCCCTCGGACCGCGCGAGCCCGCGCGGTCCCTGCACGAACAGGTCGAAGAGGTGCGGCGCGAGCTCCGGCTCGATGCCCTGCCCGTCGTCGGCGACGTGCAGGAGCACGGTCCGGGCGCGCGGCTCCGCGCGCACGTCCACGTGCCCGCCGGCCGGGGTGTACTTCGCGGCGTTGTTGAGCAGGTTCAGGACGGCCTGCACGAGCCGGTGCGGATCCGCGTCGAGGGCCAGGCCCGCCAGCGGGACCTGCACCCGCACCTCGTGGCCGCGCGCCTGGAGGAGCGGGCCCGCGGCCTCGAGGGCGTCGGCGACCACACGGCCGAGCTCCACCCGCTCGCGCTGCAGCGCGAGCTTGCCCTGGGCGATCCGCGCGACGTCGAGCAGGTCGTTCACGAGGTGCTCCATGTGCCGGAGCTGGCGCTCCAGGATCTCGCGCTCCTTGCGGAACGCGTCGGGCGCGCGCCGCTGCATGAGGTGGAGCACCGTGACCATCGGCGAGAGCGGGTTGCGCAGCTCGTGTCCGAGCATCGCCAGGAACTCGTCCTTGGCGCGGCTCGCCGTCTCGGCGCGCTCGCGGGCCCGCTCGAGGTCGCAGACGAGCTGCGTGCGCTCGAGCGCCAGCGAGGCCTGGCTGGCGACGTCGTCGAGGAGCGCCCGGTCCACGGGCGAGAACGGCTGCGGCCGCGAGAACCCGAAGGCGAGCACGCCCGGGCGGCCGGTGCCCGTCTCCAGCGGGAGGGCCGCGAACGCCCCGAGATCCTCGCCGCCGCGCGGCCACCGCGCCTCGAGCGCCTCGCGCGTGCCGAGCACGAGCGGGCGGCCGGACCGGAGCACCTCGGCGATCGGCGACCCCGCCGCGAGCGAGAACGCGCCCTGCCGCGCGCGGGCGGGACCGCCGGAGTCGGCCACGAGCTCCAGGGCGCCGTCCTCGTTCGCGGCGGCGATCAGCGCGCGCGACGCGCCGGTGGCGTCCGCGATGGTCGTGGCGACGACCACCCCGAGCTCGGCCGTGGAGCGGGTGGAGAGGAGCGCCGACGTCACGCGCTGGAGCCGGCTCACGTGCGCGTGCGCGTCGCGCGACGCCGCCATCCACCGGTCGCGCTCGCGCTCCGCGGCCGAGCGCCGGGAGGCCTCGGTCTCGAGCGCCTGCGTCCGGTCCGCGAGCGCGCTCACGAGCGCCGCGAGCGTGGCCTGCGGCGCCTCGTGCGGCACGGCGTGGAGGTGCCGGTGCTCCGCCGCCATCGCGCGCACCTCGCCCTCGCCCGCGGCGTCGAACGCCGCGCAGTCGTAGGTGCAGAGCACCGCCGTGGGCTCGCGCCGGAGGTACGCGTTCCAGACGCGCTCGAGCGCGAGCGCGCCCTCGAAGTCGCCGCGGCGCGAGAGGAGATCGACCAGCTCGCCGTAGACGCGCACGGCGCCCCACCGCGCCCGGAGCCCGGCGAACAGCGGCGGGACGACGGCGTCGAACCGCTCCCGGTCCACGGCGCCGTCGCGGAGGAAGGTCGGCAGCGTCTCCTCGGGGTCGAGCCACAGCACCTGCTCGGTCCGGAGCGCCGCCGCGAGGTCGAGCCCTTCGCCCTCGAGCGCCTCGCGCAGGGCGCGCCCGTGGGCGCCGCCCACGACCACCACGACCGCCTCGCCGGCGCGCAGCCCGTCGCCGACCCACCGGGCGACGCGGCCCGCCGGGAACTCCCCGCGGTAGACGATCGCGTCGTGCTCGAGGTCGCGCGCGGCCGCGGTCCCGGCCACCGCGCCGAGCGTCTCCGTCGCGCCGCGGAAGGCCGCCCAGCTCCCGTTCCGCCGCGCGAGGGCGACGCCGTGGTGGCGGACGACGTCGAGCACCTGGTCGGTCGTGCACCGCTCGAGCGAGTAGCTGCAGAGGGCCAGCACGCGCCGCCGGGCGAACGCCGCGTGGACCTGCCGCTCGTAGGCGTCGAACCTCGCCCAGTCCTCCGCGCGGAGCCACGAGGTGTTGCCCGTCAGCCGGAGCCCCTGCCAGCCGTCGCGGAGCGCCGCCTCCGCGCACGAGAGCCACCGGGCGAGGATCTCCTCGGTGGTGAGCCGCGCGTGCTGGAGGTACCACGCCTCGTAGTCGAGGACCTCGAGCTGCCCGCACCGGACGCGCGCCGCGAGGTCCGGGACCGCCTGGGCGAGGGCGCGCTCGGCCTGCCTGGCGCGCAGCGGATCGGCGGTGATCCAGAGGCACCGCTCCCCGCTCCCCAGCCCTGCCGCGAAGTACGGGACCAGGATCGACTCGAGGTCCTCCGCGGTCCGGTAGAAGTGGCACAGGTGCGTGCCCCACCGCACGCGCTCGAAGCCGGGGAGGCCGACGTCGGTGGACTCGGGAAGCGCGGGCGCGAGGGAGAGCATGACACCTCCAACGACGGAGGTGCCGACGGTAGTCCCCGGTGCGCCCGGACGTCGACAGGCGGGGGAGCGGGCGGTGGGTGCCTTGGCCGTGGGGCCGCGGGGGCGCCGTCCCGCAGCCCGCGGCGCACGGAGGTCGGGCTCGGGCTCGAGAGTTAACTGACCGTGAACCGAGGTGCGTCCGCCCAGAGCCCCTCGAGATCGTAGAAGCCGCGCGACTCGCGGTTCATGACGTGGGCCACGACGTCGCCGTAGTCCACGAGGATCCAGCGGCCGCCCTCGTACCCCTCGACGCCGACCTTCGAGACGCCCTGCGCCTTCATCGTCTGCTCGACCGCGTCGGCGATGGCGCCGGCCTGGCGCTCCGAGTCCGCCGTGGCGACGACGAAGTAGTCGGCGTAGCTCGTGAGCCCCCGCACGTCGAGCACGGTCACGTCCTCGGCCTTCTTGTCCAGCGCGGCGCGGGCGATGAGCATCGCCGTGGGCCGGGCCTCGTCGGGCTGCGGCGGCGCCGCGGGCGCGGGCGGCGCGGCGGGGGCGACCGGCTTCGCCGCCTTCGGCGCGGACTTCCCGCCCGCGCGCTTCGGCGGCGCGGCGCGCCGGGCCGGCGCGCCCTTCCTCGGAGGTCCGGCCCGCTTCGCCTTCTTCGCCGGGGGACGGGAGCGCTTCGCCGAGGGGGCCGCCTTCTTCTTGTTCGCCATGCCGGGTTCTTGCCTCCGCTAGGACCGCACGTGCCCGTCGCCCTCGACCACGTACCGCTGCGTGGTGAGCTCGGCGAGGCCCATGGGGCCGAACGCGTGGAGCTTCGTCGTGGAGATGCCGATCTCGGCGCCGAGCCCCAGCTCGCCGCCGTCGTTGAACCGCGTGGACGCGTTGATCATCACCGCGCTCGCGATCACCTCGCGCTCGAACCGGCGCGCCGCCGCGAGGTCCTTCGTGAGGATCGCCTCGGTGTGCATCGAGCCGTACCGGGCGATGTGCTCGAGCGCGCCGTCGAGGTCGTGCACGACGCGGACGGCGAGGATCTTGTCGAGGAACTCCTTGCCGTAGTCCTCGGGCCCGGCCGCCTCGGCCTCCACCCCCGCCCGCGCGAGCAGGGTGAGCGCCGTCGGATCGCAGCGCAGCTCGACGCCGGCGCCGGCGAGCGCCTTGCCCACGGCGGGCAGGAGCCGCTCCGCGGCGGCGCGGTGGACGAGCAGGCACTCGAGCGCGTTGCACACCGAGGGGCGCTGCACCTTGCCGTTCATCGCCAGGGCGACCGCCTGGGCCTCGTCGGCGCTCTCGTCGAGGAAGAGGTGGCAGACGCCCTCGTAGTGTTTCACCACCGGTACGCGCGCGCGCTCCACCACGGCGCGGATGAGCGAGGGGCCGCCGCGGGGGATGCAGAGGTCGATGAGGTCGTCGAGCTTCAGGAGCTCGTAGGTCGCCTCGCGGTCGGGCGTGGGCACGACCTGCACCGCCGCCGCGGGCAGCTTGGCGTGGGCGACGCCCTCGGCGAAGGCCTCGGCGAGCGCGAGCGACGAGCGGAGCGCGTCCGAGCCGGGGCGCAGGAGCGCGGCGTTGCCGCTCTTCAGGCACAGGGCGGCCGCGTCGGTCGTCACGTTGGGGCGCGCCTCGTAGATCATGAGGATCGTGCCGAGCGGGATCCGGACCTTCTTCACCGAGAGGCCGTTGGGCCGGCGCCAGGTCGAGGTCACCTCGCCCACCGGATCGGCGAGCGCCGCGACCTCGAGGATCGCCTTCGCGATGCCGTCGAGCCGCTTCGCGTCGAGCGCGAGGCGGTCCACGAACGCCGACGGCATGCCGCCGCTCCGCGCGGCGTCGAGGTCCTCCGCGTTGGCCGCGAGGATACGCGGGGTGCGATCGCGGATCGCCTCGACCGCGGCGCGGAGGGCGGCGTCCTTGGCGCGGGTGTCGGCGCGCGCGAGCACCCGCGCGGCGTCGCGCGCGGCCTCGGCCATCCGCCGCATCTCGCCGGAGAGCTGCTGCCCCTGCTCCTTCTGCATCCTCACTCCCGGGTCGCGTCGAGGACCACCAGGTCGTTCCGGTGGATCACCTCGTCCAGGTACTTATACCCGAGCGCCCGCTCGATCTCTCCGGTCTTGAGGCCCGCGATCCGCCGCAGCTCCTCGGCCGCGTACCCGGCCAGCCCGCGCGCGAAGGGGCGCCCGCCCTCCACGGCGATGTCCACCGGATCGCCCACCCCGAACTGGCCCTCGACGGCTCGCACCCCGCTCGGGAGCAGGCTCCGGCCCTGGTCCGACAGCGCGCGCCGGGCGCCCGCGTCCACGAGGATCGTCCCCTTCCCGCGCGCGGCGGCGGCGAGCCAGCCCTTGCGCGAGGACAGGCGCTCGGTGTCCCGGCCGAAGACGGTGCCGAGCACCTCGCCGCCGAGGAGGTCCGGCAGCGCGCGGGGGCGGCGGCCGGAGACCAGCGCCGTCGAGATCCCCTGGGCCGCGAGCCTTCGGGCCGCGCGGACCTTCGTGGCCATGCCGCCGGTGCTCCGCTCGCTCCCCGCGCCCCCCGCGATCCGCTCGATCTCGGCCGTGACCCGGGGGACGTCGTGGATGAGCACCGCGCCCGGCTGGGACGGGTTCCGGTCGTACAGCCCCTCGACGTCGGTGAGCATCACGACCGCGTCGGCCTCGATGCAGCTCGCCACGAGCCCCGCGAGCGTGTCGTTGTCGCCGACCTTGATCTCGTCGACCGCGACGGTGTCGTTCTCGTTCACCACCGGGACGGCGCCCTTCTCGAGCAGCTTCGCGAAGGTGCGCCGCGCGTTGAGGAACCGCTGGCGCGACGCGAGGTCGTCGGCGGTGAGCAGCACCTGCGCGGTCACGAGGCCGTGCGCGCCGAGCGCCTCGCCCCACGCCGCCATGAGGTGGGGCTGCCCCACGGCGGCCGCGGCCTGCTTCGTGGGGATGTCCCAGGGCTTCGCCTTCGAGCGCACGAGGCCGAGCTTCTCGGCGCCCAGGGCGACCGCGCCGGAGGAGACGAGCACGACCTTCCGTCCGCGCGCCACCTCGGCGAGCTCCGCCGCGAGCCGGGCGCAGTTCGCGGGATCGAACCGTCCCCGGGCGTCCGTCAGGGTGCCGGTCCCGACCTTCACGACGAGTCGCTTCACGCGAGGGAGGAGGGTGCGGGGCATGGGGAGGGCGATTCTACTGGAAACGGAGGGAAGAGACGTGGAGCAAGCCCGAGCCCAGGACCGTTCGGTCCTCGGGCTCGGGCCCGGGCCCGGGCTCGTTCACGGGGAGGGCTGCCTCAGGGCAGCCGGTACGTGACCGACGCCGAGATCGGCATCAGGTTCTTCCCCGCCTTGGCCGAGAGCTGCATGAAGA
>DASPMI010000190.1:0-28178 GCA_035627135.1 Anaeromyxobacter sp. | reverse complement strand
CGCCGGGACCCGTACGGTCGAGGAGGGCGCGCGCCTCGTGCAGCGGATGGGCGAGGTCGTGGCGCAGCTCGGCATCACCGTGCACGACTCGGTCGGCCTCATGCGCCAGGTGGAGGGCTCCGCCCGGCAGCACCAGGCCGGGGTGGCGCAGGTCTCGCAGGCGCTCGCCAACCTCCAGCGCGCGGCGGAGTCGATCCGCGACGGCGCGCGGCTGCTCGGGGATCTCTCGGGCAAGGCGCACGAGCTCTCGGAGGGTCTGCAGGGCGCGGCCGGCGCGTACGTGCTCACGGGCGACCGGGACAAGGGGGCCTCGGCGTGATCCCCTCGGCGCCGCTCCTCGCCGCCACGCGCGCGGCGCTCGAGACGACCTACGGGCTCGCCCTCGAGGGGCTCGGCGACGATCAGATCGAGGCGGCCGTCTACTCCGCGGCCTCCGCCGGGATGGCCGACGCCCGCGATCCGGCGTACCTGGCGCGCGTCGTGGACCGGCTCCCGATCGACGAGAGCTGGCTCTTCCGCGACGACACGCTCTGGGAGTGGCTCCGCGACAAGGCGGGCCCGGCCCTGCTCGACGCCGCCGCCATGGCCGGACGCCCCGTGCGCGTGCTGTCGCTCGGGTGCTCCTCGGGGCAGGAGCCCTTCACGGCGGCGATGCTGTTCCAGGACCTGCTCGAGCGGATCGGCCTGCCCGCCTCGGCCACGAGCGCCTACGTCCAGGTGGTGGGGATGGACTCGTCCCCGTTCCGGATCGGGGCCGCGCGCTCCGGGCTCGTGCCCTCGTGGTCCGTCCAGCGCTGCCGCGACGGCTGGCTGCGCGGCCGGGTGGTGCCGGAGCCGGCGACGCTCGCGCGGTACCGGATCGCGGCCTCGGTCCAGGCCGCCTGCCGGTTCGAGCTGGGCAACCTCGTGGACGTCGCGGCGCGCGGGAACGGGGCGCTGGGCGGCTACGACCTCGTGCTGTGCCGCAACGTGCTCATCTACTTCCGACCTGCCGACGCGGCCCGGCTCTCCGCCCAGCTCGCCCGGGGGCTCGATCCCGGCGCGTACCTCGCGTTCTCGGCGGCGGAGGCGCACCTGATCGACACCGACGTGCTGGAGCTCGCGGGCCAGCTCGGCGTCGGCCGCGCCAAGCCGCGGACCTCCGCCAAGGCGCCCCGCGCGCGGCGCGCCACGCGGGCGCGCGCCGTCCTCCCGGCGGCGCGGCCCACCGGCCGCGCGCCGGCGCTCCGCGCGGTCCCCGATCCGCGGCAGCGCGACAACGCGGTCGCGGTGCACCTCGAGCAGGCGCTCCGCCACGCCCAGGCGGGCCACGCGCTCGAGGCGCTGCGCGAGGTGCGCGCGGCGCTCATCCACGATCCCAGCCACCTGTACTCGCGGCTCCTCCTGGGCCAGCAGCTCATCCCCGTCGACGAGCGGCGGGGCCGCGAGGTGCTCCAGGAGCTCATCGAGACGGCCGCGCAGCTCTCGCCCGACGAGGCGGTGCCGTGCGCGGATGGCCTCTCCGTGGGCCAGCTCACCGCCGCCGCGCGCATCCTCCTCTCGCGCCGGGAGGGCGCGTGAGCGCTCCGGGGCGGAGCGACGGCGGTGGGCGCGCCCCGGCGCCGCCCGGCGGGAGCGTGGCGCTTCCGGTGCCTCCGCTGGTCCCGGTGGATCCGGAGCTCCTCGAGCGTCGCGCGCGGGCGCTCGCCGCCGACGGCGCCCGCGGCGACGCGTCGACCCTCGACCGGCTCGTGTCGTTCCAGCTCGCGGGCCTGCCCTGCGCGGTGGATGCGCGCGTGGTGGAGCGGGCCGTCGCGCGGCTCGCCCGCCCGCTCCCGGTGCCGCTGCAGGACGGCGGCGAGCGGCTCGTGACCTTCGTCGAGGAGCGCGCGGTGCCGGTCGTGGACCTCGTCGGCTTCGCCCTGAACGGCCCGCGGGAGGCGAGCGCGCTCGAGTCGCAGCCCGCGCTCCTCGTCACCACGCCCGGCGGGTCGATCGCCGTGGCGGTGGACGGGCCGCTGGAGCTGCTCGAGGATCACCTCGCGTTCGCCGCCGAGGCCGCCGACGGCGCCGCGATCCGCGCGGCGGGCCGCCTCTCGGGCGGGACCCTCGCGCTCGACCCCGCCTGGCTCCAGGAGTGGGCGGAGAAGGCGGCCCGCCCGTGAGCATGGACGCCGCGACCCGCGCCCGGCTCGTCGGCCTGTTCGTGGACGAGGCCCAGGAGAGCGCCGAGCTCCTGCGCCGGCACGCAGAGGACGTCCGCAAGGGCGACACCGGCGAGCCGCTGAGCGAGTTCGGCCGGGTCGCGCACGGGCTCAAGGGGGCCGCCGGGGCGCTCGGGTACGCCGAGCTCGCCCGCGCCCTGCACGAGCTCGAGAGCGTGGCCCTCGGCGTGCGGGGCGAGGACGCCCCGGCGGCGACTGCGCGGCTCGAGCGGGTGGGCGAGGCGATCGAGCTCCTCGCCCAGGGCGTCGCCCGGATGAGCGCGGCGTCGCTCGACGTGTACCCGATCGACGTGGTGGAGCAGCTCCACCGCGTGCTCGCGGCCGCGGGGCCCGGGGTGGATCCCGACGCGCCCACGCCCGCGCCGGCCGCCGCGAGCGCGCCCGGCGCCGGGCCCGTGCCGGAGCGCCGCGAAGGCGCCCGCGAGGAGCCCGCGCGTGGAGGCGGCGAGGTGGTCGAGCGGCTCAGCGTCCCGGCGGCCGACGTCGACGAGGCCCTCCGGCTCGCGGCCTCCGTGGCGCGCTCGGCGGCCCAGCTCCACGAGTGGCTCGCCCCGAACGAAGGGTTCGTCGCCGCCTCGGCCCAGACCCTCGCGGCGGCGGCGGCGGGGCTCGAGGCGATCATCGCCTCGCTCCGCCTCATCCCTGCGGACGTGGCGCTGGCGGGCCTCGACCAGGAGGTGGCCCAGCTCGCCCACCGCCTCGGCAAGGAGGCCGTGCTCTCGCTCTCCGGGCGCGACGTCCGCGCGGACCGGCGCACGCTCCAGACCGCGCGCGGCCTCATCCGCCACCTGATCCGCAACGCCCTCGATCACGGCCTCGAGGCCCCTGCGGCCCGGAGCGCGGCGGGCAAGGCGCGCGCGGGGCGGCTCTCGATCTCGGTCGAGGCGGTCGAGTCGCTGCTCCGCGTCGAGGTCGCGGACGACGGCGCCGGGTTCGACGTCGCGGCGATCCGGGCGGAGCTGGCCCGCCGCGGCGAGAAGGATCGCGTGCAGTCCCTCTCCGACGAGCAGGTCCTCCAGCAGTGGGCGCTCGAAGGCGGCTCGACGCGGGCGCAGACGACCGAGGTCTCGGGGAGGGGCCTCGGGCTCTCGGCGGTGGCGCAGCTCGCGCGCTCGGCGGGCGGCGGGATCCAGGTGCGCTCGGTCCGCGGCCTCGGGAGCGCCGTCTCCTTCACGCTGCCGCTCGAGGTCTATGCCGTCGAGGCCCTCACGATGATGGTGCACGGGCGGGCGTTCGGCATCCCGGTCAGCGCGGTCGAGCGGACCGTGTTCCTGCCCGTCGCCGGCGACGCGATCCAGGACGGCCCCACCGGCCGCACGCTCGCGGTGGGCGAGACCATCCTCCCGCTCGTGCCGATCGTCGAGGCGCTGTCGATCGATCGATCCTCGCGCACCGAGCGGTTCGCGCTGGTCGTGCGCGCCGAGGGGCTCACCGCGGCGCTCGCGGCGGAGGACGTGGGCGCGGTCACCGGCCTCGTGCCGGCCGGCATCCCCGGGGTGGCGCAGTCCGACGCGCTCGTGAGCGGGCTCGCCCGGCTCGCCGACGGGACGCCGATCGCCATCCTCAACCCGCGGCTCCTCCTCGCGCGCGTGCGCGCCGTCCGTGCCCGGGCGGCGGAGCCCGAGGCCCGCCGCGCCGCCCCCGCCCGGTGCGCGCTCGACGTCGTGCTCGCGGAGGACTCGCTCGCCACGCGCGAGGTCCTCCGGGTGCTGCTCGAGGAGCAGGGCTTCCGCGTCCGCCTGGCGGGCGACGGCGAGGAGGCGCTGCAGCGCATCGGCGAGGGCGTGCCCGACGTGCTCGTCTCGGACGTGAACATGCCCCGCCGGGACGGCCTATCGCTCACCCGCGCGCTGCGGGAGAAGGAGCTCACCGCCCGGCTCCCGATCGTGCTCCTCACCTCGCAGGACGACGCCGCCGCCCGCGCCGCGGGCGCGGCCGCCGGTGCCGACGCCTACCTGCTCAAGTCCCAGTTCAACGCCGGCGTGCTCCAGGAGACGCTGGCCCGGCTCGGGGTGCGCGTCACGTGATCCCCCCCGGCCCGAAGGCCCCTCCAGGTCCGTCCGATCCGCAGCGGCGTGGGGGGACCATCGCGGTCGTGCTCGACGATCATGCGCTGCAGGTGTTCCCGCGCCTCGACGGCGCGCTGGCCGAGGCCGGCGCGCTCGTCATGCGGTCGTTCAAGAACACCCCGAACCCGCAGCTCCTCAAGCGCCACGCCGGCGTCGGGGTGGTGGGCGGCGCCGACAAGCCCGGCCTCATCGCGCGCCTCGAGCGGGCCACGACGACGCTCGCGAGCGTGCCCGCGCCGGTGATCGGCGTGCTGCCCCCCGGCGTCGGCTCGACCCCGGACCTGCTCGGCCCGGGCGTCGTCGACCTCATCCCCGCCGGCGCGCACCGGGTGGCCGAGCGCATCCTGCTCATGGCGCGCGTCCCGGTCGTCACCGGCGCGCGCGGGCGGCCGCCGCAGCGCACTCCCGCCGAGCGGGAGGGGCCGTCGCCTACCCCTCCGCGGAGAGCCGTCCCCGGCGCTCCCGTCGCGCGCGTCGCGCCCGGCCAGCTCGTCGCCGTCGCCAGCTCGACCGGCGGCGTCTGGGTCCTCGGCGCGATGCTCCGCGACCTGCCGCAGGCCGGGCGCGCGGTCCTCGTCGCGCAGCACATGGACGCGGAGTTCATGTCGTTCTTCGCCCAGTGGCTCTCCGACGCCTCGGGCTGGCGGGTGATCGTCGTGGACGACGCGGCGCCGCTCGAGGCCGGGGCCGTCTACGTGCCCGCGGGTGGGCGCGACCTCGTGGTCGAGGGCGACCGCGCGCGGGCGGTGGAGGCGCGGTCGCGATTCGTGCCGAGCGCCGACCGGCTGCTCGCGAGCGCCGCCGCGCGCGCCGCCCGCGCCGTGGGCGTCGTCCTCTCGGGCATGGGCGCGGACGGAGCGTCCGGCCTGGCCGAGATCGTCCGGGCCGGCGGGACCGGGATCTGCCAGGAGCCGGTCTCGGCCGTGGTGGCCTCGATGCCGGAGAGCGCGCTCCGCGCCGCGCCGCGGGCGCTGCGGGCCGCGCCGGAGGCGCTGGCGGGGACGGTGGCGGGGCTCGGCCCTGAAGCGTGATGCGCCGCGTCCGGTCGAGCGGATCCCGTCACCGCTAGCGAGTCGCTTCGGACGCGCGGGTATGCGAGTCCCTACAGCTCGACCGTCTCCAGATGCGCCGGCACGTGCGCCGGCCAGCCGAGCTTGTCCATCCGCGCCTTCGCCGCCGCGAGCGCGGTCGGCTCGCCGTGCACGAGGAACGTCTTCTTCGCGGGCGCGGGGAACCCGCCGAGCCACCGGACGATCTCGCCCTCGTCGGCGTGGGCGGAGAACCCGGAGATCGTGGCGACGCGCGCCTTCACCGGGATCTCCTCGCCGTGGATCCGGATGAACGGCTCGCCGGCCTGGAGCCGGGCGCCGCGGGTGCCCGCGGCCTGGAACCCGACCAGGAGCACCGTCGTCGTCGGCTCGGGGAGGCGGCGCGCGAGGTGGTGGAGCACGCGGCCGCCGGTCGCCATGCCGGACGCGGAGATGACGATGAACGGGCCCTTCCGCTCGTTGAGCGCCTTCGACTGCTGCACGCTCCGGACGAAGGAGAGCCCGGCCGGGCGGAGCGGCTCCTCGCCGGCGGAGATCCGCCGCGCCATCTCGTCGTCGTGATCCTCGCGGTGCGCGAGGAAGATCGGCGTCGCGTCCACCGCCATCGGCGAGTCCACGAACACCGGCAGCTCCGGGATCGACCGCGCCTGCTCGAGCTCGCGGATCGCGAAGAGCATCTCCTGCGTCCGGCCGATCGCGAAGGCGGGGATGAGCAGGACGCCGCGCTGATCGACCGTGCGCCGGATCTCCGCGGCGAGCGCCTGGTCGGGCGTCCCGCCCTCGTGCCGCCTCCCGCCGTACGTGCTCTCGACGAGGAGCGCGTCCACCTCGGGGGCCTGCTCCGGGTCGGGCAGGATGGGCGCGTCGTACCGGCCCAGGTCGCCGCTGAACAGGACCCGCCGCGGCGGCGTGCCGGCGAGCTCCAGCTCGACGTGCGCGCTCCCGAGGATGTGCCCGGCCCGCCGGAACCGGATGGCGACGCCCGGCGCCACCTCGCGCCGCTCGCCGTAGGAGAGCGCGCGGAGACGCGGGAGCGCGGTCACCGCGTCGCGCTCCGTGTAGAGCGGCCGGGCGTTGGGCGCGTGCTTCGAGTAGCCCTTCTTGTTCGCGTAGCCGGCCTCTTCCTCCTGGAGCCGGCCGGAGTCCGGCAGGAGGAGCCCGCACAGGTCCTTGGTCGCGGGGGTGCAGTGGACGAGCCCGCGGAAGCCGTCCCGCACCAGGGCGGGGAGGGCGCCGCTGTGATCGATGTGGGCGTGGGTCAGGACCACCGCGTCGATGCTCTCGGGCGGGACGGGCCAGGGGGCCCGGTTGCGGAGCCGCAGCTCCTTCGACCCCTGGAAGAGGCCGGTGTCGACGAGGACGCGAGCGGGGCCGTGCTGCACGAGGTAGCGCGAGCCGGTGACCGTGCCCGCGGCGCCGAGGAAGCGGATGGACGTCATGGTCCGCCGATTCTACAATTGGTCGCCCCGGAGCGAGCGAACGATCTCGACCGGGCCGCGGCGCGACCCGCGGGGACCGCCGCACGGGAGCCACGAGCGATGGCGACGAGAAGGAAGATCCGGGTGGTGGGGGCGATGATCGAGAAGGACGGGAAGTACCTCATCACCCAGCGCCCGGCCACCGCCACGCTCCCGAACCTCTGGGAGTTCCCGGGCGGCCGCGTGGAGCCGGGCGAGACCGACGCGGCCGCCTTGGCGCGCGAGCTCGCGGAGGAGATGGGCATCGGCGTCGAGGTCGGCGACCGCGTGATCCACGTCGAGCATGCGTACGAGGCCTACGACATCGACTTCTGCGTGTACCGGTGCCGGCTCGTCTCGGGGCCGCTCCGCCACATCCGCGTCGCCGACCACCGGTGGGTCCGGCCGGACGAGCTCGATCGGTACGAGTTCCCGCCCGCCGACGAGAAGAGCATCGCCAAGCTGCTGGGCCTCTGAGCGTCGTCGCCCCTCCCGAGCCCGAGCGAGCGTCCGTTCGCCCGCAGGGGTTCCGCACCCAACGGAGCCGGGGAGAGACGGCGCGGGCGCCGCGCCGTGGTTATCCGAAACCTCACGAGCTCCGGCGCTCCCCTCGTTCCGAGGCGGGCGCCTCCGGCAGGTGCCCTCGAGGCCTCCGCTCCCTGGAGGCGCTCGCGTGCGCAGATTGCCCGGGGAGGGGCCAGGGAGGCCGAACTTGGCGGAAGACCGCAAGAACCAGCAGCGCGGCGATCGAGGTCCACGGCTCGGGAACCAGCCCCGGCTGCCGCTCGCCTCTCCGGCCGCGTGGCTCGTGCTGATCGCCCTCGCGGTCTTCCTCTTCCGCGCCTTCCAGGAAGTCGGGGTGAGCCGCGTCCCGTACTCGCAGTTCAAGCAGATGATCCGCGACGGCAGCTTCAAGCGCGTGGTCATCGGCCCGGACTGGGTGCGCGGCATCCCGAAGGAGGCCGAGGGCACCAAGGCCGAGAGGGCCGGCGGTGAGGGGCAGGCCGCGCCCTACCTCGCCAACCGGATTCCCGGCGGGGGAGACGATCTCGTCCCCACCATCGAGAAGGCGGGCGTCCCGTACGACGCGGTCTCGGGGGGTGGGATGGGCGACCTGTTCTGGATCTGGATCGCGCCCATCGCGATCGGGCTCCTGTTCTGGGTGTGGGTCATGCGCCGCATGTCCGGGCAGATGGGCCAGGGGCCGCCGGGCGTGATGGCCTTCGGGAAGTCGCGCGCGCGGGTCCACATGGAGCCGGACACCGGCGTCACGTTCCAGGACGTCGCCGGGATCGAGGAGGCCGTCGAGGAGCTCCAGGAGATCGTCGAGTTCCTGAAGACGCCGGAGAAGTACCGGCGGCTCGGCGGCCGGATCCCGAAGGGCGTGCTCCTCGTCGGTCCGCCGGGGACCGGCAAGACGCTCCTCGCGCGCGCCACCGCGGGCGAGGCGGGCGTGCCGTTCTTCTCGCTCTCCGGCTCGGAGTTCGTGGAGATGTTCGTCGGCGTCGGCGCGGCCCGCGTCCGCGATCTCTTCCAGCAGGCGACGCAGAAGGCGCCGTGCATCGTCTTCATCGACGAGCTCGACGCGCTCGGCAAGTCGCGCAACGCCGGCATCGTCGGCGGCCACGACGAGCGCGAGCAGACGCTGAACCAGCTCCTCGCGGAGATGGACGGCTTCGACGCGCGCGCCGGCCTCATCATCATGGGGGCCACGAACCGCCCCGAGATCCTCGATCCGGCGCTGATGCGCCCCGGCCGCTTCGACCGGCAGGTCCTGGTGGACCGGCCCGACAAGCGGGGCCGCGAGCGCATCCTGCAGATCCACGCACGCAACGTGAAGCTCGGGCCCGACGTCGATCTCCGGGCGCTCGCGGCGCGCACCCCCGGCTTCGCCGGCGCCGACCTCGCGAACGTCGTGAACGAGGCGGCCTTGCTCGCGGCGCGGCGCAACAAGAACGCCGTCACGCGGTCGGAGTTCGAGGAGGCGGTGGAGCGCGTCGTCGCCGGCCTGGAGAAGAAGAGCCGGCGGATCAACGAGCGCGAGAAGGAGATCGTCGCGTTCCACGAGTCCGGCCACGCGCTCGTCTCGTGGATGCTCCCGCACGCCGACCGGGTGACCAAGGTGTCGATCATCCCGCGCGGCCTGGGCGCGCTCGGCTACACGCTCCAGCTCCCGATCGAGGACCGCTACCTCCTCACGCGGAGCGAGCTGCGGGATCGCATGGCCGGGCTCATGGGCGGCCGCGTCGCGGAGGAGGAGGTGTTCGGGGAGCCGTCCACCGGCGCGTCGAACGACCTGCAGCAGGCGACCGGCCTCGCCCGCATGATGGTCCGCGACTACGGCATGAGCGCAGCGCTCGGGCCGGTCGCGCTCGGCGATCAGGGCGGGCCCAACTTCCTCGGCATCAAGGGCATGGAGCAGCGCGCCTACTCGGATCAGACCGCGCTCGCCGTGGACCGAGAGGTCCAGGCGCTCGTGGTCGAGGCGCTGGAGCGGGCGCGCGCCGTCGTGCGGCAGCACCGCGACAAGCTCGACGCCGCCGCCGCGCGGCTCCTCACGACCGAGGTCATGGAGGAGGAGGAGATCGCGCGCCTGTGGGGCCCGAAGGCGACGCGGCCCGGGGTCGAGAGCCCCGGCCACACCGAGGCGCCCCCCGAGAACCCGAACCGTCCCGTCGCCGTCTCGGAGCACCGCTCGATCGCGCTCCCGCGCGCCGAGGTGGCGGTGCGCGGCGTGGGCCCACGCGAGGAGTGAGGTGCCTTGAGGGGCGGCAGCGAGAGCCACGAGGCGCGGAAGACCCTCTTCCAGCTCGGCATCCGGCGCGGGTGGCTCGAGCTCGCGGAGATCGATCGCGCGCTGCCCTCCGGCAGCCTGTCTCCCCCCGAGCGCTGGCTGCTCTTCTACAGCCTCCGCGCCGCGGGGGTGGAGATCCGAGACGAGCAGGGGGCATCGCTCGAGAGCCTGCCCGAGCCGGCGCACCCGGACGCGTGACCGGGACGAACGGCTCCTCGGGCTCGGGCTCGGGCTGGGGTACGAGGCGGTTTGACAAGCCCGGACCGTTGGTTAGCTTCGCGGCCGGAGGAGAGGAATGTCCGAAGAGCGGCAGGATGCCCCGGGGAACGGCGGGGTCGAGGTGAAGGTGGTCGATCGGCGGCGATTCCGGCCCGACGGCGCGCCGGTCGAGGCGGCGCCGGACCGCGAGGAGGGGGCCGCGGCGCCCGTGCCCGACGAGCCGGCGACCGCCGGCGGCGCGGCCGTCGCCGCGCCGGACGACCGCGATCAGCGGCTCGCCGCCCAGGCGGCGCGCATCGAAGAGCTGACGCGCGCGTACGCGGCGCTCGTGGAGGACAACAAGGCGTTCCGGCAGCGGCTCGAGCGGGAGAAGGCGCGGGTCATCGAGGCGGAGCGGACCGGGATCGCCCAGTCCCTCCTCGAGGCCGCGGACGACCTCGAGCGCGCCCTCTCGGCCGTCTCCTCGAGCGACGTCGAGAGCGCGGCCGTGAAGAACCTCGTCGACGGCGTGCGGCTGTCCCTGGCCGCGCTCCAGAAGCGGATCGCGGAGCTGGGCGCCGAGCGGATGGCGGTGGCGGGCCAGCCGTTCGATCCGAGGTTCGCCGAGGCCGTGGACACGGTCGCCGTGGCGGACGCGGCGCAGGACGGCTGCGTCGTCCAGGAGGTCCGGGCCGGGTACCGCATCGGCGAGCGGGTGCTGCGCCCCGCGCGGGTCCGCGTCGGCAAGCTCGCGCGCGCTTGAACGAACGATGTGATCCGTGGGCAGGTGACCGGAGTGCCGGGAGGGGGCCCCAGCGAAGCTGGGGGAGGGGCGCAGCCCCCGCCAGATCCACCGCAGCGCCCATTCCAGGCGCGGGCTATGAGGACGGCAGCGCGGTTCGACCGCGCCCACCTTGGAGATCCCTCGATGCGCCGGACCCTCGGCCGAACCCTGATCGCCACCGCCGCGGTGACCGCGCTCGGCGCCACGCAGCCCCGCGCCGAGCCGCCGGCGCCGCCCGCGCCCGCCGAGGCGCTCGTCCCCTCGGGCGCCTCGCTCGCGCCGCTCGTCGAGCGGCTGCGGCCGTCGGTCGTGAACATCTCGACCGTCACCGCCGCGCGCAGCTCGAGCCGGCGCGCGCCGCAGAAGCGCCCGAAGGCGGACCCGTTCGACGACCTGTTCGAGCGGTTCTTCGGCGCGCGGCCGGGGCCGGCGCCGGATCTGCCGGAGGGGCTCCAGGGCGCCTCGCTCGGCTCCGGCTTCCTCATCGACGCGCAGGGGTTCGTCCTCACGAACAACCACGTCGTGAAGGACGCGACCGAGATCCGCGTCCGCCTCACCGACGGCCGCGACTTCCAGGCGAAGGTCGTCGGGCGGGACCCGCTCACGGACGTCGCCCTCCTCCAGCTCGAGGACCCGCCGCGGGACCTCCCACCCGCCGCGAGGCTCGGCGACTCGGACGCGCTCCGCCCCGGCGACTTCGTGCTCGCGATGGGCTCGCCGTTCGGCCTGCGGGACTCGGTGACGCTCGGGATCGTCTCCGCGAAGCACCGCGCCGGCATCAACGCCGCCGACTCGTACGACGACTACATCCAGACCGACGCCGCGATCAACCCCGGGAACTCCGGGGGACCACTGTTCAACCTGCGCGGCGAGGTGGTCGGGATCAACACGCTCATCGTCTCGCCGCAGATGGGCCAGGGGATCGGGTTCGCCATCCCGATCAGCATGACCCGGGCGCTCCTCCCGCAGCTCCGCGAGAAGGGGCGCGTGGTCCGCGGGTTCCTCGGGGTCACCGTCTCCGACGTCGACCCCGAGGTCGCGGAGCACTTCCGGCTCGCGCCCGGGACGAAGGGCGCGTTCGTCCAGACGGTGCAGCCGAGATCGCCCGCGGACCGCGCCGGCGTCCGGCCGTACGACATCATCACGCAGTTCGAGGGGCGCGCCGTGGACTCGTCGGGCGCGCTCACCCGCGCCGCCGGGCTCGTCCCGCCGGGGCAGACGGCGACGCTGACGCTCCTGCGCGGGGGCGAGCAGCGGCAGCTCACGGTGAAGCTGGCGCCACGCCCGGAGGACGAGGCGGCGGCGGCGCGCGAGAAACCGGAGCGGGAGGCCGCGGAGAAGGAGGCGCCGCCCACGCCGGGGCTCGGGCTGGCGCTCGCGCGGATCACGCCCGAGATCCGCAGCCAGTTCGCCCTCGACGGCGATCAGGGGCTCGTCGTGATGCGCGTCATCCCGGACGGCCCCGCCGATCGCGCGAACCTCCGGCGCGGCGACGTCGTCCTCGAGCTGAACCAGCAGCCGATCCGGAAGATCGAGGACGTGACCTCGATCCTGAGCCGGCTCCGGGAGAACGAGGTCGTGCTGCTGCGCGTCCAGCGCGGCGGCGCCGCGTCGATCCTCACCCTGCGCGTGGGCGCGAAGCGGTAGCGCTCAGAGCACCTTGGCCGCGATCGGCGCCCCGGTCCGCGCGTCGAGCACCCGGACCGCGAGGAACCGGGCCGCGACGCCCTCGTAGCTGCCGGCCTCGCCGCGCCGGGCGAGCTTCCAGACCTTCTCCGGGCGGAAGACGATCTCGAGGTCGATCGCGCCGGTGCGGAACGGGCTCTCGAACTCCATCTCCATCATGCCGTCCGGCAGCGCGGTCGGGATGGGCACGAGGTTCACGATGGGCCGGCCCGCCGCGTCCTGCCGGATCGGCGCGCCGTGCGTCAGCGCGAGCCCTCCGCCGTCCACGAAGGGCGTGAGCAGCACGACGAACCCGCCGCCCTTGCGCTGCGTCCGCACGAGGCCGGCCGCGTCGGTGACACGGACCGTGAACACCCGCCCCGCCGCCGCCTTCCGCGCCTGCGCCACGTTGGCCTGGCACCGCTGCCGCTCGTAGACGTCGGTGCAGTGGCCGACGTAGTTCGCGAGGAAGCTCTCGAGCCCGTCCAGCCGCTCGGCGCCGCGCGCGGCCGTCTCGAAGTCGGCGTCTCGGGCGGCGGAGGGGAGGGCGAGGAGCAGGAGTGCGAGCAGGCAGCCGGTGCGCATGGACACCTCGGATTGGGCGGAAGCGCCCGAAAACACGGCCATCATACCTTGAGTTCAGGACACGATCGGGTCTTGACCCGGGTGAGGTGAGGTCGGTTATTTGCCTACATCATCCCACCGACCTACGCTGGGCTCCGTTCGGAGGTGGCGATGCAACGGCTTCGGCGGGCGGAGCAGGACGCGGGGCGGTTGGAGCGCCGCGAGGGCACGCGGCTCGACAAGGTGTTCCGCGTGTACCTCGAGGGTGAGCACGGTTGCGGTCTGGGGATCGCCCGCAACATCTCCGAGGGCGGACTGTTCGTCGAGACGCGCGCACCGCAGCCCATCGGCACCCACGTCCGCATCACCTTCCCGTCCGAGTCGGGAAACATGCTCGCGGTGGCCGAGGTCCGGTACGTCTGCCACCTCCTGGCGCGCGGGCCCAGCCGGGCGCCGGGACCGCTCGCCATGCGCGGCATGGGGCTCCGCTTCCTGTACTTCGAGGGCGGGCAGGAGAGCGTGAGCAGGCTGCACTGAGCGCGGCTCCGCGCCTCCGCCTCGTCGCCTTGCCGCGCCTCCCTCCGCGTGTTAGCCGAGGAGGGCGTGCACGCGATCGAGACCGAGGGGCTCACCCGCCTGTTCGACGACAAGCCGGCGGTGAGCGACCTCACCCTCGCGGTGCCCGCGGGCGCGTTCTTCGGGTTCCTGGGACCGAACGGGGCCGGCAAGAGCACGACGATCAAGATGCTCACCGGCCTGCTCGCGCCCAGCGCCGGCCGCGCCCGGGTGCTCGGGCTCGACCTGGGCCGCGATCCGCTCTCCGTGAAGCGCCAGATCGGGGTGGTGCCCGACGGACTCGGCCTGTTCGAGCGGCTCTCCGGGGCGGAGCAGCTCCGGATCCACGGTCAGCTCTACGGGCTCGCCCGCGCCGAGGCGGCGCGGCGCACCGACGAGCTGCTCGCCGCGCTCGACCTCGTCGCCGACGCGGGGAAGCTCGTGGGCGAGTACAGCCACGGCATGAAGAAGAAGCTGGCGCTCGCCTGCGCCCTCATCCACGGCCCGCGGCTCCTCTTCCTCGACGAGCCGTTCGAGGGCATCGACGCGGTGGCGGTCTCCGGCATCCGCCGCCTGCTCGTGGACCTCGTCGGGCGCGGGGCCCTGACGATCTTCCTCACCAGCCACGTCCTCGAGGTGGTGGAGCGGCTCGTGACGCACGTGGGGATCATCCGCGGCGGGCGGCTCGCCGCGCACGGCACGCTCGAGGAGGTCCGCGGGACGGGGACGCTCGAGGAGGTCTTCATCCGCACGGTCGGGGAGGAGACCGCGCCCGTCGGGCTCTCCTGGCTCGGCGAGGGCTCGGGGGCGTGAGCGCGTTCCTCGCGCTGGCCGAGCTCCGGCTGCGGCTCACGGTGCGGCGGCTCCTGGGGAAGGGCGGGGTCCAGGACCTCGTCGCACGGTCGGTGATGATCGTGTTCACCGTGCCCGTGGGGCTCCTGTTCGCCTGGGGCGCGGGGCGGGGCGCGTTCCTCGCCGTGCGGATGAGCTCTCCGCGCGCGATCGCCTGGGGGACCGCGCTCTTCTTCTTCGGCGTCTGGACCTCGTGGACCTCGCTCGCGCTGACGATGTCGGATCGCGAGTCGTTCGACCTGCGCCGCGTCCTCGTCTACCCCGTGCCACCGTGGCAGGCCTACCTGTACGAGCTCGCCGCCGGGCTCCTCGCCGATCCGTTCGCGCTGTTCTGGTTGCTCCTCCAGGCCGGCGCCTTCGTCGGCGCGGCGGTGGCGCGGCCGGGGAGCTGGGTGCTCCTCCTCGCGGTCGTGCACGTCCTGTTCGCGGCGGGGACCGTCTGCCTCGTCGCCCTGCTGCAGGAGCTCCTCGCGCGCGCGGTCAGCCGCAGGCGCGTGCGCGAGCTCGGGGTGGCGGCGGTCTACATCGGGGTCATCCTGCTCGTCGTGTACGTCGCCGCGGGCGGTGGGCGCGCGGTGTGGAGCGGTCTGCGGGCGCTCACGACGCTCCGCTGGCTCGCCGCCCCGGCCGCGCTCGCGGTCGAGGCGACGCAGGCGCTCTACACCGGCGCGGTCGCCGGCGCGCTCCCGTGGATCGGGGGCCTCGCCGCGGCGGTGCCCGCGATCGCGTGGGCGGCGTACCGGCTCGCGCTCTCCGGCGCGCTCGCCGGCGCCGAGGGCGCGCGCGCGAGCGGCGGCGCCGGCGGCGGGTGGCCGCTCCCGGGCCGGCTCGGGCCGATGCTCGAGAAGGAGCTCAAGTACCTCCTGCGCCATCCGCTCACGGCGGTGCTGGCGCTCGTGCTCCCCGCGCTCGCTGCCGCCGTCGGCTGGAAGGCCCTGCCGCTGCTCCCGCCCGACGAGATCTATCGCGCCCTGCCGCTGTTCGGGTTCGCGCTCTACACGCTCCTCGTGACGCAAGCGGTCTGGCTCAACGCCTTCGGCTGGGATCGCGGCGGCGTGCGGCTCTGGTTCCTGGCGCCGGTCGCGCCCGCGGACGTGCTCCGGGCGAAGAACGACGCGAGCCTCGCCCTCGCGTTCGCCCTGTTCGCGCTGACGGCGGTGGCGCTCTTCGCGACTGGAGGGCTGGCGCAGCCGTGGGCCATCTGCGCCGCGCTCGCGCTCCACCTCGGGACCGGCGCGTGGTGGACCGCGGCCGGGAACTTCGTCTCGATCCTGAACCCGCGCCCGTCCGCGCACTCGCTCCAGCGCGGCGCGAGCCTCGCGCCGATGACCGCGCTCGCCGGGATGGCGATCGTGTCCGGCGGGACGACGCTCTTCGGGCTCCCGGTGCTGCTGGCGATGAGCTTCGAGAACCCGTGGTTGCTCGTCGCGATCTGGACGGCCCTCGCCGTCGCGGGCGTGGCGGTGCGGCGCGCCATCCGCCCGCTCACCGCGCGGCTGCTCGAGCGCCGGCGGGAGCAGCTCCTCGCCGCGGTGGCGGGGGACGACGCGTAGCTGCTTCGCGCAGCCGGGCCGTGTCAGCCGTGTCAGTATCCGGAGCCGGACTCGGAGCCGGTCGTCGCGTCGCCCGTCCCGGAGCCGGTGGTCGAGCTGCCGGAGGTGCCCGTGCCCGTGTCTCCGGCGCCGGACGTCCCCGACGTCCCGAGCGCCCCGTCGTCCGTCGTGCCCGTGCCTGTCGCGTCCGAGCCGCTCGTGCCGGAACCCGTGCCCGCCGCGTCCGAGCTGCCCGCGCCCGAACCGGTCGTTTCCTCGCCCGTGCCGCCCGTTTCGGGCGAGCTCCCGCCCGCGCCGCCGGCGCCGGTCGCGCTCCCGCCCGAGCTACCGGCCGCGCTCCCGCCCGAGCTGCCGGACCCGCCGCCGCCGGTGCCGGTACCCCCGCCACCGGCCGCGCCGCCCGCACCCGCTCCGCCGCCTCCGCCGCCCGACTGCGCGTAGGCCGCGGGGCCTCCGAGCACCGACAGCACCGCCGCCACCAACGCCGCCCGCTTCCAGATCATGTTCTTCCTCCTGAGGTGAAGGGGAAGGATGTGCACGCACGGCGCGGCGAGCGGATGCCGCCAAGGCCGTGGAGGGGAGCGGCGCGGGCGTGCGGGTCCGCGGCGCACGGCCGGAGAGCGCGCAGAGGACCGGCGTTCCCACGTGGGGTCGCCGCCCGGTCGCACCCCTCCTGCGGGCCGGCGCACCCATGCTCAGCCTTCTCTCCGAGACGCGATGCACGCCGGAGGGGCGAACATGGAATTCGGATCTCAGGATCAGGACCTGTATGCGCAGGGCTCGCCCGGCTCGAAGGACACCGGGGAGCTGAAGGAGAAGGCGACCCAGCTCACGCACAGCGCGCGCCAGCGCGCCATGAGCACGGTCGACGGGCAGAAGGAGCAGCTCAGCAGCCTGCTCGACCGGATCGCGCAGTCCGCCGAGGGCGACCGGTTCGGCCAGTACGCCGCCGACTACGCGCGGCGCGGCGCGGAGTACCTGCGCCGGCACTCGGCCGAGGAGCTGTTCGACAACGTGCGGTCCGGGGTCCGGGCGCGGCCAGGGCTGCTGCTCGGCGCCTGCTTCGTGGCCGGGCTCGCGGTCGCGCGCGTCATGAAGCGCGAGCCCGGGCAGCAGCGCTGGAGCGGCGACGGCGGCTGGGACGCGGAGGGCCGGACGGCGTACGAGGGCCGGCCCGCGTACTGGGACGAGGAGCTGCCATGAGACCGGGGCGGGAGTTCTCCCGGGGCGAACGGCTGCACGACCGGCCGCTCGGGGACGTCGTCCGCGAGCTGGGGCAGGAGAGCCAGGGCCTCGTGCGCGACGAGCTCCGCCTCGCGAAGGCGGAGCTCCGGGCCGAGCTCAAGAAGGTGCAGAAGGGCAGCGCGGAGATCGGCGCGGGCGGGGCGGTCGGCTACATCGCGCTGTTCCTGCTCGGCATCACCCTGGTGGCGGTCGGGGCGACGTTCATGCCGGTCTGGCTCTCGGCGCTGATCGTGACGGTGATCTACGCGGCGGTCGCCGGGGGGCTGATCGCCGCCGGGCGCGCCGAGCTGAAGAAGGCCCGCCCGACGCGGGCCGTCGAGCACATCAAGGAGGATGGGCGATGGGCGAAAGAGACGATGCACGACATCAAGTCGAGCAGAGGCGCGAACGCATCGCGCAGCTCGCCGGCGAGGTATCACGACGCCTGACGCCGGAGTACGCCAAGGGGAGGGCGCGCGAGATGGCACGAGAGAAGATGGGGAAGGTGCGGGACAGCGCGGTGCACAGCTCCTGGCTCGCGCCGGCGCTCGGCGCCGGCGTGGGGATGCTGGTCGGGAAGGCCCTGCAGTCGCGGGCCCAGTCGCGGGAGGACCACCGCCACGAGGACTACTACGGCGGCGAGCGGTTCCGCAGCTCCGGGTACCGCGGGGATTACCGCGAGTACTACGGGCGGACGGGGTACCGCGAGGACTCGCCGTACCAGACCTACGAGGAGGGCACGCTGCCGTCCGAGGTGGGTGAGGTGCCCGGCGGGCAGCGCGCGGAGGGCTACGACGAGCAGCAGTCCAGCTCCCGCTTCCAGGACGTGAAGGAGCAGGCCGGCTCGCGCATGCAGCAGATGAAGGACCAGGCCGGCTCGCGGGTCCAGGAGATGAAGGACCGCGCGGGCTCGAAGGTCGAGGACCTGAAGGGCCGCGCCGGCGAGATGAAGGAGCGGGTCGGCGCGAAGGCCGGCGAGCTCCGGCACCGCATGAGCGAGCAGGCCCATTCGCTCCGCGAGCGGCTGCCGGATCGCGAGCAGATCCGCGCGAGCACGCACGAGGACACCGGGCTGTGGGCGCTCGGGGCCGCGGCGCTCGGCCTCCTGTTCGGCTTCGCGCTGCCGGTGACGCAGAAGGAGCGGCAGCTCCTCGAGCCCGCGAAGCGCAAGGCGCGGGAGCTCGGCGAGCAGGCGAAGGACATGGCCGTGCAGAAGGGGAGCCAGGCGCTCGACCAGGCGTCGGAGAAGATCAACGCTCCGTCGCAGCAGGGCGAGCAGGGCGGGCCGCAGCCGCAGGGGGAAGCGGAGTCGCCTCCCGCGCTCCACTGATCGCGCGCCCGGCGATGGCGTGGCTGATCCTGTTCGTCGCCGGGCTGTGCGAGGTCGCGTGGGCGGTCGGTCTGAAGTACAGCGCCGGGTTCACCCGGCCCGGACCGACCGCCTTCACCGTCGTGACGCTCGTCGCGAGCCTCGTGCTCCTCGGGATCGCGCTCCGCACGCTCCCGCTCGGGAGCGCGTACGCGATCTGGACCGGGATCGGGAGCATCGGGACCGCCGCGCTCGGGATCGCGCTGTTCCGCGAGCCCATGACCGCGCTGCGGCTCGCCTGCATCGGGCTCATCGTGGCGGGGATCGTCGGGCTGAAGATCGCGACGCCGACGGAGGGGTAGGGGCGGTCGGGCGGAACGGGTCCGCTCGCCCCGAGCCTGTCGCGGGGCGAGCGGACCTCGAGGCCGAGACGCTACGGATCCACGGTCGCGACGTACTTCGGCGCGTTCTCCTGGATCCCCATGATCACCGCCGACTTCACCGCGTTGTGGTCGGCGTCGAGCCGCATCGTGCCCGTCACGCCCTGGAGCGTCTGGGTCTGCTCGATGGCGTCGCGGATGGCGCCGGGCGTGAGGTCGCCCGCGCGCCGCATCGCGTCCAGCGCGAGGAGGGCCGCGTCGTAGCCCAGGGCCGCGAAGGCGTCCGGCTTCGCGTTGTACGCCGCCTCGTACTTCTTCACGAACTCCTGGACCGTGGGCGACGGGTTCTCGGTCGAGTAGTGGTTCGAGAAGTAGCTGCCGTCGAGGGCGCCCTGGGCGATCTCGTAGAGGTTGGTGGAGTCCCAGCCGTCGCCGCCCGCGAGCGGCGCCTTCAGGCCGACCTCGCGGCTCTGGCGGCCGATGAGCGCGACGTCGGTGTAGTAGCCCGGGACGTAGATCAGCTCGGGGTCGGCGAACTTCACCTTGGTGAGCTGCGCCTTGAAGTCCTGGTCGCCGCCCTTGTAGCTCACGTCGACGACGATCTCGCCCCCCAGCTCCTTGAACGTCCGGGTGAAGTACTCCGCGAGCCCCATCGAGTAGTCGTTGCTCACGTCGCGCACGATCGCGGCGCGCTTGACCTTGAGGTTCTCGCGGGCGAACCGCGCCATCACCGTGCCCTGGAACGGATCGATGAAGCAGACGCGGAACATGTGGGGCCGCGTGCGATCGCCGTCCTTCGTGACCTTGGGGCTCGTGGACGCGGGCGAGATGGTCGGGACCTTGTTGGTCTCGGCGATCGGCGCGATGGCGAGGGAGCCGCCCGAGCCGAGCTCGCCGATGAGCAGCACCGCCTTCTGCTGGGTGATCGCGCGGGTCGCCGCGACCGCCGCCTCCTCGGGCTTGCCCACGGTGTCGTAGACCTGGAGCTGGAGCTTGCGCCCCTTGATCCCGCCCGCGGCGTTCGCCGCCTCGAAGGCGAGCTTCACCCCGTTGTTGGCGCTCTGGCCGAACGTCGCGATGTCGCCGCTCAGCGGCATCACGTTGCCGACGACGATCGGAGGGAGCTGCTGCCCCTCTTCCGCCTTCTTCTTGCAGCCGACGCCCGCGAGCATCGCGAGCGCGATCACAACGCCGAGTCTCCGCATCGGTGAGGTCCCCTTGGTGAGCCGCGTGCGCTCGTGAGCGCCGAACGGCGACTCCGGTGCATAGCACGGGAACTCGGCCGGGGGCCAACGAACGGGGGAGGGTTCGCGATGAGCGCGCCCAGAAACGGAAGAGGCGCCGCGACGACACCGTTCGGTGCCTGGGCGCCTCCACCAGCTTCGAAGTTCGAGAGCCGACACCCAGACTTGAACTGGGGACCTACTGATTACGAATCAGTTGCTCTACCAGCTGAGCTATGTCGGCGCGAAACCGGCGTTAACTAGCATCGCCCGCGAGAGGCCGCAAGGGGGTGAACGAGGCGAGCGCCTGGGGCGTTCCGTCTCGGCCGCCTCCGGCACCCGGTCCTTAGCTTCCGTTCATGGCGAACAAGATGAGGCCGGGATCGCAGCGGGACCTACTGGGACAGGAGGCGGCCAACCTTCGCCGGGGCGCGCCGGGGAAGCGGTTCATCGGCGAACGCGCGGCGCAGGCTCGGGAGGCGAAGCAGGAGGAGCTGGCGAAGGTCACGCAGCTTGCGGAGGAGGCGGCGGAGGCTCGCCGGCGCGAGGAGCTGGAGAACGAGTCGGTCATCGGGATCGTCGCTGGCCTGGCCGTCGAGTCGTTCCGGCTCGCGAGGGCGTTCGCGCTCGCCCCGTTCCGCATCATCGAGGCCATCCGGCGAAGCCGCCGGACGGAGGCGGAAGCCTAGCGGGCGAACGCCAAGTGCCGAGAACGACCGGGGATCCGGCCAGATCGGGTCGTCCAGTGTTCCGAACGTCCATTCGGCCGCATTGACTGTTTACTCGGCTCGCCCGATAACGCGTTCGTGTCGTCCCCGAACGCCCGCGAAGACCGCCGCGCCCGCGAGATCGAACGGACCCGCCAGGACATCCTGGATGCCGCGGCGCGCGTGTTCGCGAGGGGCGGCTACCAGGCTGCCACGGTCCAGGCGATCGCCCGCGAGGCCGGCTTCACGGCGGCCTCCCTCTACACCTATTTCGCCAGCAAGGACGCCATCTTCGACGGGCTGCGCGACGAGATGCGGCGGCGCGTGCTGGCGTCCTTCGACGTTCCGATGCCGACGGGGCTGAGCCTCGCCCAGAGCCTCGAGCTGCTCCTGCAGCGCCAGCTCGCCCTCGTCGCAGAGCGGATGGACGCGCTGCGCGTGTTCTTCGAGCGCCCGCCCGCGCTCGAGGAGGAGCGGAACATGCGCGCCACGCTGCTCGAGCGCCTGGCGGCGCACCTCGAGGCGGCGGCGACCGGGGGCGAGCTCCGCCTCCCGGCCCGCGAGGCCGCCGCGGTGCTGATGGGGCTCGTCCACGGCGTCGTCATCTCCTGGGTCGCCGGCGAGGAGCTGCCGGACCCCCGGCGCCTCGCCGGCCGCCTCGTCGACGTCTTCCTGCACGGCGTCGCCCGCCCCGCCGTCCCTTGACCCTCTCGCCTCGCAGCTGCTTCACGCCCGGAGAACTCGTCATGAAGACCTCGCCCAAGCTCGTTCCCCTGACCGCTCTCGCCGCCGCGCTCGCGCTCGCCGCGTGCAAGAAGGCCGACCGCGCCGAGCTGCCCGCCGCTCCGTCCGCCGCCGCGAGCGCCGTCGGCGTGAAGATCGTGAAGCCCCAGGCCGACGCGGGCGCGGTGCTCCGGGCGACGGGCGAGCTGCGCGCCCGCAACGAGGCGGTGCTCTCGGCCGAGGCTTCGGGCCGGATCCTCCGCTTCCACGTGGACGTCGGCTCGCGGGTGCGCAAGGGCGAGATCCTCATGGAGCTCGACTCCTCCACGCAGCGCATCCAGGTCCAGCAGGCGCAGGCGGCCCATGCCGCGGCGGAGGCCGCGCACCGCTCCGTCGCGCTCGACCTGAAGCGGACCGAGGAGCTCGCGAAGGGCGGGGCGGCGGCGACCGCCGCGCTCGAGAAGGCCCAGATCGGCGAGCAGCAGGCCGCGGCCGCGCTGCAGCAGGCCGCGGCGGCCCTGGCGGCGGCGCAGGACGCGCTCGGCAAGACCGCCATCCGCGCGCCGTTCGACGGCGTCATCACCGCGCGCCTCAAGAGCGCCGGCGAGTACGTCGCCATGATGCCGCCCACGCCGGTGCTGGCGATCGTGGACGTCGCCACCGTCGAGGTGCGCGTGCCGGTGCCGGAGGCGCTCGTCGATCTGCTCGCGCCGGGCGCGACGCTCGAGGCCAACGTGAGCCCTTCGGGCAAGGCGTTCCAGGCCAAGGTCCGCACCGTCGGCGTCTCGGTGGAGCCCGGGACCCGGACGGTGGACGTCCGCGCCGACGTCGCGGGGACGCCGTTCAAGGAGCTCCGGCCGGGCGCGATCGTCCAGGTCCGGCTCGGGGTCGCGAGCGGCGACTCGAAGGGCGTGTTCCTGCCGGCCGAGGCCGTCCGCCAGGAGGACGGGAAGAGCTACGTCTGGGCGGTCGTCTCGGAGGCCGCCCACCGCCGCGCGGTCGAGGTGCAGCGGCTCACGCCGGGGACCGTGCGCGTCCTCGCCGGCGTCGCCCCCGACGATCGGGTCGTCGCCGACGGCGGCACGGGCCTGACCGAAGGCGCCCGCGTCCACGTCCAGGAGTAGCCCGAAGATCGCCAGGAGCCTCACGTGAGCCCGATCCGCACCTTCATCAACCGGCCGCTCTTCACCAGCATGCTGGTGCTGGGCCTGGTCGTCTTCGGCCTCAACTCCTTCCCGAACATCGGGGTCGACCAGACGCCCAAGGTCGACATCCCGATCGTCACGGTGAACACGATCCTGCCGGGCGCCGATCCGGAGACGATCGAGAAGAACGTCTCGCAGCCGCTCGAGCAGGAGCTGAACGCGATCTCCGGCCTCGACACGATCAGCTCGTTCAACTACGAGAGCCTCTCGGTCATCGTCCTCGAGTTCGATCTCGACAAGGACATCGACGTCGCCGCGCAGGAGGCGCGCGACAAGGTGAGCGCGACGATCTCCAAGCTCCCCGCGGAGATCGAGACGCCGGTCGTCCAGAAGATCGACCTCCAGGCGCAGGCGCTCATCCAGCTCGCCCTCACGGGCCCGCTGCCCGTCGAGACCCTGACCAAGGCCGCCGAGGACGACCTGCGCCCCGCCCTCCAGCGCGTCGCGGGCGTCGGCACGGTCGACGTGATCGGCGGCCGGAAGCGCGAGATCGCGATCGAGCTCGATCCGACCCGCCTGCGCTCGTACGGCCTCGCGGCGACCGACGTCTCGCAGGCGGTCGCCGCCCAGAGCGTGAACATCCCCGGCGGCCGCACGCTCGAGCCCGGGAAGGAGCGGGTCGTCAAGCTCGAGACCGAGGCGCAGTCGGTGGACGAGCTCCGCGACCTCGTGATCGCCAGCCCCGGCGGCCGGCCCGTCCGCGTGCGCGACGTCGCGAGCGTGGTGGACGGCCCCGCCGAGGCCCGGTCCACCGCCCGGCTCGACGGCAAGCCCGCGATCGCGCTCGTGGTGAAGAAGCAGTCCGACGCCAACACCACCGAGGTCGCCGAGGGCGTGAAGGCGCACCTCGGCGAGCTCCAGAAGCTCCTGCCGGCGGGCTCGCAGCTCACCGTCGTGAGCGACAACTCGCGGTTCATCCGCAAGTCCATCGAGTCCGTGCAGCACGACCTCCTCATCGGCGCCGTGCTCGCCGTGCTGGTGGTGCTCCTGTTCCTGCGCAACTGGCGGGCGACCATCGTCGCCGCCTTCGCGCTGCCGACCTCGATCATCGGCACGATCGCGGCCATGCACGCGATGGACTTCACGTTCAACATGATCACGATGCTGGCGCTGACGCTCTCGATCGGCCTCCTGATCGACGACGCCATCGTGGTGATCGAGAACGTGTTCCGGCACCTCGAGAAGGGCGAGCAGCCGCGCAAGGCGGCGTTCGCGGGGACGACGCAGATCGCCCTCGCGGTGCTCGCGGTGACGCTCTCGGTCATCGCCGTGTTCGTGCCGGTGGCCTTCATGAAGGGCATGGCGGGCCGGTTCTTCTTCCAGTTCGGGATCACCGTCACGGTGGCGGTCGGGCTCTCGTACCTGATCTCGATGACGCTCACGCCGATGCTGGCGGCCCGCCTGCTCTCGCACGGCGAGTCCACCGACGCGGTGAGCCAGTTCCTGGAGCGCGGGTTCCGGGCGGTGGAGGACTTCTACCGCCGCGTGCTGGGGTGGGCGCTGCGCCACCGCCTCGCGACGATCGCCCTGACGGTCGCGGTCCTCGTGCTCACCGTCTTCATGAGCCGGTTCCTCTCGTTCGCCTTCATGCCCGTGCAGGACGTGAGCGAGCTCACCGGCCGCCTCGAGCTCCCGCTGGGGACGCCGCTCGACGACACCGATCGGGCAGCGGAGGAGGTGAGCCGGCAGATCCGAGCGCTGCCCGGGGTCGCGGGCGTGTTCACCCTCGTCGGCGGCGAGACCGACGGCGCGGTGAACAAGGCCACCCTCACGGTGAACCTCGTCCCGATCGCCGAGCGCACGTTCAAGCAGGAGGACATGAAGGTCTTCCTGCGCAAGGCCATCCAGCTCCCGCACGGCGCGCTGTTCACCGTAGGTGAGCGTGGATGGGCCGGCGGACGCACCCAGCTCGTCCAGTTCAACCTCCAGAGCGACGACCCCGCGCTGCTCGACGACGCCGTCGCCAAGGGGCTCGCGTTCCTCCGCGCCGACCAGGGCTTCGCCGACGTGGACTCGAGCGCGCGCTCCGGGAGCCCGATCGTGGCCGTCCGGGTCGATCGGGACCGCGCCGCGGCGCTCGGCGTCCCCGCGGCCCAGGTGGGCCTGACGCTGCGCGCGTTCCTGGGGCAGCAGGAGTTCGTGAAGTACCGGGAGAAGGGCGATCAATACGACGTGAAGCTCCGGCTCCCCGCCGACGTCCGCGCCGACCCGCAAGCGCTCGGCGCCCTGACGCTGCGGACCGCGCGCGGCGAGCTCGTCGAGCTCCGGAGCGTCGCGGACCTCGTCCAGACGACGGGCCCGGCGGAGATCGATCGCCAGGGGCTCAAGCGGCAGGTGACGCTGCTCGCCGACCTCAAGGGCATGTCGCTCGGGGACGCGACGAAGAAGCTCGACGCGTTCGCGAAGACCCTCCCGCCCGGCGTCCAGTACGGCTACGCGGGGCAGCAGAAGATGCTCGGCGAGACGATGGCGGAGTTCATGAAGGCGCTGCTGCTCGGCGTGATCCTCATCTACATGGTGCTCTGCGCGCAGTTCGAGAGCTTGCTCGACCCGCTCACCATCATGATCTCGCTCCCGCTGGCCGTCATCGGCGCGCTCTCCGGGCTCCTCCTCGCCCAGGAGTACATGACCATCTTCGCGATGATCGGGATGATCATGCTCATGGGGCTCGTGGCGAAGAACGGCATCCTCATCGTGGAGTTCACGAACCAGCTCCGCGAGGAGGGCCGCTCGACGCTGGACGCGCTGCTCGAGGCGGGCCCGCTGCGGCTCCGCCCGATCCTCATGACGAGCGTGGCGATGATCGCCGGCATGCTCCCGGTCGCCTTCGCCCGCGGCGACGGCGCCGAGAGCCGGACCGGCATGGCCTGGGCGATCATCGGCGGCCTGGTCGCGTCCACCGTCCTCACGCTGCTCGTGGTGCCGGTGATCTACTCCCTCCTCGATCGGTTCCGCCGGCGCCACGCCTCGCGGCACGAGGGCGAGGGCGAGGAGCAGCGGCACGCGGCGTGAGCGCGGCAGCCGGCGGGCGCGCCCGGGGACCCCGGGCCCGCCCGCGCCTCCGTCACTCCGCGAACAGCTCCGGCCACCAGCGGAACGCGCAGTGGTTGGCGCTCCCCGTGAGCGACGGCCCCGCGACGGTCGAGCCCTCGATCAGCGTTCCGTCGGGGCCGAGCCAGTAGCCGAACGGCGTTCGCGCTCCGCCGGCCGGTGGCGCGCCGGGCGGCGGCGCCAGCGCCCCGCACCGCTCGCCCTCCGGCGTGAGCAGCTCGGCGGTTCCCGCGGCGCCGCCCGGCTCCCCGCCGAGCGCGACGTAGCCCTTGCCGCCCGGGAGCGCCGCGAGCCGCCTGTCTCCGAGCGCCACGAGCCACGCGGGCGGATCCTCGACGGCGGCCTCGCCGTCGCGGAACGCCGCCGCCCACCCGGTGCCGTCGTGGACCACGACGCGGCCGTCGAGGAGCAGCCGGAGGGCGGGGTCGTCGTCCCCGCCGTACCGGAAGTCCGCGTCGAACCACTCCGTGAGCGGCGCCCCCTCGTCGTCGAACCACCGGGCGAACGCGTCCTCGTCGTCACCGGACGCGAGGACCAGCACGTGCCCCGTCGGGTGGACGATCGCCTGCGTGCCGGCGCGGTCGAGGAGGACGTCCCGCGTCACCTCTCCGTCCCCGTTCACCCACAGGAGATGCGCCTGGCCGCTGCCGCCGGCGGCGGTCGCGAGCGCGACGCTCCCGCCGTCGCCGTCCGGCGCGAGGTGCACCACGTCGTAGCCCTCGAGCGACGTCTGCAGCGCGCCCGCCGTGTCCCAGGCGGTGAGCGTCTGGCGCTGCGGATCGTCCACGGTGATCCCGTGCCAGCCGCCTTCGCTCCAGTGGAACCAGGACTCCATGTCCGTGCTCCCGCCGCGTACCGCGGCGATGGGAGCGCTCGTCTGGCGCTGCCCCGCCGGCGTGTAGAGCTCGACGTCCGCGTCGTCCGGCGACTCGAACGCGAGGGCGAGCTGGCCGTCGGGCGACGTGGTCGCCATCGAGCAGGCCTTCTCCGACTGGAAGGGGACGTCGACGGCGGTGGCGTAGGTCGGCTGGAGTGCGTCGCACTGGCTCAGCGGGCCGGTCGGGCCAGTCGGTCCGGTCGGTCCGGTCGGTCCGGTCGGGCCAGTCGGGCCAGTCGGGCCAGTCGGGCCAGTCGGGCCCGTGGGGCCAGTGGGGCCAGTGGGGCCAGTGGGGCCAGTGGGGCCAGTGGGGCCGGTCGGTCCGGTGGGGCCGGTCGGTCCGGTGGGGCCGGTCGGTCCGGTGGCGCCTGTCGGGCCGGTGGAACCGGTGGGGCCAGTCGGCCCGCCCGCTGGATCGCCGCCGCCACCGCCGCCGCCGCCACCACCACCGCCGCCGATGGTGTTGTCACATGCGACCGACAGTGTGAGCGAAAGCACGATCGCCAGCGTGGAACGCCCGAGCATGACTCCCCCTTGGACGGCGTCGCCGCCGCAGGGGAGACGGTGCCCATGCGATCGCGCCCGGGAACCCCCGGCGCTGCTGGCGCATCAACTCTGCTTAAGGCGCGCGCTGCGCCGCGCCTCAGAAGCTCCCGCCCAGCACCGCGTACCCGGTCACCGCGGCGACCCCGGGCTCCTCCGCCTCGCCGCGGAACGGGCGGCCGAACGCGTGCGCGACCCCGAGGCGCAGGTCGGTGAGGAGCGCGTAACCGAGGGCGAGCTCGAGCCGCAGCTCGGCGCCGGCGCCGAGGCGCAGCTCGTCCCAGCGGAACCGGTGACCGGCGAAGGGGAGGGTGCCCGGGAGATCGAACGCGTCGCCGAGGTCGGCGAAGACGGCGCCGTGGATGCGCCGGAGGAAGACGGGCCAGGTGGAGTACCCGCGCTCCGGCGCGGCGATCGGGAACCGGAGCTCGGCGTTCGCGAGCGCGAACCCCGTGCCCTCGAGCCACTCGAGCGGATACCCGCGCAGCTGGTCCGGGGACGCGGCGGGGCCGAGGAGGAGGGACGCCGGGTCGGGCTGCGCGGGGCCACCGAGCGCGAACGGCGCGGACGTGCCGAGCGAGCCGTCGGCGGCGCCGCCCGCGACCCGGAGCGCGAGGACGGCGTGGCGCGTGAACGGGAGGCGGAGGTACTGGGTCACGGCGCCGCGCGCGCGGAGCAGCGCGTAGTCGCTCCCGAGCTCCTTCGCCGAGACGCCCGCCGTGAGGCTCAGCGTCCGCCCTTCCTCGGGAGAGATCGAGCGAACGTACCGCCGCGCGCTGGACCACGCGGCGCGCAGCGTGACCTCCGAGCCGAACCCGTCCTCGGTGCGGAGCTCCTCGGGCTGCGTCGCGGTCCCCTCCACCCCGAGCACGTCGCGGAAGGTCCCGTTCCAGCCGAGCCGCACCACCGCGGACCACTCCAGCCGGGTGAACGTGAACCCGACGCCGGCGTCGAGCGGGGTCCAGACGGCGCGGAGCCCTCGGCCCACCCGCGCCGCCTCGACGACGCGGCTCGACGAGAGGTCCACCTGCGGCCAGGACCACGAGCCGAGGTAGCTCGCCGCGTACCCGGGCTCGCGCGAGGCGAGGCCGTACCAGGCCGAGAGCGCCCACGCGTGCTCGAGGACGGCGTCCTGGCCGCCGGTCATGGCGCCCAGGATCGTCCCGTCCGGATCGGCGCCGGCGATCGGGAG
>DASPMI010000189.1:0-109992 GCA_035627135.1 Anaeromyxobacter sp. | reverse complement strand
CGAGAGCCGGGCGAAGTGGGGCAGGTGCCGGAACGCGAGGAGAAGCACCATCACCGTCACCGTCTCGATGGCGATCTGGGTCATCGCCAGGTCGGGCGCCCCGAACAGCAAGAACAGAAGGCCGATGGAGTAGCCGACCGCCCCCAGGGCCACGATCGAGGCGGTGCGCGAGCGCGCCCGCACCGCGGCCACGGCGGCGGCCATCGCCAAGACCCCGAGGAGCAGCTCCGGTGCGCGTGGCGCGCCGACGCGCACCGCGGGCGCGAGACCGCCGCGGAGGAACCCCGCCGCGAGCAGGATCGCGGACACGGCGAAGGTGATCCCGAGGTACCGCCGGAGCGACCCCGTCTGCAGCCGCCGGGTGTGGAGCTTCGAGACCACCTCGAGGCCGCGGAGCGCGCGGCGGAAGAGGTCCGGTGAAGCGCCCGAGACCGCGGCGCCGAGCGCACCCCGGAGGCGCGGGCGCGCGAGGACGAGCGCGAGGGCGAGGGCGATCGTGCCCGCCGAGAGCGCCGCGCCCGCCCAGCCGTGGAAGAGCGCGAGGGCATCGACGCTGCCGGGCCGGACGTCTGCAGCTGCGGCCGCGACCATTCGGTCCGCGACGCGTGGAACGACCCCGAGGGCGAGCCCGAGCACGGCGAGCGCGAGCGGCGGCGCCCAGAGCGCCGGGGAGACCGCGTGTGCCTCCGTGGCCCGGACCCCGGGCCGCGAGCGGAAGGGAAACCACCCCACGACCGCGGCGCTCACGCCGAGGAGCGCGCTGCCGATCACCAGCGCGGCGAGGACGAGCGGGCGCGCGGCGTCCAGCAGCCCGCCGTAGGCGGCCTCCTTGGCGACGTACCCGAACGTCACGGGAACGCCCGCCATCGACAGCGCCGCGAGCGCCGCAGCGGCTGCGACGACGGGCTGCGCCCTCCGGAGCCCGGAGAGCTCGTCCGTGTTGCGCGTGCCGGTGGCGTGGTCCACCGCCCCCGCGACGAGGAACAGCGCACCCTTGTACAGCGCATGGGCGAGCAGGTACGCGAGGGCGGCGTGGACGGCCGCAGGCGTGCCGATGCCCACGAGGAGAAGGATGAGCCCGAGGCCGCTGATGGTCGAGTACGCGAGGACCCGCTTCAGATCCGCCTCGAACAGCGCCTTTCCGGCGCCGACGAGCAGCGACGCGGCCCCGGCGACGAGCAGCCCGATCCGGAACGGCGCGGCGGCGGCCAGGACCGGGAGGAGCCGGAGCGCGACGTAGATCCCCGCCTTGACCATCGTCGCCGCATGGAGGTAGGCGCTCACGGGCGTGGGCGCCTCCATCGCCCGCGGAAGCCACCCCTGGAACGGAACCTGCGCGGACTTCGTGAGGACGCCCGCGAGGACGAGGGTCGCGATCCCGGGCAGCCACGCGTGCCGCGCGAGCGCCGGTGCGGCGGCGACGATCTCGGAGAGGCGCGTGGTGCCCGCGGCGAGGGAGAGCAGCACGGCGCCGGCGAGCAGCGCGAGCCCTCCGCCCGCGGTGACGAGGAGCGCCTGCCAGGAGGCGATGCGGGCCTCGGCGCGGTCGTGGTGGAACTGGATGAGGAGCCACGACGTCACGCTCGTCAGCTCCCAGAACACGTACAGGAGGATCACGTCGTCGGCGAGCACGAGCCCGAGCATCGAGGCGGCGAAGGCGAGCAGGATGGCGATGCCTCGCCCGCGCAGCGGTTCGTGGGACAGGTAGCTCCAGCCGTACGCGACGACGAGCGCGCCGATACCGGTGACCAGCAGGGCGAAGACGAGGCCCAGGCCGTCCAGGCGGAAGCTCAGCGCGAGGCCCACCGAGGGGAGCCACGCGAACGAGACCGGCGCGCCCGCGGGCCCCGCGGCCGCCACGGCCAGGAGCACCCCGATCGCCGCGACCGCGCTCCCCAGCAGCACGCCTCCGGCGCGGGGCAAGGCGCGCGCGACCCCCGGCGCGAGGAGCGCGAGCAGCGCAAGGAGGAGGATCGCGACCGGCGACGCCATCGTGGTTCTCGGGAGTCCGACCGACGCGCGCACGTCAGCTCGCACGGCGCGCGCCCTCAACGATGGGGTCCGGCGATCGGCGTCGCAAGGGGGCCGCGACCGCGGGTCGCCTTCGCAAGGAATGCGTGCTGCTCCTGCGGCCCGTCGCAGCAGCGGGAGCTGCAGCATGCATCCAGGGCACGACGTGGCGAGCGTTGCAGGCGGCGCCCGGAGGTGAAACGTGAATGTTGCCTCGACGCACCCCACGCCACCGCTCGCGGTCGGGGGTCCGTTCCAGCGCATCCTCGTCGCCTGCGCGCTCGACGAGGTTGGGCTGTGGGTCGTCCAGCGCGCCGCCCGACTCCCGCTCGCGCCGCACGCACGGCTGGAGGTGTTGCATGTTTCGCCTCCGTGGCCCCCTCGTCGCGGTCACCTCACGGGAGCGGAAGCACGCGGTGCGATGGAGGAGGCGCTCGCGGTCGCGGGCCACACCGCACGCGAGGTCGGGCACGCGCAGCTCCAGCTCGTCGCCCGGGCGGCCGAGGGCTGGCCCGCCCGCGAGATCGTGCGCGCCGCGTGGCGCGCGCGCGCGGAGCTCATCGTGGTCGGGCCTCCGGCGACCCGCTTGGACGGTTCGCCGCGCGCGACGGTCGCGCGTGTGCTGCGCTGGGCTGATCTCCCCGTGCTCGTCGTGCGGCGCGAGCCATCCGGTGCGTACCGGCGCGTACTCTGCGCGGTCGATCGCACGATCACCGCCGCAGCGACGGTGGAGCTCACTTCCCGCCTCGCCCCGTCACGCCCGCTGACGCTGTTCCAGGCCTACCACGTGCCATTCGAGAAGTGGCTCGGCGCGGCCCCGGACCTCGAGGCCGAGGCGCTCGAGTATCTCGGGGAGCTCGCGCGGGAACTGGCGCCCGTGGCTCGGGTCGACCGGACGACCGTCCTCCGTGGCGACCGCTGCGTCCAGATCGTCCGCGCCGCGGAGGCCGAGCGCGCCGACCTCGTGGTCGTGGGGACGCGTGGGCGCGCGGGCCTCGCGCGGTCCCTGTCCGCGAGCGCAGCCCAGTGGGTGCTCGCGTGCGCCCCGGTGGACGTGGCCGTCGCTCGGCGCCATGGTCTCGCGCTCTCACGCGAATGAGCGTGGCCCCACGGGGCAGTCGTCCGGACCATCAGATCGACTCCTCCAAACGCCTGAATCTCGGGCAGGAGCGGAGCACGCCGCGCACGCACTCCTTGTCGGGCTCGCGATTCCGCAGCTAGAATCCGGAGCAGCGATTCGCTGGTGCGGTCCTTCGACCCGCCGTGAACGCGGGAGGCCACGATGGCAGACGTCCGGATCGCGCTCGCCACGATCAACATGGCCCCGCATTTCCCTGGTGCGCTCTTCAAGCGGCTCCAGAACCTGCTCAAGCCCGGCGAGTCGATCGTCGACACCATCACCTACGCCGTCTCCGCCGGGGTCTCCCGCCACCGGCTCCTGCAACTGCTCGAGGGCGAGCCCAAGCCGATCGCCCTCATCGGCATCGTCGTCCGGCCCGAGCCGGATGTCGTGGCCGCGTTTCGCGCGATCCACGCGCCCGTCATCCTCATCGACGAGTCGGCGCCGGGCGCGACCACCGTCAGCGTCGACAACTACCTGGGCGGCTACGTGGCCGGTGCGCACCTCGCGAAGCTCGGGCGGCGGCGGATGGTCGTCGTCGAGGGGAAGATCAACGCGGATGGCGACATGTGCTGCATCCAGCGCCTCGCCGGATTCAAGAAGGCGCTCGCCGATCACGGCGTCGTGCTGGCACCCGATCACGTCATCACCTGCCCCGACTACTCACGCAAGGTGGGCGCCGACGCGATGGATCACGTCCTGAAGAAGCTCAAGGGGGTCGACGCGATCTTCTGCTCGGCGGCGGACCAGACCGCCGTGGGCATGTTGACGGTGGCCCGGGACCGCGGGGTGAGGATCCCCGAGGACATCGCCATCATCGGGTTCGACGACCTGCCGTTCGCCGCCACCTCGAACCCGCCCCTCACCACCGTGCGCCAGCCGCTCGACGCGATGGCGGAGGCGGCGTACCGGATGGCGACCGTCGAGACCAGCGACGTTCTCCAGAAGCCGCGGGTCGTCAAGCTGAAGCCGGAGCTCGTCGTGCGGCAGTCGGCGTAGCGCGCACATCCCAGGCGCGAGGGCGCAGGTCGGGGGGGCCGGCAAGGGCCAGGTCGCGAACCTCTCCCCTCGGAAGACGGGGCCGTCAGCATTCGCTTCGACCCAGCCGCCCCGGATCGGTCGCAAGCGAGGCTTCCGTCTACGCGACCCCAAGGGGCGGTGCACCGCGGGGTCGACGCGCGACGCGCCACCGTTACACACACCCAGCGCGGCGGCTTCCCCGCCGCCCTGCGAGGTGCGCCATGGGTCGACGTCACGCGAGCATCCTTGAAACGATCGGCAACACTCCTGTGGTCCGGATCAACAAGCTGGCTCCACCCGGTGTGAATCTCTTCGTCAAGGTCGAGGCCTTCAACCCGCTCGGCTCCGTGAAGGACCGCCTGGCCATCGCCGTGATCGAGGCGGCGGAGCGCTCGGGAGCGCTGAAGCCGGGCCAGACCGTCGTGGAGGCGACCAGCGGCAACACCGGCATCGGTCTCGCCATGGTCTGCGCGGCCAAGGGCTATCCGCTGGTGCTCGTCATGGCCGAGTCGTTCAGCGTCGAGCGGCGCCGGCTGATGCGGTTCCTGGGGGCGAAGGTGGTGCTCACCCCCGCGGCGGAGCGCGCCGTGGGCATGATCAGGAAGACGGAGGCGCTCGCGGCCGCGAACGGCTGGTTCATGACGCGCCAGTTCGAGAACGAGGCCAACCCCGACTATCACTCGCGTACCACGGCGCAGGAGATCCTCGCGGACTTCGCCGGCGACCGGCTCGACTACTGGGTGACCGGCTACGGCACCGGCGGGACGCTCAAGGGCGTGGCCCGGGTGCTCCGCAAGGAACGGCCGCAGACCCGGATCGTGGTCTGCGAGCCGGCGGAGGCGCCGCTCCTGGGCAGCGGCGCCGCGCAGGCCCGCAATCCGGACGGCACCCCGGCCGCGCCGCACCCCAGCTTCAAGCCGCACCCGATGCAGGGGTGGACCCCCGACTTCATCCCGAAGCTGACGGGGGACGCCGTCGACGCGAAGCTGATGGATCAGCTCCTGGCCATCCCCGGCCCGGAGGCGATCCGCTGCGCCAAGGAGCTGGCCGCGCGGGAGGGCATCTTCGTGGGCATCTCGTCCGGCGGCACGTTCGCCGGTGCGCTCCAGGTCGCCGCCCAGGCGGAGCAGGGGGCCAACATCCTCTGCATGCTGCCGGACACGGGCGAGCGTTACCTCAGCACGCCGCTCTTCGCCGACGTGCCGGCCGAGATGAACGAGGAGGAACAGGCCATCGCGCGTTCTGTGGCCAACACGGCGCCCAAGGCCTGAGGGCACGCGGCCATGGCGATCGTCTCGCGCAGGGCGGCGGCAGCGGATCGGGCCTTCGAAGCCGTCAAGAGCTTCTACTTCAGCTCGCGGTACGGCGAACGGCGCGGCGATCCCACCATCGCGGACTTCACCTTCGGCAACCCGCACGAGATGCCGCTCGACGGGCTCGTCGCGGCCATCCGGGATGGGGCCGTGCCCCGCGACGAGAACTGGTTCGCCTACAAGACCAGCGAGGAGGCGCCGCAGGCGTTCCTGGCCGAGGCCGTCGGCCAGGAGCTGGGCCTTCCGCTCGAGCCACCCGACGTGGCCCTCACCGCCGGGGCCTTCGGGGCGATCTCGATCGCCTTCCGCCTGCTGCTCGACGCCGGCGACGAGGTCATCATCAACGAGCCGGCCTGGTTCTGCTACGAGCCGATGATCCTCGCCGCCGACGCCGTGCCGCGAGCGGTGGCGCTCCGGCCGCCGCGCTTCGACCTCGACGTCGAGGCCATCGAGGCCGCCATCGGTCCGAAGACGCGGCTCGTGATCGTGAACACGCCGCACAATCCCACGGGGCGGATCTATGGGCGCGAAGAGCTCGCCGCCCTGGCAGAGACGCTGGAGCGCGCGTCGCGCCGGATCGGCCACCGGGTCTTCCTGCTGTCCGACGAGCCGTACCGGCGCATCCGCTTCGACGGCCGGGCGTTCCACAGCCCCGCGGCGCTCTACCCCTGGACGCTCGTCACGTACAGCTACGGGAAGGTCCTGCTCGCGCCGGGCCAGCGGCTCGGGTACCTGGCCCTCTCTCCGCTGATGCCCGCCTCCGATCGCCAGCAGCTCCGCGACGTCATGTTCGCGAGCCAGATGTCCCTGGGCTGGTGCTTCCCCGACGCCGTCATGCAGTATGCCGTGCCGCACCTGGAGCGGCTGTCGATCGACGTGGCTGCGCTCGCGCGCCGGCGCGACGCGCTCGGCGAGGCGCTGGAGAGCGCCGGTCACGGCGTGCTGCGCCCGGAGGGCACGTTCTACCTGTGGGTGCGGTGGGCCGGGGATCCCGTCCGCCAGTGGGAGGCCCTCGCCGATCGCGGCGTCTTCGTCATGCCGGGCACGCTCATGAAGCAGCCGGGCTACTTCCGGATCAGCTTGACCGCGTCGGACGCGATGGTGGCGCAGGCGCTCCCGCACCTCGCCCGGTCGGCGTGAGGACGCAGCGATCGTCGGGCTCCCACGTCATTCCGCGCGGGCCCTCGCGGCGCCGTCCGCCCACGCCTCGAGGAACGCGCGCGCCAGCCGCGGCCCGCGCGCCTCGTCCTCGTGGCGGAAGAACACGAACGCCTCGGTCCACGGCTGGGCGAGGATGCGTGCCGCCCACCGGCGCAGCGCGTCCGCGGAGTAGTCCGCGCGCCGCAGGCGCAGGTAGCCGAAGGGCGCGGTCGGGACGAGCGGCGTCTCTCCCTCGTCGGCGTCGGCGGTGCAGAGCGCCGCGCCGGCGTCTCGCAGGACCCTCATCGCGTCCTCGCGGAACCACGCCGGATCGCGGAGCTCGAGGACCGCCCGCCTGCCGCGTGGGACGAGCGCCAGGAACTCGCGGAGCCAGCCCACGTCGGGCGCGCCGGGCGCCGCCCGGAAGAGCGTCGGGCCGAGCGCGGGGCCGAGCGCCGCGGCCGCGTCGTCGAACGTCCGCATGGCGCCGGCGGCGTTGCTCCGCCGCCCCATCATCCAGAGCGGCGCCTTGAGCGCGAACCGGAACGCCTCCGGCACCTGCGCACGCCACGCTGCCAGCGTCGCGGGGCGCGGCATCCGGTAATACGTGGAGTTCACCTCGACCGCGTCGAAGTGGTCGGCGTACACGGGGAGCATCCGGCTCGTCGGGAGACCGGGCGGATAGAACCGGCCCCTCCAGGCCGCGTAGCTCCAGCCGCTCGTGCCGGCGTGGATCTGCACGAGGTGGATGTAGCCGCCGGCGCATCTCCGGGCATCCAACCTCCATCCCGAAAAAAAACGATCGCTTGTCACCGCCCCACCCGACGCGCGGCGGGCGTCGCCCGGATCTCGAGCGCCTGCGGCGCTCCGGATGGGCGGCGCGCCCCGACTCGGCGCGCGCGCTCGCCCCAACAAAGCCCGTCCTGCCGGTGCCCTCGCCTTCTCACCCCTGGTAAGACCGTCGATCGTTACCATGCCCCGGTTGCTTCACTGCTGGTCAGGTTCTCCCGCTGCGAGAGGTGGCCATGGCGCCGACGACCCGGCGCAACCTTCGACTCCTCCGCACGGTCCCGCTCCTCGGGCTGTTGGGGGTGGTGCTCGCGCGCGCGGCGGAGTCGCCGCACCCCGCGCAGTCGAGCGCGGCGCCGCCGAGCGAGCCGGACGAGGCCATCGACCTCTTCACCGGCGACTTCCGCTACGCGGTGCCGCTGCTCACCGTGCCCGGCCCACGCGGCGACTTCCCGCTCACGCTCTCCTACCAGAGCGGCGTCTCACCGGATCAGGAGGCGAGCTGGGTCGGGCTGGGGTGGACGCTCAACGTGGGCAGCATCTCGCGCCAGCTGCGCGGCTTGCCCGACGACTTCGCGGGAGAGCGGCCCTGCGCGACGGCCGCCGACCTCGACGGCCACGACTGCGTCGCCATCACCGAGGACATCCAGCCGAACTGGACCTTTTCGCTGGGCACCGAGGCCGCGGTCGAGCTCTTCGGCGCCGACAGCTCGGTCGGCCTGGGACTCAGCGCGGGCTTCAAGGGCTACTTCAACAGCTACCGCGGCCTCGGGTACGAGCGGAGCATCGGGCTCTCGGGCCAGTCGAAGGCGAGCGGCATCTCCGGCGCGGCCGGGTTGAACCTCTCCCTCGACTCGCAATCGGGCCTCAGGGCCGCTCCGTCGCTCTCCCTCGCCGACACGCTGAACGCGAACGCGTCGCTCGACGCAGTGAACGGCCTCAGCGCGCTCTCGGTCGGCGCCCGGCACCGGAACCACGACGTCGTCGACGCGGACCTCTCGAGCTTCCTCGGGTTCGCCCGCGGGACCGTCATCCCCGGGCCGGGGCGCGACATGACGGGCTGGAACATCGCCGTCTCGGTGAAGGGCGGCGGCGAGATCCAGGGGGTGTACCTGAACCTCAAGGCCGCCGGCTCCTACAACATCGAGCAGGTGAAGACGACGGCCGAGCGGTACGCCCGGGCCGTCGGCTACCTCCACCTCGATCGCGCGCTCACCGAGAGCGACGTCGACGTCCGCGACCGGCTGGTGCTCGACTTCAACCGCGAGCACGACGGCCCGATCTACGACGACTCCCCGAACCTCGCCGTCCCGGTCCTGACGCAGGACGTCTTCGCCCTGTCGGGGCCGGGCCTGGCCGGCACGTTCCGCGCGTACCGGAACGACGTCCCGTGGGTCTACGACCCGCTCCAGACGACCGAGCTCCTGGGTGGGGCGGTCGGGTTCGACGTCGGCGGCGGGCTCGTCGCCAAGTTCGGCGTGAGCGGCAGCCTGAACGGCACGAAGGGCCGCGTGGGCGGGTGGGACGGCGGGAACGGCGGCGCCCTCGTCGAGGCGCTGAAGGGCGTCGCGCCGGCCGCCCGGCCGGCGGAGTGGGAGCGGTACTACTGGAAGCTCATCGGAGAGACGGTGGCCCGCGCGCCCGCGGCGGCGCTGCCTGGCGGCGACGCCCCCGTCGCGGCTCCGCTCCAGCCCGCCGGCTTCGACCTGACGAAGCTCCCGCCGGACTACTTCCAGGTCGAGCCGGCGCTCAGCCGCGGCGGCGCCGACCGCATCCCCATCACCCTCGACCAGACCGGCCGCGCGCCGCGCGCGACGCTCATCGAGTCCTTCACCAACGACCAGCTCGACCGCCAGGCCGCCGCCTTCCCCGAGTTCCAGCACGCGCGGAGCCAGCTCTTCGACGAGCGGCGCCCGCACCACGTGGGAGGGTTCCGGGTCACGTCGCCCGGCGGGACCCGCTCCGTCTACGGCATCCCGGTGTACGCGGCGGACCACGAGGAGCACGAGTTCAGCGTGAAGCGGGACGGCTTCGCCCCGGGAGCTCGGTGCGCGCTGGTGCTGCCGCCGATCACGGGCGCCGGCGCCTCGCGCGCCTACGCGTACGCGGTCGACGGCACCGAGCAGTACCGGCACGTGAAGCGGCTCTCGCCGTACCCGGTGGCCTGGCTCCTCACGGCCGTCCTCGGCCCCGACTACGTGGACGCCGACGGAAGGCCCGGCCCCACGGACGGCGACACCGGCTACTGGGTCCGCTTCGACTACCGGAAGGTCCCCGGTCTCCTCGGCTGGCGGAGGCCGTTCTACGGGGCGTCGTTCGTGCGCGGCCACGACAACGGCGCCTACGTGCTCGGGAAGCAGCGGCTCGCGGACAAGGGGGTCTACAGCTACGGACGGCGCGAGGAGTGGTACCTGAGCGAGATCCACACGGCGTCGCACGTCGCCCGCGTGCGCCTCGCCGCGCGGACCGAGGGCCACGGCGCCCGGGAGTCCGCCACCAACGGTCCGTTCGACGTCGGGCGCGCCACCCAGCGCCTGGACTCGATCGAGCTCCTCGCCAAGGACCGGACCCGGCCGGCGTCGAGCTGGACGGCCACCCAGACCGTTCACTTCGCGTACGACACCTCTCTCCAGCGGGGTGCGCCGGGCGCGACCGCCGCCGGCGTGGGCCGCCTGACGTTGAAGAAGGTCTGGACCACGTTCGGCGCAGACGGGCGCGGCGCGCGCAGCCCCTACACGTTCGACTACGGCGAGGCCGATCCGGCCGCGAACCCACCGTTCGCCTGGAACGCCGCGGAGCGCTGGGGCAGCTACCAGCCCGGCGCGGCGGCGCTCGGTCCCAACGCCTGCGCCACTGCCGGCGGCCCGGTCGACCCGACCCTCACCGTCTCGTCGCGCTACACGATCCAGGACCGGGCGGCCCGCGATCGCGACGCGGCCGCGTGGTCCCTCCGGAGCATCGTCGAGCCGACGGGCCGGAGGATCGGGATCGAGTACGAGTCGGACGACTACGCGTACGTGCAGGATCGACCGGCGACGGTGATGGTGAAGCTGGCGGCGGTCGGCGACCCGGCCGGCGGCACGCCCGACGTCGTCGATCCGCGCTCCCACGCCGCCACCCCGGCGCCCGAGAGCCTCCGCGTCCACTTCCCGGTCGCGGCGGGCACGGCGGCGGCGAGCGTGCTCCCCACCTACGTCGGCCCTTCGAAGCGCCTCTACTTCCGCGTCCGCGTCGCGCTCAAGGACGGCGTCGCCGACCCCGCCGCGGGCGCCTGGGAGACCGTCAGCGGCTACGCCAACGTCACGGCCGGCGGTACCGTCCCGGGCCCGAACGGCGGCACGCTGGGATGGCTGGCGCTGGAGCCGGTCCAGGGCTTCCACCCGTTCACCGTCGCGGCGTTCCAGCACCTGCGGCTGGTGCAGCCCGAGCTGATGAGCACGAGCGCGATCAATGGGGCGCCCGGGGCCGACCCCTTCTCCGAGGCGTTGAAGGTCCTCACGATGGTGGACTTCCTCGAGGAGATCGTCGCGCTGGCGCGGGGCGCGTACCAGACCTGGTTCGACCGCGGCTGGGGCCAGCGGCTCGACCTCGAGCACTCGTGGATCCGACTGCGCACCGCCGGCGGCGCGAAGCTGGGCGGGGGCGCCCGCGTGAAGCGGCTCACCTACGACGACCGCTGGGCGGCCGTGACCGGCAACGCCGAGGCGAGCCTCGTCACCGGGTACACCTACGACTATCGCCTGCCCGACGGCACGAGCAGCGGCGTCGCCGCGTACGAGCCGGAGGTGGGGGCCGAGGAGAACGCGGTCCGGGACGCGAAGCCCTTCACCCAGCAGGTGCTGCTCGCCTCGAGCTACAACCTCTACGCGCAGACGCCGCTCCTCGAGAGCGACTACCCGGCGCCGGCCGTCGGCTACGCCCGCGTCACCATCCGGACGGTCGCCTCCGAGCGCGCCCGCGACCGCGGGCGGCAGGGGCGCCCGCCGTCGGCGACCAGCACGGTCGGCCCGGTGGTCCACGAGTTCTACACGGCGCGGGACTTCCCCGTGGTCACCGCCGAGACGGCGATCAAGAAGGTGCGGAACCCGCAGCCCTGGATCGTCCCCATCCCCTTCCTCGGCCAGATCACGCTCAACAGCCTGGCCGCGAGCCAGGGCTACGCGGTCACCCTCAACGACATGCACGGGAAGTCCCGCCGCGAGACTCACTACGAGTACGGCGCCGGGTGGGATCCGGCGGCGCAGGACTTCCCGGTCCGGGCGAAGGCCACCCGCAGCACCGAGTGGCGCTACCGCGCGACGGGCGGCGCGGGCGGGACGCCGTTCGCGCTCACCGCCGCGCTCCCGGTGCTGCACGGCGACGCGGCGCGGACGTCGCCGGACGTCGCCTACGCGCGCGAGGCGGAGCTGGTGGTCGACACGCGGCGGAGCCGCACCGAGTCCTGGGAGGCGGGGCTCAACGTCAACGTCGACCTCACCTATGCGGTCTTCCCGATCCCCATCGTGGTCCCCATCCCGAACATGAGCTACGCGCTCACCGAGGCGAAGACGGTGGTGACCGCCAAGGTGATCCACCAGGCGGGCATGCTCGACTCGATCGTCTCGACCCTGGGTCCGACCCGCACCGTGGAGCAGCGGCTCCTCTTCGACGCGGCCGACGGCCGGCCCCTCCTGACCACGCGGACGAACGACTTCGGCGATCCCGTCTTCGAGTACCACCTGCCCGGGCACTGGTACTACCCGCGCCTCGGCCCCGCCTACCGCTCGGCCGGGCTCGAGCTCCCGCTGACCGGCGCCCAGCTCGTCGGCACGCGCGAGCTCCGGCTCGCCTCGCCGGCGCTGCCGGCCTGCCCCGAGGCCCACGGCCCGCGCACCGCGCCGTGTCTGCCGCTCGGCTCGACCTTCGCCGCCGACGCGGGCACGGGGACGGTGCGGCTCCGGCTCGTCGGCAGCGATGCGACGGGGCTCCTCCTGCGGGCGAGCGCCAGCATCTCCGCGGCGCCGAGCGGACCGGCGCGGCTCGTCGCCACAGGCGACGCGAACCGGCTCGACCTGGAGGCCGGGGCCATCCGCGCGCTCTCCGATCCCACGAGCGGGCGCAGCGACGCGACCTGCCGCTGGAAGACCCGTGATGCATGCGGGGTCTGCTCCACGACCACGGTGGTGGTGGAGCCCTCGTGCGGCGCGCGCCTCGCCCTGGACCGGATCGCCGAGCTCCTCCCCGGCGGTCGCGGCGCGTCCCGCTCCTGTCCGGGCGGCGGGGACACGTTCGGCAAGATCGCGGCGACGGGCGCCGGGACGATCCCGGGCCTGCGCGCCACCAGCGCGGCCGGGCGAGTCTGTCGCATCCTCCTCGTCGACGAGCGCGGGAACGAGCTCGATCCACGTACCGTGACGAGCCCGGGCGCGCTGCGGATCGTCGAGCTGCCCCCCGCCCCGACCGCGGGCGGCCTCGCCTACACGGGCCTCGCCCTGGGCGCTCGCGTGGCCGGGAGGCCGGCGACCGTCTTGGTCTACTCCGACTGCGACGGCTGGACCACGGAGCGCCAGGTGACGACGCCTTCGGTGAGCTACTGCGACACGCCGCACGAGGCGCGCCGCACCCTCGTCTCCGACGTGCTCTCCGCCGAGGCGACCGTGTTCCGGGACGACTGGCCCTCGGTCGAGGCGGACATGCGGTTCGCGGGTTCGGCCGCCCAGATCCGCGCCGCCGAGCAGGGCTACCGGGACGCCGACGCCTTCTCCCGCGGGGTGGCCGGGATCTGGCGGCCCTGGCGCGTGTACCGCTACGTCGAGGACCGAAAGCAGTCCGCGGAGGTGGACGTCCGCCGCGATGGCACGTTCACGCTGCGCGCGTTCGACTGGGCCGACGCCGCCAACGAGCGGTGCGCGCCGCAGTGGCGCTGGAAGTCGCAGATCACCCGCTACGGCGCTCACGGCGTGGCGCACGAGGAGGTCAGCCCGATCGGCGTGTCCTCCGCGTCGCTGTACGGGTTCGGCCGCAAGGTGCCGGTCGCGATCGCGCGCAACGCGCAGGTGGGCGAGATCCTCGCCGAGGGGTTCGAGCAGTACCCGGTGGGCTCCCCGGGCGTGGCCCCGGAGCAGACCGGCGAGGGCCACTTCACGTTCCACACCGTCCGGGTCGCTGCGGGCTCCTCCGACCAGCGCTGCGGCCCCGACGTCCTCCTCCGCGGGTGGATCGAGGACGACGTCATCGTGATCGAGGACGACGCGCCTGCAGTCCGTGGTGCGGCGAACGAGCTCGAGGACGCGCTCCGCCGGTGGGGCCGCGGGGACCGCGGTGGCGCGCTCCTCGTCGACCTGCCGGGCCAGCCCTGCCCGGTGCGCGTCGCGCGGGTCGAAGAGGATCCGGAGGGTCGGATCCTCCTCGTGCTCGATCGCACCGCCCGCACCTGCGGCGGCCGGCTCGGCGCGAAGAACCCGCCCGCCTCCCGGCAGCGCGCGCAGGCGTTCCGGCTGCTCGTGGAGTGCGGAGGGCTCCGTCCGCCGCCCAGGGTCACGCGCATCGACGTCTCGAGCGCGCGCGCACACACCGGGAAGCAGAGCCTCTCCGTGAACGCGCACGTCGACTTCCCGCAGCCGGAGCTGCGCCTCGTCCCCGGCAAGCGATACGTGGTGAGCGGGTGGGTCTCGCGCCAGGGGACCGACGCCCCCACGTTCGCGGACGTCCCCAGCCTGGGCATCCAGGTGAAGCTCTGGGCGGGCGCGGGCGAGCTCGGCGCCGCCCGCCCCCCGCTGGCGCGACCCACCGGGCCGGTCATCGCGGGCTGGCAGCGGATCGAAGGGATCTTCGCCCTACCGCCCGAGGCGCGCTCGATCTCGATCGCCCTCCAGAACGGCGCGGATCGGGGCGCCGGCCGCGCGTACTTCGACGACCTGCGGATCGTCCCCGAGGACGCCGAGCTGGAGGCGCTGGTCTACGAGCCCGGCACGCTCCGCAACGTGGCCCGGCTCGATCCCAACAACTACGCGGTCCTGTACGGCTACCACGCAGACGGGAGCCTGGCGCAGACGCAGCAGGAGACGGTGCACGGTCTCCTCACCACGATCGAGGAGCGCCACCACGCCGAGGAGCGCCCGTGACCGCCGCCGCGGCGACCCTCCTCGCGTTCACCCTCACCGCGCCGGCCTCTGGCGCGACCGGGGTGCCGCCCGACGCGGTGTCGCAGCTCGAGCGCGTGAGCCGGTTCCATGCAGGGCTCGACCGGTACGCGGTCGAGATCCGCGTGCGCGTCGACCCGGGCGACTCCGGCGCTCCGACGCAGGTGCTCGCGGCCCGAACCGCGCGGCGCGGGCCGGTGATGCTGCAGGAGCTGTCGAGCTTCGTCGTCCTCACCCGCCCCGACTTGCGGCTGATGGTCGACCGGGCCTCCCGGACCATCTACCTCAACGCCGAGCCGCCGGACGTCCCGGCCGCGCTGCCTGGCCTCGACCCCGCGGCCGCGCTCCGCGCCGCGCGCGAGCGGGGCTACGCCGTCGAGGCGCGCGGGGTGGGGGACGCGGTCGAGGTCGCGTTCCGCCCGGCCGACGCGCACCCGACCGTCGTCTTCACCTTCGGCCGCGACGAGCCGCGGCTCCGGCGCATGCAGCTCGTCCGCGCGGCGGGCGTGCGCGAAGGGCCGGCGCGGATCGAGGTGGACTACCGCTGGCGCGACCCCGAGGCGGAGGGGGCCGCGCCGTTCGAGGCTGCGCACTACGTCCGGCGGCAGGGCGGCGCGTGGGCGCCCGCGCCGGCCTTCGCCGGCTACCGGGTGGTGGACTCGCGTGCGCGGTGAGGGGCTCGCTCGCGCGCTCGCGCTCCTCGCGGCGGTGGCCCTCCCGGCCGCCTCCTCGGCGGCCTCGCAGGAGCGGGCGATCACCCTCGCGCGGAGCGAGCTCCAGGCGCAGCGGACCGTGGCCCTCACGGCTCCCACCGTGGCGCCCGAGACGGCGCAGGCCCTCACGCTCACGCTCCGGTTCGTGGAGGCGCCGCTCACGGCCGAAGGCGGGAACCAGTGGACCTGCACCGTCCGCTACCGCGTCCGGTCCGGGCAGACTACCCACCCCGCGCGGACGCTGACCTTGTTCCGCGGAACGGACCGCGACGTCTTCGAGGCGGCCGACCGGATCGAGCTCGGCGGCGTTGCCGGCGCGGAGCTGCAGATCGAGGCGTTCGACTCGCCGGACCCCGTCGCCGTGCCCGCCTCCGTGGCGCTCGAGGCGCGCTGGACGTCGATCACCTGGTCCACCTTCACGTCCTCCGCCCGGCCCACGCTGAGCTTCGCCGCGACGCCTGCGCCGGCGCTCCGGTGGCCTGCGGTGACGGGTGCGGAGGAGTACGAGGTCGAGTCGGTCTTCGTGGACGGGCTCGTCTCGCCCGCGCCGGCCGATCCCTTCGCGAGCGCGCTCCCCGTGCGCGTCCGCACCACCGCGACCACGCTGGCGGTCGACCTGCAGCGCCCGGCGGGCACCCTCTGGCTCCGGGCCCGGGCGGTGGGCCGGCACCGGACCGATCCCAGCGCGCGCCGCCCCGGCGCGTGGTCGGCGGCGCTCGCCGTGCCGATCACCGGCGCGGGCTTCGCGCCGAACATGAACTGGACCTTCCGTGGCCGGTACGGCGCCGAGGGTCCCGGGATCCGGACCGTCACCTACCTCGACGGCGCGCTCCGCGCCAGGCAGGTGCAGGACACTGCGCCGGGACAGACGGTCGTCCCGGTGACGGGCGGCGCCGCGGGGCCGCCGCAGCCGGGCCGCCGCGTCGCCGAGACGCGCTACGACCACGAGGGCCGCCCGGCGGTCAACTTCCTGGCGGTCCCGGTCGCGGGGGCGGAGCTCGCGTTCCTCCCCGGGTTCAACCGGGCCGCCGACGGGACGCCGTTCGGGCCGGAGCACTTCGATCTCGACGGCGTGACCGCCGCGTCGCCGGCCTCGGGCGCGGCGCGCTACTTCTCTCCGCAGTCCACCGTGGGTGGACCAGCGTCGCCGTACGTGGCCGACGCGGAGGGCTACCCCTTCACGGTCGCGCAGCACACCCGGGACCGGTCGGCGCGGCTGCGGGCCATGTCCGGGTACGGCGCGGCCCAGCGGCTCGGGGGCGGCCACCACACGCGCTACGTGTACGGCGACGCGAGCGAGGCGCAGCTCCGGCCGCTCTTCGGGGCGAACCTCGCCGGCGCGGAGCAGTACGAGCGCACCATCGTCGGCGACGCCAACGGCGCGTACGAGGTGCTCTACCGCGACGGCGCCGATCGCGTCGTCGCGCAGGCGCTCGTGGGCGATCCGCCGACCGGCCTCGCGGACCTGCCCGGCGCCCCAGCGGGCGCGGTGCGCGCGGTTTCCATGGACGCGGGCAACCAGGTCGACGCGCAGGCCGGAGTGAGCAGCCTCTCACACCGGATCGCCAACGCGGTCCAGACCACCTATCACTTCGCGTACGCCCCGACCGGCGTCGACTACGCCGCCGATCCGGGCGATCCGCGGTTTCCGCCGCTCTGCGCGAGCTGCCGCTACCGCCTCGTCATCCGCGTCGTCGGCCCGGACGGCGCGCCCGTGCCGCTGGCGGTCGGCTCGACCCCGCAGAACGACCCCGGCTGCGACGGCCTCGCCTCCAACAGCCTCGTGCAGGTGATCGACCGGACGATCGAGAACCCGGCGCCACCGGTCTGCACGCAGGCCGGGGACCGGACGACGGGCTACACGGTCCCGCCGATCCGGTTCTGCGCCCGGCTCGCCTCGCCCGGCGAGTACGAGGTGCAGAAGCGGCTCACGCTCCTCGACGGCGACATCGACGCCGTCATCGCGGAGACCGAGGCCACCCCCGGGTTCTTCGACGTGTCGCGCTTCACTCCGGCGGTCGATCCCGCCGCCTGCGGCGCGGACTGCACCGCGCACTGTGCGCAGGCCACCGGCAAGGATCCCGCGGCCGTTCCCCGGGACCCGGCGCTCGATCAGTGCGTCCGGAGCTGCGAGCACCCCGAGGGGTGGGCCGCGGATCACGTGGCGCGGGACCGGTGCAACTCGCTCGAGGCGCAGCTCCGGACCGACCTGGCGCCGGGCGGCCGCCTCCACCAGCCCGGCGGCATCGCCGATCCGAGCCGTCACCCCGAGTGGTGCCACGTGGCCGTGTGCCGCTCGATGGCGGCCAGCGACTCCTACGACGTCGCGCTCGGCGCGCTGCGTACCTGGAATGACGCGCTCTGCCAGGGTGGCCTCGATCCCACGGGCCTCGGGCCGGATCCGGTGCTCGGCCCGCCCGTCCGGCCGGCCACCTGCCCCGGCGCCGCCACGCTCGACCCGTTCTTCGCGGCGGGCGGGCCCGGCGCGTCGCTCCGGCCCGCCGCCGAGGCGATGCTCCGCAACTACACCGCGAGCGTCTCCGGCTGGGCCGGGCCGCACCTCTCCATCTGGCAGTTCGCGGCCGATCCCCGCGTCCACCGCGCGACCGGCTCCTCGCTCGACGACCAGTGGCGGCTGTTCCGCAGCCTCTACCTCGGAGTGAAGCAGCAGCTCGCGATCCGGGCGACGGAGGACCCCAGCCTCTTCAGCTGCGCGTACTCCACGGACCCGCAGGCGCGGGTGCCGCGGCCGATCATCCCGACCACCGCGACCGCGGTCGAGGCCGCCATCCAGGACGCGACCGGCCGCCAGTGCCAGGCGCTGTGCGAGATCCGGGTGAACCAGTGGGTCGCCCAGCTGCAGCAGGGATGCCCCGGCGCGATCGACGTCCAGGGGCTGCGGCAGGGGCTCTCGGCCTATTGTCTCTCGAGCTGCGGCGCGGACAACCCGCTCGCGCTCCTCACGAAGGAGCGCCTCCAGGCCGGCGCGCCCGGGCTCGCCGCCGCACAGGCTTCCCTCGGCGCGTGCAGCCTCGGCGGCGTCGCCGTCGAGGACCCGTACGTCCGCGTCCGGATGTGCCGCGAGCAGTGCTGCGCGGACACCGGCCCGACCTCGTGCGCGAACGCCCTCGGGGGCGCCGTCGCTGAGCGGCTCCCCGCCACCTCCCAGCCGCCGCCCCCTGTGGCCGCCACCGCGACGGGCCGGACGCTCCGCGAGAGCTGCCTGACGTGGGCCGAGGAGGTCGAGTTCACCCGGGACGGGACCGTCCTGCGCGACAAGCCTGGCCGCCGGCGCTGCACGGTCGTGCTGGTCGCGCCCGACGGAAGGCCGCTCCCGACCAGGGCCGTCCGGATCCTGTCGCCGCCGCGCGCGCCGGTCGCGCCACCGCCCGCCGCGGCGGGGGCGGTCCCGCTCGCCTGGACCGGCCTCGTGGTGGACGTGGAGGCCGGCGGACGGCGGCTCGTCGCCAGCGTGCACTCCGACTGCCCCATCGACTGGCTCGCGCCGCTGTCCGCGCCGGTGTGCCAGGACGGCGGCCGCCTCACCGGCCCTCCGGGCGCCTGCGCGCGCCTCGAGTCCAGACGGCCGGGAACGACGCAGCGGGAATCCACGCGGGGCGCCGCAGCGACACACGCGGTCGGCACCCCCGCCGCGTCTCCGTTGACGTGCGTCGAGGGCTCCACGCCGCGCCCGGAAGCGAGCCCGACGCCGGAGAAGACATGCCCCTCCTGCCTGCTCGAGCTGGAGGAGGTCCTCGAGGGTCGCAAGGCGACCGAGCTGAGGGGTGGGGTGCAGCTCGACGGGGAGTGCATCCTCCGCGCACAGCTCGAGGGCGGCATCCTCCTCGTCCGCCAGCCCGGAGCCGCGGGCCCCACCCGCTGCGAGGTCCGGTTCGTCGATGCGACCGGCCGGTTCCTCATGGCCGGCCAGTTCATCGAGTTCGGCGAGGTGGACCGGAACGCGGTCCTGCCCCCCGGCGTCGCCGACACGCTGGCCGGGGTCCGCTTCGCCGGGATGGCCGTCGAGGTCCACACCGCGGCCGGGCCGGTCCGGGCCTGGCTCTACACCGACTGCGCGCTCTCGCCGCCGGAGGGTTGCGGCACCGGCTGCACCATCGCCACGCGGCCGTCGGCGTGCTGGCAGCGGCTCCTCGCGGCTGCCCGGACCGGCGCGCGGCCGCCGAACGACGGGTGCTTCACGGCGGTCCGGGTCTCGCGCGAGGGCCTCGTCGTCACGCGGCCCGACGGCGGCCCGTGCCGCGTCGTGGCGGTGGGGCGGGACGGGAGGCCCGTCGCCTCGCGCGATCTCGTGGGTGCGACGGCGCGGTTCACCGGCGGCGCCGATCCGGGCCAGGCGCCTCCCGGCCTCGCGTTCACGGGTCACGTCGTAGAGACCCGCCGCGGTCCGGCGGCCGTCTACTCCGATTGCGCGTTCCCTGCGGAGCCCGACTGCTCCACCGTCGTCGTGGGGATCGACATCTCCACGCCGCCGCCGCCCGGTGACCCGGTCACGGTCTGCCGGGACGCGGCGCAGGACGCGGCCGACCAGGCGGGCAGGGTCGCGGTGGACGCGGCCCGGGGCGCGTTCGCGACCACCTTCCGGTCGGTCCACTTCTCGCGGTGCTTCGGGCCCGGCCTCCGCGAGACCTTCGCGTACGAGGCGCGCGACCGCGAGTACCACTACACCCTCCGTTACTACGACCAGGCGGGCAACCTGGTCCAGACCGTCCCGCCCCAGGGTGTCGATCCGGTCCCGGGCGCGACGGCCGCGACGGCGGTGCAGCACCGGCTCGCCGCGCGGTTCCGCTACGACAGCCTGGACCGGATCACCTCCCGGAGCTCCCCCGACACCGGCGAGCAGCGGTTTCTGCACGACGCCGCCGACCGGGTCCGCTTCTCCCAGGACGCGCAGCAGAAGGTCGACGGGACGTGGGCGTACGTGAAGTACGACGCCCGGAACCGGCCCGTGGAGACCGGCGTCCTCGCCGGGATCGGCGAGGCCGTGGTCCGGGCGCGGCTCGACGAGGTCGACTTCCCTGGGAGCGGCGACGGCACTCGCGAGGACGTGGTCCGCACGGTGTACGACTCGGCCGCGAGCGTCCCGGCCTGCACCCCGCTCGCGCCCAGGAACCTCCGGAGCCGCGTCGCCGCGGTCGTGGCGGACGGCGCCCTCGGCGCCACCACGCTCTGCTACAGCTACGACCCCCAGGGCCGCACCGAGGCGGTGCTCCGCGAGCTGCCCGGGCTCGGCGCGAAGCTGCTGCGGTACGACTTCGACTTCGTCACCGGCCGCGTCGCGGCCGTCCACTACCAGCCCGGGCAGCCCGACGCCCTCCACCAGCGCTACCGCTACGGCCCGGTGGGCGAGCTGCTCTCGGCCGAGAGCTCCCGCGACGGCGTGCTCTGGGATCGCGACGCCCGGTTCACCTACTACGCGCACGGCCCGCTCGCGCGGATGGAGCTGGGCGAGGACCGCGTCCAGGGCGTCGACTACACGTACACGATCGACGGACGGCCCAAGGGCCTCAACACGGGTACGCTCACGCCGGACCGCGACCCCGGCCAGGACGGCCGGCCCGGCGGGGCCAACGCGGCGGTCCCCCCCGACGTCGCCGGGCTCTCGCTCGACTACTTCGCCGGCGACTACCGGCCGGTGGGCCTCGCCGCGGGCACCCTCGCCGCGGCCGCCGACCCGCACGCGGCCGCGCTGCTCCCCGGCGCGGGCGCGCCCGCGCCGAGCGCATTCGCCCTCGCCTCGTGCCCGGCGAGCGGCGTCAGCTCCGGCTGCGGGCTCTTCGAGGGGAGCGTCGTGAGGAGCGTGCTCGGCCTCTCCGCGCTCGGCGCGACGCGCGTGACGGGGTTCGCCTATCGGTACGACCGCCTGTACCGGCTCACCCTCGCCACGAGCCACGGCGGGCTCGATCCGGCCACCAACCGATGGCCGACGATCGCGCCCGGCCCGAGCCTCTGGCGCACCGCGCTCGGCTACGACGGGAACGGCAACGTCGCCGCCCTGGAGCGCGACGCGCCGCCGGCCACGGGCGGCGCGGGCCCGGGGGCGATGGACCGGCTCACCTACCGCTACCCGGTGGACGCGCAGGGGCGGCTCACCGCCGACCGGCTCCTCCACGTCGCCGACGCCGTCGCGGCGGGCGACTACCCGGAGGACCTCGACGACCAGGGCCCGTTCGCGCCCGCGGATCCGAACTACGCCTACGACGCCGCCGGCCGCCTCGCGCGCGACCGCGCCGCCGGGCTGACCGCGATCCGCTGGAACGCGGCCGGCCAGGTGAGGGCGGTCGAGCGTGCCGGCGAGACCCTGGTGTTCGCGTACGACGGGCTCGCCCACCGCTGGGCCAAGGTGCACCAGCCCGCGGGCGACCCGGAGGGCGGCGAGGTCGAGTACTTCGTGCGGGACGAGCGCGGGAGCCTGCTCGCGACGTACCGGCGGGCCGCCGGCGCTCCGGCGCCGGCGCTCACCGAGCTGTACCTGCGCGGCGGGATCCCGCTCGGCGTGATCCGGACCGACGGGCCGCCGCTGACCAGCGTGCCGGCCGGCACCGTCGCGCGGGTGCGGGGCGATCGCCAGTACCAGATCGCCAACTACCTCGGGCACGTGGTCGCGACGGTCGGCGACCGCCGCGCGGCCGTGACCGGCGCCGGCGGCGCGGTCGACCACCACGAAGCCCGCGTCGTCAGCTCCACCGACTACGACCCCTTCGGCGCCGTCCAGCCGGGCCGGTTCCAGGAGAGCGAGCCGTACCGCTTCGGCTTCTCCGGCTTCGAACGAGACGACGAGCTGAAGGGGCGCGGCGCGAGCTACTACACGCAGGAGCGACTCTACGACCCGCGCCTCGCCCGCTGGCTGAGCGCCGATCCCATCCAGACCGCGCAGCGCAGCCCCTACGCGGCCTTCGCCAACAACCCGCTCCGCTACGCCGACCCGCGCGGCGCGTGGGACACGGACGCGATCCTCGACACGCTCGAGAACGTCGCCATCACCGCGCGGGACATCGGCAACGACACGGCGCGAATCCTGAGCGGCCAGGCCGCCGCCGAGGCCATCGCCGCGAACCTCGTCAAGGCCAAGGCCGCCGTCGAACGAGGGCGGTACGGCGAGGCCCTCGGACACGCCATCGGCGTCCAGGACGCGGTCGACTCCCTCATCGAGAAGGAGCTCGCCTGGCAGGAGGCGGGCGCCAGCACCGAAGACATGGTGCGGATGGGCATCGGCGAGGTCACCGGGATGAACGACGTCGTCCGGGCGGTGACCGGCGAGACCGAGTACGGCGTCGAGATCCCCACCCTGGAGCGCGTGCAGCTGGGCATCCAGGGCGGCGTCCAGGTCGTCAGCGTCGCCACCTCGGGCGCGCAGCTCGCGAAGTCCGCGGTCGGGCCGAAGCCGCGGCCCGGGCAGCCTGCGCCCAAGGCCTCGGTGAAGCCCATCCAGGAGCCGCCGTGCCCGCTCAGCTTCGACGGCGCGACGCCGGTCTGGACCCCGGACGGCCTCGTCCCGATCGCCGCGCTCCGCGAGGGCGACGAGGTCCTGACCCTCCACCCCGAGTCCGGGCAGACGGGCCGCTTCACGGTGGCGGCGCCCACGATCACCCGCCACCCGGAGGCGACGCGGCTCGTCCTCGTGGCCGCGGACGGGCGCGGCGAGACCATCCTCACCACCCCCGAGCACGCCTTCTGGCAGGCGGGCGCCGGCTGGGTGATCGCCCGTGAGCTCGCGCCGGGCGCGCGGGTGGCGGGCGAGGCGGGAGGCTGGCTCTCGGTCGCGAGCGTCTCGTCGCTCGCCCACCCGTTCGACGCCTTCAACCTCTCCGTCGAGGGGGCCCACACCTATCGCGTCGGGGTGCTCGGCGCGTGGGTCCACAACTGCGGGCCGACCGACCGCCGGGTGAAGCTCCGCAAAACGGTCAAGGCCGACATCGAGGCGCGCCAGCCGCGCGACGCGCAGGGGCGTATGATCGACCCGAACACGAAGCAGCCCCTCAAGCCGGGCGAGATCGACGTCGGCCACAAGCCGGGGAACGAATGGCGAACCCGGAAGAAGGTGCACGAGCAGAAGGGGTCGACGCGCAAGGAGGTCATCGAGGCGGAGAACGACCCGGACCTCTACCAGCTCGAGGACCGCTCCTCCAACCGCAGCCACAAGTACGAGCAGAAATGACCAGCCAGGCGACGCTCTACTTCGAGAAGATCGACGCGCTCGTCGGCGCGACGGGCACCTACTACCCGATCGGCGACGCGGGGGACCCGCAGGTCGTGGCGGTCGCGAGCTACGCGGACGTGCCCGAGGAAGGTCACACCACCTCGTTCACGTACGGCCTCTCGGCGGCAGCGCACCCGCAGTGGAAGGAGACGCGCCCCGAGCTGATCGTGTCGGTCCGCTCGACCGACGCGGCGTGGGGCCTGTGCATCGGCGACGCCATCCACCGGATGCGGCGCCAGTCCGCGTTCCCGCACGGGACGGTGGTCGACATCGGAGCGCCGATCAGCGACGAGTCGCCGATGTCGTGCTTCCTCGTGTTCGACAACTCGCTGCTGGAGGAGGACGACTCGAGGATCGTCCTGCCCGGGTGGACGGTGCGCCTCTCGCAGGCGTATCCGATCCACGCGGCCGAGGCGCGGCTCGTCGAGAGGCTCGGCGTCCAGCGCTTCTTCTTCGACCTGGACATCGACTTCTACGACGTGAGACGCCCTCCGTACGTGAGCGGCCTGGCGTAGCGGTGGGTGGGCGCGTGTCCCGCGCGTGAGGCCGCGGCACCGTGCGCGCCTGCGCCGTCGAGCGTCACCCGGATCCGCCCAGCGCCTGCAGCCGCGCCGTGGCCCCGACTACTCAGGGTGGACGGGCAGCTTCTGCCCCGGCCCATCCGTCACCCGGACGAGCGAGCCTTCGCGCTCCGTGTCCACGAAGAAGACGTCCGCCCGCGACGTCCCGGAGCTCAGGTCGTCGTGGTCGAACCCGGATCCGAGGAACCGGGTCCCGTAGCCGGAGAACGCGAGCGCGTCGATGTCGCTGGGCACCGCGCCGAGCACCGCGACCGGTGCCCCGGTCGGCGCGTAGGCGATGAGCCTCCCGCCTCCGAAGCCGCTCGCACCGGCGGCCGGCTTCTCCGCGAGGACGAGCCGGTGCGGCGGCGCGGGTCTGCTGCCGAGCGGATGGTCCGGGGAGTACGCGACGCCCACCCACAGCGTGCCCGCGCGCTCGACGAGGCCGGTGCCGTCGTCGTCCACCGCAGCGGCGGAGACCTCGCTCCCGAGCCAGTTGAAGAAGACGCGGCTCCCGGCGGTGGCCTCGAGGAGCGGTACGTCGGGCTTCCCTCCGGTGAGCTGCGTGACGGCAGGAGCGCCGCCCTTCGGGAGCGCGCCGAGCGAGAACAGGAGCGACGGATCTCCGTCCTGCTCGGCGCGGAGCACGTACACGAGCGCTTCGTCCGTGAGCGCGAAGTCCGAGAACGAGTCCTCCGGGCGCGTGACGGAGACGAGCGGTGCGGCCGGGGCGCTTCCGTCGAGCGGGATGCGGTAGATCGTGGGGCCGTCGAGGAAGAACAGGTGCGCCGCGTCGGCGCGGGACCGCTCGGACGGCGCGGTGGGCTCGGCGTACGTGTGGAGCACCTCCGGGGCGAGCCCGCGCTCCAGGTCGAGGAGGTGCAGCGCACCGTCGACCCGGGCGAGCATGCGGTCACCGGAGACGTGGTGGATCACCTCGAACCGGGACTCCGCCGACGGCAGCGCCGCGATGGTCGCGGGGCTCCCGAAGTCCGGGTCGAGCGCGACGACCTCCGCGCCGGAGCGCGCGAGCCACCCGGAGATCGCGCCGGTCGCGGGGTCCCGGAGCACGCGAGCGAGGCCCAGCCCTTCGACCACGACGGGAGCGTCGTCCGCGGACATCCCGACGCGCACCGCCTTGCGCACCACGTCCGCGCCGCAGCTCCCGTCGGGCGCACTCACGGTGTACAGGTACCAGGAGTCGTCCGGGTCGGCGTAGTCCGCGACCACCTGGACCGCCGGACTTTCGCAGATCACCGCCGGCGGCTCGAGGTCCTCGCTCGACAGCTGCACGGCGACCGGGGCGCCGTCCTCCGGGATCGCTCGGACCGCGTGGAGCCTGCCGCCGGCCTGGAGCACGACGGTGCGGAGGTGGACGTCGGAGAGCATCCCGGTGGTCGGGTCGAGGGTGCCGTGCCGGATCCCGGCGCGATGGCTCGTCGCGCCCTGGATGACGAGCCGCGGCGGCGCCGCGGGTGCGTCCGGGTCCACCGCGGCGAGGCTCCCGGTGAAGAACAGGAACCGCCGCTCGTGCTCGCTCGCGGCAGCGCGGGCCGCGAGCGCGAGGATCGCGAGGCACAACGGGATCGCGAAGGAGCTCGCGACCATCCCTCCGCGCACGACACCGATCGTTCGACGTCGAGGCATCGCCACCCCTCCCGCCGGATTCTTCAGCGCGGGCACGGCGCGCCGCAACCGAAGCTCGCGCGACGCCGCTCGAGCTCGCACCCGGAGCGCTCGACCGGACCGCGCCGGACCCGGCGCCCGGTGCCGGAGAAGACGGCGCGTCAGGCGAGCGTCAGGACGTCCGTGCGCCGGCTGCGAGTGCGGCCGCCCGCGCGAGATCGCCCGCGAGCTCCGCGCGCATCCGCTCCGCCAGCGAAGCATCGGCGGCGCGGAGGATGGCCGCCGGGTGCCAGGTGGCGAGGACGGCCGGCGCGAGCGGGTGGACGTGGACGCGCCCTCGCTCGCGCGACAGGGGGAACCGCGCGCCCAGGAGCGCGTGCGCGGCGGTCGCGCCGAGCGCCACGACGACCGCGGGTCGGATGGCGCGCAGCTCGGCCTCGAGCCACCCGGCGCACGCGCGCACCTCCGACGCGTCCGGCCGCTGGTGGATGCGGCGCTTCCCTCGGAGTTCGTGCTTGAACCCCTTCACCGCGTTGGTGACGTACAGCGCGCCACGGTCCACGCCGGAATCGGCCAGCGCCGCGTCGAGCACCGCTCCGGCCGGGCCGACGAACGGGACGCCGGCGCGGTCCTCCTCGTCGCCGGGCTGCTCTCCGACGACGACGAGGCGTGCGTCGGGCGGGCCGCGGCCGAACACGGTCTGCGACGCCGCGGGGCAGACGCCGCAAGCGTCGCACCCTCGCGCTGCCGCGGCGAGCTCCGCGATCGTCGCGGACGGCGGCACGCGCGCCGCCGAGGCGGACGGGGGCGGCGCCGTCATCGCGGCCACCCTCGGCGCGGCGCTCCGCACGAGCGCCGCGATCTCCCTGCCCTCGGGCAAGGTCTCCCAGTGGCGCGCCGGCAGGTGCGCGCGGAGGAGCCGCGGGTTCACCCGCGCCGGGTTGAACGTGCTCGCGTAGTACGCGCGCCAGAGCGCCTCGACGTCGTCCCCGGCGGCGACGTCGCGCGCGATGCCGCCGCCGAAGTGCAGCGCCTGGCCGTCCCAGTGCGCGGAGGCGTCGGGCGTCAGGATCGACCAGCGCATCGTCGCGAACCGGCGGACGAAGAACGGGGCCGCGCGAGCGAGCGTGCGGTGGTCGGGACGGTGGAACGCGACGAACCGCTCGCCGCCGTCACCGGCGACGCGCCGGAACCGGACGAGCGCGTGGGTCCGGTGGACGTCCTTTCGCACGGCGTCGGCCATCCGCCCGAGCGCGAGCACGTCCGGGTCGGCGGGGTCCTCGAGGACGTCCCGCCGTTCCCGCGCCGCGCGCCAGAGGAGCCGGTACAGCCGATCGAATCGGGAGGGGTCGCGGTGACACGCGACGTCTCGCGCGAGCGTGACGAACGCGGGAGGGACGCGGACGGCGCCGGCCGCTCGGGCATGGTCGATCGCGCCCGAGGCGGCGCTCGGCAGGAGCCCGAGCTGCCCCGCGTCCGAGAACGCGACGTCCGCGGGCGGGACGCCCTGCGCGAGGAGGGCGCGAGCGGCGTCGCGCCAGCCCTCGAACGAACCATCGACGTGCACCGTCCTCATCGCGGCGCTCCGCTCACAGCTCTCCCGTGCGCGCCGACTGCGCCGCGGGCGCGTCGAACAGCCCGAGCTGTCGCGTCCGCTCGCGCACGCGCGCCGGCAGGTCCGCGCGGTCGAGCTCCCGCACGGCGGGGTTGGCGCCGTCGTGGAGGAGGAAGGGCGCCGCGCGGACCATGGGGATGCGCAGGCGGCGGAGCTCCGCGAGGCCGAGCCGGCGGAACCGGCGCGCCTGCAGGATCCGCTCGACGCCGCGGACGCCGAGCCCGGGGACACGGAGCAAGAGCTCGCGCGGCGCGGCGTTCACGTCGACGGGGAAGAGCGCCCGGTGGCGGAGCGCCCAGGCGAGCTTTGGATCGACGTCGAGCGCGAGGTTCGCGTCGGGGGCGTCGAGGAGCTCGCCCGGCGAGAAGCCGTAGTACCGCATGAGCCAGTCCGCCTGGTACAGGCGGTGCTCGCGGACGAGCGGCGGCGGCGCGAGCGGGAGCGCTGCGTCGGACGCGGGCGTCGGGCTGTACGCGGAGTAGTACACGCGCCGGAGCGCGTGCGCGCCGTAGAGCTCGGACGCCCGGGCGAGGATGACCGCGTCGGGCGTCGGGGTCGCGCCGATGACCATCTGCGTGGTCTGGCCCGCCGGGGCGAACCGCGGCGCGCTCCGGAGGCGCTGCCGCTCCTCGGCGGCGGCCTCGTGGCGCGCGCGGATGGCGTGCATGCCCGTCTCGATCGTTCGTGCGTCCTTGTCGGGCGCGAGTTGCACGAGATCTGCCGACGTCGGGAGCTCGATGTTGACGCTGAGGCGATCCGCCAGCGCGCCCGCCCGCGCGAGGAGGTCCTCCGACGCGCCAGGGATGGCCTTCAGGTGGATGTAGCCGCCGAACCGGTGCTCCTCGCGGAGGAGCCGCGCCACCTCGACGAGCTGCTCCACGGTGTAGTCCGCGTCGCGGACGATGCCCGAGCTGAGGAACAGGCCCTCGATGTAGTTGCGGCGGTAGAGGTCGATCGTCAGGTCGGCCACCTCTCGAGGGGTGAACCGGGCGCGCTCGACGTCCGCAGAGCGGCGGTTGCCGCAGTAGTGGCAGTCGTAGATGCAGACGTTCGTGAGAAGGATCTTGAGGAGCGAGACGCATCGGCCGTCGGGCGTGTAGCTGTGGCAGATGCCGGACGGCGCGCCGTCGCCGATGCCACCCTTCGTCGCGGCGCGATCCGAGCCGCTCGACGCGCACGACGCGTCGTACCGGGCGGCGCCCGCGAGCACCGTGAGCTTGCGGAGGCGATCCATCCCCCGGGATCTAACACGGCGACGGCACCGATGTTCAGGAAGATCGGATGTTCAGGCGGGCGCTCGGCGCCCTCTCGTCACCGCTCGAACGCGAGGCGCGTCGCGCGGGGCTCAGTCCCGGCGCTTCCCCGCGCACTCGGCGCAGACGCCGTACAGCTCGAGCCGGTGCGAGGTGACCTGGAAGCCGAGGCGCCGCGCGACCTTCTCCTGCAGCGCCTCGATCCCGCTCTCTTCGAACTCCCGGATCGCGCCGCAGCGCACGCACACCGCGTGGTCGTGGTGGCGCGTGTCCGCGGGCTCGAACAGGCTCTGCGCTCCGCCGAAGTCGCGCGCGACGGCCTCGCCGCTCTCGACGAGCAGCTTGAGCGTCCGGTACACGGTGGAGTAGCCGACGCCGGACGCCCGCCTGCGCACGCGGGCGAGGAGGTCCTCGATCGAGATGTGAGTTCCCGCGAGCAGGAACTCCTCGACGACGAGGTCGCGCACCGCGGAGTGCTTCAGCCCGCGCGTCTTCAAGGTGGCCCGGAGCCGTGCGAGGCGATCGGCCACGCCGCGGTCCGGCGCCGGCGCGGGAGCTCTGCGCTTGTGAGCGCTGCTGTCGGAGGGGGACCGCACGAGCCGTTCCAGGCCCGGAGCATAACCCGCGCCGCGAACTCGTTCCACGTTCGAGCCTTGACGCAGATCAAGGACGCCGCTCGAGCGGCAGTGATAGTGAACGTCACTGTCAAGATTGCTCCGGCTCGCGGAAGGACGGTGCACGGATGATGGGACGCGTTGGTGGGAAGGGCAGCGGCGCGGATCGCAGGCACCGGGTCGTGGTCGCGCTCGCGGCGGCGCTGTGCGCGCCGGCGGCCACGCGGGCCGCCCACCCCCTGGCGACCGACGACGCCGGCACGCTCGGGCGTGGGGTCCGGCAGGCCGAGCTCACCGGACAGATGAGTCGCGACACGGAGGGGCGAGGCGCGGCGCGGACGAGCGACGACACCGGCGAGGGTGGGGTGGCGGTCGGCTACGGGCTCCGCGACGACCTGGATCTCGTGCTCGGCGTCGCGACGAGCTGGTCGAGGGTCCACCAGCAGGGCGGTCCCACGTCGGAGACGCGAGGGCTCGGCGACGTGGCGGTCGACGTCAAGTGGCGTGCCCTGGAGGCGGGGGGCTTCGCGCTCGCCCTGAAGCCGGGGATCACGCTGCCCACCGGCGACGCGGACCAGGGGCTCGGGACCGGCCGTCCCTGCTACGCGCTCACGCTGGTCGCGTCGCAGGAGCTCGGCCCCGTCGGCCTGCACGCGAACGTCGCCTACCTCCGCGACGACTACGGCCGCCGGGAGGACCGCGAGGTGAGCCGCCTCGACCGTCTGCGCTTCTCCGTGGCGCTCGCGGCTCAGGTGGCGGAGAAGCTCCAGCTCGTCGCAGACGTGGGCGCCGAGACGAACACCGACCGCGCGTCGCCCACGTGGCCCGCCTACGCGCTGGGCGGCGCCATCTTCGCGGCGTCCGACGACGTCGAGCTCGACCTCGGAGTGCGGGTAGGGCTCTCGGCGCCGGAGGCCGACCTCGCCGGACTGCTGGGCGCGACGTTCCGTTTCTGAGGGTGCGCATGCTCCCGCTCGGGCTGCTGAACGAAGGCGAGTGCGGCTGGATCGTCTCCAGCGGGGGCCAGGGCTGCGGGTCGGCCGACGAGCGCGCGGCGAGCTTGGGCCTCCGCGCCGGGAATCGAGTGATGGTGCTGCAGAACGGGGCCGGCCCATTGCTGGTCAAGGTGGACGAGTCACGCATCGCCCTGGATCGGGCGATCGCGATGCGGATCAGGGTGCGAAAGGAAACGAGATGACGCTCGCGCAGCTTTCTCCCGGAGAGCAGGGTCGCATCATCGCGGTCCGGGGGGCCGGGCCCTTGAAGCGCAGGCTCATGGACATGGGGCTCCTGCCTGGACAGGAGATCCGCGTCGAGAAGGTCGCTCCGCTCGGCGATCCCATCGAGGTGAGGGTCCGGAGCTATGCGCTCTCGCTGCGGCGCGCAGAGGCCGAGGGTGTGGAGGTGGCGCCGTGATCGCGTCCGCCCGTGCCTCCGCCCGGCACCCGGCGCCGGAGCCCGGCGAACGGACCCTCACCGTGGCGGTGGCAGGCAACCCGAACTGTGGCAAGTCCACGCTCATCAACGCCGTCGCCGGCAGCCGCCTCCAGGTCGGGAACTGGCCGGGCGTGACGGTGGAGAAGAAGGAGGCCGTCCTCCCTCGGGGCGACGTCCACCTTCGCCTGGTGGACCTCCCGGGGACCTACTCGCTCTCGCCGTACAGCGACGACGAGCGGGTCGCGCGCGAGGCGCTCGTCGAGGAGCGCCCGGACGTCGTGGTGAACGTCGTGGACGCCACCAACCTCGAGCGGAACCTCTACCTCACCGTCCAGCTCCTCGAGCTGGGAGTCCCGCTGGTGGTCGCGCTCAACATCTACGACGAGGCGGAGGAGAAGGGCCTCCGCATCGACGTCGCCACCCTCGCGGAGCGGCTGGGCGTGCCGGTGGTGCCTACGTCCGCGACGCGCCGGACCGGGCTCGAGGACCTCCTCGACGCGGCGGTGGCCGAGGCTCGCCGGCCGTCCCGTCGACCCCGGCCGGCCTACGGCCCGGACCTGGAGGCCGCCATCTCGGAGATCGCGGCCGCACTCGAACGCGACCCGTCCACCACCCTCGCCACGCCGCGTCGCCGGTTCGCGCTCGAGCTGCTCGAGCGGAGCGCGTCGGCCGCCGAGCAGGCCGGAGGGGTCGCCGAGACCCTCACCGGCCCGGCCGTGCGTCACCTCCGCCGCGGGCACGGCCCGGACCTCGAGGCGCTGGTCGCCGAGGCTCGCTACGGCGTCGCCGCCGGGATCGCCCGCGAGGTGGTGAAGCGCCCGCCGGTCCCGCGCCGCGAGCTCACCGAGCGCATCGACCGCTGGGTCCTGAACCGTTTCCTCGGGATCCCGATCTTCCTCGGGGCCATGTGGCTCGTCTTCAAGCTCACCTTCGACGTGTCCGGCCCGTTCGCGGACTGGATCGACGGGGTGACCACCGGGCCGGCGAAACGGCTCTTCGCCTTCCTCCTCGGGGCGATCGCCGCCCCCGACTGGACGGTCTCGCTGGTCAACGACGGCATCGTCGCCGGCGTGGGGTTCGTGCTCGTCTTCGTACCCGTCATCTTCGCCATGATGTTCTTCATCACCCTGCTCGAGGGGAGCGGGTACATGGCGCGAGCGGCCTTCGTGATGGACCGGGCGATGCATGCCATCGGCCTGCACGGGAAGTCGTTCATCCCGATGCTGCTCGGCTTCGGCTGCAACGTCCCGGCGATCTACGCGACGCGGGCGCTCGAGAGCCGCCGGGACCGGGTCCTCACCGCGCTCCTCCTCCCGCTCATGTCGTGCGGCGCTCGACTCCCCGTGTATGTGGTCTTCGCGGGCATCTTCTTCCCCCTGCACGCCGGGACCGCGATCTGGTCGCTCTACGTCCTCGGGGTCGTGCTCGCCGTGCTCGTGGGGCTCGCCTTCAAGCGCACGCTCTTCCGCGGCACGGCGCCGGCGTTCGTGATGGAGCTCCCTCCGTACCGGATGCCTTCGATGCGGAGCGTCCTCGTCCACACTTGGGAGAAGGGCAAGCACTTCCTCGTCAAGGCGGGCACGTACATCCTGGCCGTGTCGGTGATCGTCTGGTTCCTGCTCCACCTGCCCTGGGGCGTGCAGGACAAGCGCGACTCGTATCTCGGCCGGGCCGGGCAGGTCGTCGCCCCCGCGCTCGAACCGCTCGGGTTCGGGACCTGGGAGGCGGCCGCGTCGCTCATCACCGGCGTCATCGCCAAGGAGATCGTGGTCGGCACGATGGGCGAGATCTACGCGCCCGAGGCCGGTCACGAGGAGGAGACCCCGCCCACGCCGCTCGAGGATCTCCAGCAGGTGGGGACCTCGTTCGTGGCCGCCTTCGCGGAGGCCGGGAAGAACGTGGTCTCCACCTTCAGCGTCTCCACGCTGTCGTTCGCGCCGGACGAGGGCGGACCTTCGCCGCTGGCGGCGGCGCTCGCCGAACGCTTCACGCCCCTGAGCGCGTACGCCTTCATGGTGTTCGTCTTGCTCTACTGGCCGTGCGTCGTCGTCCTCATCGCGTTGCGGCAGGAGTTCGGCGGGTGGCGCTGGGCCGGCGTGGCCATGGCGTACCAGACCGCGCTCTCCTGGGGCGCGGCCGCGGTCGTGTACCAGGGTGGTCGCCTGCTCGGGCTGGGAGGTTGAGATGGGGGTGCTCGACGTCGTGCTCGCGGCCGCGATCCTGGGTGCGGCCGTGTACGTGCTGTACCGGCGGATCTGGAAGTCGGGAGGCCACTGCGGCGGCTGCAGCGGGAGCTGCCAGGTTCCCCGTGGAGAGGGCTCCTGCGCGCAAGCCGGGAGGGCAGCGGCCGAGGTGAACGAATGAGGCGCGCCGCAGGACTCGTTCAGGGCTTGCGGTGCCTGTAGTAGAGCTTGGAGACGATGACCCACCTCTGCGTCGTACGCCTGGACGTATGTCGGGTCGTCACGCCGCACTCCGCCTACTGGCAAGACGGTCGAGGACCTGCTGGCCGAGTTCGGCAGGATCTGAGGCCAGCGGGGTCTTCGGGGCTTGCCGCCGGTGCGCGGCTCACGCCGTCCGCGCCGCCGCGGCCGCGCCGATCGCGGACCCGACCACGCCCGCGAACGCGAACCCGGAGATCGCGCCCGCCCGGACCACCCGGCGCGCGGCGGCGGGCGCGTCGGGGGTCGCAGTCCGGCCGGTGCGGAGGGGGACACGCTCGGCGCCGGCGCGCGCCAGCACCTCGGCGCAGGCGGAGTTCGCGGCGCCGATCGCGACGGCGCTGCCGAGGAGCCAGTCCACCGCGCGGCGGGCGGACGGCGCCGCCGTTCTGCGCCGCGCGACCCACGCCAGGCAGGCCGTCGCGAGCCCGACGCCCGTCAGCACCGCGCCGCGGCGCCAGCCGGCGAGCATGACCCGGGCGCGATCGGCGGGGTCGGGCGCGGACGCGACGGCGGCGTCGAGCGCCACCTTCCCGAACAGCATCGAGCCGAACGCGGCCGCGAGGCCGACGTCCTGCGCGACGCGCAGCGCTGCCTGCCCGGGCGAGCGCCGCCGCGCGCGCAGGCCGCGCACCGCGCGCCGCGCTCCGGCGGCCGCGGCGGCTGCGGCGCCGAGCGAGGCGGCGCGCGAGAGCGTCGCCGCCCATCGCAGGCGGCGCGGCAACGGCGCGAGGTCCCGCGCGGCGTGCGCCGCGAAGAGCTCGACGGCGGCCGGGGAGAACTGCGCGAGATCCTGCGGGCCGCGGCTCGACAGCCACCGCCCGTCGCGAACGACCGCGGCGTCCACCCACTCCGCGCCGGCGTTCCGGACGTCGTCGGCGATGCCCATCCACGAGGTGAGCCGGCGCCCGCGGACGAGCCCCGCGGACACGAGCACCTGCGGCCCATGGCAGATGACGGCGATCGGGCGGCCGAGCCGATCCATCTCCCTCACGAAGGCGCGCGCATGCTCGCTCTGACGGAGGAGGTCCGGGTTCACGAACCCGCCGGGGAGCAGGAGGGCGCCGTAGTCCTCGGCGCGCGCGCGGAACACCGTGTCGTCCACCGCGAGCTTCTTCCCGCGCCAGATGAAGTTGAGGCCACGGATGCGGCCCGGGCGGAGGGACACGATGCGCACGTCCGCCCCGGCGCGCCGGAGGGCGCGGAGGGGCCACGTCACCTCCACCTGCTCGAACCCATCCGCCGCCAGGACGGCGACGCGGACGCCTCGGAGAGCGTTTCCCATGGACGGAACCTTAGGCATCCCGTCCGGCGCGGCGGCCGCGGGCGCCTCGCCGCCCGAAGGGTCACGCGCGCGCCCGTGCGCCCGCTCGAGCACGCTCGCGAACTCGGCGGCGTGCGTGATGAGCCAGTCGTGCCCGCCGCGTCCGAACGCGGTGCGGGCGCCGGGGAGCGCGGCGGCGACGCGGGCCGCGCACGCGGGTGGCATGGTGGTGTCTCGCATGCCCCACGCGACGAGCACGGGCGCGGACACCGCCGCCCCGGCCTCCAGCCCGGACGGCCGCGCCGCAGCGCGGACGTGCCACGCGAACGACCGGAGGTGGCGCAGCACGTTCCACAGCACGTGCGGCGAGCCGCGCAGCGTGAGCCCCGGCTCGCGCAGCGCGTCGCCGAGCCGCCCGGCGACCACGGTCCGGAGCGGCGCCTGGCGGGCGCCGATCGTGTCCACGAGCACGAGGGCTTCGACCTGGGCCGGGCGGCGCGCCGCGAGCTCGACCGCGACGGGGCCGCTGTTCGAGTGGCCGATCACGACCCAGCGGCCGCCGAGGGCCGCCACGACGTCCGCGGCCACCGCCCCGAGCTCGCCGAACGGCAGGGGGCGCGCGATGCGCGAGGAGAGGCCCGACCCGGGGAGCTCCAGGACGACGGTCCGGTGAGCGGACGCCAGGCGGCGCGCCAGCGGCGCGTAGGTGCGCGCCATCACGAGCGGGCTCGCGACGAGCAGGACCCCCGGGCCCCGCCCTGCCTCCAGGACGCGGACCCAGTGGCCGCGCGCTCGAACGTGGGACGAACGGAAGCGAAGCAGGACCCGCACCCTCCTCCGCTCCCCATCCTGGGCACGAGTGGCGCGAATGCGCACCATCCACGGAGCCCGCCGAGGAGCGGAGGGAGGAGGTAGGGACGTGACGGAATCCGTTGCTGCTCCCGGCGCGGAGCTGCCCCCGTCGGCGCCCGACGCAGCTCGGCTGCAGCGCGAGCTGAACACGCGCGGGGCCGGTCACCTGGCCGACTATCCGCAAGACGAGGGCGCGGCGTACTGGCGGGCGATCGGGTCCTTCCCACGCATGAACCGCGACGACGAGCTGCGCGCGGGCCAGCGCATCGCGGAGGGCCAGCGCGAGGTCGTGAACGCCGTGATCGGCTCGAACCTGGCGGCGAAGCTGGGCGTCGAGCCCGCCGCGGCCACGCCGGCGGACGTGGACCGCGTCGTCCACCACCTCGGGCTGCTGCTCCACGGGCTGGACCAGGCTGGCGGCGACACCGAGCGCGTCGCGGCGCTCGAGGCGCAGGCGGACATGTCGCGCGCCGAGCTGCGGGCGCTGCGCGAGGCGATCCAGCGAGGGGAGAAGAAGGCCGCCGCGGCCAAGGCGGATCTCGTCCAGTCGCACCTCCGGCTCGTGCCGTGGGTCGCGCGCAGGTACGCGAACCGGGGGGTGTCGCTCCTCGACCTCGTCCAGGAGGGGAACCTCGGGCTGATGACCGCCGCCAACAAGTTCGACCACACCCTCGGCACCAGGTTCGGGACGTACGCGATCTGGTGGATCCGCCAGGCGATCACCCGCGCGCTCGCCGACCACGGCCGCACCATTCGCCTGCCGGCCAACACGGTCCAGGCCGTCATGAGGGTCGCGCGCGCACGGCGCCACCTCGCGCAGCGGGTGCAGCGCGACCCGACCGCGCTCGAGATCGCGACGGAGCTGGGCGAGCCGGTCGAGCGAGTCGAGGAGATCACGGCCTGGGCGCGCCACGTCGTCTCGCTCGACATGCCGATCGGCGAGGACGAGGACACGACGCTCGGCGAGCTCATCGCGGACCCGAACACCGAGCTCCCGTCCGCCGCGATCATGGCCAGCGAGCTCGCGACCGTCACGCGGGAGACCCTCGCCGAGCTCACGCCCCGCGAGCGGGAGGTGCTCTCGCTCCGCTTCGGGATCGACGGCGACGAGGTGCTGACGCTCGAGGAGATCGGCAACCGGTTCGGCGTCACGCGCGAGCGGATCCGCCAGATCGAGGCGAGGGCGCTCTCGAAGCTCCGTCACCCGTCCCGCGCGCAAGGCCTCCGCCCGTTCGCGGAGCACTAGGCGGCGCCCCGCCGGCCGCCGCCCGGTGCGAGCCCGGCGTCCGGCGGAGCCCCACGACCGAACACGCTCGCTACGGCGCGACCGGCCCCAGGTCGTCGAGCCAGCACGTCACGTTGAGCCGGCTGCCGAACCCGGGGAACACGACCGGCCGCCGGTAGTCGGCGCTCTCGTTCACTCCGGTGAAGGCGTAGGTCAACGTCTGCCACGTGTCGGCCGCGCCGGTGGTCTGGTCCAGCTCGACGAACGGGTTTCCACCCGGGGCCTCGATCTTGAAGCGGATGACGACGTCGGGCCTGTTGCACCGCGCCCGCATCGACCAGGTGGTGGAGGTGGCGAACGCGTTCTGCGCCAGCGAGGACTGGGCCGCCGTGTCCTCGTCGATCGCGAACCCGGCCCAGGTCTCGGCGGCGGCGCCCTTGAAGAACTGCGCCACGTGGTTGGACGCGTTGGTGGGATCGGCGGCGAGGATCGCCACGGCGCCGCCCCAGTTCGGGAACTGGTACACGGCGTTGGGCGTCGGCTCGAAGTCGAGCGGCACGACGAGCGGATCGCCCTCGACGGGCGGCGGCTCCGGGTACTCCACCACGATCCCCTGCGCCCACGGGTTCGACGTCGCGGAGCCGCCGGCCTCGTTGATGACGTGGGTGATGGTCCCGTTGGCGAGGCCGAAGGTGATCATGTGATGCATCTTCACGCCCTCGACGTCCGGCACCTCGATCGCGGTGTGGAGGTCGATGGTGGTCACGCCCTCGTCCCAGTACTGCGGCATGAACACGCTGTAGACGCCAAGGCCCCACGCCTCGTGGTCGGTCACGGTGTCCGCCACCTTGTACGAGGCCCAGCCGTTCCGCGTCCCGCCGTGGCTCATCCAGTCGGCCTGGTTCGGGACGTCGTAGGGGATCTCGGACTGGTAGAAGTAGACCCGGCCGCGCTCGCCGTTCCAGATCGTCTGGTACTCCTCGAAGTGCTCGACGAACAGGCCGTAGATGGTCACGTCGTCGCCGTTCACGACGAGGCCGTTCCGGGACGGGTTCTCGTCCCAGCCCACGCCGGCGCCGTGATCGGCGCGCCAGATCCAGAAGTGATCGCCGATGACGTCGTCGCTGTGGACGATCATGCAGACGTCGGCCTTGCCGGCCTCGGCCCCGCCCACGCGGAAGATGAGGTCGTGCAGCGAGATCGGGTCGTCGGAGTGGTCGGCGGAGGCGCCCGCGGCGCCGACCTCGAGCAGCACGGGCGAGTTCACCACGCCGGCGTCGAAGAGGAGCCCGGCGACGACGACGCCGTCCACGTCGGCGATGGTCATCGCCGGGAGGCCGGTGTCGGGGTGCAGCGTGGCGAGGCCGATGCCCAGGACGACGGTGCCGGGCCGGGTGACCTCGACGGTGCCGTCGAGGTGGTAGATGCCCGGCGTGAAGAGGACGTGCCTGCCGGCCGCGAGCGCCGCGTTGACGTCCGCGACCTCGTCGCTGGGCCGGGCGACGAAGAAGTCGCTCAGGGGGAGCGACGTCCCGGGGGACTGCGTCGTGGACGACCAGGTGGTGCCGGCGGGGACGTCCTTCAGCAGCGCCGGCACGAACACCCGGTAGCGGCCCGCGTCGTCGACGTACAGGAAGGGCTTCTCGCGCACGACGGGCGTCGTGTCGAACACCGTCGAGCGGGTGTTGGGCCAGGCGCTGATGAACGGGTGGTCCACCGCCATGAACACCATGTTCCAGTTGACGTTGCTCCACTCGCCGATGTTCGAGTTGCGCGCGAACCACTGCTGCTGGGAGCCGGAGCCCACGACGCCGTCGATCTTCGAGTCGGACATCCAGCCGCCCGAGGACCAGCCGCCCCAGTGGTGGAGCTGGATGTCGCCCGAGACGTGCATCCGGCGGAAGGGGCTCGCCTGCGACACGGCCCAGCGCATGTACACGTCGCCGTCGTCCTCGCCGGTCGGGAGCGCGCCGACGTTCGGGGTCGGCATCACGTTGAGGTTCTCGATGCCGCGCCAGAAGTTCTGGGTGGCGTTGTAGCCCGAGCCGCCCCAGTCGCCGCTCCAGTGCCCGTAGGAGGTCACCATGCCGGTGATGCGCGTGTCGTCGGGGAGCGCGCCGAGGCCGAGCACCTGCATGTAGTAGCCGATCGGCACGTTCACCTCGTAGACGCCGGGCTTGAACAGGAGCGCCCAGCGGTTCGAGTTGAACTGGCCGGTCGTGTCGCTGAACTGCGGCGCGTAGACCTCGTCGATGTCGGCCTGGATGGCCGACATCTGCATCGAGGGATCGAAGACGAGGGTGTTGGGCCCGAGGTCGGGGTCGGTGGCGGTGGTGACGGCCTCGCTCCGGGCCGACGCGCCGCGCTCGTTCACCGCGGCCACGGTGAAGGTGAACTCGGTGTTCGGCGGAAGGCCGGTCAGCTCGACCGTCGGCGACGTCGGGGCGGCGAGCTCGTCGTCGCCGTCGTAGACGCGGTAGCCGCTCACGGTGCAGTCGGCGGGGTTCGTGCCGGGGGTCCACTCGAGGGTGATGCTGGTGGTGGTCCGGGCGGTGACCGCGAGCGCGGTGGGGGCGGCGGGGCAGGTCGGTTCCTCGTCCTTCTTGCAGGCGGCGCCGGCGAGCGCGGTGCAGGCAAGCAGCAGCAGGAAGCGTCTCATGGTCGGGCCCTCTCGGTGCGGGAGTGGCCGAACTCTGGACGAACGCCGCGCGCGCGCTCAAGCACGCATTGGCGAGACAAACTCCGGGACCGGTGGAGGATCCCCGGCCGTGACGGCCGGAGAACTCCCAAGATCCCCGAAAGTTGGACGTCGGGAGGAGCCGGCGCAGGCCCGCGTGACCGAAGTCACCACGGCGGATCCAAGCGGAACGAAGGCCCCGCGGAGGCCGGGCGGTTCACGGATGATGGCTCACGGCAAGAGCCGCGCGATGACGTTCCACTTGCCGGACTGCCCCGCCTTGATGTTGAGCAGCGCCGTCAGGGAGATGATCCCCGCGCCGGCGAGGATGTTCGCGCGCCCGAGCCAGTTCACCGTCTTCATCGCGCGGGCGTCCTCCTCGGCCGTTTCGGGCGCGGGCACGCCGCCCGCCTCCATCGGCGGCTCGCGCTTTCCGCGCCGGAGGCCGATCACGATCGAGGCGATCCCGGTCCCGGCGTACGCCGCGACGAGCGCGTCCTTCGCGAGGACCATCGCGCGGGCGCGCCGGTCGATCTCGCCGCCGGAGAGCGCGGCACGGCCGGTGAGCCAGGTGAGCGCCACGGCGCCGATCGCGAACGCGTTGGCCGGGCTGAACCCGCGCCAGGCCTTCTGGAGGATCTGCCCGCGCTCCTTGTGGTCGTCGATCGTGCGGACGGCCGGGTGGAGTGCCATCTGGCCGAAGAGCGAGCCTCCGAACCCGGCGGCGAGGCCGAGGTTGTGGAGCGCGAGCGAGGGTCCGGTGAGCGAGGCGTTCATGGAGTTCTCCTTCGGGTGGTGCCGCCCGCGAGGCGGCGTGACAGACCGCAAGGTGCACCTCGCGTCGCGCCGCCGTACTGGCGCCCCGCGCGTGCCCGGAGCGCCGGCCTCGACGGCCGCACGCTCCGGGCATCGGGGAACGATCAGTTGCCCGCCGTGTGCCCGAGCCTCCGCGCTGCGACCTGGGAGGCGTCGATGTGGCTGACGCCCTCGTTCATCGCGCGCTGATGCTCGCGGAAGAACGCGCTCGGCGCGCCGCCGCCGCCCATGCCGCGCGGCGCTCGCGGACGCGAGGGACGCCGGGAACCGTGACGCTCGTCATCACGACCGCAGAGCGCGCCGCGCGCACGCGGGCCGCGGGACGCGCGGCTCGGCCGGTTTCGCTCATGGTGATGGGGCGCGTCACGGTGTGATCGGCCGCCCGGGGAGGAGCGCGGCCCGTGGCGCCTCGTTCACGGTACGTGACCACCACGCCGGCGCCGGGTCACCTCGTGCGCGGGCGGCCTCCCGCAGGCCCGGGCGGGCACGCGGGCGGGCGCCCGTGCGCCGCTCGCTCGCGTGCTCGGCCGGGGAGTGACCTCCTCGGTTACGGTGTCACCCGGCCGGCGGGCGCGACTCCCGAAAATCCTCGGAGAATCGGCGCATCGCGCCGATGCCCTGCTCGGCACGGCGCGTGCTTCTCCCGCTGCGAACCGTCGCGCCCGAGAACGGGCGCGCAACCGAACACGGAGAGCACGCACGATGCGTAAGTGGACCCTCACCTTCCTCACCGCCGCGGGCCTCGCCGCCGCCGCCCTCATCCTCCCGTCGCAGGGCAACGCCGCCGGCGCCGCGCCGAAGGTCGTCCAGATGTCCATCTCGGACGACGGCGTGTCGCCCATGGCCATCCCGGCGAAGCAGGGCGAGCCGCTCCGGATCGCCATCACCCGCACGACCGACGCCACCTGCATCACGCACGTGGTCGTGAAGGACTACGGCATCAACGTGCCGATCCCGAAGAACAAGACCGTGAACGTGGACATCACGCCGAAGGCCACGGGGAAGGTCCGCGTGGCCTGCGGGATGGGCATGAACTTCGCCGTCCTGAACGTGCAGTGACGGTGGTGCGCGGCGCGCAATACTGAAACGGGGAGGGCCCCGCCGGCGCCTCGCCGGCGGGGCGGGGGCGCAGCCCCCGTCAGAAGGGCAACGCCCCCCCGCCGCGCACGGCCCGCAGGACCTGCTGGACGTCGAGCGTGCGCGCGCGCTGGTCGATCTCCGGCGCGAAGCGCGCCTGGAGCCCCTTCGCCTGGTCGAACAGCCCCTGGTACGTGCGCCGGAGCCCCTCGGCGTCGATGCGGCGCCCGGCGCCGTAGTACTGCTTCGCGACCTGCCCGAGCGCGTACGTCGTGGCGAAGGAGAACGCAGACCCGGTGGCCTGGCCGCCGAGGCCGCGGAGCAGTCCGCCGCCGAGCTTCCCCAGGAGCCCGCCGACGATCTTCCGGCCGAACTCCTCGACGTACTGCGAGGTGAGGCCCACGCCGGCGGTGGCGAGGAAGTCCTTCACGTGCCCGCGGTCCAGCTCGTATCCGTGCCCGCGACCGATCTCGTAGACCATCTTCATCTGCAGGGGCACGATCGCCATCGAGGCGAGCGACTGCGGGAGGAGCTCCAGCGCGCCGTTCAGGATCGCGTAGTTCAGGATGGAGCGATCGAGCGCCTCGGCGTCGGGCCGGAGGGGCGGACCCTGCGGCGCGGCGCCGGCGCTCGGCGGCGGGGCCGCGGCCGCGGCCCCCGCGGCCTCGCCCGCGGGCGCGATCGGCGCCGTGGCCAGCGCGTCGGCCTCCGCGACGACGGCGCGCGCTTCCTCCGGCAGCCCGAGCGCGGTGCGCAGCCGCTCGAGGAACGCGGTCTCGGCGGGCGACGCGGCGCCGTCGGCGTCGCAGACGACCACGGCCATCTCGTAGGCGTACCGCTTCACCTCGGGGGAGCCGAGCCCGGCGGCGACGTCCTCCAGCGTCACCCGGCCGAGCAGCACGTCCTGGTAGACGGTGGCGAGATTCACGCCCTCGCCCTCGGCGAGCGCGCGGGCGATCCGCTTCAGCTCCGCGCGCTCGCGGTCCGCCGTCCCGTCGGCGACGGCGGCCATGAGGCACACGGCGAGCGTCGAGCGCTTCTCCTGGTCGGTCATGGTCTCCTCCCGGCTCTCGGGCCGTGCCCCGGGTCTAGCCGGGCGCGCTCCGGCGACCAGGCCCCTCGTGTGGCGGCGCGTCCGCCGCAGGGGCCGCCCTGCCGCCCCGCCGCTCGCCCTTCGACAGGCTCAGGGCGCGCGGGACGCTCACGCGACCGTGGCCACCTGCGCGCTCGCGACCGGGATGACCACGCGGACCCGGGTCCCGCGGCCGACCTCGCTCTCGATGGCGATCTCGCCCCCCATCGCCTTGACGATGCCGTGGGAGATGAAGAGCCCGAGGCCGGTGCCGGCGCCGACCTGCTTGGTCGTGAAGAACGGATCGAAGATCCTGTCCCGGATCTCGGCCGGGATCCCGCAGCCCGTGTCCTGGACCTCGACCACCGCCCGCCCGTCCTCGTCCACCCGCGTCACCACGCGGACCTCGTTCTCCTCCGGCCGGCCCTCCGGCAGCGCCTGGCCGGCGTTCACGAGGAGGTTGACGAACACCTGTCCGAGGCGGGCCTCGTTCGCCATCACGCGCGGGACCGCGGCGGCGTAGTCCTTCACCAGGCGTGCGCGGTAACGGATGTGGCTCGAGGCCATCTTGACGGCGAGGTCCAGGGAGCGGTGGATCTCCACGGGCTCCAGGCGATCCCGGTCGCGCGAGAAGACCTGGAGGTCGTTCACGATGTAGCGGACCTGATTGGCGCCGTGCCGGGCGTCGGCGAGGGCGGCCATCGTCTCCTCGAGCCGCCCATCGGGCACGGTCGCGGAGAGCTCCGCCAGGTCGGTCGCGACCTGGTCGAGGCCGCTGATCACGTACGAGAGCGGGTTGTTGATCTCGTGGGCCACGCCGCGGGCCAGCGCGCCGAGCGAGGCGAGGCGCCCGGCGGCGACGAGCTGGGCCTGCATCGCCTTGCGCTCGGTCAGGTCGTGGACGACGAGCTGCGCCGCGGGCGCGCCGTCGTACGCGAACGCGATCCCGGTGAGCTCGACGTCGAGCAGCGCCCCGTCGAGGCGGACCAGCTTCACGTCGCGCGCGCGGAAGGTCTGCGCGCCGCTCCGGAGCGAGTGGAGGTGCTCCTCCACGAGCCCGCGCGAGTCCGGGTGGACGAGCTCGAGCATCCGCCGCCCGTGGAGATGCTCCTCACGCGCGGCGCCGAGCAGGGCGAGGGCCGACGAGTTCACGAAGACGAGCCCGTCTCCGCGATCGACGAAGATGGCGCTGGGCGACGTGATCACGAGGCGCCGGTACCGCTCCTCCGCCTCGCGCAGGACGGCCATGGCCCGCTCGAGCTCCTCCTTCGAGACCGTGGTGCGCTGGAGCTCCTCGAGCAGCCCGTTGAAGGCGCCCGCCAGCCGGCCGATGTCGCCCGTCGCAGGGACCGCCAGGCGGCGCGAGAGATCGGTGCCGTGCCGCATCTCGTTGAGGCGGTGGATGAGCTTCGCCAGCGGGTGGGTGACCAGCGCCGAGAGCGCCGCCACGAGGGCGATCATCCCGAGGGCCACGAAGAGGAGCGCCACCCCGAGATCGGAGATGGCCATCTGCCGCGCCTTCGCGGCGACCACCGACGCGGGGACCACCACGACGACGCTCGCCTGGCGCGCGCCGCGGAAGTCGAGGATGGGCGCGACCGCGCCGTACGCCGCGCGACCGTCGGAGACGAAGGCGACCGTGGTGGGGCGCTGGGATCGCAGGGCGGCGAGCAGCCCGGGATCCTCGATCCGCTGGCCCCGCCTGCGGGCGTCGCTGTGGAACAGCACGGTGTCGCTCCGCCCGATGACCATCGCGTGCTCGATCCCCTCGTACGCGCGGACGGCCTCCTGGCACTGCTCCTCGAACCCGATCAGCTCCTCCAGCGCCAGGCCGAGCTGGAGCACGCGCTGGAGCTGGACCTCCAGGCTCGTCGCGATCGCCAGCGACCGCGACTGGAGCGCCGCCTTGTACTCCTCGTGGAACGTGCGGCCGCTGACGGCGGTGATCGCGCCGAGCGCGAGCGTCATCGCGCCGGACGCGACGAGGACGATCCTGGTCTTGATGCCCAGGCTCACCGCTGCGGGTCCCAGTCGTATCGCTGGATGACCTGGGCGGAGAGGAGCACGCCGGTCGCGGGGATGAGCCCGAGCGCCCGTGCCCGCGCCAGGTTGATGACCGGCAGGCCCCGCGCCGAGGGCTGCATCGGGATCGTCCCCGGGCTCCTCCCCTCGACGAGGATGGCGCGGGCGATGCGCCCCGCGGCGAGGCCCTGCTCGCGCTCGGACACCGTCACCGCGCAGAGCGTCCCGTGGTGGACGCGGTCGATCCAGAAGCTGAAGTCGGGGAGCGTGCTGTGCTCGGCGGTCCACCGCAGCACGTCCTGGTACGGGACGTTCTTCCCCGCGGCGTCCCGGAAGTTGAAGATGCCGACGAGCGCGATCGCGTCCACCGCGCCGTGGTACGCGCGCACCTTGCGCTTGTACTCGTCGTACGTGCGGATGACGTCCCACGGCCCGAACTGCAGGCCCGGCATGGCCGCGGCCGCCGCCTCCATCCGCTTCCGCACGGGCTCCCACATCGCGGCGTCGTCGAACACGACGGCGATGCGCCGTGCGTTGGGGGCGATCTTCGTCAGGAGCTGCACCGACTCGACGAAGTGCTCCTGCTCGAGGACCCCGCTCACGTTCTTGCTGCCGGTGAAGCCGAAGACGCTCGGGTCCCGGTTGACCCCGCTGAAGACGAACGGCAGCGCGCCGTTCACGAACGGCTTCACGACGTACTCCTGCGCGTCGTCGTCGCTGGCGTAGACGAGGTCCGGCCTCCACTGCTCGATGAGCGCGCGGGCCTTCCGGGCGATCTCCTCCTTGGCCTCCGGCGTGCTGTTCCGCTTGGTGTCCATCTGGAACACCTGGTAGTGCGCGCGGACGCCCTGCATGCCCTCCTGGAAGCCCTGGAGCTGGCCGTCGGTCCACCTCCACGGCGAGTGATAGCTCATCACGTGGAGGATCCGGGGAGCGTCCGCCCGCGCGCGCGCGGGCTCGCCGGCGCGGGCCGGGCCCGGGGCGGGGTACGCGGCTGCGGCCATCGTGAGGGCGAGGACGGCGACCACCCGGAGCGCCCTCGACGTCCTCGTGGACTGGGGCAGGGGATGTTCGAGCACGCGGCGCCTCGTCTCGCAGGCTGCGCCCAAATGTCCCAGGCGCCGACCGGCTAAGTCAAGGAGGGTTCTCGTCCCGATTGGACAGGCCCCGAGGAGGCCCAAGTGGACCGGCCGACCATCTACGCGATCGACTTCGGAACGAGCAACTCCCTCCTCGCGGCCGCGAACGAGGAGGGGACGTTCGCACCCGCTCCGCTCGATCCCGGCGCCGCCGATCCGACGATCCTCCGGAGCGTGCTCTGCTTCCCCGAGGCGGGCGGCGTGTTCGCGGGCGTCGAGGCGCTCGCGCAGTTCGTCCAGCACGCCGGCGAGGCGCGCCTCCTCCGCTCGATCAAGCGACACCTCGGCGCGCGCGGGTTCCGGGGGACGACGGTCGGCGGCCGGTTCGTCTCCGCGGAGGCGCTCGTGGCGACGCTGCTCCGGAAGATGCGGGAGCGCGCGGACGCGCATTACGGCGCCGAGGTGCGCCGGGTCCTGCTCGGGCGGCCGGTGCACTTCGACGGCGAGGACGACGCGCACGCCGAGGCGACGCTGCGCCGCGCGGCGGAGCTGGCGGGGTTCGAGGAGGTGGAGTTCCTGCCCGAGCCCGTCGCGGCCGCGCGGGCGTTCGCGGCCACGGCGCAGCGGGAGGAGCTGGTCCTCGTCGGCGACTTCGGCGGCGGCACGTCCGACTTCACCCTGCTCCGGGTGACGCCCGCGGACCTCGACCGGAGCGAGGTGCTGGCGGTGGGCGGGGTCGCCGTCGCGGGCGACGCGCTCGACTCCGCGATCATGCGGTCCCGGGTGGCGCGCCACTTCGGCGCCGAGGTCCGGTACCGGACCCCGTTCGGCGGGAACGTCCTCCAGATGCCGCACGGCGTCCTCGTGCACCTATGCTCGCCCGCGCACCTCTCCATGCTGCAGCGCCGCGACCTCGCCACGTTCCTCGCGGACGTGCGCCAGTGGTCGCTCTCGTCGGCGGATCGGCGGGCGATGGATCAGCTGAACACGCTCGTCGAGGACGGCCAAGGCTTCCAGCTCTTCGAGGCGATCGAGCGGGCGAAGAAGGAGCTGTCGGCCGCCGCCGCCGCGGAGGTCCGGTTCTCGTCGCCCGGGATCGACGTGCGGGAGCCGGTGACGCGCGCCGGGTTCGAGGAGGCGAGCCGGCGGGAGCTGGAGGCCATCGTCGGGTGCCTGGAGGAGACGGTGCGCGCGGCCGGCGTCCGGCGGGAGGACGTCGCGGTCATCTGCTGCACGGGCGGGACGGCGAAGGTCCCGCGGCTCGCGGCCGAGCTCCGGGCCCGCCTGCCGGCGGCCCGCCTCGAGCAGTTCAAGGGGTTCCACTCGGTGGTCGAGGGGCTCGCGCGCGAGGCGTGGCGGCGCGAGCGGGGAAGGTGGGCCGCGTAGCCGCGGGCGCGATCACCGCGCCGGAGCACGCCGGCGGCGCGCGGCCTCCGCGAGCACCGCGTCCAGCTCCTCGAGCGGCGGGGGCTTCGGGAGGTGCGCGTCGAAGCCGGCGGCGAGCGCCGCCTCCCGATCGTGCGGCTGCGCGTAGCCGGTGAGCGCCGTCGCGAAGACGCGCGCGCCCGCGTCGCGGGCCCGGATGGCGCGGATCACGTCGTGGCCGCTCATGTCGGGGAGGCCGACGTCGCAGATGAGCAGATCCGGAGCTCGGGAGAGGGCGCCGGCGACGCCGGCGCCGCCGGTCGCCGCGATCGTCACGTCGTGACCGCCGAGCGCGAGGAGATCCGCGAGCGAGGCGGCCGCGTCCTCGTTGTCCTCGACGATGAGGATCCGCAGGGCCGCGCCCTCCGGCGGCGGCGCCGAGACGCCGGCGACCGCGGCCGGAGGCGGGGCGAGCGGGAGCGAGAGGACGAGCTCCGCGCCCGTGCTCAAGTCGCTCACGGCGCGAACGGACCCCCCGTGCCGCTCGGCGAGCCCCTTGACGAGGGCGAGCCCGAGGCCGAGGCCGCCGCCGCTCTCGCGGCTGCGCCGCGACTGGTGGAACGGCTCGAAGATCCGTTCGAGGTCGGCGGGCTCGATCCCCCGCCCGGAGTCCTTCACGTGGACCTCGCACGCCGCGCCGGCGCGCACGATGCTCAGCTCCACGCGCCCGCCCGCAGGGGTGAACTTGAGCGCGTTGTGGAGCAGGTTGCCGACCATCTGCGCGAAGCGCTCGGCGTCCGCGGCGACCCAGAGCGGCTCGGCGGGCTCCGAGAGGAGGAGCTCGATCCCGCGGGCGTCGAACAGGCCCCTCGCGTCCTGGAACGCCCGCCGGACCAGCTCGCGGAGATCGGCCGGCGCGAGCTGCACCTGGATCTTCCCATGGGTGATGCGGTTCACGTCGAGGAGGTCGTCCACGAGCCGGACGAGGTGGTCGGTCTGGCGGCGGAGGATCTCCCGGGCGCGTGTCGCCACCGGGCTCCCGGGCGGCGCGCCGTCGAGCAGGGCGATGGAGTTCCGGATGGGCGCGAGCGGGTTCCGCAGCTCGTGGGAGAGGAGCGCGATGAACTCGGTCTTGCGGCGGTCGGACTCCTCCAGGCGCGCCTGGGCCGCCCGGAGGTCCGAGATGTCCTGGATGGCGACGACCGCGCCGGTCGTGTGGCCCGCCTCGTCCTGGATGGGCGCGCCCGAGAACACGATCGTCCCGCGCGTCCCGTCGAACCGTTCGATGTCCACCACGCAGCCCTTGGTCCTGCGCCCGTGGAGCAGCGCCTGGGCGGCCGGCCACTCCTCCGGTCTCAGGCGCTCGCCCGTGTCGGGCCAGTACCCCACGTACTCGCCGTAATCGGCGAGGCGCTCCAGCGGGACGGCGCCGGCCCAGATGCGTCTCGCCTCCTCGTTCGTCACGGCGACCTTCCCGCTCGCCTCGACGATGAAGAGCCCGGCGGGGATCGTGTCGAGGATCGCCTGGAGGCGCGCGCGCTCCTGCTCGAGCCGCGCGTGCTTGTCGCGCAGTTCCCGCTCGGCGCGCCGGAGCTCGGTCACGTCCTGCAGCACCGCCAGGACGAACTGCTCGGCGCCGAGGGTGACGACCTCGCCCTTCACGAGCGCGGTGCGGGGCCCCCTGCGCGTCGTGAGCTCCACCTCTGCGTGGGCCGCCCCGTCCGAGGAGAGCGACGCGTAGTAGCCCCGGCGCTCCACGTCTGCGAGCATGCCGAGCTCGGCGCTCGTCTTCCCGACGGCCTCCTCGCGCGGGATGCCGATGAGCGCGGTCCAGGCGTCGTTCACGTCGACGAACACGCCCTGGGGAAAGCGCATCCAGGCCATCGCCACCGGGGACCGGCGGAACATGGCGGCGAGCCGTCGCTCGTCCTGCCGCAGGGCCTCCTCGGCGCGGCGCTGCTCGGTGACCTCGTCGACGACGACGTTCAGGCCGGTGACGGCGCCGCTCGCGTCGTGGAGCGGGAGCCACTGCTCGACCCAGGTCCGCTCCACTCCGGGCATCGACGGGGTCTGGCCCTTGAGCTCGACGTCGGTCACGCCGACGCCGGTCGCAAAGACCCGGCGGGCGATGTCGCGCGCCGTCGGCGCGAGCGTCGGGACGATCTCCTCGACGGTCCGGCCGAGGTGCCCCTCGACGGGCACGCCGTTGAGCTCCGCGAGCCGCCGGTTGATCCGGACGAACCGGAGCTCGCGGTCGAGGACGCAGAGGCCGACGCGGGCGGAGTCGTAGATGGACTGGATCTCGGCGAGCTGCCGGCGTGCGGTGTCCTCGCTCGCCCGCAGCTCCGCGTCGAGGCGCGCCGCGGCCTGCACCGCCGCCGTGGTCTCCTGGCACACGTTGAGCAGCGCGAGGATCCGGCCGTCCCCGGCGCGGACCGGCGACAGGGTGAACGTGAACCAGCCCGTCTCGTCGCGCCCGTGCCGCCGGATGACGAACGGCGCGTCGACGTGGTGGGTCGCGACACCGGTCTGGAGCACGCCGGCGAACTCCGGGCCGAGCCGGTCCCAGACCTCCTCCCAGACCTCGCGCGCGGGACGCCCCATCGCCCAGCCACCCTTCGCGCCGAGGAAGGGGACGTAGGCGTCGTTGTGGATCAGCGTGAACTCCGGGCCCGCCCAGATCGCGATGGCGGTGGGCGAGTCCAGGCACAGCCGCGCCGCGACCCGCAGCGCCTCGGGCCAGGCCTCGGCGGCTCCGAGCGGCGTGGATCGCCAGTCGAGGGCCCGCGCGCGGGCGCGGGCCTCGCCGGCGCCCTCGAAGAGCGCGTCCGGAGGAGCGCCTGCGCTACCGGGCGACGAGCGATCCAAGCGCTCCAGGGGATAGCAAACTTTGCCACCCCGCGTGGTGCGCCGCGCGAGGGGGCCCCCACCTGGATCGGCTCGGGCGGGGATTTCCGGAGACGAGGAGCCGGGCGAACGCGCACGTCCGCCCGGCCCCACGTCGAGCCTGCCGCCGAGCGTTACCGCATCAGCCGCTGGAGGAGCAGCACCTTGTCGTTGTTCCACGTCCGCCAGTCGCCCTGGAGGACGCCGCCCGTGTCACCCGAGTTCGGGTTGACGCACCAGTAGAACGAGCTCGTGATGTTCCGGTTGATGAGGTACGAGACGAACGCGTCCTGCCACGTCTTGTCCGTCCCGGTGTACTGGCCGCCGTACTCGCCCACCACCACGGTGTAGCCCTTGCCGATGAGGTGGCCGAACATGGTGTCCCAGAGCGCGGGCATGTTGGCGGGGAAGGTCGGGTCGCTGAAGTAGCTCATCGCGGCGACGCTCGGCCCGTAGGAGTGCGGCGTGTAGACGAGCTTGCTGTTCGGGATGTTCGGGATCGCGCCGGCCTCGTACAGGTTCTGGCCCCAGTTCGCGCCGCCGGGGACGCCGGCCGTGGAGGCGTTGCCGACGCCCTCGACCCACACGGTGGTGTTCGGGTTGACGGCGAGCACCGCCTGGCCGCCGAGCGAGGAGTAGTCGGCCCAGGCCGCCCACGTGAGCTGGTGCGGCTCGTTGGTGAGATCGACGCCGATCACGTTGGGGTAGGTCTTCGAGAGCTGGGCCAGCGTCTCGAGGTCGGAGATCCAGGCGCTGAGCGAGTAGCCCGAGCAGTTGACCGGGCTCCCCGGCAGGCCGGAGCCGAGCTGGGCCGGGTTGCACGTGTGGAAGTCGAGGAGCGCGTACATGCCCGCGGCCTGCATCCGCTGCAGCACGTACTCGAGGCCGGTCCGGCCGTCCTTGCCGCACATCGCGGCGCAGTCGTTCCCGCTGTACGGGCCCGAGGAGATGAGGTAGCCGGGCCGGATGACCTGGGGCGAGAGCGGGAGGCGGAGGGCGTTGAACCCCTTGCTCTTGAAGTCCGCGAGGAAGTCGTCGAGCTGGCGGCCCGTCCAGAGGCCGTGCAGGACGCGGTCCGGGGTCTCCATGCCGAACCAGTTGAGGCCGAAGAGCTCGAGCTCGACCCCGTCCTTCAGGAACTTGCCGCCGGCGGCGGTGTAGACGGGCGTGGTCCCGGGGTCGCCGCCGGAGATGTTCACGGTGACGGCGACCGCGGTGGAGGTCGCGCTGTTGCCGGCCGCGTCGTACGCCCGCGCGGTGTAGGACCTCGTGCCGTTGCTCGCGGAGGTGAGCGAGACCGTCGTGCCGTACGGCGCGCTCGTGTCCGTCGCGAGGAGCGTCGTGCCGTCCCGGAACTCGACGCGGGTCACGCCGACGTTGTCGGAGGCCGTCGCGGAGAGGGTGAGGGTCGTCGCGGCGGTCACGCTGGTCGCGCTGCTGGTGAGCGAGACGGTGGGCGGGGTGGTGTCGGCGACCGGGATGTTCACCGTGACGGCGACTGCCGCGGAGGTCCGGTTGTTGCCGGCCGCGTCGTACGCCCGCGCCGTGTAGGACTTCGTGCCGTTGCTGGCGGAGGTCAGCGAGACCGTCGTCGAGTAGGGCGAGGTCGTGTCGGACGCGAGGAGCGTGGCGCCGTCGTAGAACTCGACGCGGGTTACGCCGACGTTATCGGTGGCCGTGGCCGTGAGGGTGATCGTGCGGGCGGTGGTCACGCTCGTCGCGCTGCTCGCGAGCGAGACGGTCGGGGCGGTGGTGTCGCCGCCGGTCGGGACGTTGACGGTGACGGTGACGGCCGCGGAGGTCGCGGTGTTGCCGGCCGCGTCGGACGCGCGCGCGGTGTACGCGTGCGTGCCGTTGTTCGCGGAGGAGAGCGCGACCTGCCAGGTGTACGGGGCCGTGAGGTCCGCGCCGAGGAGGGTGGCGCCGTCGTAGAACTCGACGCGGGCGACGCCAACGTTGTCAGTCGCCGAGGCGGTGAGCGTGATGGTCGCCGCGGAGGTGACGCTCGTCGCGGAGCTCGCGAGGGAGACGGTGGGGGCGGTGGTGTCACCGCCCGTGCCGCCGAGCGGGATGCTCTGGCCGTTCACGGTCAGCGAGACGATGGTCGCGCCCGAGAACGTGCCCGTGCCCGAGAACCCCTCGTCCCAGGTCCGGCCGGTGGCGAGGCTGCCCATCCACGCGGCGTTGCGCGCGGTCCGGTTGCCGGACGCGTCGGGGCTGGAGATCGTGCCGTTCCAGCCGTTGCCCTGGATCCCGGCGGTCCCGTTCATCTTGAAGACCACCTGGAAGCTGGTGATGGCGCTCGGGAAGGAGTTGTTGGCGACGCGGACGGCGCCGTTGAAGCCGCCCTGCCAGCTCTGGACGGCGACCACGTCGGCGGTGACGCCGCCGGCCGTGACGGCCGCGGCGTCGCCGGCGCCGGCGAGGAGCGCCAGCGGGACGGCGAGGGAGAGGATTCTACGGAACGGATGGGATGACGTCATGAGCAGTCTCCGACACGGGGGAGCAGCGATGGAGCTCCGGAAACGCGAGCTGCCGGCGTGGCCACGACACGGCGCCGATGGTCGCGCCGGCGACGGGTGTGACCCGTCCACGGACATTGGTGTGTGCGCGATTTCAGGCAATTTCGCGATACCGGTCAAGGGCGGAGGAGCTCGCCGGGCGCCGTCGGCCCTATCGAGACACGCAAACGTTTTCCACGAGCCCTCCGAGAAAGCACAACCTCGAGGACGAATACGCGCTTCCGTGAAGTTTCGAGGTGGGTCGTCGGCAGGTGTGCGTGCGACGAGGAGCTTGCTTGCAGAGGCGGCCCACCGCCGCACGGTCTTGTGTCGAGCGAGATCATCCCCCCATATGGTTCGCGGGGAACGGACCATCGGAGCGCGAACCAACATGGACGTACGCGTCGCGGTCGCATCGCACAGCCTGGGCTCGGGATTCGCGGGCCTCATGTACTCGCACATCCGGAAGCAACTCCGGCCCGGCTGCTCGATCGCGGAGTGCGGCGTCGTCATGCGCAAGGACCGCGAGTTCCTGCGCTCGCGCCTGCTCCGGCTCCTGGAGGCGGCGCCCAGGCCGATCGCCCTCGTCGGCATCTGCCTCCGGCCGGATCCGGAGACGCTCGCGGACTACCGCGCGGCAGGGGTCCCGGTGGTGCTCATCGACGAGGAGGCGGAGGGGGCGTCCACGGTCGCGTCCGACAACTTCGCGGGCGGGTATCTGGCGGCGGAGCACCTGCTCGACAAGGGGCGGAGGTCGCCGGCGCTCGTCATCGGGGAGCTCGGGACCAACGGCAGCTACAACGCGGTCGAGCGCCTGAGGGGGTTCGAGAAGGCCCTCGCGGACAGGGGGCTCCCGTTCTCGCGCGACGACGTCGTCGAGGTGGTGGACTACTCGCGCAAGGACGGCGTGACCGCGCTGACGGAGCTCGTGCGGCGCAGGAGTCGGATCGACGCCGTCTTCTGCGCGGCCGGAGACGTCTGCGCGACGGGGGTGCTGGCCGAGGCCCGCGAGCGGCGGATGGAGGTCCCGAGCGAGCTGGCCGTCCTCGGGTACGACGACAACCCGCTGGCGAGTATCTCGCATCCACCGCTGAGCACGCTGCGGCAGCCGCTCGAGGAGATCGCGGCGCAGGCGTGGCGGCTCGCGACCGAGAGCACCGCGGAGATCCTCGTCAGGCCGAAGCGGGTGCTCCTGAAGCCCGCGCTGGTTCAGCGCGGCTCGACCTGACCGAGCACGCCCTCCATCCCGCGCGTGCCGCGCGCACCCGCGTCGAAGGAACGGACGAGGTCCGCCGGCAGCCGCTCGCGCTGGAGCGAGAGGAACGCCCGCCAGACGGTGGGGTGGACCGCGTCGCTCCGGGACAGCGTGACGTATCGCTGCCCGAGCAGCGAGAACAGCGCACGCTCCGCCGCGGGCCGGCTCGCGTGGAACCGCGCGAGCAGCTCCGCGACCGTCGTGCCCTCGCGGATCGCCCAGAGCAGCGCGACCTCCTCCCGGCCGAGCTCGACGGGAGCGAGCGGCGGCGCGCCGAGGTAGACCGTCGCCGACACCGGGATGAGCTCGGGCATGCCGAGCGACCCCGGCAGCCCGAGCGACCGGACGAGCTGCGAGAACCACCGCGCGCTCGGCGCCTCCGTCGAGGGGTCGAAGACCAGCCCGAGCTTCCACGGCGCGCTCCGCGCGGCCCAGGTCACGCGCGCCGGGACCCGCAGGTGCCGCGTGAGCCCGGCGTGCCGGAGCGCGACGCGCAGGACCTCGCCCTGCGAGAGCGGGCGCGGCACGACGAGCCGGCACCCGTGGGCGCTCACGTCCTCGGTGTGCGCGGCGAAGAGACCGCTCGCGGTCGCCACGTGGGCATCGCAGCGGGCGAGGACGCGCGGCGAGCGGCGGAGGTTCTGGATGAACGAGGGTTCCATGCGGTGCGGTCGCTGCCTCCAACCTCCTCGCGGTGCAGGGGACGTGCCCCCGGCCCGACGCGTGGATCACCGCGAGAGGGCGGCCCTGCGCGCGGCGCGGGCGGGGGTGGGGCGACTCCGGGGTCGCGCCGGCCCGGTCGCCGCAGCGTCGCGCGGGCGCGTGTCGCCGGGGGAGGGGACGCGCGCGGGCCCGCACCTGGTGGCGGACCCGCGCGCCGCCGTGGGCACCGCGGGACGCGCGCCGGGCGCACGAGGCGGGTGCGCTCGAGACACCGGCTGGCTCTCATGGGGCGGCGTCACCCGTCGGCAGGCGCCGCACGGACGGGTGGCTACTACAGGAGCGCGGCCGCGCGCGACGGCGTCCGGCGAGCAGCGCCGCGTGGAGAGGCGATGGCGGGTCGGGTCTTCGTGGGGCGCGCGCGCGAGCGGGCAGAGCTCCTCTCCGGTCTCGAGGACGCTGCGGCGGGCCGGGGCGGAGTGTTCCTGCTCGCCGGGGAGCCGGGCGTCGGGAAGACGAGCCTCGCCGACTGGCTGGCGCGGGAGGCCGACCGGCGCGGCGCCCACGTGGTGTGGGGCCGCGCCTGGGAGGCGGGGGGCGCGCCCGCGTACTGGCCGTGGCGGCAGGCGCTGCGGGCCCTGTCGCTCGAGCTGCCGGCGGGCGGCGCCGGTCCCGAAGCGGACCAGCTCCGGTTCGCGCACTTCGAGCGCACCGTGAGGCTCCTCGCGGCGGCCTGCGTCGAGCGCCCGCTCGTCGTCGTCCTCGACGACCTGCACGCGGCGGACACGTCGTCGCTCCGGAGGTCCGCTCCCTGCGATTCCTCGTCCTGGGGACCTACCGGGAGCACGAGGCGAGGCTCGCGCCCGATGCCGGCGGCCCGCTCGCCCGGATCGTCCGCCACGCCAGGCGGCTGCCGCTGCGGCGGCTCGATCGCGGCGAGGTGGAGGAGCTGGCGCGTGCCGAGGGCGCCGCCCTCGACGGCGCGGCGCTCGCGGAGGTCTACCGCGTCACGGAGGGGATCCCGCTCTTCGTCCGCGAGGTGCTGCGGCTGCTCCCGCCCGAGGGCGCTGCGCCACGCACGCTCCCGATCCCCGAGGGCGTGCGCGAGATCGTCGGCGAGCGGCTCGCGCGGCTGGAGCCGCCGGTCCGGGCCGCGCTCGAGGTCGGGTCGGTCGCGGGCCGCGAGTTCTCGGCCGCGGTCGTCGCGGAGGTGGCGGCGGCGGGCGAGATCGACGCCGAGCTGGTGCGCCTGCTCGAGGAGGCGCTCGCGCGCCTCCCGCCGGGCGACGGCGCCCTCCGCGCCCGGGTCATGGCCCGGCTCGCCGCCGCGCGCCAGCCCGCGCCGGATCCCGAGGCCCCGTTGCACCTCGCCCGGGAGGCGATCGCGGTGGTGCGTCGCGCCGGGGACGACGGGGATCGGCGCGAGGTGCTCCACGCGGCCATCTCGGCGCTGGCCGACTTCGCCGACCCGCGCGAGCGCGCGGCGCTCGGGGAGGAGATGCTGCGCCTCGCCGAGGCGGCGGGCGATCGGATGCGCGTGCTCCGGACGCACGCGCGCCTCGTGTTCGATCGCGCCGAGGCCGGGGACCTCGCCAGGGCGCGGGTGCACCACGAGGCGTACGAGGCGCTCGCCGAGGGGCTCCGGCCCGCGCGGTATCGCTGGCCGGCGTTGCTCCTCCGGGCCATGTGGGCGCTGTTCGAGGGGCGCGAGGGGGAGCTCGAGCGGTTCCAGGCCGAGGCGCGCGCCGCGGGGGATCCCGCCGCGGACCCCAACCTCCGCCTCGCGCTCACGGTGCAGCGCGCGGAGTGGCGCCTCCTCCGCGAACCGCCCGAGCGGCTCGGTGACCTCGAGGCCGAGCTCCGCGCCGCAGGGCCCACGCCGCGAACCGCCACCTCTCCCTCCCGGCCTACGCGGCGCGGATCGCGGTGCGGCAGGGCGATCTCGACCGGGCCCGCGCCGCGCTGGCGCGGTTGCCCGCCGACCTCACGGCCGCGGGCCAGTTCCACGCGATCATGCTGGTCGAGCCCGTGGCGGCGGTGCGCGACCTCGATCGGGCGGCGCGCCTCCACGCCCTCTCGTCCGCCCTGCACGGCGCCCTGACCTGGCTGGGCGACCGGCTCGGCATCTTCCAGGCGATGGCGGGGGCCGGGCCGCTCACCGAGGAGCAGGTCGCGCGGCGAAGCGGCCTCTCGGCGCGCTACCTGCGAGAGTGGCTCCAGGCCATGGCCACGGCCGGATACGTGGAGCACGATCCCGCGGCCGGGACCTGGACGCTCCCCGCCGAGCACGCGGCGGTCCTCGCCGACGAGGACGGCCCCGCGTTCCTCGGGGGCCTCGCGCACGCGGTCCACTTCGAGTACGAGCTGAGCAAGCAGGTCCTCGAGGCGTTCCGGACCGGCGCCGGCGTGCCCGTGCACCGGTTCCCCGCCTCGCTCGCCGAGGCGCAGGAGCGGCTCACGGCGCCCGGCTTCAAGCACGGGCTCGTGCAGGCGTGGATCCCCGCGATGCCGGAGGTGCAGGCCCGGCTCGAGGCGGGCTGCAGCGTGCTCGACGTCGGCTGCGGCGCCGGCCTGGCCGCGATCAAGGTCGCGCAGGCGTACCCGCGCGCGCGCGTCACCGGCTGCGACGTCCACGAGCCCTCGATCGAGCGGGCGCGCGCGAAGGCCCGCGCCGCCGGCGTCGAGGACCGGGCGACGTTCGAGGTGCGCGACTGCACGCGCCTGCCGCGCGAGGCGTACGACCTCGTCACGGCCTTCGACGTGATCCACGACCTGCCCGAACCGGTCGCCGCGCTGAGCGCCATCCGGAATGCGCTCCGGCCGGACGGGACCTTCCTGTGGGGCGAGTTCAGCCACGACGCGGCCGCGAGCTCGCCGCCGCTTCGGAAGGCGCTCCAGTCGGCGAGCACGCTCTACTGCGTGCGTGGCGCTCGCGGGCGGCGGCGAAGCGCTCGGGAACCTGTTCACGGAGGAGAAGGCGCGCGAGCTCGGCCAGGCGGGCGGGTTCTCGGGGTTTCGCCGGCTCGCCGTCGCCGACCCGATGCAGGTGCTGTACGCGCTGCGCCGGTGAACGCGGCCCGCGGCGGCTCCGTTCGCGCGTCGAACGGAGCCGCCCGGCCTGGGATCACCAGGTGTACAGGCTGGCCCAGGGGTACGTGCCGGCCGTCACCGCGAAGTACGTATAGCCGTCTGCGCTCTTCGCGAGCGGGAAGGGGCCCGCGCCGCAGGTCGCCGTCGCCGCGCCGCCGTTCACGCTCACGGTGCGCCCGTCGAAGTTGGAGCAGCCCCAGCCGAACACGGTCGCGCTGGTCCGGAGGCAGACCGCGCCGGTGGTGTTGAAGTTGCCCGACTGGCTGGTGAACGTGACGGGGTTCGCGCACGGCGTCGTCCCGGTCGGCGTGGTCGCGAACGTCGCCGCGACCGAGCGCGCCGCGGTCATGCTGGCGACGCAGGCGCCGGTCCCGGTGCATGCGCCGCTCCAGCCCGAGAACGTCGAGCCGCTCGCCGGCGCGGCCGTGAGCGTGACGCTCGTGCCGCTCGGGAACGCCGCGCTGCACGTCGCGCCGCAGGAGATGCCGGACGGGCTCGAGGTGACGGTCCCCGTGCCGGTCCCCGCGCGCGTGACGCCGAGGGTGTAGCTGGTGGCCCCGCCGCCGGCGAAGGTGGCCGTCAGGGTGAGGTTCCCATTCACGGTGAGCGTGACCGGGTTGGCCGCGCCGCTGGCCGCGCCGCTCCACCCCGCGAAGGTCGCGCCGCTCGCGGGGACGGCGGTCACGGTGATCGTCGCGCCCGCCGCGTGCGTGTAGCTCCCAGGCGCCGGGGTGGTCGAGCCGCTGCCGCTCACGCCGATGATGACGGTGTAGCTCGTCGGGTCGGGCGGCGCCTGCCCGGGGACGTGGATGTCGGGCCGGGGCGGCGCGGCCATGCCGCTGCCGATCGCGAAGCTGGGGTGGGGCGGCTGGTTGTAGGCGGTCTGCTCCGAGGAGACCTGCATCCGGTACTGCGGGTCGTGCATCAGCGTGTAGATCCGGCGGCTCGTGACGGCGGTGGTGGTGTAGAGCCGGAGCGCCGCGTTGTTCGACTCCCTCCAGATCACCTCCTCGCGCCAGTCGCCGAGGAGGTCGGCGCTGAGCACCGGGGTGGACTTGGTGCCGTTGTTGGAGGCGCAGCCGCTCGCGGTGAGCAGCGTGCTGCCGCCGTACTTCGTGATGGACGTCCCATCCTCGAGCTCGCGCGTCTCGTCCGCGTCCCACCAGACGAGGAAATTGGCGGAGGAGGGCCGGGAGCCGACGTTCGCGCCGGTCGCCGCGGAGATCAGGCCCGAGCTGTTGTTGGCCCAGAGCTCGCCGCCGGGGCTGCCGGCGTACACGTCGTCGGCGACGCCGCGCCCGGTGTCCGTGCCGGTCACGGGCCCGCGCTGGAGCACCTGGCAGGTGGCGCCGTCGTGGAGGTCCCACGACGGCTGCGTGCCGTCCTCGTGCGGCATGAAGACCTGCACCCCGGCGCGGCCGGGGACGAACGCGCCGACGTGCATCGCGTCGCCGTGGCCGAAGTTGGTCGAGCACTTGCGCGTGCCGTTCGAGTCGATGACGGACGAGCCGTACATGATCTCCTGGGCGCCGTCGCCGTCCGAGTCGGCGACCGCCATCGTGTGGGCGCCCTGGCCGGCGTAGGCCGTGCTCGCGTTGCTGTCCGCCTTCCAGACCTGGGTGAGCCGGCCGTCGCGCCAGTTCCACGCCGTGACGGTCGCCCGGGTGTAGTACCCGCGCGCCATGAGGATGGAGGGCCGGCCGCTCGCCGCCTGCGAGCCGCCGCCGGCGTCGCTGACGAAGGCGGCGGAGGCGAGGAACCGATCCACGCGGTTCCCGTAGCTGTCGCCCCAGGACGAGACGGTGCCGCGCGGGACGTCGAAGTTCACGGTGGCCAGCTCGGCGCCGGTCGGCCCGCCGAAGACGGTCAGGTACTCCGGGCCGGTGAGCACGTAGCCGGACGCGTTGCGGTAGTCGGCGGCGTCGTTGTCGCTCGCGGCCGGGCCGGTGCGCAGGTAGGCGCCCGTGCCGTCGCGGGTGCCGGGGGCGGTCTTGACCGCCAGCTCGGCCTTGCCGTCGCCGTCGAAGTCGTAGACCACGAACTGCGTGTAGTGGGCGCCGGCGCGGATGTTGCGGCCGAGGTCGATGCGCCACAGCCGCGTGCCGTTCAGCCGGTAGGCGTCCAGGTAGACGTTGCCGGTGCAGCCGGACTGCGAGTTGTCCTTGGCGTTCGACGGATCCCACTTGAGCACGATCTCGTACTCGCCGTCGCCGTCGAGATCGCCGACGCTGCCGTCGTTGGCGGAGTACGTGTAGCTCGTGCCGGCGTCGCTGCACGGGGACGCGGTGGTCCCGCCCGGCGGGATCTGGAGGGGGATGCGGAGGTAGTTCTGGGCGAGGACGCTCGCCGGGCTCGAGGGCGCCTGCGCGACGCCGTTCACGATCGCCCGGACGGTGTACGTCGAGCTGCTCGTGCCGCCGGTGTCGAGGTAGTTGGTGCTGTTCGTGACCGAGGCGATCCGGGTCCCGCTCCGGTAGACCTCGTAGGACACCGCCGCGGGGTTGGCCGGGTCGTACTCGTACCCGAACATGCGCCAGCCGACGTAGACGCCGTTCGACACCTGCACCGCGACGACGCCGCGGCCCAGGTTCTCCATCTGGTAGTGCCCGCTGCCGATCGCGGCCGCGCGCGCGCCGGACGGGTCGTAGCTCCCGTCGGGCCCGCACGCGACGGAGAGCGCGAGGGCGGCGATCCACCACCCGCTCCACCTTCGTCCAGGTCCCTGCATGATGGTCCTCCTCCGGTCCCGCCGGGACCGAGAAACGGGCCGCGCCGCGCCGCGGCACGGCCACTCACTGTGCGCGAACACCAGATCCGGACGCCGGAGGTCCGCCGACCGGGGGATTCCTTGTAGACCACCCGCGTCGGCCGGGCAAAGGCAATCGCCGGGGTTCGCTCGCAGTCAATGAAACGATTTCCGCGAGGTTTGCACCGACGTTGCGCCGAGTCCGTCCGGGAGCTTCGCCCGCTCCCGGATCGATTCAATCGCTCCACGTGCCAGGCGCCGTCGAGCCAAGCGACTCCGGGTTGCAGCCCACGTGGGCTGGCAACGTTGTCCCGTTTCTCCTCGCCCGCCCGCTGCGCAAACAATCCATTTGGACGACGCCACGCATGGGCCTCTCGGCAATCGTGGAACCCGGGTGTAAGGTGGCCGGCGCTACACCAGCGACCCGGAGTTCGTAGCTCGCGCCTTTCAGGCCGAGACGACGCTCGGCCCGTTCCATTTCGCGCGGCCTGCCCGAGGGCAGCGCGCGCGCGCATCGAGATCGGCCGCTGTTGCCCGTGTCGGGCGGCCGTGGCGTGGCCGGGGACGTGGCCCGGTCATGCCGGTGAGCCATCCACGAGAACGTTAGAAGGGAGCATGCAATGTTCCTGAAGCGCCTCACGCGGACCCTCGTCGCGCTCGCAGCGCTGACGCTCGCGTCCACCGCGTCGGCCCAGCTCAAGGCTCAGTTCAAGCCGGGCTGGATCGCGCCGACCGACAACCAGCTCGCGCTCCACATCAACATCGTCAACACCGGCTCGTCCACGGTCGCGCTGAGCGGCGTGACGGTCCGGTACTACTACACGATCGACGGTGCGCAGTCGCAGAGCTGGTGGTGCGACTACACCCCCCGCGGTTGCGGGAACGTGACCGGATCGTTCGGGACGGTGAGCCCGGCGACGGCCACCGCCGACACCTACTTCCAGATCGCCTTCGGCTCCGGCGCCGGCAGCCTCTCGCCCGGCCAGAGCACGGGTGACATCCAGCTCCGCGTCGCGAAGACGAACTGGGCCAACTACAACGAGGCGAACGACTACTCGTACGCCGGGAACACCAGCTCGGCCGACAACGCCAACATCACCGTCTCCGTGGGCGGCACGCTGGTCTGGGGCACCCCGCCGAGCGGCGGCACCCAGACCCCGAACTTCACGCTCGCCGCCTCTCCCGCGAGCGTCTCCGTCAACCGGGGCGCGACCGCGACCAGCACGATCTCCATCTCCCGGACGAGCTTCACGGACGCGGTGGCGTTCACCGCAAGCGGGCTGCCCGCGGGGGTCTCCGCGTCGTTCAACCCGTCCTCCTCGACCGGCACGAGCAGCGTCGTGACCTTCACGGCGACGTCCACCGCGACCACGGGCACCTCGAACGTCACCATCACCGGCGCGGGCGGCGGCCTCACCCGGACCGTGGTGATCCCGCTGACCGTCAACACCGGCACGACCACGCCCAACTTCACGCTCAGCGCCTCGCCGTCCGCCGTCACCGTCAACCGCAGCGCGAGCGCGACGACCACGATCGCGATCGCCCGTACGAACTTCACGTCGTCGGTCGCCTTCTCGCTGAGCGGGCTGCCGGGCGGGGTGAGCGCCTCGTTCAATCCGGGCTCGACGACGGGCAACAGCAGCGTGGTCACGTTCACGGCCTCCTCCACGGCGACCACCGGCACGTTCAACGTCACCGTCACCGGCTCCGGGAGCGGTCTGATCCGGACGGTGGTAATCCCCCTCACGGTCAGCACCGGCACGACGACCCCGAACTTCACGCTGTCGGCGTCGCCGACGAGCGTGAGCGTCGCGCAGGGCAGCAGCGCGACCGTCAGTCTCTCGATCGCGCGGACGAACTTCACGAGCGCGGTCGCGTTCACGGCCAGCACGCCGCCCGCGGGCGTGACCATCGGCTTCAACCCGACGTCCACGACGGCCAACGCCTCGACCGTGACCTTCACGGCGTCCGCGACGGCGGCGACGGGCACGAGCAACATCACGATCACCGGCGCGGGCGGCGGCATCACCCGCACTGTCGTGATCGCGCTGACCGTCACGCCCGGGACGACCACCCCGACCTTCACGCTCTCGGCCGCGCCGACGAGCCTGAGCGTGGCGCGCGGGACCAGCGGGACGAGCACCATCACCATCACGCGCACGAACTTCACGAGCGCGGTGGCCTTCACCTCCAGCGGACAGCCGGCGGGCGTGACGGTCTCGTTCAACCCGGCGTCGGCGACGGGCACGAGCTCCGTCGTGACCTTCGCGGCCTCGTCGAGCGCGACGCTCGGCGGCCCGGTCACGGTCACCATCACCGGCACGGGCGGCTCGCCCGTGATCACCCGGACCGTGACGATCGCGCTCACCGTCACCACGGGCGGCGGCGGCTTCGGGCCGGTCTGGTCCGTCTCCGGCGGCCGCGTCACCAAGGACGGCGTCAAGTACCCGGTCCGCTGCGGCTCCTGGTTCGGTCTCCAGGGACGCTACGAGCCTGCCTATGACGCGCAGAACCCGCGCGGCGCGCCGATGGAGCAGTACGTCGGCAACACGTTCTGGGCGGCGACGCACACCCGGACCGTCATGCAGACGATGAACGAGATCAAGACGGCCGGCATCACGGTCATCCGCCTCCCCGTCGTCCACCAGACGCTCAGCGGGACCGACCCGCAGGGCGACGGCCGGTACTACAAGAACTACTCCGGGATCATCAACGATCCGACCTACCCGATGCGGAACTCGCGGGAGGCGATGGAGTCGATGATCAAGGCGGCCAACTCCGTCGGCATCGCCGTGATGCTCGACATCCACTCCTGCTCCAACTACATCGACTGGCGCAAGGGCCGCCTCGACGCGCGGCCGCCGTGGGTGGACGCGACCCGCGACAACTACGACTTCAAGCGCGAGGAGTGGTCCTGCGCGTCCACCCTCAACCCGCCGACGGTCACGAACACCCAGCCGTACAACGAGACGATCTGGCTCGAAGATCTCCGGACCCTGGCCGGCCTGCCCGCCCGGCTGAACGTGACCAACATCATCGGCATCGACATCTTCAACGAGCCGCACGACTACACGTGGGCGGAGTGGAAGACGCTGACCGAGAAGGCGTACCAGGCGATCAGCGCGGTCAACCCGAACCTGCTCCTCTTCGTGCAGGGCATCGGGACGGACGCCGGGACGCAGGACGGCACGCCGACGACGGTGACGAAGGTGGAGCACGGTGACGCGTTCTCGAACCCGAACTGGGGCGAGAACCTGTACCCGGCCGGCGCCGACCTGCCGAACGTGCCGGTGTCGAAGCTCGTCTGGTCGCCGCACACCTACGGCCCGTCGGTGTTCGTCCAGAGCATGTTCATGGATCCGGCCCAGCCGCAGTGCACGGGGCTCTCCGGTGACGCCGCCGGCGACGCCAGGTGCAACATCGTCATCAACCCGACCCTCCTCCGCCCGGGCTGGGAGGAGCACTTCGGGTACCTGAAGGACCTCGGGTACGCGATGGTGGTCGGTGAGTTCGGAGGCAACATGGACTGGCCGCGCGGCACCGCCAGCACGCGCGACCAGAACCGGTTCTCCTACATCACGGACAACACGATCGACGCGAAGTGGCAGAACGCGTTCGTCGACTACATGATCAGCCGCGGGATCGAGGGCTGCTACTGGTCGATCAACCCGGAGTCGGGCGACACCGGCGGCTGGTACGGCCACGCGTACGACCCGATCTCCAACACCGGCGGCTGGGGCGAGTGGCGCGCGTTCGACACCCGCAAGACCACGCTGCTGAACCGGCTCTGGAGCGGCGTGCCGTAGTCGCTGCATCGTCCGGCGGCTCGGCTCGGAGGGCGGGCCGCCGGATGGTTCACGGGTGAAACGAGAAGAGCCGGACGCGTACGGGCGCGTCCGGCTCTTCGTTCTTCCGGGCCCGAGGGCCCGCGCCGAGCTCCGGCTAGTTCACGTAGAACCGCGCGAGGAAGTTCAGGCGGAACTCGCTGCCCTTCCTGCCGGAGAGCGTCTCGCGCGCGCCGTAGATGCCCTCGAGGCCGAAGTCGGTCGCGGGCACCGGCGAGTAGAAGAAGCCGGCGTGCGCCTGCTGGACGATCTGGTTCACGCCGTAGCGCGCGTTGGCCAGGTCCGGGTCGCTTCCGTCGAAGCCTTCTTGCTCCGCGAGGTCGGTGTAGTCGCTGTCGAGCTCGTACACGATGCCGTAGGCGAAGTTGAAGCGCAGGACGTCGGAGGCCTTGAGCTGGTAGCCGACGTAGCCGCCGACGGCGTTCTCGAGCACGATCTCGTCCTCGGCCGCGTCATAGGCGGCGCCCTCGACGTAGTACATGTAGCGGCCGATGCCGGTGCCGGCCGTCGCGCCGAAGGTCAGGAACCCGACGGCGCCCGTCTTCACGGTCCCGCTCGCCGCGACGCCGTACCCGCGCTTCGTGACGTCCAGGTCTCCGCTCTTGAGCCGCAGCTCCTGCGTCATCGCGCGGAACGACAGGCCCCCGAAGCCGAATCCGCGATCCCACCGGAGGACGAGGTCCGGCATCCGCGACGCGCTCGCCTCGAGCGTGCCATCCGGGCCGAGCATGTACGTGACGGAGTTCTCGAGGGCGGCCGTGAAGGTGCCCGCCTTGAGCGTGCCGTAGCTGTACCGGATCTGCGGCTGGCGGATGAAGGTCGAGCCGACCGGGCCGTTGAAGTCCACCGTCTCCGGGAGGTTGTCCACGTCCATGAAGGTGGACCAGGTCTGGCCGACGAGCAGGCCGCCGAACTTGCCGTACGCGTGGCGGAGGCGGAAGCCGTAGCTGTTGCTGAGGAGCTGCGTGTAGACGTTCTGGGGAGCGCCGTACGTGGACGTGTTGCCCCGGCGCGGCTCGTTGCTGAAGTCGCCTTCGAGCTTCACCGACATGACGCCGTACTTCGTGGGCATGCCGGCCTCGAGGCCGATGCGCGACGTGCGCGCGGTGAAGTAGTCGCGGCCGCCGCGCTCCGCCTGGACGGAGTCCTCGAGGGGGAGGTAGGGCGCGAACGTCGCGTAGTCCTCGTCCGTGTTGTCGTTGTTGAAGGCGTGAATCCAGTTGAGCTCGGCGAACCCGTACAGCCGGAGCGAGACCTCGCTCCCCGGGATCCGGAACGAGCCGGGGATGTCGCCCTTCACGACGGCGTCACCCTGCTTCACCTCGACCACGTCGAGCCGCTCCTCGGTACTCTGCGGCTTCGTCGGCTTCTCTTCGGCCCGCGCGATCGGCGCGGAGCAGAGCGCCACGCCAACGGCGAGGGACGGCAACAGCTTGTTGAACCACGTCATGGCTTCTCTCCTCGTGCTGGCGCGCGCGGGGGCGCGCGCGGGTGGGTCGGTCAATGTGCGATGTGGCCGAGGAACGCGCGGATCCGCTCGTCCTGCTGGGCGTCGAAGAACGCGTCGGGGGCAGCCTCCTGGAGCAGGCGGCCCTCGTCGAAGTAGAGGATCCGGTCCCCCACCTCGCGGGCGAAGCTCATCTCGTGCGTGACCACGGCCATGGTCATGCCGGAGCGCGCGAGGTCCTTGAGCACGTCGAGGACCTCCTTGATCATCATCGGGTCGAGCGCGCTGGTGGGCTCGTCGAAGAGCATCATCTTCGGCTGCATCGCCAGGGAGCGGGCGATGGCGACGCGCTGCTGCTGCCCGCCCGAGAGCTGGTGCGGGTGCTTGTGGGCGTGCTCGGTGAGCCCCACGCGCGCGAGGAGCTCCAGCGCCTCGGCCCGCGCCTGGGCGGCCGGCGTGTTCCGCACCTTGCGCGGCGCGAGGCTCACGTTGCCGAGCACGGTGAGGTGCGGGAACAGGTTGAACTGCTGGAACACCATCCCGACCTCGCGCCGGATGGCGTCGAGGTGCTGGACGTCGTCGTTGAGCTCGATCCCGTCCACCACGATCCGCCCGGAGTCGTGCTTCTCGAGGCGGTTGAGCGTCCGCAGGAAGGTGGACTTGCCGGAGCCCGAAGGGCCGACGATGACCGCGACCTCGCCGGCGTAGAAGCTCGTGGTGACGTCCCGGAGGACGTGCGCCTTCCCGAACCGCTTGTTCACGCGCTCGGCCACGACGAACGGGACCCGGTGGTCGCCGGTGACGGGGTGGACCTTGGACATCTAGATCCTCCCCTCGACGTCCAGCCGGTGCTCGATCGCCCCGGAGATCTGGGTGAGCAGCGTGGTCAGGGCGAGGTAGATGATCGCCGTGGTCGTGAAGATCGGGACCGGCTGGAACGTGGACGCGTGCACCCGGCCGCCGACGTTGGCGAGCTCGATGACGCCGATCGAGTAGGCGAGGGAAGAGTCCTTGAGCAGCGACACCACGTTGTTCACCAGCGGGGGCAGGGCGATCTTGATCCCCTGGGGGAAGACGACGTAGCCGAACGTCTGGAGGGGCTTCAGCCCCAGCGATCGCGCCGCCTCGGTCTGGCCCTTGGGGACCGCCTGGAGGCCCGCGCGGATCGCCTCGGCGTTGTAGGCGCCGACGTTGAGGCCCAGGGCCAGCGTCGCGGAGGAGAAGTCCGAGATGGAGAGCCAGCCGGGCAGGGCGAAGTAGACGAACAGGATCTGGACGAGGAGCGGCGTCCCGCGGAAGACCCAGATGTAGAAGCCCGCGATCCACCGCAGCGGCGGCAGCCGCGACATGCGGGCGACGGCGGCGAGGACGCCGACGGCGATCCCGAACAGCCCGGAGAGGATCGTGAGCTCGAGCGTGACCCAGGTGCCCTTCGCGAACTCCGCGGCGTTCGGGCCGATGGGATCCGGTGCGGCCGCCAGCAGGTGGCCGAGCACCAGCAGGAAGAGCACGAGCCCGAGGGCCGCGACGGCCATCGTGGCCGTGCTCTTCCGCTCGCGGCTCCAGCCTTGCGGCCAGAGCAGGAGGAGTCCGCCGATCATCGCAGCCGCCGGAGGTTCGGGTCGAGGGCGCCGCTCAGCGGCACCGGATGTCCTCGCCCATCCACTTCTTCGAGATCTTCTCGTACGTGCCGTCGGCGAGGATCTCGGCGAGCGCCTTGTCGAGGGCGGCGGCGAGCGAGGTGTTCCCCTTCTGCACCGCCGGGGCGATCTTCTCCACGAAGACGAAGTCGCCGGTGCGCAGGCCGGCCTTCGGGTCCGCCTTCAGGGCCTGCATCGCCACGAAGCGATCCGTGACCCACGCGTCCACGCGGCCGGCCACGAGCGCCGCGCGCGCGTCCGTGTCCTTGGGGAAGTTCTTCATCGCCTTGAGGCCGGGCAGCTTCTGCACGTTCTCGAGGTAGGTGGTGCCGGTCTGGACGGAGACGACCTTGCCCTGGAGATCGGCGACGGTCTTGATGGCCGGGTCCTTGGCCACGATGATCCCGCCCGAGCAGTAGTACGGGTTGGTGAACGTGACGGCCTTGGAGCGCTCGGGGGTGATGCCGAAGGAGGCGATCACGACGTCCCAGCGATCCTGGCGGAGGCCGGCGAGGAGGGCGTCGAAGGAGAGCGCCTTCCACTCCACCTTGACGCCCATCTTCTGCGCCAGCGCCTCGGCGAGCTCGATCTCGAACCCGGTGAGCTTCGGGCCCTCGAAGTGGTTGAAGGGAGGGAACGCGCCCTCCGAGGCGATGACGATCGTTCCCGCCTTCTTGATCTCCTCGAAGGTGCGGGCGTGGGCGGTCGTCGCGGCGAACACGAGGGCCACGGCGAGGAACCGGCGGAGCGAGTTCATGGATCGAGTCCTCTGGAACGGGAGAAGGCCGGCACAGCCTATATGGGGCGCATACGGCCCGGCAAGGGCCTGATCGCGCGACAAGCGGGCGCGGCTCGCTTGCACACCTCACCCCACGCGGCAGGGTGCCGTCAGCTCGCCGGCGCGGACCGGGTCCCGATCGCGCTGCCCAGCTCGCCGACGAGGACGCCCGCCACGATGAGCGCGCCGCCGACCCAGTCCATCGCCGCCAGCACCTCGCCGCCGTAGAGATGGCTGAACAGCGCGGCGGCGACCGGCTCGAGCGAGAAGATGAGCGCGGCGCGGACCGCGGTGGTGCGGGCCTGGCCCCAGTTCTGGAGGAGGAGGGCGCCGGCGGTCATCACCACGCCCGTGAAGGCGACGGTGGCGGCGAACGTGGCCCCGCCGGTCGCGAGCTCGAGGCGGCGCGGCTCGAGCGCTGCCATCCCGAGCGCGCCGAGGAGCGTCACCCCGAGCTGGACCGCCGTGAACGGCACGAGCGGGTGGTGGGGCGCCCACTCCGACATGAGCGCGATCTGCAGGGCGCAGGCGAGGGCGCAGATCGCCGTGAGCGCGTCGCCGAGTCGCACGGTCGCCGGCACGTCGCCGCCGAACGGCCGCGTGAGGGCGGCGAGGCCGACCACCGCGAGCGCGACGCCGATCCACGCCGCCGTCCGCACCGGCCGGCCGAGCCAGAACCGGCTCACGAACGGGACGAGCAGCACCGAGAGGCCGGTGAGGAAGGCCGAGCGCGACGGCGTCGTGTAGCGGAGCCCCACCGTCTGGAACGCGAAGGTGAGGAACATGAGCAGGCCGAGCAGCGCGCCGTGCCGCCAGAACCCCGGGGTGAGCCGATCCCGCCGGAGCGCCGCGAGGGCGCCGAGGAGCAGGACCGCGGTGCCGAAGCGCGCCGCGAGGAACAGCCCGGGGGAGCTGACCTCGAGCACGCCGTGGACGAAGTAGAAGGTGGTGCCCCACAGGATCGCGAGGGCGAGGAGCGCGAGATCGGCCACGCGCTCCCATAACACGGGAGTCCCGGCCCATCGCCCGACGCGGGGTGAACCCCGCGCCTGCGGTGTGGGTGCGCTACCGCTCCGCCGCGCCCGTCCCGACCGCCGGCGTCGGCTCGGCGGACGCCGGCGCTTGCGCCGCGGCGGGCGCGGGCGCGGGCGCGGGCGGCGCCGCGGCGAGCTCGGGCTGCGGAGGGAGCGCGCCAGCGGGCTCGGCCTTCGCGCCGGCGGACGCGGCCGGCGCAGGTTCACACGCCGCGACCACGGGCCCGTGCGCGGACCCGGCGCGCCTGGCCGCCGCGCCGCCGGTCGGCGCCGGGCACGCGGGAGCGCTCCGGGCCGGCCGCGCCGCGGGCTTCCGCGCGGGCGCGGCGACCGGCGTCGCCGGAGCGACGGCGGGAGACGTCGCGGCGCTCTCCGTGGCCGCGGTCCCGTCGCTCGCGCTGTCGCTGTTGCTCGTCGCGGTCGCCGTCGCGACGGCGGGCTGCGAGGACTTCTTGGCGGCCTCGCCGAGATAGCCGGCGAGGGCGCCTTGCCCCTCGAAGAGCCGCTCGCCCACCTTCTCCTGCGCCGTGAGCAGCCGGTCCGTCATCCGCTCCTGGGCGGCGAGCCGCTCGCCCACGCTCGCCTCGCGGCGGGTGCGCTCCTCGTCGGCGCGCGCGCGGAGCGCGTCGCGCTCGCGCGCGAGCTCCGTCATGCGCTCCTGGAGGTCGCCGTTCTTCCGCCGGAGCTGCTCGTTGTCGCCGGCGAGCGCGGTCGCGGGCACCTCGAGGCACGCGCGCATCGCCTCGTCGGACGGCGCGGGGAGCGCCTCGCCGCGGCTCCAGGCGAGCTGCGCCTGGGTCTGCCAGCGGTGGTCGGCGCGCGCGACGCACTCCTGCATCGAACGGGTCACGCGGTCGTCGGACCACGGCGGGGCGGGCGCCGCGCACGGCCCGAGCTCCTCCGTGATCCGTCCGGGCCACTTCTCCGTCTTCTTCACCCAGCAGTTCTCACGCTGGACGAGCTTCACGGAGGTACAGCCCGCCAGCCCCAGGATCCCCAACGCGGCCGCCCATCGGATCATGTCGCCCCCCGGCCCACACGCTGGAGATCGGGCGGTCGGGAGCCGACTCCCGCGCGAGGGGAGGGCCCATCGGGCGCACCGCCCGTGCACCCGCGCGGTCGCGACCCGCTCAGCGCGCGGCCACGATCCGGAACACCGGCGGATCGATCCGCGTGCTGCGGCACCGGGGGCACGCGCCCGGGCGCTGGAGCTTCGTGCGCTGGGCGAAGGAGTAGCCGCAGGCGATGCACGACGCGGGCTCGACGACGAGCCGCTCCCCGTGCTGCGCGAGGGAGCGGGAGAGGTGCGCGAGGTGATCGGCGACGTCCTTCTCGCGGATCCCGACGGTGACCGAGAGCTCACGGGCCGTGGCCGGCGCCTCCCGCAGGGCGCGGCGCAGGGCGGCGCGGATCGTCTCGGCGCGTGCTCCTGGCGATCGTTCGGCCATCGAGCGTCTCCCCCGGCTCGACCCGTAGCCGCGCCCCGGGACCCCGTCAAGCGCATCGCTCCGGCTTCCCCCGGCATTTGCGCAAACGGAGTCCCCGCGTCCCCGGGGAGCCGCCGGGCGGCTGTATCGTTGCAGATCAGGAAAAGTCTGGAGCGATCTGGATAGGAAACGATTTCCGCAAATTGGGCCGTTTGCCATCCACCTCGGTCCACGTCGTCCGGGGGAGTCCGCGGGCCGGAGCGCCGGAGGCAAGCGAACCCGGCTCCATCTGGGCTCCTGAAACGGTTTAATGCGGGCGGATCCGCGGCTTCCCGAAAAATCCGGCGCTTGGGCGAACTCGGGCGCAGCGGCTGCGCGAGGTAAGCAATCCGTAGCGCTCGCGACCCACAACCAGGGCTTTACCAATCTTGAACGTGTGGTGTAGGGTGCCACTGCTCCGAAATGGAACACCTACCTTGGTCACTCGACCCGGCGTCAGCCGTGTGGGGGATCGGGGACCGGAGTCGAAGTGGTGACCGCATCCCGTGAAGCGGCGGTCATCCCTGCAGTGCAGTCACATGCCGTTCACCCGTGTCGGAGACTGCTCCATGACGTCAATCCTCAAGGCTTCTCGAAGGTTGGTACTCTTCGCTGCGTTGGCCGTCGGCCTCGCCGCCGCCGGCGACGCCCAGGCCGTCACGGCCGGCGGCGTGACGATCGACGTGATCGCCACCCAGAGCTGGCCGGGCGGCTTCAACGGCGCCGTCCGCATCACCAACAACTCCTTCCCGAGCGCCATCACCAGCTTCCAGGCCGTCTTCAAGATGAACGGGACCGCCGGAATCCAGGGCAACGGCTGGCACGGCACGATCTCCAGCCCGGATGGGTCGGGCAACCGCACCGTCCGCAACGCTTCCTGGATGGGCAGCCTCGGCGCCGGCCGGACCTGGGACGAGGGCTTCTCGGGCACCGGCACCTTCTCCGGCGTGACCTTCGTCTCCCTCACCGTCAACGGGCAGAACATCCCGCTCGACGGCGGCGGCGGCGGCGACACCACCCCGCCCACCGTCTCGCTGACCAGCAGCGCGACGAGCGTGACCGCGGCGACGACCATCACCCTCACGGCCGACGCCAGTGACGCCAGCGGCATCGCCCGCGTCGAGTTCTTCGAGGGCGCCAGCGCCACGCCGATCTGCACCGACACGACCGCGCCGTACACCTGCGGCGTCGCGATCAACACCCCCAACGGCACCCGCTCCTACACCGCCCGGGCCACCGACGCCTCCGCGAACGCGAACTCCGCGATCTCCGCCGCCGTGAACGTCTCGGTCAACATCCAGACGACCTCGACGTTCGCGATCGCCGCTCCGGCGTCCGCGAGCGTGACCCGCGGCACCAGCACGCCGGTGGCGATCACGATCACCCGCACGAACTTCACGTCTGCGGTCTCCTTCAGCATCAGCGGCCTGCCGAGCGGCGTCTCCGCCTCCTTCAGCCCGTCCTCCACGACCGGCACCAGCAGCACCCTCACCCTGACGGCCTCCACCACGGCGACCACCGGGACGTTCCCGATCACGGTCACCGGCTCGTCCAACGGCACCATCCGGACGGCGTCCATCAGCCTGACCGTCAGCCCCGCCCAGACCTCGGACTTCGCCCTCAGCGCTCCGGCCACGACCGTGGTCCGCGGCGCGACGGCCCAGGCGACGATCTCGATCACCCGGACGAACTTCACGGCGCCGATCGCGCTCACCGTGAGCGCGCTGCCCTCGGGCGTGACCGCGGCGTTCAACCCGACGCCCACCTCGACCAACAGCAGCGTCCTCACGTTCACGGCGACGACCGTGGCGACCACCGGGACGTTCCCGCTCACCGTCACGGGCTCGGCGAACGGCGTCACCCGGACGGCGTCGCTCAGCCTGACGGTCAGCCCCGGCACGACCTCGACCTTCACCCTCGCGGCCGCGACGCCGTCCCTCACCGTGAACCGCGGCGCGAGCGGCACGGTCACGGTCAACATCACGCGGACGAACTTCACGAGCGCGATCGCGTTCACGGCCAGCGGCGCGCCGACGGGCGTGACCGTCTCCTTCAACCCGGCCTCGGCGACGGGCGCGAGCACGATCGCGACCTTCGCGGCCTCCTCCACGGCGACGCTCGGCGGCCCGGTGAACGTCACCATCACCGGCACGGGCGGCTCGCCCGCCGTCACGCGGACCGTCACGGTCGCCCTCACCGTCGCCCCCGGCGGCGGCGGCGGCGGCTTCGGGCCGGTGTGGGCCGTCGCGAACGGCCGCGTCACGAAGGACGGCGTGAAGTACCCGGTCCGCTGCGGCTCCTGGTTCGGTCTCCAGGGCCGGTACGAGCCTGCCTCCGACGCGCAGAACCCGCGCGGCGCGCCGATGGAGCAGTACGTCGGCAACACGTTCTGGGCGGCGACGCACACCCGGACCGTCATGCAGACGATGAACGAGATCAAGCAGGCGGGCATCACCGTCATCCGGCTCCCGGTGGTCCACCAGACGCTCAGCGGGACGGATCCGCAGGGCGATGGCCGCTACTACAAGAACTACTCCGGGATCATCAACGATGCGACCTACCCGATGAAGAACTCGCGGCAGGCGATGGAGTCGATGATCAAGGCGGCCAACGCGGCCGGCATCGCCGTGATGCTCGACATCCACTCCTGCTCCAACTACATCGACTGGCGCAAGGGCCGTCTCGACGCGCGGCCGCCGTGGGCCGACGCGGATCGCGACGACTACGACTTCAAGCGTGAGGAGTGGTCCTGCGCGGACACCCTCAACCCGCCGACGGTCACGAAGACCCAGCCGTACAACGAGACGATCTGGCTCGAGGATCTCCGGACCCTGGCCGGTCTCCCGGCTGCGCTCAACGTGACCAACATCATCGGCATCGACATCTTCAACGAGCCGCACGACTACTCGTGGACGGAGTGGAAGACGCTCACCGAGCACGCCTACCAGGCGATCAGCGCGGTCAACCCGAACCTGCTCCTCTTCGTCCAGGGCATCGGGACCGAGCACGGCAAGCAGGACGGCACGCCGACCACGCAGACGCCGGTCCCGCACGGTGACGCGTTCTCGAACCCGAACTGGGGCGAGAACCTGTACCCGGCCGGCGCCGACCTGCCGAACGTGCCGGTGTCGAAGCTCGTCTGGTCGCCGCACACCTACGGCCCGTCGGTGTTCGTGCAGTCGATGTTCATGGATCCGGCGCAGCCGCAGTGCACCGGGCTCTCCGGCGACGCCGCCGGCGACGCCAAGTGCAACATCGTCATCAACCCGAGCGTCCTCCGGCCGGGCTGGGAGGAGCACTTCGGGTACCTGAAGGACCTCGGGTACGCGATGGTCGTCGGCGAGTTCGGCGGCAACATGGACTGGCCGCGCGGCACCGCCAGCACGCGTGACCAGCGCCGGTTCTCCTACATCACGGACAACACGATCGACGCGAAGTGGCAGAACGCGTTCGTGGACTACATGATCGACCGCGAGATCGAGGGCTGCTACTGGTCGATCAACCCCGAGTCGGGCGACACGGGCGGCTGGTACGGCCACGCGTACGACCCGATCAGCAACACCGGCGGCTGGGGCGAGTGGCGCGCGTTCGACACCCGCAAGACCACGCTGCTGAACCGTCACTGGGCCGGCGTGCCGTAAGCGCCGCTCCGTCGCGCCGCTGAACGGCGCGGCAGGTCTCATCGGCCCGGCCACCGCGAGGTGGCCGGGCCGCTTCCTTTCCGGTCACCACTCCGCGAAGCTGCCGTCCGGGTGCCGCCAGATCGGGTTCCGCCAGCGGTGGCCCTGGGCGGCGCGCGCGCGCAGGTACTCCTCGTCGATCTCGATCCCGAGGCCGGGCCCCGCGGGGATCTTCACGTGCCCGTCCTCGTACGTGAACGCGGCGCGGTTCTTCACGTAGTCGAGCAGATCGTTCCCCTGGTTGTAGTGGATGCCGAGGCTCTGCTCCTGGATGAAGGCGTTGTACGAGACGGCGTCGAGCTGGAGGCAAACGGCGAGGGCGATGGGGCCGAGCGGGCAGTGGAGCGCGAGCGCCACGTCGTAGGCCTCGGCCATCGCCGCGATCTTTCGGGTCTCGGTGATGCCGCCCGCGTGCGAGGGGTCGGGCTGGATCACGTCCACCCAGCCTTCGGCCAGGATGCGCTTGAAGTCCCAGCGCGAGTAGAGCCGCTCGCCGAGGGCGATGGGCACGCTCGAGATGCCGGCCAGCTCCCGGAGCGCCTCGTGGTGCTCGGAGAGCACGGGCTCCTCGACGAACATGAGCCGGAAGGGCTCGAGCTCCTTGAGCAGCACCTTCGCCATCGGCTTGTGCACGCGGCCGTGGAAGTCGAGGCCGATGCCGACGTCGCGCCCGACCGCCTCGCGCACCGCGGCCACGCTCTCCACGGCGCGATCGACCTTCGCGTTCGAGTCCAGGAACTGGAGCTCGCCGGTGGCGTTCATCTTCACCGCCGTGAAGCCGCGATCGACCGCGGCGCGCGCCTGGGCGGCAGTGTCGGCGGGCCGATCGCCGCCGATCCAGGAGTAGACGCGGATCCGGTCCCGGAGCGGCCCTCCGAGGAGCTGGTGCACGGGGAGCCCGGCCGCCTTGCCCTTGATGTCCCAGAGGGCCTGGTCGATCCCGGCGAGCGCGCTCATGTGGATGCCGCCGCCGCGGTAGAACCCGCCGCGGTAGAGCACCGTCCAGTGGTCCTCGATCCGCAGCGGGTCCTTGCCGACGAGGTAGTCGGCCAGCTCGTCCACCGCGGCGGCCACCGTCTGCGCGCGCCCCTCGAGGACGGGCTCGCCCCAGCCGGCGATCCCCTCGTCGGTGTCGATCTTCAGGAAGACCCAGCGGGGCGGGGCGAGGAAGGTGGTGAGCTTGGTGATCTTCATGCAAACCTCGTCTTGCCGTGAACGAGCCCGAGCCCGCGCCCGAGCCCGAGGAACGTCACCGTCCAGCGACCGCCGCGCGCCACGCCGCCACGAACTCGGCGGCGCGCGCGCCCACCTCCGCGGCGGCGGCGCCGGGCCGGTAGACGGCGGAGCCGATCCCGAAGGCGGCGGCGCCGGCCGCGAGGTAGGGCGCCAGGCTCGCCGCGGTGATCCCGCCGACGGGCACGAGGCGGGTGCCCGCCGGGAGGACCGCGCGCCACGCCTTCACGACCTCCGGCGGGAGCGCCTCGGCGGGGAACAGCTTGAGCGCGGTCGCGCCCGCGGCGAGCGCCGCGAACGCCTCGGTCGGCGTCGCGACACCGGGCGTCACCCAGAGCCCCTCGGCGCGGGCGGCGCGGATCACCGCGGCATCGCCGTGTGGCATCACCACGAGCTGCCCCCCCGCGGCGCGCACCTCGGCGACCTGGGCCGGCGAGAGGACCGTGCCCGCCCCGACCACGCAGTCCGGCGGCAACGTGCGGCGGAGGACCCGGACGCTCTCGAGCGGCTCGGGCGAGTTGAGGGGGACCTCGACGACGCGGAACCCCGCGCCGTACAGGGCCGCGCCGACGGCGGCCGCCTCGCCGGGGCGGAGGCCACGCAGGATCGCGATGAGGCCGCAGCGCTGGAGCGCCTGATCGAGCATTCAACCTCCCGTACACGCTCCCGGGCCGAAGCCCGAGCCCGAGCCCACGCCCGAGGAAGCGGCCGCGGGTCGATCCCCCACGAGCCCCGCCGCCGCCGCGATCCGCCAGAGCCCGCGCTCGGTCGCGTCCTCCGCGATCGCGGGGGAGGGGAGGCCCAACAGGCCGAGGGCGCGCCGGTACCGCTCGCACAGCGCGGGCGCGCCGGCGAGCACGACGCGCGCCGCGCCCGCGAGGAGCCCGGGCCGGCGCTCCTCGAGGCCGCGCAGCTCGTGGCCGACGACGAGGCCGGAGAGGTAGTCGGCCTGCGCCTCCGGGCCGAGCGCGCCCGCGAGGCCGAGGGTGCGGACGCTGAACGCGGTCGACAGCAGCCCGCCGCGGCCCTCGTCCGAGCGGGCGACGGCGACGCCGCGGTCGAACGCGGCGAGGTCCGGCGCCGCGCCGAGGCGCAGCGTCCGGGCGAGGATCGTGTGCGTCGCGAGCGCCTCGAACACCTCGCCCGTCATGAAGGTGTCGAAGCCGAGGATCCGACCCTCCGCGACGCGGGCCCACTTCGCGTGCGTGCCCGGGAGACCGACGACGGACGCGCCGGAGGCGGGGAGGGTGTCGAGGAGCCCGGCGAGCTGCGTCTCCTCCCCGCGCATCACGCCGGGGAGCGCGCCGGGCGCGCGGAGACCGGGGACGAGCCAGAGCGGGCCGCCGGGCGCGTCGACGCGGGCGAGCGCGCCGGCGAGCGCGGCGGGATCCGCAGGCACGTCGAGGTACGGGATCTCGCGCCAGCCCTGGGCGCTGCCCACCATCCCGCAGGCGAGGGCGGGCGCGCCCGGCGCGGCCTCCCGCCAGTCGCCGCACGCCTCGGCGAAGGCGCGCGCGAAGTCGGCGGGCGCCGCGGCCGCTCCGGGGCGCAGGCGCTGGATGCCGGCGGGCAGCGTGCGCTGCTCCAGCACCGCGCCGCCGGGTCCGAGCCGGTACGCCCGGAGCGTGCTCGTCCCCCAGTCGAGGGCGACGAGCGCGGTCTCGGCGGCGGAGGCCATGGGGCGCCGGCGCTACGGATCGTCGGCGCCGATCCGCGCCGGCGAGCGGGCCGGGGGCGCGGGCGGCGGTACGGGCGCCAGCCGCGGCGGCGGCGCGGTCCGGCGCCGCGCGGTCGCGCGGCCGGCCGCGGTGCCCTGGGAGAAGAACCGCTGGAGGAGGATGAAGACGAGGAGGAGGGCGCCGATGACGATCATCGCCCAGTCCACGGTGAGCCGGCCGTTGTACTCGATGATCGTGTAGATGACCTGGCGGATGAGGACGCCGACGAGCGTGCCGGCGACGAACCCGTAGCCGCCGGTGAGGAGGGTCCCGCCGATCACCACCGCGGCGATCGCCTCGAGCTCGAACCCGACCGCCTCGCTCGGGTTTCCGGACTGCGTCTCGATCACGAGGGTGAGGCCCGCCAGGGCGGCGCAGAAGCCGCTGATCGCGTAGATGCCGAGCTTGGTGCGGGCGAGCGGCAGGCCCATCAGCAGGACGGACTGCTCGCTCCCGCCGACCGCGTACACGTTGCGGCCGAACCGCGTGCGGCCCAGGACGAGCGCGGCGACGATCACCGCCGCGACGAGGGCCAGGGCGCCGAACCGGAGGTTGGCGTCGAAGCCGATCGGGAGCTCGAACTCGGCGAGCTTCACCAGCGTCGGGTTCGCGACGCCGAGCGCCGCCTGGTTCGGGGCGACCACGAACGCGAGGCCCCGGAGGAGGAACATGCCTGCGAGCGTGACGATGAACGCGGGCGCCTTGTAGAAGTGGATCATCGCCCCTTGCGCCAGCCCGAACAGCGTCCCGAGGGCGAGCACCAGGACGACCGCGATGGGCGCGGGCACGCCCTGGATCTCGGTCAGCCACGCGAGCACGGTGGACGAGAAGGCGACCATCGAGCCGACGGACAGATCGATGCCGCCGGCGATGATGACGAACGTCATCCCCACCGCGCAGAGCCCGACGAAGGAGCCGCGGGTGAGGAGGTTCGCGAAGTTGTTGAGGGTGATGAAGCCTTCGTACATCACGCCGGCGGCGACGAACACGACGAGGAACACCACCGACGTCGCGACGAGCGGCAGGTACTTGCGGTTCAGCGGCAGGGTCACGGCGCGGCCCTCCCCGGCACGAGCCCGCCGAGCTGCCGCCGGAACTCCGGCGACTGGAGCAGGATGACGGCGACGACCACGAGCGCCTTGACGAGCTGCGTGTACTGGACGGGGACGCCCTTCGTCAGGATCGTGGTGGTCATCGTCTGGATGAGGATCGCCCCGAGCACCGAGCCGCCCAGCCGGAACCGGCCGCCGTTCATGCTCGTGCCGCCGATGACCACGGCGAGGATGGCGTCGAGCTCGATGTTGATGCCGACGGTGCCCGCGTCCGCGCCCTGGATGTTGGCGGTGAGGATGACGCCCGCGATCCCGGCGCACAGCCCGGAGAAGACGTAGACCACGGCCTTCACCGCCTGGACGCCGACGCCCGCGTACCGGCTGGCCTTCGCGTTCCCGCCGATCGCCTGGATGTAGAGGCGGAGCGGCGTGAGCCGCAGGGCGAGGAGGACGAGGACGAGCAGCCCCGCGGCCACGTAGACGCGCACCGGAAGCCCGAGGAAGTAGCCGGACCCGAGGTACGCGAACGACGGCATCTTCCCCGGGAAGCGGAGCGCCGAGCCGCCGACGATGAGCCGGGCCACCCCGCGCCCGGCGACCATCAGGATGAGCGTCGCGATGATGGGCTGGATCGCCAGCGCGGTGACGAGGCCCGCGTTGAAGGCGCCGCACACCAGCGCCGCCGCGAGCGGGAGCACGAGCACGATCCAGAGCGGCGCCTGGTGGGTGACGATGAGCACGCCCGCGACCGCCCCGGCGATCGCCGCGACGGCGCCGACCGAGATGTCGATGCCGCCCGTGGCGATCACGAGCGTCATCCCGATCGCCACGATCATGACCGGCACGGAGTTCTTCACCACGTCCACGAGGCTGCCGTACAGGCGGCCGTCGCGGATGTCGACGTCGAAGAAGTTCGGCGTGAAGAGGAGGTTGTAGAGGAGGAGCGCGGCGAGCGCGACCACCGGCCAGACGACGGGGGACGGCGTCCACCTCCTCGCGGGCGCGCTCACTTGACGGCTCCTCCGGCGGGGCCGGTCTGGGCGATGGTGCGCATCACGGTCTGCTCGTCCATGCGGTCGGCCGAGAGCTCTCCGACCTTGGCGCGGTCGCGCAGCACCACGATCCGGTCGGCGCAGCGGAGCACCTCGTCCAGCTCGGACGAGATGAAGAGGACGCCCATGCCCTGCTCGGCGAGCGCGAGGACCAGCTTCTGGATCTCGGCCTTGGCGCCGACGTCGATGCCGCGGGTGGGCTCGTCCAGGATGAGGAGGTTGGGCTGGGCGGCGAGCCAGCGCGCGACGACCGCCTTCTGCTGGTTGCCGCCGGAGAGGTTCTTGATGGCTTGGTCGGCCGAGGGCGTCTTGATCCCGAGGAGCCGGATGTACTTCTCCGCGAGCGCGTCCTGCTCCGCGGGGGAGAGGGTCTTCCACCAGCCCTGCTTCACCTGGAGCGCGAGCACGATGTTCTCGCGGACCGAGAGGTCCTCGATGATCCCCTCGCCCTTGCGGTCCTCCGGGATGAGGCCGATCCCCGCCTGGAGCGCGTCCAGCGGGTTCGCGAAGCTCACCGGGCGGCCGCCGACCGACAGCTCGCCCCCATCGGCCTTCTCGATCCCGAACAGCAGGCGCGCCATCTCCGTGCGGCCGGAGCCGAGGAGGCCTGCGAGCCCGACGACCTCGCCCGGGTGGATGTCGAGGTCGAACGGCGCGAGCACCGTGTCCTTGCCGAGGTTGCGCGCCCGGAGCGCCGGCGCGCCGGACCGGACCGGCGCGGTCTCCTCCTTCTCCTTCCGGACGGTCTCCATGTCCTGGAGCGCCTTGCCGAGGAGCTTCGACACGAGCTCCACCCGCGGCAGGCGGGCGGTCTCGTACTCGCCCACGAGCTCGCCGTTCCGGAGCACGGTGATCCGGTCGGAGACGGCGTAGACCTGCTCGAGGAAGTGGGTGACGAAGATGATCCCGTGCCCCTCGTCGCGGAGCTGGCGCATCACCGCGAAGAGCTGCTGGACCTCGTCCACGTCGAGGCTGGAGGTGGGCTCGTCGAGGATGAGGATCTTCGACTCGAACTCCAGCGCGCGGCCGATGGCCACCATCTGCTGGATGGCGATGGAGTAGTCGCCGAGGAGCCGGCCCACGTCGAGGTCGAGGTTGAGCCGGGCCATGATCGCGTCCGCCCGGCGCTCCATCTCCCCGCCGTCGATGAACCCTCCGCGCGTGGGCTGCCGGCCGAGGAGGAGGTTCTCCGCCATCGAGAGGTTCGGGACGAGGTTGACCTCCTGGTAGACGGTGCTGATCCCGCGTTCCTGGGCCTCGTGCGGAGAGCCGACCTCGAACGGCTGGCCCTCGAAGAGGATGGTCCCGCCGTCGCGCGGATAGACGCCGGTCAGGACCTTGATGAGCGTGGACTTCCCGGCGCCGTTCTCGCCCATGAGGGCGTGGATCTCGCCCTTGCGCAGCGTGAAGTCCACGCCGGTGAGCGCCCGCACGCCGGGGAACTGCTTGCGGAGCTGCTTGATCTCGAGGATGCGATCGTCCGGCATGAAGGCTCCGGGCCCCTCCCGGCGCGCGGGGCGCCGGGAGGGGTCCACGTACGGCTAGTACTGACGGGTCGCGATGACTTCCTTCGCGTTCTCCATCGTGAACGTCTGGTCGTTCGACTTGATCCACTTCGGGAGCTGCTTGCCCGCGAAGTAGTCGCGGATCGCCTGGTACGTCGGGCCGCCGAGGAGCGGGGTGCACTCGACGGTGGCGTTCAGCTTGCCGTCCACCATGGCCTGGAAGGCGTCCTTGATGCCGTCGATCGAGACGATGATGATGTCCTTCCCCGGCTCCAGGCCGGCCTCCTCGATCGCCTGGATCGCCCCGAGCGCCATGCCGTCGTTGTGCGCGTAGACGGCGTTGATGTTCTTGCCCTCGGCCTTGAGGAACGCCTCCATGAGCTGCTTGCCGCCCTCGGGCGTGAAGTTGCCGTCCTGGGACTTGATGATCTTCATCCCCGGGAACGCCTTGATGGCGGTCTCGAACCCCTTCTTCCGGTCGATCGCCGGGGCGGCGCCGGTCGTGCCCTGCAGCTCGACGATGTTGGCCTTGCCGTTGGTCTCCTTGGCGAGCCACTTGCCGGCCTGCTCACCCTCGAACACGAAGTCCGAGGCGAGGAGCGTCACGTACAGCGACGGATCGCTGGTCTTGAGGCCGCGGTCCACCAGGAACACGGGGATCTTGGCCCGCTTCGCCTCGCGGAGCACCGGCTCCCAGCCCGTCTCGACCTTCGGCGGGAGGACGATCGCGTCGACCTTCTGCGCGATGAACGACCGGATCGCCGCGATCTGGTTCGCCTGGCTGTCCTGCGCGTTCACGTACTTGAGCTCGATGTTGTACTTGGCGGCCTCGTTCTTGAAGGAGTTGGACTCGGCCGTGCGCCAGGGCTGGTTCTCGTCGATCTGCGGGAACCCGACGACCAGGCGCTTGTTCGCCTTGCTCGCGTCGGCGGCCTGCGCGGAGTAGCTCCCGACCATCAACACCGCGGCCAGCACCGCCTGGATCAGCTTCTTCATGTGTTCACCCTCTCTCGGTTTTCCAGCGCACTACCGATTGCGACGGCTCACCCCTTCGAAGCATTCACACCAACGTCACGTCAGCTTCTCGGTCCGACGGATCAGCTCGTCCTGCGCCCGCTTCCCCATCTGCGTGAAGTAGGCGCTGTATCCGGTCACGCGCACGCAGAGGCTCCGGTACTTCTCCGGATGCACCTGCGCGTCCAGTAGCTCCTCCTTGCTCACCACGTTCACCATCACGTTCATCGCGCCAGCCTCGAAGTAGGTCTGGAGCGCCGCCGCCATGATCTCGAGGCCGCGCGGGCCGGCGACGGCGGACGGGTGCAGCTTGACATTGAGTGGACCTCCCGTGAAGCGGTCCATCGGCAGCCGCGCGACGGAGTTGAGCAGCGCGGTCAGCCCGTTCGAGTCCGCCCCTTCGGTCGGCGACGTGTTTTCGCTGAGTTGCTGCCCTGCGCGGCGGCCGTCGGGGGTCGCCCCGACCCACCGCCCCATGGTGGTGAAGTCACGGTCCGTGGAGATGCAGGGGAAGAACGCGTACATGTACTTGCGGTCGTTACACGCGGCGACCTCGTCGCAGAACACCTCCGCCACCTTGCGCCCGAGGGCGTCCACCCACTCGACGTCGTTCCCGAACTTGGGCGACTTCCGGACCAGCCGCGCCCGGAGGTCCTCGTGGCCCGCCCAGTCCTTCTTCAGGACCTCGTTGAGCTCGGGGAGCGTGAGCACCCGATCCCGGAACACCAGCTGCTCGACCGCCGCGAAGCAGTCGATGACCGTGGCGAGGCCGGAGCCCTGGATCGTGAGCTTGTGGTACTTCGTCCCGCCGTCGTTCCAGGTGGTCGCGTTCTCGATCGTGCCCTGGAGGAAGCAGTCCTCGATCCGGATCCGGCCCCTGTTGACCTCGCGCTCGAGCGCGAAGTCCCGCTCCATCGCCGCCCGGTAGTCGCGGAGCAGGAACCGGACCTGCGCCCGGAACGCCTCGAGGAGATCGTCGACGCTCTGCATCTCCGCGAGCGGCTTCGTGCGGGTGCCGTAGTACGGCCCCGTCATGAGGCCGATCATCCGGTCCTCGAGGGAGAACTGCGTCGGGCGCTCGGCGCCGCGGCCGCCGAGCGGCGCCATCGGGAAGTCGCCCTCGTTCATCGCCAGCTCGAACGGCTTCGCGAGGTTGAACCAGAGCTGGCGAAGGCCGCCTTCCTTGGCGGGCACGTTCGGATCGTTGCAGCCGTAGAGCCCGTAGTCCCAGGCGTCGGCCTCGTCGACCCCGTACCGCCGGAAGGCCGGGATCATCGTCTCGTCGTCGTAGACGACGATGGTCGCGTTGTCGCGCATCGCCGCGACCACCTTGCGCCACAGGGCGGGGTCGAGGCCGCGGTGCCAGCGGAAGACGATGAACGGGTTCCGGAGCCGGAGATCGTGCGCCGCCTGCACGAACAGCTCGGTGAGCTCGTTCGAGCCGGGCTTCCGCCCGGGCAGGAGCCCGCCCAGGATGATGTAGTTCGGGTCGTCGTAGGCGACCTCGAGCGTGTACTTCACCGCCTCGGTCTCCTGCGACATGTGATCGGCGGTGGTGAAGATCTCGTTGTTCTTCTCGTAGAACTCGTGGAGGAGCGCGAGCGCGTCCTCGCGCGAGAGCCGCCCCTCGGCGACGTCGCGCCGGTAGAAGGGGAGGAGGTACTGGTCCATGCGGCTGAAGTTGAAGACGCCGCACCCGCAGACCTTCTGGAGCGGGAGCGCCACGAGCCAGAGGAGCTGGAGCGCCTCCTGGAAGGTCCGCGCCGGGCCGCGGGCGAGGTGCTCGCAGGACGCCGCGATGGCGCGCAACTCCGCCGCCCGCGCCGGGTCGGGGCACGCCTGCGCGGCGCGGCCCGCCTCGGCCGACCAGCGGAGGATGTACGACGACAGCGCGCCGTAGCAGAGGATCGCGCCCTCGAGGAAGGCCCGCTTGTCGGCGTCCTGCTGATGCTCGGGCCGCGCGAGCGCCTCGCGCGCGCGCCGCTCGAACGCGCCGAGCCCTTCGCCGACGATCCGCTCCCAGTCGAGCGCGAGGTGCCCGAACGAGTAGAACCACGGCGGCCGGTTCTTGAGCCACCCGTACGAGTAGAACCAGAGGATGCCGCGCTGGATGCTCTCGAGGCCGTCCTTCCACCAGGCCCCCATGAACCGGTCCGCGACCTCCTTCTGCTCCGGCGTGGGGACGACCTCCTTCACCGAGCCGACGAGCCGCTCCTCCGGCTGGATCGGCACCGAGATCCGGTCGAGGGTGTACGCGAGCGTCTTGCCGTACTTGACCGCGTACGGGAGCCCCTCGAAGAGCTTCTCGCTCTCCATGAGGCACTGCAGCCGCTCGTAGAAGGTGGCCCGGTAGTCCTTCTGGAACCAGTTCGCCACCGAGTCCGCGACCCACTTCTTGAGCATGGTGGTCGCCTCCTCCTAGGGTTCGACGCGCGCCTCGTTCGCCGCGGGCGCGCGCGTGGGGGAAAGCACCGGGAGCCCGCGCGCGACGAACGGCGCCGCGTGCGCCTCCATCTCGGCGCGCTCCGGCGTGCGGAACCGGCGCTGCTCGCCGGGCCGCTGGAGCACGTGGACCTTGCCGACCCCGAGGTCGTGGTACGGCAGGAGCTCGACGCCGCGGAGCCGCGGGAAGTCGGCGAGGAACGCCGCCGTCCGCCGGAGGTTCTCCTCGTCGTCGTTCACCTCCGGGATGACCGGGATGCGGACGATGACGTCCACGTCCGCCCGGGCGAGGCGGCGCGCGTTCTCGAGGATGAGCTCGTTCGGGACCCCGGTCCATCGCAGGTGAACCGCGGAGTCCATGCTCTTCAGATCGAGGAGCACGAGGTCGGCGACGTCGAGGAGCTCCTCGAAGTGCCGCCAGGCGACGCACGCCGCGGTGTCGACCGCGGTGTGCACCCCGGCGGCGCGGACGCCCGCGAGCACCTCGCGCACGAACGCGGCCTGGAGCAGCGGTTCGCCGCCGGAGACCGTGATCCCCCCGCCGGAGTTCCGGTAGTAGGCGCGGTCGCGCAGGAGGGTGTCGATCACCTCGCCGGGCTCGGTCCACCGCGCGACGAGGCCGAGCGCATCGTAGGAGCAGCTGTCGGCGCACGTGCCGCAGACCGCGCACTTCGCGGGGTCGAAGGCGCGCTTGCCCGAGGCGTCCACGTGCCAGGCCGCGTTCGCGCACACGCGCACGCAGGTCTGGCAGTCGGCGCAGTTGCTCTCCGTGAACCGGAGCTCGTTCTCCCGCGCCATGAGCTCGGGGTTGTGGCACCAGGCGCAGGAGAGATTGCAGCCCTTGAGGAAGACCGTCGAGCGGATGCCCGGGCCATCTCCCGTCGAGAACCGCTGGATCCGGCTGACGAGTCCTTTCACAGCGTTGCCTCTTCTTACGAATTAACCACAATCCCGGACCGGTGCGACAGTACGTGCGCGGGATGGGTTGGTCAAGCGTTTAACAATCGACCGGTCTCGGTTTACTGTCGTTCCGTGCCCCTGCAGGGGTGAGGCGAACGAAAAGGTCGTCGAACCGACATTGGGCTGCTTGCTTCTCCCTACACCAAGCGCTTACGAAGCGCGGCCGGGGGCCTTCGCTCCGCCTCCTTTCCGGCTTACACGCCTTTACGAAGTCCTTCGATCTGGTGTGCCTGCACGATCGGTTCCAGCGTCTTCACGACGCGCCCGCCGAGGTGCCGGCGGACGATGTCCGGCAGGGTGAGCCAGTACTGCTCGGTCACCTGGACGTCGTGCCGCTCGGCGTTCCGTGCGTCGGGCGCGTCCACGCCGACCACCAGCACCGGCCGGAGCTGGTTCGACCGGTTGGGCGTGCCCCGGTGGATCGTCAGCGCCGAGCGCGCCGAGATGTCGCCGAGCTTGGCGTAGCGCTTCTGGGCGCGCGCCTCGTACCGAGGGTAGAGGGACTCGGGGGGGAACATGCCGTCCTCCCACCCCTCCTGATCGTCCCACTGCGTGCCGGGCGCGATCTCGAACGGGCCGAGCTCGTCGGTCGTGTCCACGCCGGTGAGGTTGAACGCGAGCGAGTTGAGCCGGCGCCCGCGCAGCGTCGCCTCGGGGGAGGGGAAGTCGCGGTGCCACGGCTGGTGCTCGGCGCCCGGGCCGGGCACGTCGTACCCGACCTCGATGATCTTGTAGTCGGGGCCGAGCACGGCGCTGCACACCGCGACGAACCACGGGTGCGCGGCGACGTCGGCGAACCCGCGGATCCGCTCCGGGTGAATCTCCTCGTAGTAACGGGCGGGGCCGCGCTCGACGAGGGCGCCCGGGCGCGCCTTCGCCTCGGCGAAGAGGGTGTCGATGTCCTCGCGCATGCGCAGCGCCCACTCGCGCGAGAACGCGCCCTTGAGCGCGATGATCCCATCCCCGTACAGCGCGCCCATGATCTGCGCGGCGTCGAACTCCGGCTCCTTCACGCGGGGCTGCGGCGCAGCGCTCGTGGCGATCGCTTTCATGACGATTCTCCTCCTTCTGCATTAAGGGGCGCGGCGGATCGGGACAACGTAGTCCGCGTGCGGGCCGCCGCCTCGCCGCCCGCCCTGCAGGCGCACACCGCCCGCGGCTCGCCGCGGCTTGCGCGGCCGCCCCGCGCGGCCACCTTCAAGGGACCGGAGCGAACCGTCCCGCGCAGAGCGCGGGGAACGACGGCCCGGCCGACGGGCCGGGGGGAGAGAGGACATGGCCACAGGGGAGCGGCCGCTGGCGCTGGTGACCGGCGCGTCGGACGGCATCGGGTACGAGCTGGCGCGGGAGCTCGCCGAGCGGGGATACGACCTCGTCGTGTGCGCCGAGGACCCCGGGATCGCGGAGGCCGGGCAGGCGTTCGAGGCGAAGGGGGCCCGCGTCGAGCGGGTCCAGGCGGACCTCGCGACGCACACGGGGGTGGAGACGCTCTACGATCGCGTCCGCAGCGTGGGCCGCCCGCTCGAGGCCGCCGCGATCAACGCGGGCATCGGGGTGAACGGCGACTTCGCCCGCGAGACCGATCTCGACGCCGAGCTGAAGCTCATCGCGCTCAACGTCACCGGCGCGGTCCACCTCGCGAAGCTCGTGCTCCGCGACATGGTCGCCCACGGGCGCGGGCGGCTCCTCTTCACCTCCTCGATCGCGGCGCTCATGCCCGCGCCCTTCGAGGCGGTCTACGGCGCTTCAAAGGCGTTCCTCTACTCGTTCTCCGAGGCGGTCCGGAACGAGCTCAAGGACACGGGCATCACCGTGACCGCGCTCCTGCCCGGGCCCACGGACACCTCGTTCTTCGAGCGCGCCGACATGGAGGACACGAAGGCCGGCGCCGGGCGGAAGGACGACCCCGCGGACGTCGCCAGGGACGCGCTCGAGGCGATGCTGGCCGGGAAGGATCGCGTGGTCGCGGGCTCGTTCCGGACCAAGGCGCAGGCGGCGGCCGCGCGGGTGCTCTCGGAGCCGCAGAAGGCGCAGCTCCACCGGGGGCTGACGGAGCCGGGATCGGCGGACAAATAGCGCACAGCGGCGAGCGCGGTTCTGGTAGTAACGGTGACCGGACCTCCAGAGAGGGGCTTCGGCACACCGGACCATGAACCGACGAGGAGCGGGATCGAAGTCGAGGGCGCCGACGCGGAAGCGCGCGCCGACGCTCAAGGACCTGGCGCAGTACCTCGGGCTCGCGCCCGCGACCGTCTCGACGGTGCTGAACGGCGACGGCGGCGCCGGCGTGGGGATCGCCGAGGCCACCCAGCGCCGCATCCGCGAGGCGGCCGAGGCGCTCGGCTACCGGCCGAGCTACCTCGCGCGGGCGCTGCGGACGCGGCGGAGCTTCAGCGTCGGCGTCATGGTCCCGGAGATCAGCGCGGGCTACAACGTCCTCGTCCTGCGCGGCATCGAGGACCGGCTCGTGAAGGAGGGGTACTTCTACTCCGTCGTGAGCCACCACCTGCGCGCCGACCTCGTCGAGGACTACGCGCACCGGCTGATCGAGCGGGCCTCCGACGGCCTCGTCGTCGTGAGCGCCCCGTGGAAGCAGCGGCTCGACGTCCCGGTCGCGACCATCTCCTGCCACCACGCCGTCAAGGGCACGGCCCGCGTCCTCCTCGACCACCAGGTCGCGGCCGAGCTCGCGCTCCGCCACCTCACCGATCTCGGCCACCGGCGCATCGCGTACATCCGGGGGAGCGACGCGGTCCCCGACGCCGTGGTGCGCTGGAAGGCCATCGAGGAGACCGCGGCCAAGATGGGCGTCCCCGTCGCGGCGAAGCTCGTGCAGGTGGTGGAGGACGACCGGCCCGCCTCGCCGCAGCTCGGCCAGGAGATCGCGCACCGGCTGCTCGCGACGGGGGAGCGGTTCACGGCGCTCTTCGCCTTCAACGACGTGCTGGCGATCGGCGCGATCCACGCGCTCGAGCAGGCCGGGCTCCGCGTCCCGCGCGACGTGTCCGTGGTCGGGTTCGACGACATCGAGAGCGCGACGTACCTCGGCCCGGGGCTCACCACAATCCGCCAGCCGCTGCACGAGATGGGTCGGATGGCGGCCGAGGCGCTCCTGGACCGGATCGCTGGCAAGGTGCCGGACTGGGCGGGCGTCGCGGCCCGGACCGTGGTCCGGCCGGAGCTGGTGATCCGCGAGACGACGGCGGTCGCCCACGAGGGGCGGCGGAAGGCGGCCGAGTAGGGACCCGCCCGGGCGGTCGTCTCGCCCCTCGGCCCCCTCGACCGGGGGGCCGCCCGACGGCACCGTCGCCCGGGAAGCGGCGGCGCCGTGCGCGGTCGGCTGGTATTATCCCGGCCCTTGATCCCTTCACGCATCGCGACATTCGACGGAAGGTGTGGGAGCTGGGTGCGCGCGCGGGCGGTCGTCGCGCTCGTTGCGCTGGCGTGCTCGGCGGGTACGGTGGCGGGGTGCAGGCCCGAGCCGCCGCGGGGCGCGGTCGTCCGGATTGCGTTCGCGAACGATCCCCCGGAGCTCGACTCGGCCAAGGCGACCGACGTGGTGAGCGGGTTCGTCTTGGGGCACGTGAACGAGGGGCTCACGAACTACGGACCCGCCGGCGACATCATCCCGGCGGTCGCGAAGTCGTGGGAGCTGCGCGGGCGCGGCTCGACCTTCCGTCTCCGCGAGGAGGCGCGCTGGTCGGACGGGAAGCCCGTGACCGCCCACGACTTCGTCTTCGCCTGGCGGACGGTGGTCGACCCGAAGACCGCCTCCGAGTACGCGTTCATCATGTTCCCGGTGAAGAACGCCGAGGCGATCAACGCCGGGAAGCTCCCGCCCGAGGCGCTCGGCGTGAAGGCGCTGGACGACCACACGCTCGAGGTGCAGTACGAGCGGCCGTGCGCGTACTTCCTCGGGCTCACCGCGTTCAAGACCTACCTGCCGCTCCGCGAGGAGTTCTACCGGTCGCGCGGCGGGCGGTACGGCGCGAGCCCGGCGGACATGCTCTACAACGGGCCGTTCGCGCTCACGCGCTGGGATCGCGGCGCGGCGATCACGCTGGAGAAGAACCCGCGGTACTGGGACGCGGCACGGATCCGGATCGACCGGATCGACATCCCGTACTTCACGACCGATCCCAACGCGGTCATCAACCTGTTCAAGGATGGCAACATCGACTACCTGGCCGGGCTCGGGCGCGACAGCATCAAGCGCGCGCAGGTCGAGCGGTTCCGGATGAAGAGCTTCGACGAGGGCACGCTGTTCTACGTCGACTTCAACCACAGGAAGGGTCGTCCCACCTCCAACGTCCACCTGCGCCGGGCCATCCGGCTGGTGTTCGACGGCCCGCAGTACGTGTCCAAGGTGGTCGGCGTCCCGGGCACGCGGCCCGGCACGTCGCTCATCCCGCACTGGATGAAGGGGCTCGAGGCGCCGTTCCACACGGAGTACCCGGTCCCGGCGGTGCGCCCGGATCCCGAGGCGGCGCGGCGCGAGCTCGAGCTCGCCAGGGAGGAGCTCGGGGGCACGATCCCGGAGCTCGTCTGGCTCACCGACGACGGGCCCGGGGCCGCCCGCGAGGCAGAGTACTTTCAGTGGCTCCTCAAGCGCCACCTCGGGATCGAGCTCCGGATCGACAAGCAGGTCTTCCAGCAGCGGCTCGCCCGGATGACGGCCGGCGACTTCGACCTCGTCGCGGCCGGGTGGGGCCCGGACTACGCCGATCCGATGACGTACGCCGACCTCTGGACGAGCTGGAACGAGAACAACCGCGGGCGGTGGAAGAACGCGCGCTACGACGCGCTGATCCGCGAGGCGCTCGAGACCGCGGATCCGCGGCGACGCCTCGACGCCATCGCGGAGGCGCAGCGGATCGCCCTGGAGGAGGTCGCGGTCCTCCCGATGTACGAGCGCGCCACAGTGTACGCCGAGTCGAAGCGGGTGCGAGGCGTCTTGCGCCGCCGCTTCGGCACGGACCCCGACTTCACCTACGCTCACGTCGTGGAGGAGCCGTAGAAGCCATGCTCCGGTACGTCCTCAAACGCCTGGGCGCGGGGTTCCTGACGGTGTTCTTCCTCGCCACCGCCACGTTCGTGCTCATGCACTCCGTCCCCGGTGACCCGCTCGCCCGGGCCAAGGCCATGACCCCGCAGATCCGCGCCAACCTCGAGGCCAAGTACGGCCTCGACAAGCCGAAGCTCGTTCAGTACGGCGTCTACCTCGCCAACATGGCGCGTGGGGATTTCGGGATCTCGTTCACCCAGCAGAACCGGACCGTGAACGACATCATCCGGAAGCACTTCCCCGTCTCCGCCAAGCTGGGGGTCTTCTCGCTCTTCTTCGCGACGCTCGGCGGCATCGCCTTCGGCGCGGCGGCGGCGCGCGCGCGCGGGCGGGTCGGCGACGGCCTGCTCATGCTGTTCGTGATCCTCGGGATCTCCGTGCCGAGCTTCGTGTTCGCGGCGCTCGCGCAATGGGGCATGACGGAGCTCAACGTGTGGGCCGGGTACACGGTGATCCCGGTGGCGGGGTGGGGGTCGCTCCGGCACATGCTCGTCCCGGCGCTCGTGCTCGGGCTCGGATCGATGGCCTTCCTCACCCGGCTCATGCGCTCCTCGCTGCTCGAGGTGATCCACCAGGACTACGTGCGGACCGCGGCCGCCAAGGGCCTGTCGCCCCGGCGCATCCTGGTCGCGCACCAGCTCCGGAACGCCATCCTCCCGGTCGTCACCGTGCTCGGGCCCGCGATCGCCGCCATCACGACGGGTGGCTTCGTGGTCGAGCAGGTGTTCGCGATCCCCGGGCTGGGCCGCTACTTCGTCCAGGCGGTGCAGCAGCTCGACTACACGATGATCATGGGGCTCACCGTCTTCTACGGCGCGTTCCTGGTCCTGATGGTGATCCTGGTGGACCTCGCGTACGGCTTCGTCGATCCACGCATCAGCGTCACGGGGGCGCGCGCGTGAGCACGGCCAGCTCCCAGCCCGCGGCGGCTCCGGCGCCGGGTCTCCGCGGCGAGGACTTCGCGCCCGTCACGTCCGCGCGAGGCGAGCGCGGGCCCACCCGCCCCTCGCTCTCGTACTGGGCGGACGCCTGGATCCGGTTGAAAAAGAACCGGCAAGCCGTCGTGTCGCTCGCGATGGTGGTCTTGCTCGCGCTGTTCTGCACCGTGGGCCCGCTCCTCTGGCGCGTCGATCCGAACGCGCAGGACCTGACCCGCTACCTGGAGGCGCCGAGCCTCGGCCGCACGGCGGTGGTCCTCGCCGAGCCGGTGCCCATGGAGCCCATGACCCTGCCGGACGTGCCCGCCCGCGCGCAGGGGGTGGACGGCGCCTCGCTCCCGGCGCCCGCGAAGCTCGAGCTCCTCGAGGACCCCACGACGCTCTCCGTCCGGCTCCGGTGGGCGCCGGTGCCGGGGGCGGCCGGGTACCAGGTGTACCGGAGCACGGCGAAGCCGGAGGGCGACTACCTGGGGCTGCCGCTCGGCCGGATCGACGCCGGGAACGTCGTCTCGTTCGAGGACACCTTCAACCTCGAGGCCCAGACGTACTACTACTCGGTCGTCGCCGCGAACGGCGCCGATTCGCCGAGGGCGGCCACGGTGACGGTGCGGCCGGCGCGCGCCATCGGGCTCGCTGCCGCGCAAGCGCTCCAGCCCGGCATCGCGGAGGGAGCGACGTACCGGTACCCCCTCCGGCCGCTCGGGACGGACAACCTGGGGCGCGATCTGCTCGTGCGCCTCATGCGCGGCGGCCAGGTCTCGCTCTCGATCGGCTTCTTCGCGCCGCTCCTGTACCTCCTCATCGGCGTCCTCATCGGCGGCATCTCCGGGTACCTCGGCGGCGCCGCGGACCAGTGGATCATGCGGTTCGTCGACTTCGTCCTCGCGCTGCCGTCCCTGCTGGTGCTCATCCTGATCTCGGTGGCGCTCGGCGCCGGCCCGGGCCGCTCCATCGCCGCCCTGATCATCGGCCTCGTGGCGCTCTCCTGGTCCGGCGCCGCGCGGCTCACGCGCGGTCAGGTCCTCCAGCTCCGCGAGTCGGAGTTCGTGCAGGCCGCGCGCCTCCTCGGCGCCAAGCCAGGGTACCTGCTCCTGCGGCACCTCCTGCCCAACACGCTGGGCGTGATCCTGGTCTCGTTCACCTTCGCGATCCCGGGCGCGATCTTCACCGAGGCCTTCCTCTCGTTCATCGGCATGGGCGTGAAGCCTCCGATGCCGTCCTGGGGCAACATGGCCGAGAACGGCTACAACACCTTCCTCACGAGCCCGCACCTGTTCATCTTCCCGGCGCTCTTCATCAGCGCCGCGGTCCTCGCCTTCAACCTCCTGGGCGACGGCCTCCGCGACGCGCTCGATCCCAAGCTGAGGTCGCGCGAATGAGCCGGCTCCTGGAGGTGCGGGACCTCAAGGTCGAGTTCGACACCTACGGCGGCGTGGTCCAGGCCGTGCGCGGCGTGGACTTCTCCGTCGATCGCGGCGAGACGCTCGCCATCGTGGGCGAGTCGGGGTGCGGGAAGTCGGTGTCGGTCCAGGCGCTCATGGGGCTCGTGCCGCGGCCGCCAGGCCGGATCACCTCGGGCTCGGTCCTGTTCGAGGGCAAGGAGATCCTCGGCCTGCCGCTCCGCGAGGCCAACCGGATCCGCGGGAAGCGGATCGGGATGATCTTCCAGGACCCGATGACCTCGCTCAACCCGACCATGCGCGTCGGGAAGCAGATCACCGAGACGCTCCGCGTGCACGAGGGGCTCGACGGCGCCGCTGCCCGCAAGAAGGCGATCGAGTTCCTGGAGCGCGTGCAGATCCCCGAGGCGGCCGCGCGCGTGGACGACTACCCGTTCCAGTTCTCGGGCGGCATGCGGCAGCGGGTGATGATCGCCATGGCCATCGCGTGCGGGCCTGCGCTGCTCATCGCCGACGAGCCGACCACCGCGCTCGACGTCACCGTGCAGGCGGAGATCCTCCAGCTCCTCGCCGACCTCCAGCGCGAGCAGGGGATGGCGATCATCCTCATCACCCACGACCTCGGGGTCGTGGCGCGCATGGCCGATCGCGTGGCGGTGATGTACGCGGGGCAGATCGTCGAGCACGGCACGGCCGAGCAGCTCTTCACGCACCCCGCCCACCCGTACACGCTCGGGCTCCAGGCGGCGATGCCGAAGGATCGCGAGGGCGCGCGCGAGCGGCTCACCGCGATCGAGGGGAGCCCGCCCGATCTCTTCAGCCCGCCGAAGGGCTGCCCGTACTACGAGCGGTGCCCGTGGGCCATGCAGCTCTGCGGACCGGCGATGCCGCCCGCCTGGCCCGTCGAGGCGGGGCACGACACGCGCTGCTGGCTCCACCACGCGCTCGCGCGCCCGCGCCGGCCGGCCGAGCTCTTCCGCGGCGCCGAGATGGAGGCCGCGTCGTGAGCCAGACCCCGCTCCTCGAGCTGCGCGACGTGCGCCGCGAGTTCCGGCTCGGCCACGGGAAGGTCCTGCGCGCCGTCGACGGCGTGAGCCTCACGGTGGGCGAGCGCGAGGTGGTGGGCCTCGTCGGCGAGTCCGGCTGCGGCAAGACCACGCTCGGCCGGACCATCGTCGGGCTGCTCGAGCGGACCGGCGGGCAGATCCTGTACCGCGGCCAGCCGCTGCCGGAGCGGTACGCGCCGGGCGACTTCCGGCGGTACGGCCGGCGGATCCAGATGATCTTCCAGGATCCGTACTCGTCGCTCGACCCGCGCATGACGCTCCGGGAGATCGTCGCGGAGGGCCCGCTGCTGCACGGGCTCTGGAAGCGGAACGACGTGCCGGAGCGCGTCGCGGGGTGGCTGCGCAGGGTCGGGCTGTCGCCCGACTTCATGTCGCGCTACCCGCACGAGTTCTCCGGCGGGCAGCGGCAGCGCGTCGGCGTCGCCCGGGCGCTGGCGCTCGAGCCGGAGCTGGTCGTCTGCGACGAGCCGATCTCCGCCCTCGACGTCTCGGTCCAGGCGCAGGTGGTCAACCTGCTCGCGGACCTCAAGGAGTCGATCGGGCTCACGCTCCTCTTCATCGCCCACGACCTCTCGATGATCCGGTACGTCTCCGATCGGATCGCGGTGATGTACCTCGGGCGGATCGTCGAGCTCGGCCGCGCCGACGACGTCTACTTCCGTCCCAGCCACCCGTACTCGCGTTCGCTCGTGGCGGCGAACCCCGTCGCCGACTTCGCGCGCGCCCGCCGCGGCGAGCGCCCTCCCGCGCGCGGCGAGGTCCCGTCCCCGGTGAACCTGCCGCCCGGCTGCCGCTTCGCAGGGCGGTGCCCCGAGGTCCGGCCCGTCTGCCGCGAGATCGATCCCGCCCTCGTGGACCTCGGCGGCGGTCGCCGCGTGGCGTGCCACGTGCGGCAGGCGGAGGCGGGCGTGGCGGCCCCCGGCGTGGCCGGGGCGGTCGAGCGGAGCGCGGGAGAGGCGGGCGCGTCGGGTCGGTAGCGAACCGGGGACGCACACGCGTGGCGCAACGTGGGCCACTGCTCCGGACCGTGGCCGAATACGGTCACCCGCCGGATCCGCCGCGGGAGCTTCCCTGCGTGGTCGAACGCCGGACGGAGCCCCTGGTGCTACCCCCGGAACAACCCCAGCAGCTCCCGGCTCGCCGCGAACGGGCTCACGTGGCCGGCGCGCACCTCGTCCTGCAGCGCCGGCCAGCGCGCGGCGACGGCGGGATCGCGCTGGAACGCCTCGACGAGGCCCATCCGCACGAGCTCGTTCATCCACTCGAGCGCCTGCGCCTTGCGCTGGAGCGCGAGGTGGCCGTTCTTCTCCAGCAGGTCGTGGTGCGCGAGGACCATCTCCCAGACGTCGGAGATGTGCTCGCCGGAGATCGCGGAGCAGGTGAGGACCCGCGGGGTCCAGCCGTCGGGCGACGCGGGGAAGAGGTGGAGCGCGCTCGCGTACTCGATCCGCGCCCGCTCCGCCTTCCGCTTGTTGTCGCCGTCGGCCTTGTTGATGGCCATGCCGTCGAGCATCTCGATGATGCCGCGCTTCATGCCCTGCAGCTCGTCGCCGGCGCCTGCCAGCATGAGCAGGAGGAAGAAGTCGGTCATCGAGCGGACGGCGGTCTCGGACTGCCCGACGCCCACCGTCTCGACGAGGATGTTCCGGTAGCCGGCGGCCTCGCAGAGGAGGAGCGTCTCGCGGGTCCGCCGGGCGACGCCGCCGAGGTGGCCGCCGGAGGGGGAGGGGCGGATGAAGGCCTTCTCCTCGACCGCGAGCCGCTCCATCCGCGTCTTGTCGCCGAGGATGGAGCCGCCCGAGATCGGGCTCGAGGGATCGATGGACAGGACGGCGACGTTCTCGCCGCGCTCCCGGAGGAGGTGGATCCCGAGCGCGTCGATGAACGTGCTCTTCCCGGCGCCGGGCACGCCGGTGATCCCGACGCGCCGCGAGCGGCCGGTGTGGGGCAGGACCGCGTCGAGGATCCTCGCGCCGAGCTCCCCGTCGGCGGGGAGCTCGCTCTCGATGACCGTGATGGCGCGGGCGAGGATGGTCCGATCCCCCGCCAGCACGCCCTCGACGTAGCGCTCCGGCGGGAGGCGGCGCCGTCCCGCCGGAGTCGTGCTCACGTGCCGATGTGACACGCGGGAATCCTACTGCGCTACTTCATGAGCGCCGCGAGGATCTTCTGGGCGCAGATGGGGATGATCGAACCCGGGCCGAACACCTCGGTCACGCCCGCCTTGTAGAGCGCGTCGTAGTCCTGCGGCGGGATCACGCCGCCGGCGACGACGAGGATGTCCTCGCGGCCGAGCTTCTTCAGCTCCGCGATCACCTCGGGCACGAGGGTCGAGTGGCCGCCGGCCAGCGACGAGGCGCCGAGCACGTGGACGTCGTTCTCGACGGCCATGCGAGCCGCCTCGCGGGGCGTCTGGAAGAGCGGCCCCACGTCGACGTCGAAGCCGAGGTCGGCGAACGCCGTGGCGATCACCTTCGCGCCGCGGTCGTGGCCGTCCTGGCCCATCTTCGCCATCAGGATGCGCGGGCGGCGCCCCTCCGCCTTGGCGAAGTCCGCCGCCAGCTTCTGGGCCTTCTGGAACTCGGGGTCACCCTGGCTCTCGGAGGAGTAGACCCCGGAGATGGTCCGGTTCACGGCCTGGTACCTCCCGAACGGCTTCTCGAGCGCGCTGGAGATCTCGCCGAGCGTGGCGCGCAGGCGCGCCGCGTTGACGGAGAGCTCGAGCAGGTTGCCCTCGCCCTTCTCCGCGGCCTGGGTGAGCGCCTGGAGCGCCGCCTCGACCGCCTTGCCGTCGCGCTTCGCCTTGACCTGCGAGAGCCGCTTGAGCTGCGACTCGCGGACGGCCTTGTTGTCGACGACGAGGACGTCGATCGGCTTCTCCTGCTCGAGGCGGTACTTGTTCACGCCGACGATCGTCTCGCGGCCGGAGTCGATGAGCGCCTGGCGGCGCGCCGCGGCCTCCTCGATCCGCATCTTGGGGATGCCGGTCTCGATCGCCTTGGCCATCCCGCCCAGCCCCTCGACCTCCTGGATGTGGTGCCAGGCCTTGTGCATGAGCTGGTGGGTGAGCGCCTCGACGTAGTAGCTGCCGGCCCAGGGATCGACCACCTTCGTGATGCCGGTCTCCTCCTGGAGGTAGATCTGCGTGTTGCGGGCGATGCGCGCCGAGAAGTCGGTCGGCAGCGCGATCGCCTCGTCGAGCGCGTTGGTGTGCAGCGACTGGGTGTGGCCCAGCGCCGCCGCGAGCGCCTCGACGCAGGTGCGGGGCACGTTGTTGAAGACGTCCTGCGCGGCGAGGCTCCAGCCCGACGTCTGCGAGTGGGTGCGGAGCGCCATCGACTTCGGGTTCTTCGGGCCGAACCCCTTGATGAGCTTCGCCCAGAGCACGCGCGCGGCGCGCATCTTGGCGATCTCCATGAAGTGGTTCATGCCGACGCCCCAGAAGAAGCTGAGGCGGGGGGCGAAGTCGTCCACGGACATGCCGGCCTGGATGCCGGTCCGGACGTACTCGACGCCGTCGGCGAGCGTGTAGCCGAGCTCGATGTCGGCGGTCGCGCCGGCCTCCTGCATGTGGTAGCCGCTGATCGAGATGCAGTTGAACTTCGGCATCTTCGAGGAGCAGTAGCGGAAGATGTCGCCGATGATCCGCATCGAGGGGATCGGCGGATAGATGTACGTGTTCCGGACCATGAACTCCTTGAGGATGTCGTTCTGGATGGTCCCGGAGAGCTTCTCCGTCGCGACGCCCTGCTCCTCGGCGGCGACGATGTAGAACGCCATGACCGGCAGCACCGCGCCGTTCATGGTCATCGACACCGACATCTGGTCGAGCGGGATCCGGTCGAAGAGGATCTTCATGTCCTCGACCGAGTCGATGGCCACGCCCGCCTTGCCGACGTCGCCGACGACGCGCTCGTTGTCGGAGTCGTAGCCGCGGTGCGTGGCGAGGTCGAACGCGACCGACAGGCCCTTCTGCCCCGCCGCGAGGTTGCGGCGGTAGAAGGCGTTCGACTCCTCGGCGGTGGAGAACCCGGCGTACTGCCGGATGGTCCACGGCTGCATCGCGTACATCGTCGAGTACGGGCCGCGGAGGAACGGCGGCACGCCCGCGGCGTACTCGAGGTGCTCGAGGCGGGCGAGGTCGGCGGCGTCGTACCACCGCTTGACGGGGATGCCCTCGCCGGTGAGCCAGGGCTTCTGGGCCGCTGCCTGCGGCGCGGCGTCCGCGCGGGGCTGGTAGGCGATCTTCGAGAAGTCGGGTCTCATGTGTCAGCGCCTCAGGCCGAGCCGATCCTGCCAGTGGGTGAGCGTCTCCACGGCGTCGCTCTGGATGTGGACGAAGCCCTGCACGCCCGCGGCCTTCAGGGCCTCGAGCTGGTCCTTGGGGTTGCCGGCGACGATCACCGGGACCTTCACCTTCGGGCAGACCTCCTGCGCGAGGGCGAGGTACTCGGCGTCGGAGCTGCAGAGCACGACGAGGTCCGCGTCGGCGAGGAGCGCGTCGCCCTCGACGATGTCGAACCCGGCGCAGCCGAAGAAGTTCAGGCAGAAGCCGGCGCGCGCGCCGCGCATCTTCACGTCGCCGCGGGTGAGCAGGAGCACCTTGGGCGTCTTGCCGGTCGCCTTCGCATGCGCGACGGTCCGGAGCCGGATCCGCTCGAAGGGCTCCGCCATCCGGGTCTGCGGGAGGGGGAGGGCGGACGCCGCCGCGGGCGGGGCCGCGACCTCCGGCTCGCGCTCCATGAGGTTCGGGTAGTTGTTCACGCCGACGAGGGCGCGGCGGCGGGCCGAGAGCGCCTTCTCGCGGCTCGCCCGCGTCTCGGCGATCGCCTGCTCGACGGTGCCGGCGGCGAGCGCCTTCGACCAGCCGCCCGCGGCCTCGACGTCCTGGAACAGCTTCCAGGCGGCGCGCGCGATCGCGTCCGTGAGCGCCTCGATGTAGTACGACCCGCCCGCCGGGTCGGCGACGGCGTCGAGGTGCGACTCCTCCTGGAGGATGCGCTGCACGTTCTGGGCGAGGTGCGCGTCGAACCCGAACGGCTCGACCGTGAGCTGATCGCAGCCGCCGATCACCGCCGAGAGCGCCTCGGTGGTGACGCGCAGGAGGTTCGTGTACCGGTCGAAGATGCTCTTGTTCCGGCGCGGGGTGCGCACTGCGAGGCGCATCCGCGCCGCGTCGGCGGAGGCCGGGCCGAAGGCGGCGACGGCCTGCGCCCAGAGGAGGCGCGCCGCGCGGAGCTTCGCGATCTCCGTGAAGTAGTACGGCCCGACCGCAAAGACGAACTCGACCTGGGGCGCCGCCTTCTCGAGCGGCTCCTTCTCGGTGAGCCTCGCGAGCCGCTCCACGCCCGCGGCGAGCGCGTAGCCCAGCTCCTGGACCGCGTGCGCGCCGGCCTCGTGGAGGAGGTCGGCGCGGATCGCGTCGGGGCCGGGCTTCGCGTCCTGGGCGATCGTCCAGCGGCCGACCGCGCGCTGCGGCGCGAGGCCGGTCACGGCCTCGCTTCGATAATACGGCCGGACCGCGACGCCCTCCTCGGTCCGCCAGACGAGCTTCTTCTCGTACTCCGCGCCCTTCAGGTCCTTGGCGATTGCCGCCTCCCACTCGGTGGTGGGGACGGGCGGGAACTCCTTCGCCAGGTCGAGGGTCTCGGAGCCGGGGGCCTTCTCAGGCATGTGCGGAGCCCTCCTGGACGACCTCGAGGAGGTAGCCGAACGCGACCGCATCGGTCGTCTTCGGGTGGACGAAGAAGACGGTCGTGCCGCGCGAGCCGGGCCGCGGCGCCTTGTCGATGAGCTTGAACCCCTTCGACTGGAGGTAGTCGTAGGCGACCTTCGCGTCCTTCACGCGCAGCGCCATGTGGGCGATGCCGCCGCGGCCGCCGTTCTTCTCGATCTGCTTCGCCACGGGCGACGCGTCGTTGAGGGGCTCGAGGAGCTGGACCAGGTTCGGCCCGTCGCCGACCTGGAGCAGGACCTCGCGGACCTGGTCGGTGCCGAGGACGTCCTCGCGGTGCAGCTCGCGGAACCCCATCGCCTTGTACGCCGCCACCTGCGCCTCGAGCTCGCCCTTCTTCACGGAGATGGCGATGTGATCGAAGAACAGGAACCCCGGAACGTTCTGCATCTCGCTCGTCATTCGAACTCCACGACCACCTGGCCCGCCTGCACGCTGTCGCCCTGGTTCACCTTGATGGCGGCGATCTTGCCGGCGTTCGGTGCGGTGATGTTGGTCTCCATCTTCATGGCCTCGAGCACGATCAGGACGTCGCCGGTCTGCAGCGTCTGCCCGACCTGGGCGGCGATGCGGACCACGATGCCCGAGACCGGGCTGCGCGCGACCTTGGCCTCGTCCACCGGCCCACCCTGCGGGGCGGCGGCGGGCGGCGGCGCCGCGGGGCCGGCCGGCACGCGGACCGGGGCCGGCGCGACCACGAACTGGCGCGGCGGCGCGGGAGCCGGGGTCTCCGGCTCGGACGCCTCCACGTCTACCTCGTACGTCCTCCCATCGACGGTCACCTTCAGCTTCACGGCGGCTCTCCTCAGTTGTGCAAGCGATGTGAAGCCTGGATCGACACGCGGCCCTGCTGGGCCCAGACCGGCGAGCCCATGAGGCGGATCGAGCGGATCCGCATCCGCACCCCGAAGTACGCCGCCAGCGCGGCGGAGACCGCGAGGATCTCCTCCTCGGTGATCCCGGGCGCGACCGGCGCGGCCTTCGCCGTGGCGGGGTCCGCCGGTCCGGGCTTCACCGGGGCGAGCGCCGGCGCCGGGGCCGCTGGGCCCGCGGCCTCCAGCTTCGAGAGCCGGTCCGAGAGCTCCGCCACCTGCGCGCGGAGCGCCTCGAGGACCGCGGCGAGATCGTCATGCCTGTCGGGGTTTCTCATGGCGTGGGCTCCTACAGCGGGATGAGGCCGTGCTTCTTCGCGGGCCGGAGCTCGCGCTTCGTGTGCAGGTACTCGAGCGCGTGCGCCACGTGACGGCGGGTGGCGGACGGCTCGATCACGTCGTCGACGAGGCGCCGGCCGGCCGCGACGTACGGGTTGGAGAAGGCGTCGCGGTACTTCTCGATCAGCTCCTTGCGGCGCGCCTTCTTGTCCTCCGCCTCCTGGATCTCCTTGCGGAAGACGATCTCGGCCGCGCCCTCGGCGCCCATGACCGCGATCTCGGCCGTCGGCCAGGCGAACACGCGGTCGGCGCCGAGATCCTTCCCGCACATCGCGAGGTAGGCGCCGCCGTAGCTCTTGCGGAGGATGACGGTGATCTTCGGCACCGTCGCGGCGGAGTAGGCGAAGAGCATCTTCGCCCCGTGCCGGATGATGCCGCCGTACTCCTGCTGGACGCCGGGGAGGAACCCGGGGACGTCCACGAAGGTGAGGAGCGGGATGTTGAAGGCGTTGCAGAAGCGGATGAAACGGGACGCCTTGTCGGAGGCGCTGATGTCGAGCACCCCCGCCTGCACCGCCGGCTGGTTGGCGATGACGCCCACGGTCCGGCCGGTGACCCGGGCGAAGCCGACCACGATGTTCATCGCGTAGCCGGCCTGGACCTCGAGGAAGTCGCCGAAGTCCACGACGCCGGTGATGACCTGGCGGACGTCGTAGCCCTTCTTCCCGTCGACCGGGACGATCTCGTCGAGCGCCGGGTTGGGGTCGACGTGGCTGTCGCCCTCGACCCGCGGCGGGTCCTCGAGGTTGTTCGAGGGGAGGAAGCTGAGGAGCTTCTGGCAGAGCGCCACCGCGTGCCGGTCGTCCTCGGCCACGAAGTGGATGACGCCCGACTGCGTCATGTGGGCGTCGGGGCCGCCCAGCGCCTCGGCGGTCACGTTCTCGCCGGTGACGCTCTTGATGACCTGCGGGCCGGTGATGAACATCTGCGCCTGGCGGGTCTGGATGATGAAGTCGGTGAGCGCGGGGCTGTAGGCCGCGCCGCCGGCGCAGGGGCCGCAGATGAGCGAGATCTGCGGGACGGCGCCGGACAGCATCACGTTCGTGTAGAAGACCTTGCCGTACCCGGAGAGCGAGTCGATGCCCTCCTGGACGCGGGCGCCGCCGGAGTCGTTGATGAAGACGAACGGCGAGCCGGTCTTGAGCGACTGCACCATGATCTCCGCGACCTTGGTCGAGTGGATCTCGCCCGCGGAGCCGCCCGCGACGGTGAAGTCCTGGCTCGCGAGGTGGACGAGCCGCCCCTGGATCGACGCCGCGCCGGTGACCACGCCGTCGGCGGGCAGGTCCTTGTCGGCCATGCCGAACAGGGTGGCGCGGTGCTGCGCGAACATCCCGGTCTCCTCGAAGGAGCCGGTGTCCACGAGCGCGTCGATGCGCTCGCGCGCGGTGAGCTTCCCGCTCGCGCGGTGCTTCTCGAGCTTGTCGGCGCCGCCGCCGAGCTTCGCCTCGTCGCGGCGCTTCCGGAGCTCCGCGAGCCTCTCCTGCATGCTGTGGTTCGCCATGTCTGTGTCGGGTCCTCGGGGCTAGCCGGCCGGCGTGACGGTCACGCGGTGCGTGCGGCCGTTCAGCTTCACGTCGTAGGTGATCGGGCTCGTCACCGGGCCCTTGGCGCCCTTGCCGTTCTCGGCGGCCGGGGCGGGGGCGCCCGCGGCCGGCGCGGGCGCGGCGGCCTGGGCGGCGGGCTTCTTGCCGAGGTTCTTCGGCCCCTGATCGCGGGTGGCGAAGAACTTGGGCGCGACCTGCGGGAACATCGCGTAGGTGAGCACGTCCTCGTCGGAGCCGTTGCAGCCGGGGAGGGCGATCGCCGCGGTGCGGAGCTCCTGCCACTCGGGCTTGAGCAGGTCCGCGGGCCGGCCGTTGATCGGCGTCTTCCCGGTCTGCTTCGCGGCCTGGGCGATCACGGCGCGGTCGCGCGGCCCGATGGTCTCGCCGTAGTACCCGAGCATCAGGTCGGCGAACTCGCCGGTCATCACCTTGTAGCGGCCCATGAGCACGTTGAAGACGGCCTGGGTGCCGACGATCTGCGAGGACGGCGTGACCAGCGGCGGGTAGCCGGCGTCCTTGCGGACACTCGGGACCTCCGCGAGCACCTCGTCGATCCGGTGGGCCGCGCCCTGCTGCTTGAGCTGGCTCTCCATGTTGGAGAGCATGCCGCCCGGGATCTGGCTCTCGAAGATCTCGGTCTCGACGCCGGTGAAGCTGGAGAGGAACTCCTGGTACCGCGGCCGGACGCCGTTGAAGTAGCGCTTCAGCTTGACGAGGAGCTTCCGGTCGAGCTTGGTCTCGTAGCCGGTGCCGTCGAGCATCTCGACGAGGCTCTCCGTGGGGTTGTGCCCCGGGCCGAGGGCGAGGGAGCTGATGGCGGTGTCGACGCAGTCCGCGCCCGCCTCGATGGCCTTCATGAGGCTCACGAGCGTGACGCCCGTCGTCGCGTGCGTGTGCACGTGGACGCGCACGTTCTCGCCGCAGGCCTGTTTGATCCCCTTCACGATGTCGTAGGCCGGCTGCGGCTTGAGGAGCGCCGCCATGTCCTTGATGCAGAGCGAGTCGCAGCCGAGCTCGACGAGCTTCTCCGCCAGCTCGACGAAGTCGTTCGTCGAGTGGAGCGGGCTCACCGTGTAGCAGATGGTCCCCTGCGCGTGCTTGCCGGTCCGGCGGACCGCGGCGATCGCGCGGCGCAGGTTGCGGATGTCGTTGAGCGCGTCGAAGACGCGGAACACGTCCATCCCGTTCTCGGCCGCCTTGTCGACGAACCGGTCGACCACCGAGTCCTCGTAGTGGCGGTAGCCGAGCAGGTTCTGGCCGCGGAGGAGCATCTGCAGCCGCGTGTTGGGCATGAGCTTGCGGAAGGTCCGCAGCCGCTCCCACGGGTCCTCGTTCAGGAAGCGGATGCACGAGTCGAACGTCGCGCCGCCCCAGCACTCGACGGACCAGTACCCGGCCCTGTCGAGATCCTCGCAGGCGGGGACCATGTCCTCCATCGCCATCCGCGTCGCCATGAGGCTCTGGTGGGCGTCGCGGAGGATCAGCTCGGTGACGTCGATCATCTTTGCCATGACTTCACTCCTGGTCCTGCGTGTTCGGGTCGCTGGCTGTGCCGGCGGCGGCCTCGGCGAGTTCGGGAGGCCCGTCGAGCGCGAGGCCCTCGAAGAAGGCGGTCGCGCCGGGGAAGGCCTCGTGCGCGGTGTCCGCCAGCGCCGAGCGCCGGGCGAGCTTCAGGGAGAGGGATGCGAGGGAGTGGCAGAGGTCCTCGTTCTGGAGGACCACGTGCTCCGGGACGCGGAGGTGGACCGGCGCGAAGTTCCAGATCGCCCGGATGCCCCCCTCGACCATCAGATCGGCGACGCGCTGGGCCGCTTGGGGCGGCGTCGTGATGATGCCGAGCTGAACCCCCATGCGGAGCGTCCGCCCGGGGAGGGAATCGAGAAGGAAGACCTCTTTGCCGCCGATGGGCACACCAATCTTCTGGGGGTCCGTGTCGAACGCGGCAACGATGGTGATGCCGTATTCGCGAAAACGTTCGTATCTCAGGAGGGCGCTCCCCAGGCTGCCCGCACCCGCGATGACCGCCTCCTTGGGCCGATCCCAGCCGAGGAAGGTCTCGATCCCCCGGAGGAGATCGGCGACGCCGAAGCCGACCTTGGGCTTGCCCGTGAGGCCGATGGCTTCGAGATCCTTGCGGACTTGCGTCGGGTCGAGGCCGAGGTCCCGGCCGAGGAGGCTGGAGGAGACGTTCTGCACCCCCGCCGTGAGGAGGTGCTGACCGAGGCGGTAGTAGAGCGGGAGGCGCCGGAGGCTGGCGGACCCGGCTTCTCGGATTCTCGGGCTGGGAGTGGAGCTGGCCATTCGAGAAATGATTATCGAGAAACTCGTCGCGAGATAGCACGACGAGAAACGATGCGTCAAGCGCGATTCTGAGGATCGCCGCAGCGCGTCGGGCGTACCGATCGGGTAAGTGTCGGACGACAGAAAGGAAAAGAGCCCGACCCCGGGCGGAACCGGGGTGGGCTCGAGCAGTTCGCGTCGCGATCCGCCCTGACGGGCGGGCGAGCGCCTGGCCTGCGCTACTTGGAAGACTTGGCCTGCTTGTCCTTGTCCTTTTCGCCGAGCCGCACGGTTCCCTGGAGGAGCGCGCCGCGCTCGATCACGAGGGACGGGGACGTGACGTCGCCGCGGAGCTTCGCCGTGTGGCGCAGCTCGACCGCCCCCGTCGCGCGGACGTTGCCGTTGACCTCGCCGTGGATCACGACGGAGCCGCAGGTGAGCTCGGCGTTCATGCGCGCGTGCTCGCCGACGATGAGGACGTCGTCCGTGACGATCGAGCCGGTGAACTTGGCGTCGATCCGGAGCGTGCCGCGGAAGGTGAGCTTCCCGTCGAACTCGGCGCCGGGGCCGAGCAAGAGGTCGCTCGACGGTGCGCCGGCGGTCGGCACCGGCTCCTCGCGGCGTGCAGGAGGCGGCGTGACCTCCTCCTGGCGGGTGGGCGGGATCTGGGTGAAGCGGCCAGGGACCGGGCCGGGCTCCACCGAGGGCATCGTCTCCTGCTTGTTGTTCCAGAGGGCCATGCCGTACGTACAGCCAGGGCCCCCGGTTCCTTCCCACGGATCGTGAAAAGACCGTTCCGGCGGCGGAGCGGTCGCCGGGTCGCTCTGCGGCGGCGGCACGCCCACACTTCCTCGCACTCCGTTCGGGTTGGGGGCATGATGGAGCGGCCGTGACGCGTCCCCGGAAGCGATCCCCGAGAGCGCCGCCCGTCGGGCGCCCCCCGACGCAGCGGGAGCTCGCCGCAGCGCTGGGCGTCTCGCCGGCGACCGTCTCGCTCGTGCTCAAGGGCGACACGTCGGTCGGCATCTCCGCGGAGACGCAGGAGCGCGTCCGCGCCAAGGCGCGCGAGCTCGGCTACCGTCCCAACTTCCTCGCGCGCTCGCTCCGGACGCGCCGGAGCTACAGCGTCGGCGTGATGATCCCCGGCGTGAGCCAGGGCTACAACGTCCTCGTCCTCCAGGGCATCGAGGACGGCCTCGCCGCGCAGGGCTACTTCCACTACGTGGCGAGCCACTACCTGGAGCCGGAGCGCGTCGAGCAGTACGCCTCCGGCTTCACCGATCGCGGCGCGGACGGGCTCGTCGTGGTGAGCGCGCCGTGGGAACGACGGCTCCCCATCCCCGTCGCGACCGTCTCGTGCCACCACGCGGTGAAGGGCACGACGAGCGTCGTGCTCGACCACGGCACCGCCGCCCTGCTCGCCCTGCGTCACCTGATGGAGCTCGGGCACCGGCGGATCGCCTTCATCAAGGGCACCCCCGCCGTGCCCGACACCGAGGTGCGCTGGCGCGCGACGGCGGCGGCCGCCCGCAAGCTCGGGCTCACCGTCGCGCCGCGCCTGGTCGAGCCGATCGTGGTGCCGTCCTCCACCGCGCAGCTCGGCTTCGACGTGACGAACAAGCTCCTCGCCTCGGGCGAGCGGTTCACCGCGCTCTTCGCCTTCAACGACGTCTCCGCCATCGGCGCGATCCGCGCGCTCGAGGCCCAGGGCTACCGCGTGCCGGGCGACATCTCGGTCGTGGGCTTCGACGACATCGAGAGCGCGGGCTACATGGGCCCGGGGCTGACCACCGTCCGCCAGCCGCTGCAGCAGATGGGACGGATCGCCGCCGAGGCGGTGCTGCGCAAGATCGGCCGGCCGGCGGCGGAGTGGGCGAACGAGACCGAGCGGATCGTGGTCGCGCCCGAGCTCGTCGTGCGGGAGACCACCGGGCCGGCGGTGTTGCCCTAGCGGATCGAGATGGTCACGCCGCCCTTGCGCGCGACGGCGGCCACCTGCGCGAGGTCCTGGTCGGACGCCATCCCGATGCAGCCGCCGGTCCAGTCGAACCAGGCGTTGGCCCGGCCCGCCCAGCGGAACCCGCGCGCGGGGCCGTGGATTCCGACCGCGGACCCCGTGTACCCGCGCCTCCGCTGCTCGGCGGTCGGGTAGCCGATCGGGATGAACGAGCCCCAGCCGGCGGACGCGCGGGGTGCGCCGAGCGTGTACGTCCCGAGCGGCGTCTTCTCGTCGCCCTCGCGCCGCTTGTCGACGCCGCCCTGGCCGAGCGACACGCGGAACCGCGCCGTGGCCCTGCCGCGCTCGCAGAGCCAGAGGGAGCGGCTGGCCGTGAGGACCACGACCGCGCTCGAGCCCGTCGCGCACGGATCCGACGCGCCCGCGAAGCGGCGGGCGAGGGTCGCCGCCGCGGCGCCGCCGGCGAGCGCGAGGAGCGCGAGGGCGGCGAGGAGGCGGGGGCGGGGCATGGGAACGATGGTACCGCGTGCGGGGCGGGGGTGGGCGGTGGCGTGACCGTGGCGGCGTCACCGCCACAGGCGTCAGGGGAACCGGCAGACCCGCCCCGACTCGTCCCCGCTACTCCGCCGGCGGACTCACCCGCGCCGTCTCTCCCGGCCGCACCTCCAGCCCGATGGCCCTCCGCACCGCCCGCACGATGCTCTCGGCGTCGATCCCCGCGTCCGCGAGCAGTTCCTCCGGCGTGCCCGAGGCCGGCATCCCCTGGACCGCGAGCCGCGTGATCGCCGGCGCGGGCCGCCCGTCGAACACCTCGGCCACCGCGTCACCCAGGCCGCCTTCGCGGCGGTGATCCTCGACGACCACGAGCCGTCCGTGGCACTCGGCGGCGCACTCCTCGATCGTGGCGCGGTCGATCGGCTTGACCGAGTAGAGGTCCACGACGCGCACGTGCACGCCGTCGCGCGCGAGCGTCTCGTGCGCCTCGACCGCCTCGTGCAGGGTGATCCCCGCGGCGAGGACCGCCGCTTGATCGCCGGCGGAGCGCCGCAGGACCTTGCTCCCGCCCAGGCTGAACTGCTCCTCGGGTCCGTAGAGCACCGGCGTCTTGCCGCGCGTCGTGCGGAGGTAGTGGATGCCCGTCCCCGCCGCCATGAGCGGGACGAGGGCGGCGGTGCACGTGGCGCACGAGGGGTAGAGGACCGTGCTCCCGTGCACCGCGCGCATCGCGGCGAGGTCCTCGAGCGCCATCTGCGAAGGGCCGTCCTCGCCGATCGAGACGCCGGCGTGCGAGCCGGAGAGGCAGAGGCGCGCCCGCGAGATCGCCGCCATGCGGATCTGGTCGTCCGCGCGCGAGAAGAACGCGGCGAAGGTCGCCGCGAAGGGCACGAGCCCGTACACCTGGAGCCCCACCGCCGCGCTCACCAGCTGCTGCTCGGCGATGTACGCCTGGAAGAAGCGGTCCGGGTGGGCCTGCTCGAACTTCTCCGTGTACGTCGAGTTGCCCACCTCGCCGTCGAGGGCGACGACGTCCGGCCGGGCGGCGCCGAGCGCCCGCAGGGCGTCGCCGAACGCCTCGCGCGTCGCGACCTTCTTCCCGACCTCCCATCGCGGCGGCTCGTACGGTCTCGCCGGCGCCGCCGGGCGCCCGGCGCGCCGGCGCGGGGCGGGCGGATCGACCCGCAGGTTGCACGCCGGATCGCCGAGCTGCTCGAGCGCTCGCCGCGCCTCCTCCTCCGGCAGCGGCTTCCCGTGCCAGCTCTCCAGGTCCTCGAGGGCCGCCACGCCTGCGCCCTTCTTCGTGCGCGCGACGACGAAGACGGGCCGGTCGGAGCCCTCGGCGTCGGCGTACGCCCGGTGGATCGCCTCGCGATCGTGGCCGTCCACCACGAGCGCGTTCCAGCCGAACACGCGGGCCCGGGCCGCGTACTGCTCGACGTCCCACCCGAGCATCGTCGGCCCGCGCTGGCCGAGGCGGTTCACGTCCGCGATCGCGACGACCTGCCGGAGCCCGAGGTGTCCGCCGAGCTGGAGCGCCTCGTAGACGCTCCCCTCGGCGAGCTCGCTGTCCCCGAGGAGCACCCAGATCCGGACGTCTCGCTCGAGGAGCCGCGCAGCGAGCGCCATCCCGACCGCGGCGGGCAGCCCCTGGCCGAGCGAGCCGGTCGCCACGTCCACCCACGGCAGCCGCGGGGTCGGGTGGCCCTCGATCCGGCTCCCGCGCCGGCGCAGCGTGAGCAGCTCCTCGTCGGTGATCGCGCCCGCCGCCTTGAACATCGCGTAGAGCAGCGGCGCGGCGTGGCCCTTCGAGAGCACGAAGCGGTCGTTGTCGAGGTCCTTCGGCTGCGTCCAGTCGACGTGCAGGTGATCGGCGAGGAGGACGGCCGCGAGGTCGGCGGCCGACAGGCTGGAGCTGGGATGGCCGGAGCCGGCGGCGGTCGTGGCGCGGATGCTGTCGGCCCGGAGCTGCGTCGCGAGCGCGCTCCAGCGATCGGTCTGGGTGGTCACGTGCGAGTCCTTCCTGCGCCACGCGCGGGCGCGTCGGCGCTCCGACGACAAGGTGGCCCGGGCGCGTCGCACGGGCGAGTGCGCGATCGATCGCATCGCGCACGGCTGGACCCTGAACGGGTCCGCTCCACGCGCCAAATCGGCGGCGCGGCTCGCGGGTCGGGACGGGAGGGCGGACGCCCGCCCTGCAGGCGACGCGGCGTGCCGCGCTTGGTCCTGGAGCGCGCGGGGTCGGACGAGCTCCACCCCGATCGGGCCAATGCCGCCTCCGGGCGCGAGCTTGCCCCGCCTTCGCGAACCGGCTTCACTGGGATCGATGCCGGCCAACGGACGCGACGAGAGCGGGGGTGAGCAAGGCCCCACGCGCGCGCAGCTCCTCGCGGCCGCCCGCCTCGCCTCGCTCGGCGCGATGGCGCGCGGCATGGCGCACGAGATCAACAACCCGCTCACCAGCGTGGTGAGCGGGCTCCAGCACGTCGCGTCGGAGCTCCGCGATCTGGGCGCGCTCCTCCCCGCGGATCGCCTCGACGATCTCCGGTCGGCCGTGGCGGACGCGCAGCAGGGCGCGCGGCGCGTGCGGGCGCTCGTGGGCGCGCTCCAGGCCTTCTCGCGGGATCCGGGCCGGACGCAGGCCGTCGAGCTGCCGCGGGTCCTCGATCTCGCCGCGGGGCTCGCGGCGGGCCAGCTCCGGAACCGTGCACGGTTGGTGAAGGAGTACGGGGAGCTCCCGCCCGTGGCGGGCGACGAGGCGCCGCTCGGGCAGGTGTTCCTGAACCTGCTCCTCAACGCGGCGCAGGCGATCCCCGAGGGCAGCCCGGGTGGGCACGAGGTCCGGATCCGCGCCCGGCCGGATGCGGCCGGGGTGGAGGTCGAGATCCGCGACACCGGGGAGGGCATCGGCGAGGCGGCGCGCGCGCGGATCTTCGAGGCTTTCTACACGACGCGGGACGGGGAGGGGCGTGGCCTCGGCCTCTTCGTCTCGCGGGGACTCGTCGAGGCCATGGGCGGGCGCCTCCGGTTCGAGAGCGCAGCCGGCCGCGGCAGCTCCTTCTTCGTCCAGCTCCCGTTCCCCCCGCGATGAACGCGCACGCGTTCCTCGAGGCCCTGGCCGTCGTCCTCGGTGTCGCCGCCGTCACCACGGTCCTGTTCCAGCGGCTGCGGCAGCCGGTGGTGCTCGGGTACCTGCTCGCGGGCTTGATCGTCGGGCCGCACGTCCCGATCCCGCTCGTCGCGGACCAGACCGTCGTCGAGACCCTCTCCGAGGTGGGCGTCATCCTGCTCATGTTCGGGCTGGGGCTCGAGTTCAGCCTGCGGCGGCTGACGCGCGTCGGGCCCTCCGCGTCGGTGACGGCGCTCGTCGAGTCGAGCCTCATGGCCTTCCTCGGGTTCGGGGTGGGGCGGGCGCTCGGGCTCGGCGTGCTGGCGAGCGTCTTCACGGGCGCGATGGTGTCCATCTCCAGCACCACCATCGTCGCCCGGGCGTTCGGCGAGCTGCGCGTCCGCGGACCGCACCGCGAGCTCGTCGTGGGGGTCCTCCTGGTGGAGGACCTCGTCGCGGTGGCGCTCATCGCCGTGCTCACGGCGGTGGCGACCGGCGCCGGGGTCTCGCCCGGCGACGTGGTCGCGACGCTCGGCCGCCTCGCGGCGTTCCTCGCGGCGCTGCTCGGGGTCGGGATGGTGACCGTGCCGCGCGCGATCCGGTACGTGCGGCGGCTCGAGCGCCCCGAGACCCTGCTCGTCGTGAGCCTCGGGCTGTGCTTCGGGATCGCCTACCTCGCGCACCGCGTCGGCTACTCGGTGGCCCTCGGCGCGTTCATCGCCGGGTCGCTCGTGGCCGAGGCGGGC